>NZ_LT907844.1:0-600000 GCF_900215505.1 Cohaesibacter sp. ES.047
CGCGAAGCTGTCTCCGCGAAAAACACCAAGTTCTACAAGTATGTGGGGGCGTAACGTTTCAATTAACCAAGCAGCAAATGCCAAGTGCCCATGCCAATCTATCGCTTGAGTAAGCCTTGCTGGATCAAACCGCAAACTGTAGGGTGTTTTGATAATGTTCTTCAACCTTCAGGCCTTCCCAAATACTTGTCGTCGTTGGCACCGGGGTGTTTCACAACCACAGTAGTTACGTCTGTCAGCGCCTCAAATGAGGTTGCGTCCCTTGGCTCGAGGACTAATATGTCTCCATCGCCCCATTCGGCATCACACCATACGCACCCGGCCATTTAAAATCAATGTGATTTCCGTAGCATTTTATGATAGTGTTCTTTCTCCTTATCGCCTTTGCGATAAGTCTTGACTGCAACTTCGCAGTCAGTGGTTTGATAGGCGGCTGGTTTAAAATTACCAACAAACCAGCCTTTTACCATATCTTCCAAACGCATTGTTTTCACTAGGTATTGCTCCTCTGAGATACAGCTTCGTAGCGATCGATTTCCCGTTCGGATTTGAGGGGATGATATTTTTTAATATCCAAAACGGATGAGCCTACCTGCTTTTTGCTCTAGTATGAATTCGTTGAACACGGGGCAAATATAGAATCCACCCTGAACGCTTGCCCCTTTACGAATCATATTTTTTGCGGCGTTTACGAAGTCATGCCCGTGTCGATACCAGTAAAAGCCAACGGTGGCGTTTTGGCTGATGGGGCGCTTTTCAGCAGCTTCCATGACAAAAGCCGCTATCGTCCAGCTTCACATAGGAATATCGCGGGTGGACAGATTTGAAGGTCAGAACGCCTGCAGCAAGGGAGCGTTCTCGAAACCCACCAACAATGTCCGCGAAATTGACATCAATCAACTCATTTGCGTTTATGATCAGCAATTCCTTATCGTTGTCGATGAAGCCAGCGGCAAGTAAAGCAGTGCAAGCTGCACCGCTGGTCGGATTTTCAATTTTGACAACTACGCTTTTCGGTTCCAGCAATCTAAACAACATTATCAAGGTGAAATTTTTCGACGTCCGTTTTGGGCATCGCCACAATTATTTTTTTCAGCTTCCAGACCGGCGCAAGCACTAAGTTGTTTCGCGATTAGGGGCTCGCCATCAAACTCACTTAGGCAGAGGGGATATGAATCGTGGTCGGCGGCTTCTCCAGCCGCTAAAAGCAATACGTTCATAAGGATACAGCCTTCCCTTCAGCATGTTCTATAAAGTTGGTGATCCTGTCCAATGTAACGTCAGTGACTTCATGAACAACAAGGACATGCGCACCGCCGCACGCGCAGCACGTATTCCATTCTCGTTGTCTTCGACGACCAAGCACTCTTCCGGCATGAGGTTCAACGCCTCGATAGCACTGGTGTAAATTGCGGATTGGGTTTGCCTTCCGTGACATCCTCATTGGAGCGGATCACGTCAAGATATTGTTTCAGGCTAGCCTTTTCCATCATCAACTCAATTGTGCTTCGAATTGAATTACTGGCAAGACCAAGCTTGTAGCCTTTCGCCTTGAGTGTGGACAACGCGTATTCATGAACAAAGAGAGGGCGACAGCGTTGGTGAATGATCTCCGTTGTGTAATCTGCTTCATTTCATTGATGAAGCTGTGCAAAGACCGCGGCAGGTTGCGTTCAGCGCTGAGCATCTCCAATTTCTTGCGCGTCGGCAATCCGTCATATGTTGTCAGATGATCAAAACGGCTTATTTCATATCCAAACAACAGAAGCGCTCGGTTAAGTGCTTCATAGTGCCAATCCTTGGCCTCGATTAGAACGCCATCCATATCGAAAATTATGGCTTTGATTCTCATGTGAAATACTCGCGCGCTTGTTCCGGAAAATCGGTGCAAAGGGTGATGTTTTTCCAATGGTTGAATTTGGCAAGTAGGCGCCATTGAGCGTGGTTTGAACGCCTGTGCAGATCTGCGGAAACTACACAAATTGGTTTGCCAAGCTTCAACAATTCCTCAAGCTCGGCTTCGCCGTACCATTCCGCTCCAAAACTATCTAGCCAAATGCCGGTTGCTTGGTCGAGATAAGCGGGTACTTTTTCGACCTCACTGAGGCGCGTATATACTGGCATTTCGAGACGAAAGTAATCCCGCATATCAGGGACGGCCATGTCGAAGACGAAATACTCCGTAATATTTGCTGCCTCCAGTTGTTCCTTCAGGAGCCCCGCCAATCCGTCGGCTTTGATGTTCAAAGCCAAGAGCAAGTGTTTGGGAGCCATCGCCAAAAGTGAGGGCAAGCTCATGTCATACGCAGTTGCTGGATCATGCGCGACCGCTAATTGGCCTTTGCGGTCACGAACGTCTGTTTCGGTGCCGAACTCCAGAGAGAAAGAACGGTTAAAGGCCACATCCCTGTTCTTTTCCAGAGGCTCTTTCCAATAACCGCGGTGGGAAATAATCTTCATTCTTGTACTGCAATTTTCTTTGAAAGAGAAGTTCCAAAAACAAGTTCAAATCAGCCGGAATGCCAAGCCCATACATCCCATCGGCCTCAGACCCGATATTATAGACGCCGATTTTTTCCGACTTTGCGATCAGCAAATTATACGCAGGCGCGACATAAAATTCGCCGTTTACGCGCAGATCTGCTTCAATCATTTCCTCAGCGGCCGACACGAAGTCCGCAGCCATGCTTGAAGTTGTAAATCCCAACGGTCGCTTCGTCGGAAATGACCTGTTTCTCGACGACACAGTTGACATTCCCTGCCGCATCGAAACCAACAAAAGACCACTTTGGATCGTCGGCCTTCATTGTCATTATCAAGCCGTCCAAATTCCCTTCCGCCCATAGCGCCGACGTAATCGTCGATCTTGACATCGACATATTGGTCCGAATTGGCGATCATCAACGGATCGGCGTTATTGATGAAGCTTTTCGCCGCCAAGACCGTACAGGCCGCGCCTTCAGTTAAGCCCTTGACCGCAACAATCTCGCAGCCTGGTGCCCATTTTTCAAGTTTTGGCAGCCAAGTCAAACTTTTCCAGGTGCTCCCTGCTGACAGATGAACACAAAGCGATGTGGCGTGGTCGTGCGCAGGTTTTTGATGACCAGCTTGATCATTGGGACGCCTTGCACTTCGATAAGTGGTTTGGGCAGTTTGTACCCGGCTGCCGCGAACCGGCTTCCCGCGCCAGCCATTGGTATAACAATATTGAGCATCTTATCCCCCTATTTATTTGACAGCCAAATGCCGGACGTACTACTAGCATCTTTCAAAGACAATACAATATTTAGATGGGGTTTGGGTCGGTCGATTTTCGCTTTGTTCGAAAGTAAGGGAGTAGGATTGCCAATGCTAAGAAGGTTAGAATGTTTGCCGGAAGGGCTGAAGTGGCATTTAGAAAATTGACTTCAAGGCACGACTCGACTGGTCTGGCGGACGGTCAAACTGAGCTCTTGTTTTTAGGGTGGGAGGCTCTGGGGCAGAACCACCAAGAAGAGGCACTTGATAAATTTAATCGGTGCATTTCTGTCGATCCGGACAATCTCAGTGCTTACATCGGCATTTTGGAAGGTCTGCACGCGCTGAAGAAATTTCAAAATGTGAAAAGATGTTTTGAAGCGATAGAGTTGGATAGTACCTTATAAGGGGTCAGAACAAGATTTATTTCCGCGAACCCGCATGATGGTCTGCCTACTAGTGGCAAATAGTGACAAATTTCCTGGCGATTGCCGAAGCACTCATGCCCTTTTGCGAGCTCGTCTCGCACATCCTGCTTCTATTTTTTGCTGAGCGTTGCGGGGACACCGAGGGTTTTGCCTTCCGATTTTGCGCGTTTCAGGTCGGATTGCCTGATGATAGTGGCGAGTAAAATGAAGCAATATAATTAATCTATTTGTCACACCGGAATTTTCGGTTATCACAAAGACACAATATGCAAAATTTACATGTTCCAATTGTTAAGCGATGAGAGGTCACTCTTTGCACGTCACGCCTACCAAAATTCCGGGCCTCGTTTCTATTTCGCCGGTGCACCATGGCGATCACCGAGGGTATTTCTGCGAGGTCTTCAAGGATGGCTGGTTTTCGGGAGAATGTTGCCGATGTAACTTTCGTGCAGGACAATGAATCGCTGTCCGCCGATGTCGGCACGATGCGGGGGCTGCATTTTCAGCTTGATCCGTTTGCGCAAGGCAAGCTGGTGCGCTGCATCAAGGGCGCGCTTTTCGATGTCGCGGTTGATATCCGGCATGGCTCGCCAACGTTTGGTCAGTGGGTTGGCGTTGAGCTTTCGGCGGAAAACGGCCAGCAATTATGGGTCCCGCCCGGCATGGCGCACGGTTTCATGACGCTTAAACCCGACACGATGATCGCTTATAAGGTCACGGCACCATATAGCGCGGAAAACGATCGCGGACTGCGCTGGAACGATCCGGCGATCGGCATATCCTGGCCGCAAAGCGTTGATTGCATTCTTTCTGACAAGGACAAAAAGCAGCCGATGCTCGCCGATATGCCAGCCTATTTCCACTGTCACGCGCGGGAGGCGAATTAATGCGGGTTCTCATCACTGGCGGGGCGGGATTTATCGGCTCGGCACTCGTGCGTTACCTCGTCAGCGATATCGGAGCTGAGGTTCTCAATGTCGACAAGCTCACCTATGCGGGCAATCTCGCCTCGCTGAAGCCGATCGCGGAGCGTCCAAACTATCGCTTTCTACAGGCAGATATTTGCGACGAATCAGCGATTGCCGAAGCTTTTGAAAGCTTCCAGCCGGATTATGTCATGCATCTGGCAGCGGAAAGCCATGTCGACCGCTCAATCACCGGGGCTGCCGATTTCGTGCAAACCAATGTGAACGGCACGTTCAACATGCTGGAGGCAGGCCGCAAATACTGGAACAGCCTTAAGGATGACAAGAAGGCGGCCTTCCGCATGCTACATGTGTCGACCGACGAGGTTTACGGCTCGCTTGGCGAAGAGGGGCTATTTGAAGAAACAACGCCTTACGATCCCTCATCGCCTTATTCGGCATCCAAGGCGGCAAGCGACCATCTGGTCTCTGCATGGCAGCGAACTTACGGTTTCCCGGCGGTAATCTCCAATTGCTCGAACAATTACGGGCCCTTCCATTTCCCCGAAAAGCTCATCCCGCTCATCATTCTGAATGCACTGGAAGGCAAACCGCTGCCCGTTTATGGCAATGGCGCGAATATTCGCGACTGGCTTTACGTGGAGGATCATGCGCGCGCCCTTTGGCTTGTTACGAGAAAAGGGCGTCCCGGCGAGAAATACAATGTCGGCGGGCGCAATGAGCGGCGCAATATCGATGTCGTCACCCGCGTTTGCGAGATCATGGATCAACTGCGCCCCTCCAGCAAACCACATAGCCAGCTTATAACTTACGTCATCGACCGGCCCGGCCACGATGCGCGCTATGCCATCGACGCCACCAAACTCGAAACCGAGCTTGGCTGGAATGCCGAAGAGACCTTCGACACCGGCATTGCCAAGACGGTCGAGTGGTATCTCGACAATGACTGGTGGTGGAGCCGCTGCGCAAGGGTGTTTATTCCGGCAAGCGGCTTGGCATGTTGAAGAAGGCATGACCATGCGACTTGCGGTGACGGGCAAAAATGGACAGGTGAGCCAGGCTTTGCAGGGGCTGAACCTTGACGATCTCGAAGTGGTTGCCATCGGGCGGCCCGAGATGGATCTGACGGATGCAGAAAGCGTGCGGGCAGCTATTGATGCGGCAAAGGCCGATACGGTGGTTTCGGCGGCAGCCTATACTGCGGTGGATGCGGCGGAAAGCGAGCCCGATCTGGCCTTTGCCAACAACCGCGATGGGGCTGGTGCTGTGGCTGCGGCCGCAGCAAGCCTGAATATCCCGGTGCTTCACCTTTCGACCGATTATGTCTTCGATGGCACGCTTAACCGCGCCTATATCGAAAGCGATCCAACCGGGCCTGCCACCATTTACGGCCGCTCGAAACTGGACGGCGAAGAGGCCGTGGCGCGGGCAACGGACAATCATGCAATCTTTCGAACCGCCTGGGTCTATTCGCCCTATGGCAAGAATTTCGTGAAGACCATGCTACGGCTTGCAGAAACGCGCGACAGCGTGGGCGTGGTTGGCGATCAGTTCGGCTGCCCCACCTCCGCGCGGGATATTGCAGAAGCGCTGGTTTCCGCCGCGCGGCAGATGCTTGCCAATTCATCGCAAGGATTGCGCGGCATATTCCATATGAGCGGCCATGGTGAGACGAGCTGGGCCGACTTTGCAGCGGAAATCTTCGACGCGCTTTACGATGAGACGGGCAAGCGCGTGATGGTGACGGCGATCACCACCGCGGATTATCCGACCCCTGCCAAGCGGCCTGCCAATTCGCGGCTTGATTGCGGAAAGCTTGAGGCGGAATTCGGTATCCGCATGCCAAACTGGCAGGCATCGACGCGCGAGGTTGTTCGCGCGCTGATCAGCGACACTGGAGGAGCATCATGAAGGGCATCATTCTCGCAGGCGGTAGTGGCACGCGCCTCCACCCGATGACGCTTGTGATCAGCAAGCAGATCATCCCGATTTATGACAAGCCGATGATCTATTACCCGCTTAGCGTTTTGATGCTGGCGGATATCCGCGAAATCCTGATCATTTCCACGCCGCATGATATGCCGCTCTTCCAGAAGCTTCTGGGAGACGGCGCGCAATGGGGGCTTTCGCTCACCTATGCCGAACAGCCAAGCCCGGACGGTCTAGCGCAAGCCTATATGATCGGGGCGGATTTCGTGGGGGGCTCGCCCTCCTGCCTGATCCTTGGTGACAACATTTATTACGGCCACGGCCTGCCCGAGCTTCTCGATGACGCAAAGGCAATCACCGATGGCGCGACCGTCTTTGCTTATCGCGTCCACGATCCAGAGCGTTACGGCGTCGTCGATTTCGATACCAGTATGAAGGCGATTTCGATTGAGGAAAAACCCGCTAGGCCGAAATCCAACTGGGCCGTTACCGGACTTTATTTCTACGACAGCGCGGTCGTCGATATCGTCGCCGACCTGAAGCCATCGAAGCGCGGCGAATATGAAATCACCGACGTCAACCAGATCTATCTCGACCGCGGCAAGCTGAACGTCTCCATCATGGGGCGCGGCTATGCATGGCTGGATACGGGCACGCCGGAAAGCCTTCTCGAAGCCGGCCTGTTCGTCCGCACGCTTGAAAAACGACAGGGTTTCAAGATCGCCTGCCCGGAAGAAATCGCCTTCACCAAGGGCTTTATTAACGCTGACGATCTAGCCAAACTCGCCGAAAATGCAGGCAGGGGCGATTATGGTACTTATTTGCGGATGCTAATCACTCAGTAGAATTTTAATGTTGGTTCGAATTCTGGATAACAACTCGAAAATATTGTTTCATCTGATATCGTAAAAATATGCGTTTTTTGATCCTTTTAGCCACCTACAATGGGCTCGAGTTTTTAGATGAACAACTCGAAAGCATTCTTGATCAAAATGTGGATAATATTGACCTTCTGATTTCGGATGATGGCTCCACAGATGGGACGTGGGTACACCTAGAAAAATGGGCTTCGAGGTGGAGCAAGGGACACGTAAAAATCATTGAAGGTCCAAAGCTAGGATTTGCGGAAAATTTTAGGCGTTTGCTGCTTTGTGCTCCTGATGGTTACGATTATTATGCCTTCTCTGATCAAGATGATGTCTGGTTACCTAACAAGCTGTTGCAAGCTCAAGAGAAAATTGCTTTGATGGGGTCTGGAAAGATTTGCCTTTATGGAGGACGTACTAGAATAGTTGATTCAAAGGGAATACCGTATGGTCAGTCGCCTTTGATGAGCAATAAGCCGTGTTTTGGCAATGCTTTAGTTCAATCTATCGTGGGTGGGAACACCATGGTGTTCAATTTTCCGACATTAGCTCTCTTGCAAAAAGTTAGTGCCGACTCAAGAATTGTATCTCATGATTGGTGGGCATATATCTGGGTTTCTGGAGCAGGTGGCAACGTATTTTACGATAAAGAAGTTTTTGTGGAATATCGCCAACATGAAGCAAATTTGGTTGGTAACAACTCCGGATTGAGTGAAAATATAATACGTTTTAAGATGCTACTTAATGGTCGCTTCAAAACTTGGACCGATCTTCACCTGAGCGCACTTCAGAAGAATTCTTGTTACCTTACAGTTGAAAATGCCGCCAAACTTGATCGCTTTGTTCGTGCTCGCGAAGGGGGAAGTGTCGGGTTCGCATTAGAATTGATGCGTAGAGGATTTAGGCGCCAGACACTGATTTCCTCTATTGCGCTATATGCTGCAGCCCTTTTTAGGAGAATATAATTCTTTAGGTTGAACTGCGCTGGGTTTACCTGAGGCTGTTTAATTTAGGTGTTCGGTCCCGGGATTTGATGGATCGGATTCATTTTGAATCTTTCCGGATCCTCTGTCCACTTTTTGAAGATAAATGGGACTATGCAGAATTTTGTGCCCTGGCGCTTTGATTACGCCATTTGGAAACGATCTTCGAACATTATTGCGAACTGGCTTTTCACTGAGTGCCATTCGCGCACGGAGCGTTTCCATTCCACAGAAGTAGCATTCAGGGCGAGATAAATCAATTTCGCAGCTGCCTCGTCACTGGGGAAATGCCCGCGGGAGCGAACGGCCCGGCGGATTTTCGAGTTCAGTGCTTCAATGGCGTTCGTGGTGTAGATCAGCCTGCGCACTTGGGGCGGATAGTCAAGGAACGGGATCACCTCGTTCCAAGTCCGGCGCCAACTCGGCGCGATTGCCGGGTATTTGGCGGCAAGGTCGCTGTTTTCGAACTCCGCCAGCGCAGTCTCCGCGGCTGCTGCGTCCACAGCGGTGTAGACAGCCTTAAGAGCCGCTGCGACGGCCTTGCGATCCTTGTAGCTGGCAAAGCTCATGGAATGGCGCAGCAGATGCACGATACAGGTCTGGACCTGGGTCTGAGGAAAGGCTGCCTCGATGGCCTGGGGGAAGCCCTTCAGACCGTCCACGACGGCGATGAGAATGTCCTGAACGCCACGGTTGCGCAGATCGCTGAGAACTTTAGCCCAGAACTTGGCACCCTCATTGGCCTGGAACCAAAGCCCCAGAACGTCGCGGGTGCCGTCCGGGAGAACAGCCAGGGCCACAAAAACCGCCTTGTTCAGAACCACGCCGTCGGTGCGGATCTTGACCCGGATCGCGTCCATGAACACAATCGGATAACACGGTTCCAGCGGGCGGTTCTGCCAGGCGGTCACTTCCTCCATCACGGCATCGGTGATCGCCGAAATCAGGCTCGGGGACGCCTCTATACCATAGATATCCTCGATATGCCCCTGGATCTCGCGGGTCGTCATCCCGCGCGCGTACATGCTGATGATCTTGGTGTCGAACTCGGGAAAGCGGCGCTGATACTTGGCGATCAGCAGAGGATCAAAGCTGCCGTTGCGGTCACGGGGAATGTCGAGAATGACCTTCCCGCTGTCGGTGGTCACCGTCTTCTGGCTGCGGCCATTGCGACGATTTGGCGCCTGGTTCGCGCCTTCAGGCGGCGCATCGGCGCGTTCTTCGGTCAGATGCTCGTCCAGTTCGGCGCTCAGGGCTCGTTCGGCCAGCGCCTTGGTCAGTTCTTGCAGAATCCCGTCCTCTCCGAACAGATCGCCCGCTTTGCGGCCTTCCATCAGATGATCCAAAAGGGCTTTGTCGATGCTCATACGTGGGTCTCCTCATATTAGAGTTACCACGCCAGGGCACAAAATTCTCCATAGTCCCAGATAAATTCGTATGGGATCAACCACCTAAAGTCCTTAAATCACAAACAAAACAAAAAAACAAACAACTTTTATGCATTTACAGCCTAAGACCACCTCACAAGCTTCGCAGCTTCGCAGCTTCGCTCACCTCGCCGACGCCACTGAGGGCGTCAATGGCATCACCCCAACAAAAAGCCGCTGCTTGAAAAATCTTCAAACACCAGACTCGACATAAGCTCCACCGCCTCGACTTCGAACTGCCTGTTCAAGCGGTTGTCGACCACAAGGGACGGCTGTATTGACCCATCGGAATCTGCACAGTTTATGCTGCTAATTTGAATGCCTCAGCGGGTGTCCGCATGGCGAGTGCTTGGTGCGGGCGGTAATTATTGTAAAAGGCAATCCAATCGCTTATAACCCGATTTGCATGTTTAATGGTTTCGAAGCGGTGTCTGTGAATGCATTGTTCTTTCATTGTTCTGATAACACGTTCGACCATTCCATTCTGTTGCGGGTAATGCGGAGTTATGAACTCCTGTTTGAGACCATAACTTCGAACCATGGCTGTGAAGTGCCTGCTGGTAAAAACCAATCCATTGTCAGAGCGGAGCTGGAATTCCCGATCGACACGACCAAGTGTTCCAAATCGACTGATCAGAGCATGTTCCAGAGCGGCTGTCGCAGTCGTCGCTTTTCCTGTGCGTAGAGGTGGTCCTGGATTTTGGACCATTCTGCAGCCCCAATAAGGTGGATCAGTTTTCACATCAGGCTGCGATTTTCTCGATGGTTGGTGTGGTGTCATATGCCTCGTTCGGGGTCAAGATGCCATGGCTGGAATGAGGTCGCTCGACATTGTAATAGGTAATCCATTTCGCGATACCAATCCTCGCCTCTGATCCTGTCTCGAAAGCATTGAGATAAATGCATTCGTATTTGATGGATCGCCAGAGCCGTTCAATCATACGGTTATCAACCCAGCGCCCTCGACCGTCTATTACCGGCAGTTGATGCGAAGCATCACCGAGAGGCATGGAGATTTTCACCTCAGCATCGGTCAGGGTCTGGATCCAGTCGGAACTGGTAAGTTGGGATCCCTGATCGCTATTCATGATTTCCGGCGGTCCGTATTTGACCAAGGCCTCTTTCAAAGCATCGACACAGAAACTGGCTTCCATGCTGTTGGAAAGCCGCCAGGACAAGACCTTCCGGCTATACCAGTCCATGATTGCCACCAGATATAGAAAGCCGCGACGCATCGGGATATAGGTGATGTCGACACACCAGACTTGGTTGGGCCGATCAATCGACACATCCTTCAGCAGATATGGCCAGATCTTGTGCGCCGGATGCTTCTTGCTGGTATTGGGTTCCCGGTAGATTGGAACCAGCCGCATCAATCGCATCAGACGGCGAACACGATGACGCCCGCATTTATAGCCCTGTCGTTTCATGTAGCGGGCCATTTGCCGGGAACCATACCAAGGCGTTTCCAGAAACTGCTTATCAATGATTTCCATGAACCGCAGATTCTCAGCACTTTCGCCGACCGGCTGATAATATAGACCCGAGCGCGACAGAGACAAAAGCTTGCATTGGCGACGGATACTGAGCTTGGAATGATCCCGCATCACCGCTTTTTGCCTCCATTCACGCCCAGTAGAACAGAGGCTTGTGATAAAAAATCCCGCTCCACGACCAACTGGCCAATCTTGGCGTGAAGCTTCACGATTTCCTCGGCACTGGCCTGGCTCTCTGTTTCCTTGCCCTTCGAAAAAGCTGTCGCCATATTCTCGATCGCGGCCCACTTCCAGGTGCTGATCATATTCGGGTGCACGTCATACTTCTTCGACAGCTCGGAAAGCGTCAATTCTTCCCGGATCGCTTCAAGCGCAACCTTGGCTTTAAAATCCGCAGAATAGCGTTTTCTCTTCGTCATTTCGGATCGTCTTTCTTTTCAGACGATCCACCTTAACATATGGTCCAAAATCCAGGACCATGTATGAACTGCCTCTCCTCTGCAAGCCCTTTTTGATGTTCCGTTGACCCTGCTTCTATGTATTCGGTCTTACCACGGAGCGTTTTTTTGCTCCTAACCAAGATGGGAAGTCGCGCATTCTTTGCCTCATTACCTCTTCGGCCTTTTGGCCATGGTCCCGGTCAGGCTTAAAAAACGCCGATTGGTCGTTGGTCCATCTCTATTTCGCTCGCAGATTTCGGCTTTGCCAGAAGTGTTTATTCTAGCCTATACTTCGATCAATCTACTGGCGTTGTACCTTTCACCCCTGGTAAGGATAACCCATGCAATTCGGGCCATCTTGTTCGCCATGGCAACGGCTACAACATTAACATGAGCTCGCTCTTTTAACCGATCAACCCACTGAGTGATTGGGGTGTTCCGATCCTGCACCAAGTGAAGAACTGTGCGTGCACCATGAATGAAGAGTTTTCGGAGGTAGCTGTTTCCATGCTTCGATATTCCTATCAGCTTGGCTTTTCCTCCTGTTGATACTTGTCGAGGAACCAGCCCAAGCCATGCGGCCATATCGCGGGCTTTGCCAAAATTCTCTGCTGCGCCCACTGCTGCGACTAGAGCACTCGCTATTGCTGGTCCAACACCAGGTATTTCCATAAGGCGACGCATATCATTGTCATGCTGAGCTGTTGATCGGATTTCTTGATCTAGACCACTAATCTGTTTATTCAATGCGGCCAGCTCCGAAGCCATACTCTCAAACATGACAATCATACGAGGCGATAAATCTAATTCGGCCTTGCTAGTCAGCATTTTCAGGGCCTTCTGGAAGACATGCCGTCCAGTTCCGATGCTAATCCCTCTTTCCATAAGGAGGCCGCGAGCTTGATTGATGAGACGCGTTCGGCTTTGAACCAACCTTTCACGATGACGATGGATAGCCTGAAGATCCAACTGTTCTTCAGATTTGATTGCAACGAAAGTCATCGTGGAGCGTGTTGCTGCTTCGGCGATCGCTTCTGCGTCACGGTCGTCATTCTTGTGTACCTTCACATAGGGACGCACATATAACGGCGACATTAGCCGAGGTTCGTGACCTTTGGTCAGGCAAAATCGGCCAATGTGATGGGCTCCTCCGCATGCTTCCATAGCCACAATACAAGGGGAAAGCTCATCAAGAAAATCTAGCAATTTAAAACGCTTAATGCGTCTGCGGAAAATGACGGCCCCATCCTTGTCCAAACCGGCGAGGCTGCATACAGTTTTGCCTAGATCTATGCCCAAGATCGCGATATTCATCATGATGATCCTCCTATCCCTCAATCTCAGCTAATATAGCTTGAATTTGGCGGAAAGGCAGTTCATCCCATTAACTCTGTTTCAATGGGTCAATACAGATTATTAAGCAGCGGCCTTTTGCTGGTTTGATGGCTTGATTCCGTTGACGAAGTGGACGCACTCGGTGACGTCGGAGAGGTGAGCTAAGCCGCGAAGTTTGCGCCAGCTATTTTCAGCGCATTGGTCGAGCTTGAAAATCCTCAAACATCAGTTTTGACAAAAGCTCCAACTCCGGTGGTGATTCACTTACTATCAATTAATAGCAGTGACTTTCCATATCAGATTGTATTAAGAGGAGAGCTTGTGGACCCCAAATCGATAAATGAAAGCAGGATACAGAACCAACTGGCATCAGCCTGCAATGGCGAACGGTATGGCGTTCTTAAGGATCAATGTCTATCAAACATAGAGAATTACATGCCATTTTGACTGGCATTCCACGGACTTGGAAACGCATCATCATGATGATGGTCGATGCGATTCTTATTCCTATCTGTTTATGGTGTGCCTATGTGCTTCGTTTGGCGGAATGGTGGCCATGGGAGCGCATGATTGTACATTGGTGGGTCTTTCCTTTTGCTTCAATTGCAGGCGTTGCAATATTCACGCATTTTCGCATCTACCGCTCTGTGTTGCGCTATATCGGGTCGCATACACTCGTTCTCATTCTGAAATCTATCGTGCTTTTAAGCGTGTGCATTATGATCCTCGGGTTTTTTGTTGTAGATCCGATCATGCCTCGCTCTGTGCCTATACTGTTCGCTTTTGTCTGCACCGCCTATGTCGCAAGCACGCGCTATTTGTATCGCTATTATTATCGATGGGTTTTAACACACCTGCTGAACAAAGAAAGCGTCGCAATCTACGGAGCGGGCGGGGCGGGGGTTCAACTGGCAACTGCCCTTGCTGATAGCGCAGAATTTAAAGCGGTCGCTTACATTGATGATAGCGAAAATCTGCAAGGAGCCATAGTTCATGGTTTGCGTGTCTATAGTGGCGAAGATCTGATCAAGCTGGTTGAAAGCCTCGACATAAAGCATGTTTTACTCGCTCTTCCCTCTGCGTCTCCCGATGATAGGAGCCGCATCGTAGAGAAACTGGCCCGCGCCAATATTAATGCCTTGACCGTTCCGGCGATGTCGGAAATTGTAACCGGCCGCGCCCAAATTGACACCTTGCGCAAGTTGGAAATCAAGGATCTCTTGGGGCGTAAAGCGGTTGTTCCTGATCAAGCGCTTATCACGGCAAGTCTCTTAGGTAAATCGGTCATGGTAACTGGTGCTGGCGGCTCTATCGGGTCTGAAATCTGTCGGCAAGTCATTCGCAACAATCCAAAGAAGCTTGTTCTCTTCGAGGCCTGCGAATACAATCTCTATAGCATCGAGCGCGAACTGAATGATCACTTTAAAAGCGAGAATTTGGAGTGTGAAATCCTTCCAATTTTGGGCAATGTTTGTGATGAAAACCATATCCATAAGGTCATTTCGACCTTTGGCATCCAGACTATCTATCATGCCGCCGCTTATAAACATGTGCCTTTAGTTGAGCAGAATGTTCTGGTTGGCATCCGGAATAATATTTTTGGCACCAAAACGGTCTGTGAATCCGCCATCAAACTGGGCGTTGAACGCTTCATTCTAATTTCAACAGACAAGGCGGTGCGTACCACCAATATTATGGGTGCTACAAAGCGGTTTGCAGAATTGATCGTTCAGGATATCGCCAAACGCTCTGACAAAACAATTTTCACCATGGTGCGCTTTGGCAATGTTCTGGGGTCTTCTGGATCGGTAGTGCCCTTGTTCTTGGAGCAAATCGACAATGGTGGCCCGGTAACGATTACCCATCCTGACATCACTCGCTATTTTATGACCATTCCTGAAGCAGCGCTGTTGGTCATTCAAGCCGGTAGCCTTGCTGTTGGTGGCGACGTATTCGTTTTGGAAATGGGTAAGAAAGTGAAGATCGTCGACCTTGCGTGCAGGATGATTGAGCTATCGGGTCGGACTGTCAAAAACGCAGACAACCCCCACGGCGAAATCGAAATTGCTTTCACAGGATTACGGCCCGGCGAGAAGATGACGGAAGAATTGGTGATCGGGTGCAACATTTCAAATACGGTGCACCCTTATATTTTGACGGCCCAGGAAGACGTGCCATCGAGTGAAAAGCTGCAATCCCTCCTCGAAGCGCTTGATCAGGCGCTTACGTCGTTCAATATTGAGCATGCTATTGAGTTCCTGTCAGACCCTATGATTGGATTCACACCTAAATCGGGGATTGTTGATTGCATTGACACTCAACAAAGAATGGAGTTGGGGACAGAATAAAAGATCCTCAAGTTTGATTATCGTGCAATCTCACCCTAGGTTAACGTTTTCGAAGGTAAATCGCACAGAAAACTAATACTGGCAGTTGGTGAGCATGTGCTGCAGATCACCAAATGAGATAGTCCTCTATACAGAAAACAAGCCAAGGAACACCCATTTACGGTGTGTAAGGCATCAAATACCGTGAGAAGTTACAATGAAAATCGTTATTACGGGTGCGTCCGGATTTCTCGGAACCCGGCTGGTTCATTTTCTAGCAAGGATTGGACATCAATTGTTGCTGGTTGGGCGTGATGATGCAAGGCTACGGGCCCTGTTTCCTGATCAACTTAGCTACAGTTATGCTGATGCATCTCCGGAGCTGCTGTGTGGGTATGAAGCATGTATTCATATGGCAACGCGCAATAGCGACGTTGGCGGATCTCTGCTGGAGTACCAAGAAACAAACGTCGAACTGTTGCGTGATTTTTGTGACATCCTTCTTCAAGCCAATGTGAGCCGACATATTTATGTTTCATCGATTCTGGCCGAAGAAAATGGCAGATCTTTCTATGCAAAAACGAAGTGGCAAGCAGAATGCCTCATACAAAGTATTGCGCAAAGCGTGCCTAATTGGCAACTAACGATACTGCGCCCTGCTTTTATCCAGACGTTACCATATCGCGGGAAACTATCGCTGTTGAATAGATTTCCTACTGTTGTTTCGGAGCATGCGTTTCAGATAGTTTCTGCAATAAGACCAGTTGCTTCGCTTGACGATGTTCTACAAACCATTGAACACGCACTCGCAGGAGCTCTCCCAGTGAATGAGGGGCCAATCCTTCTAACCAACCGCCAAAAAGGAAACCGTTTTTACTCGTTGGTCCGTTTGTTGTGCGATTACACGTTTGTGTTTGCGGTGCTGTGCTTTGGTTGGTTGTTTCCCATCTTTTTTCTATTGGTCAAATTGGACAGTCCAGGCCCCGCTATTTTTTCACAAAAAAGGGTTGGAAAAGATGGAAAACTCTTCATGTGCTACAAATTTAGGTCTATGCGGGTTGGAACCCAAGATGTGCCCACCCATGAGCTACCACCGCTTACTGTGACCAAAATTGGACAGTTTTTAAGAAAAACAAAAATTGATGAGTTACCTCAAATATGGAATATCTTGCGTAGAGATATGTCGCTTGTAGGCCCTCGCCCGTGTTTACCAACACAAGATAAGCTATTGCTATGTCGCAAAAAACTTGGTGTGCTCAATGTCCTGCCTGGCCTCACTGGTTATGCGCAGGTAAACAAAGTCGATATGAGCGATCCAGAGCGTTTGGCTGCGATAGACAATGAGTATATCAATCGGCGATCATTGATATTGGACCTCAAGATCGTGCTTAAAACTGCATTTGGATAAAGGCTGGGTAAATTGCACCGCGATGTATTGACCCACCGGAATCTGCACAGATTATGCTGCTAATTTGAAAGCCTCAGCCGGAGTTCGCATCGCGAGCGCCTGATGTGGCCGTTGGTTGTTGTAAAAAAAGATCCAGTCGGCGATAACGCGATTGGCGTGCTGGATGGTTTCGAAGCGGTGTCTGTGAATGCACTGCTCCTTCATCGTTCGGATCGCACGCTCCACCATTCCATTCTGCTGCGGGCAATGAGGCGTGATAAACTCCTGTTTGAGCCCGTAGCTTTTGACGATTGCGGTGAAGTGCCGACTGGTAAAAACCAAACCATTGTCCGAGCGGAGAAGGAATTCCCGATCGACACGACCAAGTGTTCCAAATCGACTGATCAGAGCATGCTCTAGGATCTGTTAACAAACTGGATTCCCAAATCAGCTGAGATATGATTCAAGATAGCTTTCAAGGAGGCTATGTTGGCGCGATTGACTATGAGCGATGCGGAATGGGCATTTTTCGAACCTTTCATGCACTCGATCCGTGGTCGTGCGGTCGCCCGGCGGGAGATCATCGCTTGGTTCTTGACGGGGTCTTCTGGATTGCTCGTACTGGAGCACAGTGGCGTGACTTGCCTGAAGAGTTCGGTAAATGGTCGTCGGTCTATCGCCAATTCCGACGCTGGACTTTGGCGGGTCTCTGGGAAATGGTTCTTGAGGCGCTGAACGAGAGTGGCGCCGCACCAAATCAGGTTCAAATGATCGACAGCACCGTCATCCGCGCCCATCATCCACTGCCCGGCAGGGCATTGCGTTAGCAATGTCCCGAGAGAGGGGGCAGCGGGCGCAAAACGGGGACTCCAAAAGAAGGTTTTGGCCGTTCAAAAGGTGGCTTCACGACGAAAATTCATCTGATCACGAATGCGCATGGCTTTCCCATCAAGGCCGAGATATCACCGGGGCAGTGCTCCGACGATACCGGTTATGACCTGCTGCAAGATGAGGATTTGCCAGATCCAAAGGTCTTCATTGCAGACAGGTGCGCATTCCGGTCTTATCCGGCCACTGATTCCGACAGCATCCGGCCACCCATTCCGATTTGATCCGGCCATTGATTCCGGAGCATTCGACCCCCCCTTGTGAAGGGGATTTGTCGACCGTTTTGAGGTAATCACTCACCGGCTATCTTGTGTTCTTTTGGAACGTGAGAAAGCCCCATGAAGAGATTACCAATGCGCAAGATCCGGGAAGCCCTTCGGCTTCGGGCAGAAGGCTTGTCAGGACGCCGAGTGGCGCAAAGCCTTTCGATAGGACGAGCAACGATATCGGACTATTTCCGTCGCGCGGATTTGGCTGGTTTGGCATGGCCTCTGCCGGTTGATTTGTCTGACAGTGATCTGGAACTTCTTCTTTACCCATCCCAACCTGGGGCGTCCTCTCGCGCGGTACCGCAGCCAGACTGGGCTCATATGCATGCCGAGCTGCGCCGCAAAGGTGTGACGCTGGCTCTGTTGTGGCAGGAATATCGCGAGGTTCATCCTGACGGCTATGGTTACAGCCAATATTGTGCCCGCTATTCAGCGTGGGAAGGCAAGCTTTCGCCGGTAATGCGCCAGCGTCACCCCGCTGGTGAACGGTTGTTTGTCGATTATGCGGGCCAGACCGTGGATGTGATCTGTCCTCAGACCGGTGAAGTGCGCACAGCTCAGATCTTTGTGGCCACGCTTGGGGCGTCGAACTACACCTATGTGGAGGCCAGTTGGACCCAGAGCCTGCCGGATTGGATATCGAGCCATGTGCGGGCCTTCGATTTCTTCGGCGGTGTGCCTGCGATGATTGTCTCAGATAATCTGAAGTCAGCGGTAATCAAGGCCTGTTTCCATGACCCGGCGATCAACCGCACCTATGGGGATATGGCTGCACATTACGATACCGCCGTTGTGCCCGCTCGTCCGCATAAACCCAAGGACAAAGCCAAGGTCGAGACGGCGGTTCAATTGGCCGAGCGCTGGGTATTGGCTCGACTTCGCAACCAGACCTTCTTTGGCCTGGACGAGCTGAACGCAGCAATTCGCCCTCTACAAGATCAGCTCAATGCCAAGGTCACCCGGCATCTGGGTACCAGCCGCCGGGCCTTGTTTGAGAGCCTGGACAAACCAGCCATGAAGCCAGTGCCCCGGGAGCCATACGTCTATGCCGAATGGAAGCAGTGTCGTGCTGGGATTGACTATCACATCGATGTGGACCGGCACTATTACTCGGTACCCTACCAGCTGATCAAACAAAGGCTATGGGTGCGGGTCGCCGCGCGGACCATCGAAGTCTTCCATAAAGGTCAGAGGGTTGCGTCTCACGTCCGCATCTCTGGTAACCGCCAACATTCCACCCAGAAAGAACATATGCCGTCCAATCATCGCCATCGTGCCGACTGGACGCCGGAAAGCATCCGAAGGCAAGCCGTCCGCATCGGCCCCAATGTCGATACCTATGTTGAGGTCGTCATGCGCCGACGCAAACACCCAGAACAAGCCTATCGCAGTTGCATGGGCGTGCTCAAGCTTGCCCGATCTTTTGGCAATGCTCGCCTCGATGCTGCCTGTGAACGCGCGCTCGAGATCAACAGCTACACCTACCAATCCCTGCATTCCATTCTCAAGAATGGTCTGGATCGACAACGCCGAGAAACGCCCACGGACGGCCCCGCGATCACCCACCCCAATATCCGTGGTGCAGATTACTTCCATTGAAAGGACAGGATATGCTGACACATCCAACCCTGGAGCAGCTCAATAGCCTCAAGCTCGACGGCATGGCAGAGGCCTTCACCGAGCTGGCCAGCCAAGACGGAACGGCTGATCTGACCCACGCCGAATGGCTGGGGCTACTCATCGACAGAGAAGCTGCCAGCCGCGAGACCAAGCGGTTCGAGAGCCGAATGCGAACCGCACGTCTGCGCCATGTCGGAGCCGCCCCAGAAGATGTCGACTACAAAACCAGACGTGGGCTGGACAAGGCGCTGTTCCAGCAACTGCTGACAGGTAAATGGATACGGGACAAACGGAACTTGATGATCACCGGCTCATGTGGCGTCGGTAAAACCTGGTTAGCCTGTGCGCTCGCCCAGGCCGCTTGTCGAAGTGGTGTCACCGTGCTTTACAAACGTGTGCCGCGTCTGTTTAGCGAATTGGAGATGGCCCATGCAGACGGGCGCTTCCCGCGCCTCTTTCGAAGCCTTACCAAAACCCAACTCCTGATCCTCGATGACTGGGGACCCGACCGTCTGAATGCAAACCAGAGACGGGACCTCATGGAAATCGTCGAAGAACGATATGGTGCAGGGTCAATCCTGATCACCAGCCAATTGCCGCTGAAAACCTGGCACGAGGTTATCGGCGAACCTACCTTCGCCGACGCTATCCTCGATCGGCTCGTGCACAACGCATATCGCCTCGAACTCGAAGGCCAGTCCTTCCGAAAAACCCATGTCAAAACGGGTGACGAAAACAACAAAAGCTGATACCTAAATCTTCAGGCCTCAAGACGGCACGCCAAAGGTGGCCGGATACTCCGGATTAGGTGGCCGGATGTTATCGGAATGGCCGGCCGAATGCTCCGGAATGCGCAGACAGGGGCTATGACGCGAATGCAATCAGAGAGGATGTTGAGGGCAAGGGAGGGATTGCCATTATTCCTGGAAGATCAAATCGCAAGAAACAGCCCTTTCTCGACCCTTTCGTCTATGCATTACGCAACCAGATCGAGAGATGCTTCAACAAACTCAAGAATGCCAGACGACTGGCAATACGATATGACAAAACGGCAAATAGCTATCTGGACTTCATTCACATCGTATCAGCAAGGCTTTGGATCAAAAAGTTTGTCAACAGAACCTAGGGCTGCTGTAGCCGTCGTTGCCTTGCCTGTTCGTGAGAGATGCCAGCAGAGAAGTGTATTGAGCCATTGAAAATCTGCCCATGCTATAAGTAAGGAAAATAGCGATGAGTATTACGATGGACGGCAAGGTCAAACGTTGGACAGCGAAGCGCAAATCAGCGCTTGTGATCGAGATCATTCAGGGCAAAACATCTGTTTCTGAGGCGAGCCGTTCTTATGATCTCTCCCCCTCTGAGATTGAAGGATGGGTTGAGGATGCCAAACGAGGCATGGAGAACTCTCTTCGAGCCAATCCGCTCGACATTCACGCCCAATATGAGAAGCAATTGAAGGATCTTCAGGAAGCCTATGGCGAGGCCATGCTTGAATTGCGTGCACCGATTGCCAAGCTCTGCGCATGGTTTGGCGTTCCTCGCAGGACCGTTTATTACCGGCCAACCAAATCGGCCCCCAAAGTCGATCCCCGGTTTGCTGAGCCGATCAAAGCCATGATCGAGAAGGAACCCGTTAGATTCACATCCGAAGTGCAACACCTGCTATTATGGCAGGTGGTATGGGAACGAGATATAGACACCTTGATTTGCGGGAACGCTGCGAGATTTGCAGTCTTCCGCCCAAGGCTTTGGTATGATCGCCAAGCAATTGAAGCGATCTTGCTCGACGATCAGCCGAGAATTACAACGGAACAGGAGCGCCAGCGGATACCTGCCTGATACGGCAAATCGTATTGCCTGGGCTCGGAAGCTTCGCGGCTCCAGCCTTGAGCGCAGCAGCCAACTGAAGGATCTGGTCAAAGCCCAACTTGGTATGGGATGGACCCCAGAACAGATATCCGGTCGACTGCAGCTGACCCAATCAGACCATAGGATCAGCGCAGAGTCCATCTATCGGTTCATCTATAGTGCTGCGGGTCGCAGGTTGGGTTGGCATCGATATTTGACGCAGAAGAAAGCCAAGCGAGGCTATCGGGCAAAGAAGAGACGAGAACAGGCTAAGAACAGCGATAAACTGCTGATTTGGCTACGGCCGGCGAAGGCCCATCTTCGTTCAGAGATAGAGCATTGGGATGGAGATTGTATGCTCTTCCGAAAGCAAAACGACATACTTTTGACGCTTCAGGAACGACGCACAAGGGTTTGGCTGATGCAGAAATTACCGCGCAGGGACGCTGAAACAACCGCCAACTCCATCATCGATCAGTTGGAAAACCTTCCCCCGAAAACCCGGACAGCGATTTCAGTAATTCGCGAACAGCTGAGTAATGGCTGATCCTTTACCTGGTTCAGGTTTGTGGATTGATGGTTTCCTGTTCTGTTTGTTGGGTCAAGTTCTGATTTTCTTCTGATCGCCTCATACTGTCCCCTTTGAGCTCTATTCGGTGCGCATTGTGAATAATTTGATCAAGGATGGCATCGGCAATTGTCGGCTCGCCGATCATCTCGTGCCATGCCGAAACGGGAAGTTGAGCCGTGATGATGGTTGATTTGCGTTGGTATCTTTCCTCGAAGAGCTCGAGCAGATCGAGGCGCTGCTGGTCTGTGAGCGAATGGGTTCTCCAGTCATCCAGGATGAGCAACTGGACGCGAGCAAGTTTGTCGACCAGCCTTGGAAAGCGCCCATCGAGACGGGCCATGGCCATGTCCTCAAACAGGCGGGGCATTCTGACATAAAAGACGGAATAGTCGAGCCTGGCGGATTGGCGTCCGAAGGCGCAGGCGAGCCATGTTTTGCCGGTTCCGGTTTGCCCTGTGAGAATGATTTGTTCATGAGCCTTAATCCAGTCTCCTTGAGCGAGAGAAAGGATTTTGCTCTGATCAAGGCCACGATTGGCAGCGAAGCTGATGTCTTCGATGCATGCATCAGGAAAGCGCATTTTTGCATTGCGCAGCCTGTTGGCAAAACGCTTGTCGGCTCGGGATGCTACTTCCTGGTCGAGCATAAGGCCAAGCCATTCATTCCGATCTAGGGATTGCCCAGGATCTTGTTCATTCAGGCTCTTCCAAGCTTGTGCCATTCCGGTCATGCCGAGTGCGGCCATTTGGTTCAATGTCGGGTGTGTCAGCATTCTTTCTCTCCTGTTTTGATGTTTGTTGATTACTGGTAGTAGGTTGCGCCTCGGATATTGTCGTGGCTCGGTGCTGGAGGGGCGGGTTCCTGGTGCGCGGGTGCCTTGTCGAGACCGGATACCAGGATGGATTGAACGGATTTGTATCTGACCGTCTCGCATGTCAGAGCCCTTTGACAGGCTGCTTCCAGTCTGTCTGTTCCGAACCGGCGTTGTAGGCTCACCCCCCCCAGTGCCGAGCGGAAACCCTGCTCGGGGTGTGGCCGATCTCGCATCAGGCGTTCCACCAACAGGGCGGTGTGATATCCAATGCGGGCAGCCTGAGCGACGAGGGTTTGAGGCGTCATGCCTGCGTGACGCTGGTGGGCCTTGGGCATATGCTGTGTAATCGTGGAATGGCCACCCCGATCCCGCCTGCGCTGATGAACTGCAACCCGCTCATGATTGCAAAATATCTCGACAACACGATGGGTTAGCCGGACATCAACCTGCCGTCCGATTAGCTTGTGAGGGACGGAATAGAAACCTCGTAAAATCTCGACATGATAGTCGAGATGCACCTTGGCCCGTTTCCATTCGGCATATTCAAATGGAGTGTCGGGCAACAGACGCAGGGCAGGCCGTTCAATCTCTTCAAACAGTTCCTTGCGGGATCTTCCGATCCGCCGCATTTGCTTGTTGTTGAGCACCACCAGCAATTCCGCGATGGTATTGTTCAACGCTTCAATCGAGAAGAATTGCTGATTGCGCAGCCGGGCCAGGATCCAACGTTCGACAATCAGAACCGCTCCTTCCACCTTTGCCTTGTCGCGCGGCTTACGTGGTCGTGTCGGCAAAATGGTCGTGTCGTAATGGGTTGCCATGGCTTCAAAGGTGGCAGTTAGCGATGGCTCGAACCACAATGGTGTGGCCACGGCGGCCTTGAGATTGTCGCAAATGATGGCCTTGGTAACGCCGCCGAAAAACTTCAGTGACCGAACTTGCGCATCAATCCAGTCCGGCAGCTTCTGGCTTCGAGAGGCCCAGGCAAATGTGTAGTTCGAGGCTCCGAGGACTGCGACGAAAATCTGGGCCTGATATGCCTCTCCGGTCGCAGGATCAAAAACCGGAATAGTGTGGCCGGCATAATCGGTCTGAATGGCCGCACCCGCTTCATGCCGGTTGCGAAAACGGGGATTGGCCCGGCACTCGAATTCCCTGAAACGAGTGCAGAACCAAGTATAGCCGTAACCTTCGGGATGGACCGCCCTATATTCCTCCCAGAGCAAGGTCAGGGTCACACCCTTGCGCTTCAATTCCGTCGCAATATGGCGCCAATCAGGTTCTGCATCGTCACGCGGTGGTCGACCTACATTCTGAAACAGGGCTGCCCGCAATTGCTCGTCATCATCGCGATCGGCTGGTATTGGCCAGCTGTTCAAGCCAGCGTCACGGGCTCGGTGAAGGTAGGTGGCAACGGTTGTCTTGCTCAGCTTCATTCGCGCAGAGACCTCTCGTGTAGAAAGCCCCGGATCATGCGTCAGCCGTAATATCTCTCGTATATCTTGCACAGTCGTGCGCCTCACTTGCTTGCGTCGGGGCATGCTCCCTCCTGATCTGTTCTTCGACCAAAAGAGTGCCCCAATTAGGCAGGTAAGGATCAACCAAAATTATGCCTTGAAAACTGTCCGGGTTTTTGTGAAATCGCTGTCCGGTATTTAATGAAACGACTGTCCGGGAATTACTGAAACCCGCAGGCAAATAGCCAATTCTTTCTTCCGATTCCAATTGGGCGCAGCGCGCGCTCGGCTACGTTGTTGTCTATGGCAACACGGCCATCATCAAGGAATAGACGGAAAGCCTCCTTCCTACTCAAGCAATAGCGGAAAGCCTTTGCCAGATCACTCTTGCCCGATATGCGGGTGAGTTGCTGGTCGGACCATTGGAAGAATGCCTCGAGCTTGGGCTTGCTTAGCTTTCGCCGCGCGGCCAGACGCATATCGGCACATTGCCCCGATATATCCCGCTCTATGTCATAGATTGCCCCAATCTGCTTCAGAGCCTCATGGGCAATCTCGGACTTGGTTGAGGTCCAAAAATCATGGAAACCTCTGCGCAAATGCGCGGCTTCCTTGAAGCGCGCATTTCCATCCGATCCAGGCTCATAGAGCTTTGAATAGCCCTTGTAGCCATCAGCCTGAAGGATGCCACTGGCATGCCGGAGGTGATGATGAACATGTTCAGCTTTCCAGTTGGGAGCAAAGTAATAGACCGCCCCAGGAGGAGCTGTTCCGGCCCAAGGCCGCTGGTCCCTGACATAGGTCCATATTCTACCCTTCTTCACGCCTTTCCCCAAACCTCTTTTGCGTAAGCAACGATCCAGAACTCGGATTGGCTTATCATCGGCATAAAGAAGATCACTTTCCATAATCGAAGCCTCAATTCGCTCGATCAATGGCTGGAGCGTCCGCATGGCGCGACCGCACCAATCGACCAACGTGCTATCGGGAATATCGGCACCCATCCGGGCAAAGATCTCATTCTGGCGATACAACGGAATATGGTCGTCGAATTTGGAGACAAGGACATAGGCCAACAGGCCTGCACTGGCCATGCTGCCCGGAATTGGGCGGCTTGTTGCAGGTACCTGAACCATCTTTTCACAGCAACGGCAGGATTTCTTGAGACGGGCAATCTCTATGACTTTCAACTGAGCGAAGATCATATCAAGCATTTCGCTGTCATCCTCACCGACGGTCCGCAGATCCCCACCACAGTCAGGGCAGCAATTTCCTGGATCAAGCTCTCGGCGCTCACGAGGTGCCTTGTCTGAGACGCGAGGGCTACGACGGGGCTTCTTTGGCTCATCAGCAGGAGAAGGATCAGGATTGCACGCAGTCTCATCATCCTCAATGACTGGCGTGGCATTGTTCTCGGCTACCGCAACCAATAGATCTTCCAGCGCCAATTCCAGTTGCTCGATTTCCCGCTCGATCTTTTCCGATGACTTGCCAAAAGCCTGCTTCTGCAGTTTCGCAATACGAAGGCGCGATCCCTGGATCATTTGATCATGAACCCGCAATGTCGCAGACATCTGCTCGTTTTCAGCCTGCAAAGCGGTAATCATCGCCTTCAAAATGGCTGGGTCATTGGGCAAATTTTTAGGGATGTTTGACATGCATCCTGATAGCGCGAATGTGCCAAAAGAGCAATAAAAACAATTGGTTCATAATAGGGAATTCACCCAATACGGGCCGGTGGAGACCCCCAACTGGGACGCCGCCAATCAATCCTTTCCCATAACATAGCAAGCTGTGCTGATGTCAGTCTGGCAACACCATCGCTAGCCGATGGCCACGGAAAGCGTCCTCCCTCGAGCACTTTGTAATAAAGGCAAAAACCTTGCCCATCCCAGTAAAAAAGCTTTAACCGATCTCCACGCCGACCTCGGAAGGCAAACACAGCTCCACTTGTCGGGTTTTGTCGCAAAACATTCTGCGCCAAAACCGTAAGGCCCCCAATGCCCTTCCTCATATCAGTCACGCCGCCAGCAAGATAAACACGAACGCCAGTGCCTGGGCCAATCATGCTGCCTCCACTGCCCGAATGCGACCGGTGAGTACGGATCCATCCAGGCCACAGTCAAAGCGGAGGCGGCGATCGTGGCGCAAATTCAATTCAACTTGAGAAGAGCTCCCCCCCCCCAATGTCATCGAGCGATGCCGATGCTTCTTTTGCAATGGCCGAAAGCTCAATTTGAATGAACCGGGCAGGATCAGCCTCTCTAAGCAAACCCTTCCGCTTTAAATCGCGCCTTCAGATGTAGAGCTGCTGTCGGCTAATATCATGCCGTTGGGCAACCTGCGTAACCGTCGCTCCATCAATACCGATCGATCCAACAATCGAAAGCTTCTCATCAAGGCTCCAACGTCGCCGGCGTTCTGGGCCCAATATCTCTCCGCGCATCACAATCCTCATTAAGACACGTCATTAACGACGTCGTTATACACGTGTCTTAAGCCAGATCTCTCAACCACAAAAGGCGGTGCCAAGCGGGCGCTTACGCCATAGGCTTCCTGAAGATCCTTCAATCGCTTCTCATATTGGGCGTGAATGTCGAGGGGATTGGCACGCAGGCTATTCTCCAACCCTCGCTTGGCATCTTCAACCCATCCCTCAATCTCGGAGGGCGACAGATCATAAGAGCGGCTTGCTTCTGATACCGTCGTCTTGCCCTGAATGATCTCAATAACCAATGCCGATTTCCGCTTCGCTGTCCAGCATTTGATCTTATCGTCCATGGTCGTACTCATCGCTTTTTCCTTACCTATAGCATGAGCAGAATTTCAATGGATCAATACAAAAATTCGCCAATTGTCAGGGTAAGGGAGGGCTAAAGACTAGCCCTCCCATTTTTTGATCAGTTCTTGAACTGGAGAATTGCTTTGCCCGGCTCAAATTTGATCGATGGAGCCATTTCTAGGGATATGCTTGGAGACGCTTTCCCCGGTCTTGGCGTCCCGGGTCTTGGTTTTCCCGGTTTTGGTTGGTCCGGGGTTGGACGGGTACGGTATGGAACGCAGCGGCCACCAATCATCTGTGCATTTGAACGACAGCCACATTTCGTCGCTGAGACTTTGACAGCTCCCTTGATAATGCAAACACACCTGTTTCCGCGCGCGCGGGTCGTGCGTGGGTCGCACTTGGGTCCGTCAGGCAGAGGTCTTGGCTTGATGACGGGTCTCACGCAGCCTTTGCCACGAACCAGCTTGGTACCTCTTTTACAAACACAGTTTGTGGGGCTGACCTGAACCATGCCTTTGTAGAGGCAACCGCATCTGTCGCCACGAGCGCGCGTGGTGCGTGGGTTGCATCTTGGTACGTTCGGCACTGGTTTCGGTGTGATGTGCGGTTTGAAGCAACCTTTTCCCTTCACCAGTTCGAGGCCGAATCTGCACTTGCATTTCGACGGGCTGATCTGTGTCATGTTGCTGTAGCGACAAAAACAGGCATCCCCCTTCTGGACGGCCGTTGTGCGGTCGCAGTTTGGAATTGGCCGAGGCATTGGCGGCAGTTTGAATTTAACGCATGCCTGTTTGGACTCCCCGCCCAAGCCGAGAGCACGAAACAGACCCTCATCAATGGACTGCGTATCAGGTAGGCCCAACTCAGCCTTCAACTGAGAGAGCGCACGACGAGTATTCGGGCCGTCCTTGCCATCAACCACGCCAGCATTGAGCCCGCGATCGTTCATGATCTGTTGGATCATGGCAATGCGCTGGGTTTTTGATGGGGGCACTGCAAGCTTGGCGCAGTTGTTGGATATGCCGCCTTTGCGAACCCCCGGCACAGTCACGACCATCACAAACTGGCTGACCTGACCTGGCGTCAGATTGAGGCTTGGGTTGAGACAGCTGGCGATGGCATTGTTGTTGCTGGAACATGACCAGCCGTTGGTTGTGGCCAAACTAAAACCCGTTGGGTGTGGCTGCCCAAATTGATCGAGCAAGGATACTGGACCGTTATAAGGTCCTGAGCCGATATTCTTGACCGTCAGTTGGAACCGGCACTCGTAGGTTTGTGCACTCCGGTTGATGCTGCAGGCCCCAAGACTCTTTTTGCTGACTTGCAGATTGGCCGTTGTTGGCCTTGGAAAATCGGGTACCGGCGACCCTACCACCAGACCGTCGACGACATCCGGCCACAAAGGTGTGCCATCGTCGGCCATCACTGACGGGTTTGGGTTGGCGGCGCTGCCGGGATTTTGAGAAACCAGCCCGCCATCATTGTTGTTGTCATTGTCACCTGTATCTCCATTGCCATTTCCAAGAGGAATGCAATCGGGATCGGCAAGTTGTGTGTCGCCCATGGAGATGGTGCCACAGTTCTTGAATGTTGCTTCTTTATAGTCACGCGCAGGGATCGAAAAGAGCGCCCAAACGCCCGATGAATTGCCAAGGCTTGCCAAATCGGCTCCAGAAATGGAGCATGCCATCGGATTTTGTGCGGAAAACGCTGGGCTGTTGCAGGTCCATGCTGGTTCGTTGCTGCCAACTTGCGCAACATAGGACACAGGGGAGCCTGAAAGCTGAGTGAATAGATCCGACACGGTAACGGTGCCGGAAACTGGCCCCGACAGAGAAACATTAATCTCACAAATCAGATTGATGGTGGATCCAATTCGCGGCATCTGCTGACAGCGTTTCTGTACCTTGCCGGTCACCGTTGGTTTGTCGCCGGGTTTTGGAATATCAACGACGACACACACATCGCCAAACTGTGAATGCGCTGATTTGTTCTGACCCTTTGAAAAGCCCTTGATGCCACTTGGCAAAGGTTGACGGGCGCTTTTGCCACCCGGAGCAGGAAAGCCTTTCTTTGTATCAATCTGCAGGCAGTTAAATGCCTGTGCCTGCTTGTCTGGGTTTTGGAACACTGTTGTGGTGGATAAGGTTGATGTGCCACCCGCCGCGGCCAAATCCGCAGGATCAAGCGTGCAGCCTTGAATATTCGTATTGAGCGCTCCGCAAGACCAAGGCTCATTGGAGCTGAAATTGGTAAGGAAAGGCAATAAACCCATTGAGTTGCCAGTTTGGCCGGCAAAAAGATCTGCCAATACGATGGTCTCGCCTGCAGGCAAATTGCTACCCGTCACAGTAAGCTGGCAGGTCAGAGAATAACTGCCGTTGCCCAAGCTGACGATCGGATCGCAGCTTTTGGCGGTGTCGAGGCTTGTCTCGGTGCCGGTGCCGCCATCATTGGTGTTGTCGCCTGTGTTGGGTCCAGTTTGATCGTTTGTGGCGTCAATCGCTGTCGCAAGGCCCAAATTGTCAGCGTGCGGCTCTGTCGTGCTGTTGTTGATATCAGGGTTTGATGTGAAACCTGAGGATGGAGTTTCGATACTATCGTTACCCGAAATTGGGTCAACACCATCAGAGCTGCCTGTCCAACTGGTGGAGACACATGAGCCGGATATGGCTGTGAGTTGACCCAAACCGGCAAAATAGGTTCCGGACGAACAATTGGTCGCGCCGAATGTTTCGTTCTGGCCATTTTCCGACAGGAACACCTGCACATCAATTGTTTCGATGCCACTGGTAGCGAAAAGCTGGCCAACAATAATGCAGGCCTGACCGCTGGAACAATTGAAGTTACCGGATTGAGACGTCATGGAAACGATCTGTGAACCGGTGCCTGCCATCGGCGTTACAACGTCGTTTATAGTCAAATAGCCGTTGAAGTTCGGGCTGCCAGTGCTAGACGACGTGGCGGCAGTGACGTCAACCACAATTTGGCAATTCCAGAGTTTGCCGGAGGCACCTTGATATTGGCCATCCACTGGCGGCGTGCAGCTTTTGGCCAGAGTAATGAGAGATGCGTCAAAAGTGCCGGAAGATGGGGTTTGCGCCCATGCAATCTGCGACGGCAGAAGCATGAGGAGTATGAGGAGTAATATTCGCATGATAAGGCTCATATTATGAATTGGTCATTGCAAATTGCCTGAGAAGTGGAATTTGCAAGCCCGGTTAAATTGGAAGGCGATGTATTGCATGACTGGCACAGCCGATTTTCAGACAAGAATGGTCAGTCTGAGCAAAACAGAAAGTTCTAGCGCAATCGGCAGCAGCCATAGGCCGTTGTGGTGGGGCCCTTGGGGGTATTTCGTATCAATGTCAGGCTCCAGCCATATTCGATATCTGACATGCCATCGGAGCATGCTGCTTGATCAAGGCGGCCAGAAAGACGGCCCGCGCGGAAACCAAAAGGATAGCCATCCGGACTGTTCGCAGGAGCCGTCATTTGCAACCCAATCACTCGCGGATTGGGCAGATCTGCTGGCCGAAAAGAAACGGTTTGATCGCCATTTAGATCGAGCGTCCAGAATGGCTCCGTCCCTGCGCATGTGAGCCCAAGGGGGAAGCCGTTTTGCATCTTTTGTCCGCCGCCATATTGGAGGAAAGCACCATTCACATAGCCAATATTTTGGCCGATGGAGACCTTGGCCCAGCCGTTGTTGAGCCATGCCAGAACCAAGACAGGACCACCGGGCGCAAGATTGGAGACGGGAGCAGAGGTGGCATTTGGTTTGTTGCGAACCCACAATCGATCCCCCTGAGCAACACCGGTCACAGTGAAGACACCAGGCAGAGAGTTGCCTTTTGGATCTTGGCTCAATTCAGAAGGGGCTGGCTCAGGTGAAGGGTTGTTTCGCGGCAAAGCCTTGACCAAATGGCTATTCCGTACCCAACCTTTGCCGAAGGGACCACGGATGAAAGACCATTTTCCATCAGCACTGAGCCGCATGACGTCAACAGGCGTGCTAAGGGGAAGTGTCGCTTTAACGCGTCCATGGCGATTTGGTTTGAAGCGCAAATTCAAGCCGCCATCGGGATCGTTGGCCGGTATGCCGGTGACCAAATGGGCGCCAAGCCTATTGGCGTTTGGCTTTGTGCTGACATCAGGGTTGGCTTTGACATCAGCAAGATATTTGGCAGAAACCCAGACGTCACGCCCAGTTCGGCGCAGCTTGGCCCAGCGGCCTGTGCTGTCATAGCCCCACACTTTAACGATGGCCCCATTGCGCACATCTCCAATATCGGCAAAACCATTGCCTGGACCTGTGCGCATATTGAGGCTGTCATTCTGGCCGATGCCTATAACTTGTTTGAATTCAACGACCTGTGCTTGAGCAGGCGCTAGCGCTACAACAGCAGACATTGTGCCTGCACCTGCTGTAAGCAAAGCAATAAGAGTTAGATATTTGGGAAGCTTGATCATTAGACGTCTTCTCTCCAAAATAGAAATCAGACACACCCAGTGCAAAATCCTATAATCAAAACTTACTAGTAGGGCGTTTTTGTAACTCCAAGTGCCATATGGTAGTCTGCTTACAACAATGACACTAAAGACGGACACATCACCCTTAAAACGTGTTCTTTCTTTTGATCGTTCTGACGAAGCTTGATGGGGTGAAGGGCAGCGTTTTCCGCCCTGATGATATCGATGCCGAAGTCAGATCGTCGCTACCGTGCGTGAAGCCTGTTGTGGTTCACGCGGCCTCGCCAAATTGTTTGAAGATACGAGAGTGAAGGAACCGAAGAGCAACAAGCGCCATATGGCAGTGTGCGTATGATCGCACCGTTTTTGATTCATGTTGACGATATAAAAAATTTCAGTAGCTCAATGAGTTGGAAAGCAAAGAGAAGACATGGATTTAGTCATTCGGGTATTTCTACCAATTGCGGTCGGAATAATAATGCTTTCCCTGGGCCTCGGTTTATCGACCAAAGATTTCACCAGAATAGTCAAATGGCCCAAATCATTCTTTGTTGGGCTCGCCTGTCAGATGGTAATGATCCCGGTCATTTCCTTTGCCGTTGTTACAGCCTTTGGAATAACAGGAAAAATCGCGGTTGGCGTCATGCTCCTCGCGGCCTGTCCCGGAGGCAACACCAGCAATCTTTTTACCAAATTCGCCAGAGGAAATGTCGCACTGTCTATCTCTCTCACATCTGTGAGCAGCTTGTTGAGCGTCATTACAGTGCCTGTCGTATTAAAGTGGTCTGAATATTATTTTATGGAAAATACGGCTGTTTTCCACGATCTCAGAGGCATTGCTTTAAGGGCGTTTCTCCTGTCAGTCCTGCCGATTTTAATTGGTATTTACCTCCGCCATGTCGCAACAACATTTGCAGACAGGGCTGGGGTCATTCTTACAAAGGTGTCTATCCTATTGCTCCTTATAATAATCATCGGGGCTGTCGTCGGGAACTGGACATCATTTGTTGAGAATCTGCAGCTTCTGGGAGGGTCGCTGACCGCCCTGTTTTTCTTGTTGACCGCCCTCAGCTTTCTCGTCCCGCTCGCACTGGGCTGTGACAGGCAACATGCCAAAACCATCTCGATCGAGACCGGCGTTCAAAATGGCGCACTTGGAATTACGGTGGCAACATTGCTGACCCACAACACAACCGGATTCAATGATTATGCGCTGGCGAGTGCCATTTATGGCGTGTTGGTTTACTTCGCTATCTGCCCGGTACTTTTGTGGTTTCGTTCCATAAAACAAATATGAACCTGAACACCTTGTCGCGCGACCAATAGGTATCCCCGAAAGTTCAAGTGTTTTTCGGATGAAGGTAAACAATAATGGGCTTCGGCTACTGCGGAAAGGATCTCTTTTCTTGTTTTGCTTTATTGAGATTTGTATTTTTTCCTATGCTTGGCTGGCGGAACAATTGGAAAACTAGATGACGCATGATCTCGATCGCCTTAAAAAGCTGCTGGAAGACGCCGCATCTGATGCGCGAATATGGGATAATGTCTGCGAGGAAATCAATTTTCTCTTTGGTGCGACTGGAACGCTGCTGCCCGCATCCAACCCAAACTTTCGCGGTCTTTGGACAGCCGGCACCAAGCGCATCAAGGAAGCGATGACTGTGTATCTTGAAAAAAAATGGATACATGGTGATGCCCGTGAGCCTGTTTTGAAGATCATGTTTGAAAGAGGCTATTGTACGGACGACGAAGTGTTTCCCGATCGAGCCGCCCGTAAGGACATGCCGATCTATCGTGATTTTCTGCATCCATGGAATTTTGGGAATGTATGCATGATCCGTTTGCTGACGCCCGAAGGCTACTGGCCCCTGACGGTTCATTTTGCCAATGATCACCCTCCCCTTGGTGAAGATGATTTTACTCTGGTCAGAGCTATTCAGACATTGTTTGAACAGGCAACGAAATCCGCATCAGAAATCGCCCACCAGAAAATTTATGATTTCTTTCAATTCTTGAATGGGTCAGAAACAGAAATCTTCGTGTTTGATGCTGATGGCGAGCAAAGCTTTTCCATAGACGTGAATGGTGACATCCAAACAAGAGATTGTCTAAAAAAACTATTGCCTTATGAAGTCAATAGGACGATCCAAGAAGAACTAAAAGACGTTCTGCTTTCAAGTCCCGACATGTCACTAAGCAAATCTTATCAATTCACGCAAAGTGGCAAGAATATCAACGTTTTCGTAATCCAAATTCCACCCAGCTTGCGCCACTTTTTCATGAAATTTAAGACTTGTGCAATTCGAACGGAATTGGGTGATACAAGTGCGCTTAAGCGCAGCCGTCTGAAGAACGAATTTGATCTGACAGAGGCGGAAATTATCACGCTCGAGCTACTGGCTGTCGGAAAAACCACCGCCATCATTGCTGATCTCATGAACCTGAAGCCAGCCTCCATTCGTCAGCGCCTTAAAGTGATCTACAATAAAACCGATGTGAGCAGTCAGGTTGAGCTGGTGGCTTTTTATAGTGGTATCTGAAGCGTGAGGCCGCTTCCGCAAAAAAAGGCTGCTGATCCAAACTTTGCACCCAGATCTGTAGGATCCGGATTTCGAACCATGTTAGCCACACTATCAGATTCCCGGTGGGTCAATACAGACCGATCATGGAGGATCAGGGGTGCTTGTTGCCCATGCTAAAGCGTGTCGCAGTTAATGAGATTCAGGATTCCCATTTTTTGCCAATTGTGATTCCCTTTGAGAAAAGGGGATCATCATGGGCAAATCACTTCCTATTGCATTGCGCGAACGTGTTGCTTCATTTGTTGATGCCGGTCATTCGCATCGGGCGGCCGCCAGCCATTTCCGCGTGTCACCACGGTTTGTCAATAACCTGATGCTTCTCAAGAAAGAGACGGGTTCTGTGCAGCCTCGCAAGCAAGGCCGACCAGACAAAGGCAAGTTGGGTGTGCATCATGAATGGATCACAAGGCGCATGTCTGAGAATGGCGATCTGACGCTTGATGAGCTTTGTCTGGAATTGGCTGAACGCGGGGTCCATGTGCATCGCTCTAGCGTTGGGCGCGTGCTTCACAGGCTCGGCCTGAGCCATAAAAAAAAGTCTGGTAGCCACTGAACAGCTACGGGCCGCGATTGCTCATGATCGGTATGTATGGATCAATCAGCGCCGGCCTTTCTTCAACAAAGCATTGTCCCGATTGATCTTTATCGATGATACCAACGGCATTTAATTCTGACCTTCTTGAGCCCATTTTCTCATACCTATTGAATGGATGATGGTTGGGTTGGCGGAGAGGCTCTTCCATGCTTGGCAACCAGCATCAAGAATGGCGGCATAGTCTTCGAAGACCCGATTGGACAGGAAGGTACCGCGCAGATACTGCCAAATATTCTCAACTGGGTTCAGTTCCGGTGATTTGGAAGGCAACAGGAGGATGGTGATATTCTTGGGCACGTTGAGTCTGCTTGTCGTATGCCATCCGGCACGATCCATCAGCACCACGGCATGAGCGCCGCGCGCCACTGTCCTTGAGACTTCTTCGAGGTGCATTTGCATGGCCTGTGTATTTGCAAAAGGCATCATCAATCCCGCGCCAACGCCACGCGCTGGACATATTGCACCGAACAGATAGGCATTTTTATATCGCTGATCGGCTGGCAGACGTGGTCTGGTTCCCTTTTTTGCCCATAGTCGGGCCAGTCCATTCTTCTGACCAAGCCTAGCCTCATCTTGCCACCAAATCTCGATGGGCTTGTTCTTTGGCAAATGGCCTACATGCGCTGCCAACGTTGCGGAGAAGTTTTTTTGAAAGCATCAATGACTTCAGGCTTTTGTTCTGGATGTTGAGGTCGACCAGATATGCGCACATACCCCATGCGGCGCAAAAGATCCCGTACTCCACGTTCCTTGTAGGAGACCCCAAACCGCTCTTGGATCACACGCACCAGATCCTGGCTACGCCAGACAGAGACGCCGTCCTTCTCAGGATCAGGACCGGTTTCAACGATAGCAACAAACTCTTCGAGCTGTTCTGGGCTCAAGCGCATGGGAGCGCCGGTTGCTTTGATGTCGACAAGACCATCGGTGCCTTGCTCATTGAAGCGAAGAACCCAATCTCGCAAAGTCTGGCGGTCCATACCGCCGACTTTGGCGGCATCAGCACGGTTCATGCCGTCATAGACAGCCGCAATGGCCAGTAGGCGGCGGCTCTGTTTGGCATTGCGGCATCCTTTGGCAAGACGGCGCAAACTATCGGCGTCAAAAGCATCGCTAAGAATCAAAGCGGCAGACATGGCAAAATCTCCTTTGCCATGTTGAATCACGCCAGTGCTAAAAATGGAATCCCTAAAGAGTCAGAACTTCACGCCCTTGGTATGAGACATCAACCAACACGAAGCTGACCAAACGGTCTGGATGGTCACCAAAAGGACAGCGCTATCGCACCCACGCTTCTTTTGGTCATTGGAAATCCCAGACCTTCATCGCTGGTTTGAGATCCCGTGGGATGGTTGCGCCCTGGATCGTCAATGCTCCGATGAACCGACGTATCTTTGAAACTTGGATTGAAACTCAACTACTGCCGACCCTGTCTGCTGGCGACATCGTCATCCTCGATAATGTCGCCTTCCACAAAAGTGAGAAAGCTCACAAGCTCGTCAAATCAAAGGGAGCATGGCTGCTGTTTCTTCCGCCATATTCACCGGACCTCAATCCCATCGAAATGGCATATTCCAAACTCAAGACACTGCTGCGCAAGCGAGCAGCCAGAAGCTTCGATACAATCTCAGACGCGATCGGTGACATTTGTGACCTCTATTCTGCCAAGGAGTGTCTGAACTACTTCAAAGCTGCCGGGTATGAGGTTAATTAATTGCGATATGCTTTAGCTACGATGCGCGATACGTCTGCCATGCGGCTGCGCGCTCGGCAACGATCCTCACTGTCTGGCAGGCGTGCATCCAGTACCGCATCGAGTTGAGCGCGCGCTGCTTCCTGGCTTAATCCGTCGAGGCTCAGCCCGCACCGAAGCCATATCCCGTCGATGGCTGTCGTCAACAGATCCGCCATCAAGATCGCGTCCTGCTCTGACAACAGGCTACGCAACGGGCCGATTAGGTTCGAGCGCATTCTGGCGTATATCAACGTCTGAATGCGTTGATAGGTCGTAATATGGGGCACGCCGGCGCAAAGAGAAATCCATGCGTGGGCGACGTCAGAACGAAAAGACGTGGGAGAAAGGTTCGTTTCAAGAACAGCATAAATGCGTTCCCAAGGGGTTTGCGCCTCTTTCAAAAGCGATACCGCTTCCTTCAGCAAGACCGAATTGGCATGGCGCAGCGCAGCCGCGAGCAACGCTTCCTTGCTTTGGAAGTAGTGCAGAACATTTGCTTTGGAAGCCCCGGCCTCTTCAGCAACGCGCGCAAGCGAAGTTCCCTGCAGTCCAAGCTTCATCAAGGTACGATAAGCAGCTGCGGCATATTCTGCCCGTCTTATATGAGAAATATTCCTGCGACCCATTACTGCCCTCCAGCCAGATCCGCTCCGGTTCGTGCGTTCTTCTAGAATAGGTTGACTCGGCGGTCAATTTAATAGATCTTCTGCCATAGATTGACCAAATGGTTTATTTATAACCCAAGAGGATCATAAAAACATGAAATCACTTCGCTCCACGACAGCCGCCCTGTTGCTTACGTTAGCAGCTCCCGCCCATGCCGATTGCAATCTTGTGCGCCTTGCCGAGCCTGGCTGGACAGATCTGGCGCTTACATCCGCGATCACGCAGGTTCTGATCGAAGGAATGGGGCATCAGACAGAGAGCAAGATCCTCGGCATTCCCGTGATTTATGAATCAATGAAGCGCAAGGATCTGGATGTCTTTATGGGATATTGGGATCCGGCGATGGAAACCTATTTCGATGCCTATCGTGATGGCGGGGAAATCGAAACGATCCATACGAACCTTGAAGGGGCCAAATTCACGTGGGCCGTTCCATCGTATGTATATGACGCAGGGGTTCACTCCTTCAAAGACCTAGTAGGCCATGCGGATGAATTCAGCAAGAAAGTGTATGGTATCGAACCGGGCTCGAACAGCATCATGCTTGATATTGTTGCCAAAAACGAATTCGGATTGGGAGACTGGAAGGTCGTCGAAAGCTCGGAACAGGGCATGCTTTCGCAGGTTTCGCGTGAGGTAAAGCGCAAAAAGTGGATCGTTTTCCTCGGTTGGGCTCCGCATCCCATGAACACGGCATTCGATCTGAAATATCTTGAAGGGGGCGACGACTACTACGGGCCGGACTTCGGTGGGGCGACCGTGCACACACAGGTGCGCCAAGGGTATCAGAAAGAATGTCCCGAAATTGGCAAACTGCTTGACCAGCTCACATTCAATGTAGACATGGAAAGCGAAGGCATGGGCTATATTCTGGATGACAAAATGAACACCATGGATGCCGCACGCAAAGTCATTACCAACCATCCCGAAATGCTGGAGAACTGGTTGCAAGGCATTTCTACGACGGATGGTGATCCGGCTTTACCCGTTATAAAAGCAGATCTCGGACTTGATCCGAAGCAATGACGCGTCAAGACCTCTATGCCGAGTTGGGTGATATCCGGATTTGCTACAGGCAAGACGGGCCTCCGGATGCACCCGCGCTGTTCCTCATTCCCGGTCTTGGTATGCAATTGATCGAATGGCCAGAAGACCTTGTCGATGCGCTTTCGCAAGATTATCGGGTCATTCGCATGGACAATCGGGATTGCGGGTTATCAAGCCGATGTGGCGGACCGTTCTCAAATGTCCCCTCCGGCTTTTCCTGGGCGGGTAGCCCGGCCGAACTCGCCCCTTATGGCCTGAGTGATATGGCGGATGACGTCATCGCGTTGGCCGACCATCTGGGCCTGAAGCCGCATGGGTGCATCGGATTTTCCATGGGGGGCATGATCGCACAGCTTGTAGCAATAAGGGCGCAGGGGCGGGTGACGTCTATTGTGTCAATTTGCAGCACGGGCGGGGAAAGCCTGCTATCCGCCGAACCTGACGCGTTGCGTCAGATGGAAGCCTTTTTCTTGCCCCTTCCCACGCAAGCAGACGCAATGACAACGATCCAATCGTGCAATGCCTATTTCTCCCGTGGCACCTTGCCCTTTGATGGCGAACAAAATGTTCGGCTGTCCCGCGCTCTGATCGAGCGCGCCCGCGATGAAGGTGGCTATCTCCGGCAGGCTCTGGCACTGACGGCGACGCCAGCCTGGGCGGATAGCTTGGCAGGACTCACTGTTCCGGCTCTCTTTCTGCATGGTAACAGTGATCCTTGTATCAAGGCAGAATCCGCTCAACGGATCGCGGCCGATATGTCAAAGGCCCGTTGCTACACCTATTCGGACGTGGGGCACTGGATTGATGACAAGATTTCAGAGCAAATTGTAAGCTGGCTAGACGTGAAAGATCGGCCGAATTCGGCAGTTTTCAGTTAAACTGTCGACGGCAAGAAGATGAAGAGAACCAAGTCCTGAAACGCCGACTGCAGCGCCTCCACAGCTTCAAAAGTTCAAGAAAACCGGCGATTGTCAACCGAACCATCCCAATGGGATGTACCGGCTGCTTCCCCCAACTCAGCAGGTTATAGTTTGACTGTTTCAACTGCAGATTAGGAGAAGTGGCATGACGAAGAAAGCAATTGATGCATTGATGTCGATTGGCATCGATATCGGCAAAGACACGTTCCATCTGGTTGGCTTTGATTACGATGGCCAACTTGTTCTGCGCAAGAAAATCAAACGACTTGCCCTGCTGCAGACCTTCGAAAATTTTCCGAGATGCGTTGTCGGTATGGAAGCATGCCTGAGCGCCCACTTTGTCAGTCGATGCTTGCGCAAACTCGGGTTCAAACCTCGGATCATCCCTGCCATTTATGTGAAGCCCTTCATCAAGGGCCAGAAGAATGACTACAATGATGCTGAGGCCATTGCGGAGGCAGCCTTGCGGCCGAACTTGCCGACAGTGCCAGAGAAAAGCCAGGACCAGCTCGACCTGCAAGCTCTTCATCGCGTCAGGTCCCGCTTGGTGTCCCGTCGCACAGCAACGATAAACCAGATCCGTGCATTTTTGATTGAACAGGGCATTACGGTTCGCAAGGGGCTGCGGGCTTTGAAAAATTCCTTCGAAACCATTCTCGAACAGCGCAAAGATGAGATATCGCCCCGAATGCGCAGTATCCTGTTTGGCCTCTATGGAGACTGGCTCTGGCTTGATGACAGGATTGAGGCTGTCTCCAAGGAGATAGAAGAGATCAGCCAAAGGGAAGAAAACTGCATCAACGTGATGACGATCCCCGGCATTGGTCCGGTAATCTCGACTGCGATGGTTGCTGCTGTCGGAACTGGAGAAGCCTTTGATCGAGCGCGCGATTTTGCCGCCTGGGTCGGTTTGGTTCCCCGTCAACACAGCACAGGGGGCCGAACAATACTTGGACGCATATCGAAACGGGGCAGCCGATATTTGCGGATGCTCTTTGTGCAAGCGGCGAGGGTTATTCTGATGCGATCCAATCGATGGCCAGACTTCAGTTTTGGTGAATGGCTGATAAGGGCATCAGAACGCATGAACCAGAACAAGCTGGCGATAGCTTTGGCCAACAAACTGGCCCGGATGGCTTGGAGTATCCTCAGACACAAAACGGCGTTTGATGCGCCCAAGAAATGCGGTCGAGATTGGAATCTGAAACCATTTTCGGCCTCAAAGGAGTTCGCGATAGACTGACTGCATGGAACAGAAAAATACGCCCCCAGAATCTGACGGCCCTTTCGGTCAATATGGACCTTTCCGCTAATGAGATCACGGTGCGAGCGTAACTCCAACATGGCCACGACCCGCGTGTCGATCAAAAGGCCGTGTGTGGACACCCCGGAAAATGCAAGAAGTTTTTGGTCAATATGAACAAGGATCAGGTGCTGTCGTGTGTTCGGCCTCCAGATGTGGCATCAACACGCCACGGGCCCGTATGGAGATACGCGGGTCGGGTCCAATTCGGATACGCGCGCTCTGCGGCGCACCGCCTGTGTCTGGTTCTCCCAACCCTGTCTCGTTGATCGTTTGTCCTTACTTACCTACGCCCTTCCTACATGCCTCGCTATGGCAATAAAGATGGATTATACCATGGGACTATGGAGAATTTTGTGCCCTGGCGTGGTAACTCTAATATGAGGAGACCCACGTATGAGCATCGACAAAGCCCTTTTGGATCATCTGATGGAAGGCCGCAAAGCGGGCGATCTGTTCGGAGAGGACGGGATTCTGCAAGAACTGACCAAGGCGCTGGCCGAACGAGCCCTGAGCGCCGAACTGGACGAGCATCTGACCGAAGAACGCGCCGATGCGCCGCCTGAAGGCGCGAACCAGGCGCTAAATCGTCGCAATGGCCGCAGCCAGAAGACGGTGACCACCGACAGCGGGAAGGTCATTCTCGACATTCCCCGTGACCGCAACGGCAGCTTTGATCCTCTGCTGATCGCCAAGTATCAGCGCCGCTTTCCCGAGTTCGACACCAAGATCATCAGCATGTACGCGCGCGGGATGACGACCCGCGAGATCCAGGGGCATATCGAGGATATCTATGGTATAGAGGCGTCCCCGAGCCTGATTTCGGCGATCACCGATGCCGTGATGGAGGAAGTGACCGCCTGGCAGAACCGCCCGCTGGAACCGTGTTATCCGATTGTGTTCATGGACGCGATCCGGGTCAAGATCCGCACCGACGGCGTGGTTCTGAACAAGGCGGTTTTTGTGGCCCTGGCTGTTCTCCCGGACGGCACCCGCGACGTTCTGGGGCTTTGGTTCCAGGCCAATGAGGGTGCCAAGTTCTGGGCTAAAGTTCTCAGCGATCTGCGCAACCGTGGCGTTCAGGACATTCTCATCGCCGTCGTGGACGGTCTGAAGGGCTTCCCCCAGGCCATCGAGGCAGCCTTTCCTCAGACCCAGGTCCAGACCTGTATCGTGCATCTGCTGCGCCATTCCATGAGCTTTGCCAGCTACAAGGATCGCAAGGCCGTCGCAGCGGCTCTTAAGGCTGTCTACACCGCTGTGGACGCCACAGCCGCGGAGGCGGCGCTGGCGGAGTTCGAAAACAGCGACCTTGCCGCCAAATACCCGGCAATCGCACCGAGTTGGCGCCGGACTTGGAACGAGGTGATCCCGTTCCTTGACTATCCGCCCCAAGTGCGCAGGCTGATCTACACCACGAACGCCATTGAAGCACTGAACTCGAAAATCCGCCGGGCCGTTCGCTCCCGCGGGCATTTCCCCAGTGACGAGGCAGCTGCGAAATTGATTTATCTCGCGCTAAATGCTACCTCTGTGGAATGGAAACGCTCCGTGCGCGAATGGCACTCAGTGAAAAGCCAGTTCGCAATAATGTTCGAAGATCGTTTCCAAATGGCGTAATCAAAGCGCCAGGGCACAAAATTCTGCATAGTCCCAAAGTCCATCAGCATCGACAAGCGCGTGTATCTTTGTCGTCAGGCCGCCCCTGGAATGTCCCATGCCTCGATTGGATCCCCCTTTTTACCGGTCGCTCCATGCTGGTGCACTCGGACACATGATGAGGCAATCATCTGGATGTCACCATCGAAAGCGGACGAGATTGCATCAAGCAAGTGATCCCAAACACCTGCTCGGCGCCGGCGCACAAAGCGATTATAACAGGCCGTATATGGTCCATAACGTTCCGGTATGTCGGCCCATGGGCTACCAGTGCGAAACCGCCAAAGTATGCCATTGATAACCCGCCGGTCATCGACGCGCGGCACGTCACGGCTCTTTTGTGGTAGAAGCGGTGCGATTGTCGACCATTCGAAATCTGTCAAATCAAAGCGACGTCTCATCAAGGCCCTCCTTTGCAAAGACCATTGAATCAAATCAAGCATCTGATGTGAAACCGTTTATGAGTTTACGACCTAAAAATGTTTGATCCCATGCTTTGATGGTGCACCTTTCTCATTTGAATGGAGGGAAGCACTAAGGGCCGAGTTCTACACGGCAGCGCCACGACGACAGAGGCAGTCCGTCGAGCAATACAAAATAGTCAAGAGAGCCTGAGAGTGCTTTCCAAGCGATACGGCATCAATCAGAAAACGGTCGTCAAGTGGAAGACGCGCACCTCACAAGCGGACTTAAGAACCGGACCGAAGGAGCCACGTTCGACTGTGCTTTCGCGGCAAGAAGAAGCGACCATTGTCGCCTTCCGCAGGCATACCTTGTTGCCTCTCGACGACTGCCTTTATGCACTCCAGCCGACAATCCCGCATCTGACGCGCTCTTCACTGCACAGATGCCTGCAACGACACGGAGTTTCGCGACTACCGAGTGTCGAAGGCGACAAGCAGCCAAAGAAGCGTTTCAAGAGCTATCCGATCGGCTATTTCCATATCGATATTGCCCAGGTACAGACAGCTGAAGGCAAGCTCTATCTCTTTGTGGCTATTGACCGGACTTCCAAGTATGCCTTCGTTGAACTCTATACCAAGGCAGGAAAGATGAATGCTGCACAGTTCCTGCGCAATCTGGTCGCCACTGTGCCCTATACCATCCATACTGTTCTGAACGACAATGGCATCCAGTTCACCAATCGGTCTCGCGATCTCCATGAGTTCCAGCACATCTTTGACCGGGTCTGCACTGGAAACGGCATTGAACACCGCCTGACAAAAGTGAAGCACCCAAGGACCAACGGTCAGGTCGAGAGGATGAACCGGACTATTAAGGATGCCACCGTCATACGGTTCCATTACGACGATCACGAGCAACTCCAGAAGCATCTGGCTGTTTTCATAGATGCCTACAACTTCGCTAGACGATTGAAGACGCTAAGGGGGCTGACCCCATACGAATTTATCTGCAAAAAGTGGACAGAGGATCCGGAAAGATTCAAAATGAATCCGATCCATCAAATCCCGGGACCGAACGCCTAAATTGGTCCCCTGCTCCCAAAAGCGAGGACTAAAGTCAAGCCTAAAATCCCCTATAAGCGATTGTAATAATGTATGATTTCTTTCCTATAGAATGTGAAATCAAAAAGCCGAATGGACACAGTCAACCGTTGGATAAGCTTTATAAAGTGTAGCAGCGCGGCGCGACTTTGCACGAGACTGAAGCTTGCGCATACATCCGCTTTGAGAACATTTCGCGAGAAAGCGCTGATAACCGCTCCAGAGCCGACTATGGCACCAGAAGTGAACGCTGTCCGGTTGCGGTGAGCTTCAACGGCCATGCTCTTGTTGGCCGCAAGGCCTTCGCCGACAACCTTGAAATACTGCTAGATGTACTTATTTCTGTTGCTAGGGAACAGGCGCATCGTCTTGTGGTTTCCATCAAGGGCACAGCCGGGGTTACCTTTAGATCACCCAACCGTTTGCCGTGGAAGATCGAGACTGACGCTTAGCGCCTAGTCTAGGAGACGCAGCCGTTTTCACCAACTTGCAACAACACACGCGAAATGATCGACGTGCACTTGCACATTGAAACAGAAGAGACCTTGACCAATGAAAAATTTCGATTTTCGCAATCCCACGCATATTCTGTTTGGCAAGGGCCGCATCGCGGATCTGAAAGATCAGGTTCCTGCTGACGCCAAGGTCCTTGTCATCTATGGCGGCGGGAGCGCGGAACGGACTGGCGTTCTGGCTCAGGTGCGTGAAGCACTCGCCGGTCGCACGATCGTTGAATTCGGCGGGATCGAACCGAATCCCCGTTTTGCGACTGCATTGAAGGCCGTTGAGATGATTGGCAAGGAAGACATAACATTCCTGCTTGCCGTTGGCGGCGGGTCGGTTATCGACGCCACCAAATTCATTGCGGCCGCTGCTCTTTATGATGGCGACCCTTGGGAAATCCTGACCACGCACGGGGCGGTCGTGAAGGGCGCCATGCCCTTCGGTTCGGTGCTGACACTGCCAGCCACAGCGTCTGAGATGAACGCCGGCTCGGTGATCACCAACGCTGAAAAGGGCGCAAAGCTCCCCTTCATGAGCGCCCATTGCTATCCCGCCTTTTCAGTACTTGACCCAGAGGTGACCTACACGCTGCCTCCACGCCAAATCGCGAACGGCGTTGCCGATGCCTTTGTTCATATCATCGAGCAGTATCTCACCTACCCTGCTGCGGCGCAGGTTCAGGACGGATTTGCCGAAACCCTGCTGCGCACCCTGATCGATCTCGGGCCGAAAGCACTGGAAACACCCAAGGACTATGACATTCGTGCCAACCTGATGTGGACGGCGACGCTGGCACTCAACGGCTTGATCGGTGCCGGGGTTCCGCAGGACTGGGCAAGCCACATGATCGGGCATGAGATTACTGCGCTCAACGATACCGATCACGCGCGGACCCTGGCTGTTGTGTTGCCTTCGCTGATGAACGATCAGCGCGGCCCGAAACGCGAAAAACTGCTGCAATATGCTGCCAACGTCTGGGACATCCGCACAGGCTCCGACGATGAGCGGATCGACGCTGCCATCGAAGCCACCCGCGGGTTCTTTGAGTCCATGGGCATCAAGACACGGCTGGGCGACTATGATGTTGCCGCGTCTGGCATTGACCACATTGTCGCCGCCTTGAAGGATCACGGCATGACCGCGCTCGGCGAGCATGGTGCCATCACGCCCGATGATGCGCGCCGCATTCTTGAAGCGGCCCAATAAGAAATCGCGACCTTCACCAAGACCGAGCAACAAACCGCCAGCTTTTGCTGGCGGTGCGCCTGACTGCACCCCAATGCCCTTTGAAAGCGACACACTCTAATATCGCGAAAAGCACATCGGGTTGCTGAACGGGGAATAATTTCACAAGCGCGTACGCCGCGCTGACGGGAACTGGAAACAAGATCATGAAAATTCTAATGGTACTCACATCCCATGACGCCCTTGGGGACACCGGCAACAAAACCGGCTTCTGGCTGGAAGAATTTGCGGCCCCCTATTATGTATTCAAAGACGCAGGCGCTGACATCACATTGGCCTCGCCCAAAGGTGGTCAGCCGCCAATTGATCCCAGCAGCGACAGCCCGGACGCACAGACCGATGACACCCGCCGCTTCAAGGATGACAGCGAAGCGCAGAAGCATCTGGCCAACACGCTGACGCTCTCGGACGTGACCGCAGACGGGTTTGACGCCGTCTTCTATCCGGGTGGCCATGGCCCTCTGTGGGATCTTGCCGAAGATGCGGACAGCAAACGCTTGATCGAAGCGTTCGCTGGCGCGGACCTGCCGGTTGGCGCGGTCTGTCACGCTCCTGCCGTGTTCCGCCACACCCAAGGCAAGGACGGCAAACCGCTGGTTTCCGGCCGCCAGGTGACGGGCTTTACCAACACCGAAGAAGAGGGCGCGGGGCTGACCGCGGTTGTGCCGTTCCTTGTTGAAGATATGCTCAAGGCAAATGGCGGCCTTTATGAAAAAGGCCCGGACTGGGGCAGCTTCGTGTTACGTGATGGCAAGCTGGTCACGGGCCAGAACCCGGCCTCATCTGCTGCCGCTGCGAAAGAAATCGTGGCGTTGCTGAAATAAAAAACGCTGACATAATCGGCACCAAGAAGCACGTCTCGTTCGCAAGACCAGACACTTGATGGGCTTCAACCAGGCACTACAGCTTTCGATTGGGGCGGATCCACTGCGGGTCCGCCCTTTTCCATGCAGCGAACCAAGCGAGGACAGCCTAGGAAAGCCGCCGGGGTTTCGATCAATCCAGTCTGGCTTCCCCTTCGCGTGGTTCGAAGGGATAGACATCTCCATCGGAGGTGACTTGCGTGATCCGGATTGGTGAGCCGTCATCGCTCAATTCGACGATGCCGATGCCTGAGGCATTGAGGATCCGGCGACCGTGCGCGGTTCCGACCGGTTTGCGGGGAACGACGCGCATACCACGCCGCTTGGTCAGCCAGTTGAGGGGCGAACGCGGCGAGAAAGCCCAGCGATTGCCATGGTCAAGCAAGGCGATCAGTCTGTCGGGCCATTTATTCTTGATGCCGCTCGAACAGATTTGCCAGATTTCGGGATCCTGATCCGCCTTGCCGGTGCGCGACCAGCGAGCGTTGCGCAATTGCACATCATAAACGAAGGAATAGTGGACGTCACCGGACAGGATGACGAAGTGGCGCGGTGTGTTGCTGTGCTGAAAAACATTGAGGATCGCGCTTGCAGTTCCCGGATGGGCCATCCAGTATTCCGCATCCACCATCAGCGGCTTGCCCAGTGTGGTGAAAAGCTTTTGGACCACTTCGATGAGCTTTACACCGAAGATGGGTGCCGCCGAGACGAGCAGAACGGCATCCCTGTTTCGAAGCCGCGCCTGCAGATCCGTGACGGCTTCCCAGTCGAGCAACCCGGACGGAAAATGGCTGTTGCGTTCGGATCGCCAGCGACGGGTACGGGTATCGAGCGCGATCAAGGGAGGATCGGTCGGCCATTCGAAATCCCACTTCTGATAATCAAGGATCTCATCAATCGCGGCCTCGTGCGCATCAGTGCCCGGTTTCTCCAGTGCCTGCCGAAATGCATCCTTGAGATCTTCGCTGATGGTTTGCGGACGGTTGCCCCAGCCCTGATTGATGCCGTAGGCGAGCAGCGCATTGCCGATCACGCGGCGCGACAGAGGGTGGCTGTAAGCGGCCTTCTCCCATGCCAGCGACAGGTTCCAGTCATCGCTGACATCATGATCGTCGAAGATCATCGCGGTCGGCACGTGGGCCAAGAGGCGACGCACCTTGGACAAGTTGGCAACGAAAGCGTCCATCTCGGCGCTTTCCTCGTTATACATCCGGCGATCCTTGCCGGAAAGGCCGTTGGGGGCTTTCCTGTCCGGCAAAAGCGTCCAGCCAGTTGGGGACCAGACCAGCAGATACATCGCCAGCATTTCAGCCAAGGTCAGCAGATGATTTCTGGCGTGTTGCGAGGTGAAGATCGGTTTGCGCGTTCCGCCGAACAGGACATCAAATACCGATGCTTTCTGATCGATCTTCGGCAGCAGTTGATCACGTCGATAGAGCATGCCCCCCTCTTCCATGAGGTCGTGCCCGCTTTGCGGCAGGCCGCTTTGGATACCGGGCAAATCCTCGTCAGGAAGGTCAAGGCACTCGATCAGTGCCGTAATGGCCTCAATCATCGGGCCGGCGACATCGTCCACATAGACCTGATCGCCGCTCAGCACCAAGAGCTCCGGCATGGAGGGGCTTGTGTCTTCATCCGCGGCCCTTTGCGCCTCACCGTCGGTATCAATGTCAGAAACCTGAGCCTTAAGAGACTGCTCAACCATCCGGTCCGCCGCCACCAGACCGTCGCCGCAGGGGCTGTGCGGTTTGCGGCATGACCCGTGCATCACACAGGACACCTTGTTCGGGATGCGAATGAACGGCAACGTACGGCCCGGATAGCAGATATCCGGCGCCCAGTCCGTATGAACCAGCCAGCGCTTGCCAGCGCCCTCCGGGTCCGGGGCACGCAGACTGAGGCGATAGGAGATCAGCTCTTCCTTGGGAAGATCGCAATGAAGCTGCAGATCGATCAATAGATAGTGAAGGTGCGTTCCGGCCGGCAGCCAGAGCATATCGGGATCGTCTGGCTCGAGTTCGACGGTCAGACTGTCCTCAGCGGGCGGGAAAAGCTCCAACCGCACAGCAGTCTTCACTCTTGCTGCCAACCATATCGCCAGTCGACCCGCCTCAGCCCGGCGAATGATGGGACCTGCCAGCACCATGGGTGGCTCTATGGGCGGTTCTGCAGTTCTTTTGGAAACACGATCGCTCAATCCAATGGCTCCAGTTGATCGGGCGCGGTGTGTCAACGCCGCAGGTCGGCCGCCCATCGGGGTTGGGTGCGGCGATTCACTCGGGTCCTTTCGTTATAGTGACAAACACGGCCTCAATGTGAAGCCCTCAATCACGGATCTGTGGAGCGCGTTGACCTAGGTGGCAACATATCCGACATCATAGATCTGGCAGGTGTCGCCGAGCCCTTCGGGGTCTTCAGCCCAAAGGCTGAAATCGACAGATTTCCAGTTGGTCGGGTCGAAGCCGGTGACGGTTGCCAATGCGCCAGCATCTCGGGCGATCTCGACCCGTGCTTCAAGCGCATCGCGGATCCTTGCCATATCAGAAAAGGGATCAATCGGTGCAATCGTTCGCGTGGCGAAAGTCGCAGAATGAAGATCCTCCGCCACGCGAACGCCCCACGGCAACCAGATTTGCACCGATGGCCAGCCAAAGCTTTGCGTCACGCCCGCAAATCCGGGATGCGAAAGAAAGGCACTTGCGCCTTCGGCCTCGTCCCACAGGTAGAAAGGGGCATAGAGATTCTGCGCGGTGGACCCGTCCTCAGGGTGCTTTCTGGCCGAGAGATAGGCCTTGAAGCGCAGCCGTGCAAAGCCATCGAGCGCGGCCCCTTTCTCGCGAATCCGCCGGTCGATGCGCTCCATGTCGTAGTCTGCGGGCAAGGTGAAACTATATTGCATCGCTATCATTTGCTTGGGTCCTTTTGGTTTTGCTGTTTGAGCAGGACGGCCACGATGGCCTCGGGGCAATCTTCCTGAACCAGATGCCCTGCCCCTTCGATGTGAACGCAAGGCTTGTCCGAGAGCCTTGCAGCCAATGCCTCGCCCTGCTCTCGGGGGAGCCACTGGTCTTCCTGTCCCCAAAGGACGGTCACCGGACAATCCATCCGCTGATAAAGCGGTTCGATCTCGTCGGTGTAGCAGGCGTCCATCTGAGCGATCTGCCGATAGAAGGCAGGTTGTCCCACGGGTCCGAGCCATGGCGCGCAATAGATCTCCAGCGCTTCTTCGGACAAAGGGGTGTGCGCTGCGCCTTGCAGGTAGGAGCGAAGGAGCGCTAGGTGCATGGTTTCCGGCATCCGCGCAAACGCTGTTTCATGCGCGCGCACATGCTGCACGAAGGGAGAGCCCCATGGAGACAGGGCAACGGCATTGAACAGGGTCAGCGAGCCATAGCGTACACCATCCAGATAGTGCGCTCTCAAAGCCGTGGCGCCCCCAAAATCATGCGCCAGTACGTCCGGGCGCTCGAGGCCCCATTCGCGGATGAGAGCGGCAAGCACCCTGTTCTGAACACCGAGCGAGACGTCCTGCCTCACGCGCATTTCCGATTGGCCATAGCCGACAAGATCGAAATAGTAGATCGTTCTGACATCCATCAGATGCGGAATGATCTTGCGCCACACCTGCGCGGAAAACGGTGTGCCGTGGATGGCGACGAGGGCGGGGCCGGAGCCCACCTTGCCCCAGGCAACCGCGTTTCCCTCGATGATGACATGGTCAGTGAGGCTGTAGTCCATCGGTGTCTCCCTTGGGCCTTTTCGTGAGGCGCTTGGAAGGCAGCATAGAACAGGCGAATAGATGACAAAAATGAAATGAATTGCATTTTTGATCTAAATTTGTCATATATCAATTCATGATGACAAAACTTGATATCGGTGCCTTGCAGGCCCTTTGCGCCATCAGGGATCATGGCGGGGTTTCACGTGCGGCGGTGGTGCTGGCGTTGTCCCAGTCTGCGGTGTCGCACAAGATCCGACGCCTTGAAGACAGGCTTGGCTGCCAGTTGCTGAGCCGCCAAACGGGCCAGTCGCTCTTCACGCCAGAAGGAGAAAGGATGCTTGGATATGCCCGCCGCATCCTCTCGATCAATAACGAGGCGCTCACCAGCCTGAGCACCGATCCGCTCAATGGTGTCATTCGCCTTGGGATCACCGAACAGACGGTTCAGGGCACATTGGCGCGCGTTCTAGGGCACTTTTCAAGGCTTCAGCCGGATGTGGCGGTCTTCACCGAGGTGTCTCAGAGTCTGATCATCCAGGAACAACTGGAGCGCGGCGAGCTTGATGTCGGCGTGTTTCAGCTGTTTCCCGATCAACGGCGACAGGACGATATCGTGTTGAACGAGGCGGCCCTCGTCTGGGCCAAGTCGCGTGATTTCGACCTGAACTTCGAAAGGCCCATCCCGTTTCTGGCCTTTGCGGAAAATTGCTTCTATCGGCTCTGGGCCATCGAAAGCGATCCCTTGCCGCCCCATGGCCTGTCAACGGTCATGAAGTGCGCCAGCATGTCGGGCATCATCGAGTCCCTGAAATCCGGTCTCGGCGTGGCAATGATCAATGCCCACATGGTGGACGATGATCTGGAGATCATCAGCGAGGGATTTGCCCAGCCTCCCCGCTTTGCGACCGTCGCGCGGGTGCGGAAAAACGCCAATTCTCGCGCTGTGCAGGCGCTGGTCGATCAGATCTGCCTTGCTTTTGATCCGGTCAAGCACCGTGTGGCGTAACCCTTCCAGCGCCAGGCCACATAAGCGCCGTCTACTGATCGTCCTGCCAGTTGCGCCTTGCGCGCCAGAAGGTGGTTGAATCGGCATAGCCGAGGGTTTCGGCGATGCGGTTCTTCTTGATCTTCGCCTCCAACAGGTGATCCATCACGGAATGGCGGTGGCTCTCGATCAGGGAGCGCAACGAGGTGCCCTCTTCGGCGAGGCGTCTTTGCAAGGTTCTCGGTGAGGTTTTCAATTCAGCGGCGATTTCACCAAGGGTTATGCGCTTGTGCGCTATGTGGATGTCAATATAGGACCGAACCTTGTTGGAAAACGACAAGGTGCCATCGACTTCGCCGATGATGTCGGAGAGGTGACGCTCGATGATGGTTGTCAACGCAGGATCCTCGACCCGGTAGCGCTTGTCTGCCTCTTCTCGATCAAAGATGATCCGGTTGCTCGATTGACCGAAGACGAGCGGGGCGTGAAACAGTTTTTCCAATTCCTTCAAGCCGCTTGGTTCGCCATGTTCGAAATGGATCTCCAGCGGCGTCCAGTCAGGATCGAAGAAGGAGCGAACCATCTGCAGCGTCGTCGAGATAGTAAACTCGCTATCCTGCCTGCGCGGCCAGATGCTCTCATCTGCGATGCGGTAGTTCCAGATAAGCTCGTCGCCATCTTCCAGCAGCCCGCTCGACGTGGCACCCTGAAGCGACTGGACGTTTGACGTCACCCGTTCAAACGCGCGGCGTATGGTCGATGACATGGAGAAGAGAAGCCCGGCCGGACCGAGGTCTCCCGGCTTGGTGCCAAGACCCAGCATGGCACCGAGGTGACGTTCCTTGATCAGGGTCGCGGCATCCTCGAACAGAGCGACATAGCGCGACATGGACACCCGCGCGTAAGGGTCCTCAAGCTGAGAGCGCAAGATCCCGTGCAGGGCAAGCAGGATGTCGCCTTTGCCCCAGGTGGTGTCAATCTGCTGCACCAGCGGCAGAAGCACGGATGCGCGTACGGAGGGTAGTCCAGACATGATGCGCCTCGCCTGATCGCTTATTCGGTCCCTTTCGCGGCCTTCGGGATCCCTTTGGCGCAGTCTATCGGATTTCTGGCACATTTAAAGTCGTTTGCGTTAGCTCCGGCGTTACTGGTCCTCGGTCGCCTGATGTCCATCGCGCCAGTTGAGATAGGTGGCGCGGATCTGACGGGCAACGACGAACACGATGATGGCAAAGATGATCGCAGCGATTGGACGGTTGACGAAATCCAGCGGGCCGTCAATGCGCGGCATGGCGCTGCGCAGTTTCACTTCCATGATATTGCCCAGCACCATGCCCAGAATGATTGGCACGATCGGCTGATCGAGGCGGCGCAGGATGACGCCCAGAACACCAAACCCCGCTGCGATGATGCAGTCATTGATGGAGTTGCGAAGGGTGTAGACGCCAACGAACCCGAGCAGGAAGATGAAGACCCCAAGCAGCCGCGTCGGGATCTGCAGAACCTTCAAAAGCAGGTTCGTTGTGCTCAACAGGAACAGGAAGACGATGATATTGATGGCGAACAGCGCAATATAGAGCGCCATCACGAAATCCATGTGGCTCTGGAACAGCTGCGGACCGGGAACGACGTTGTGAACGTAGAAGACGGACAGCATCATTGCCGTCAGTGCCTCGCCCGGGATGCCTAGGGCAAGAAGGGGAATGGTCGCAGCAACGGGAACCGCGTTGTTGGCCGATTCCGAAGCGATCAGCCCTTCAGCTGAGCCTTTGCCAAACTCTTCAGGTGTCGCAGATGTCCGGCGGGCATAGGTGTAGGACAGAAACTGTGCAGTGAATTCTCCGACGCCGGGCATGATCCCCATGACGGTGCCGCATCCGGCGGCAAAGGAGGCAATTCGCTTGTGGCGCAGTATCTCGCCCAAGCCGCCAAAGAGCGAGCCCTTGATCGGCTCGGGTTTAAAGTCCTCGTCCTTGTCGACCAGCAAGACAAAGGCCTGACTGAGAGCAAAGAGCCCGGTTGTCACCACGATCAGATCAACGCCCGAGACCAACCACGATTGCCCGAAGGTGAAGCGCATGGTGTAGCTTGTCGTATCCAGACCAATGGTGCTGAGAAAAATGCCAAAGGCGGTGAGCATGCCTGCGGCGAGCATTTGGTTCTGATGGGCAAAGACCACCATGATGACGCCGAGCAGGGCGGCAAGAAAGATCTCCCGACTGCCAAATTGCGGTGCGATCCAGGCGAGCACGGGCGCCATGAGCACAAAGCAGGCAATCGAGAAAAGACCGCCGAAAAGAGAGGCGCTATAGGCCAGCTTCAACGCGCGTCCCGCCTCGCCCTTCTGGGTCAGGGGATAGCCATCATAGGTGGTCAGAGCATTGACCGGTGTTCCGGGCGTGTTGATCAGGATTGCCGGCAGTGCGCCGCCATACATGGACGAGCCGTAGATGCCAAGCAGCATGGTCAGGCCGACCAGAGGAGGCAGGGCAAAACTGACGGGCAGCAGAATGGCGATCGCGATGGGCGGGCCGACACCCGGAATGGCGCCGATGATGACGCCGCCCACCGATCCGATGACAACGGCTGCCAAGACCTGCCAATTCAGCAGCAAATCCAATCCGCCTAGAAACGCTTCCATCGGGATTTCCTTTATTGGAGGAACACTGATCGCATCATAGATAGGTGAGCATGAAGGGGCGCACCTGAGATGGCAGATAATTGTAGATCTCGCCACCCGGAATCTGGGCGCCGATGAAGGATTTGAAGACAACAACCGTCAGCAAACCCGCCACAGCAGCGATCAGAATGCCTTCGCGCTTATAGCCGACGCGCCATGCAAGCAACGCCCCGAAGGCGATGGACGTGGGCAGATAGCCAAGCTTTGGCACCAGAAAGACATAGGCAATGAACCAGCCTGCAAATTCGAGGCTGCGCAGCCAGACCATCACTTCTTTCCATCGCCCCTCTTTTTCTTCCGAGACAAAGGCGCTGATGACGTTGAGGCTTGAGAACAGAAGCATCGAGCCGATGGCAATCGATGGCCAGAAGCCCGGCTGAGCGGGCAACGGCTTGCCTTCGATCCACGTTATCTGACTACCCAGACTGGCGAACAACGCAATCGAAATTGCGAAGATCAGAATGGAAAAGGCAAAATCACCGGACCGATGGTCACGCACAAACAGTGGGCTGATCGAGCGGAACTGTTCAATGACAGGCCCGTGATAGCGCGTGAAGACCGGCTTCATGACCCGTAGGCGCGGAACGGCATATCGCTTGTATCGATTGTAGATCCGTGCGGTTCTCACTCTGGCAACGCGAGAGCTCCGCACCAGAGGGCGGTTGCGAGCGGCGGCTGTCGACTGTCCCATTTTCACAATCCTTTATAGATGAACAAATTCATGCAATGTCCAGGGCGGCTGACGCAAGTCTCGTGCCATCAGCCGCCTTGGGACCAATTGTTGGCTATTTGGCAATCAATTCCTGGATTTTCGCCACGGTCTTGCGATCTTCGGTAATCTGTGTCGCGGTTGCCTCGGCATCCTTCCAGTAGACCTTTGCACCGGTTTCTTCGGCAATTTTCTGGGCCGGGGCCGACATCACGACCTCTTTTGCAACGGCAATGATCTTGTCCTTGACGTCCTGAGGCGTACCGGTTTTCACGAACAGGCCATTCCATGTGCCAATGTTGAGCCCGGGTTCGATTTCTCCCATGGTGGGCACGTCGGGCAGCATGCTGATCCTTTCGTGACCAATAGAGAAAAGCACGTTGAGATCATCGAGGCACGGACGAACCTGCTGGACGGTGGTGGTGATCACGTCGACGTCTCCTGATGCGAGAGTATTGCAATCAAGGGCATCGAACGGGGCGTCGGATTTATACGAGAAGCCCTTTTGGGCCGCCAGCGCCAACACTGAATCTGTCGGGATTGCGCCGTTGCCGAAATGGCCCAGCGTCACCGGATTGTCCTTGGCGTAGGTTGCCAGCTCTTCAAAATTGCTGAAGGGCGCATCCCCTTTGGCTACGACAATGAAAGGATAGGTCAGAAAATGCCCCAGCGGCTCAAACGGGAACGGGTTGAGAGGCGGAATTCCGATCTCCGGGCCAATGACCGGCACATCGGCGACAAAGGAGCCCACCACATAACCGTCTGCCGGTGCAAATGATGCTTCAACCGCGCCGGGGAACGGGCCGCCGCCGCCGCCTGGCTTGTTTACAACAGCCGTGGACACGCCATATTTTTCCTGAAAACCCTCCGCAATCTGCCGTGTCAGGATATCTTCCAGATCACCGGGAGGAAACGGCACGATGAATTGAACTGGCTTTTCCGGATATTCGGCAAGGGCCGAGGTCACCGTTGCGGCATTCATCGTCAGCAATGCAATCGATAGTGCTTTAATCAGTTTCATAATCAATCCTTTCTGTGCAATCCAACTCTTCCGGCGCTTTGCCCGTCTTGCGTGTCTCTATGCGATGTCTTTTGTTGTTATTATTTCAAAATTATTCGCCTCGGAGGAGGCTTGCGTGTCTTCTTGCCCTAATGGCGCTTATGTCCAGTCACAGTCGGTCAAACCGATAGGGTGACGGATCGACGATCGGATCGGCTCCCGTTGCAAGATCCGCAGCCAATTGCCCGGCGGCCGGGCCGGTTCCGAAACCATGACCGGACAGCCCTGTTGCGAGGGTAAGGCCGGGGATCTTGTCGACGGCACCGAAGACCGGATTGTTGTCCGGGGTGATGTCGATCATGCCGGCCCAGCTTTCCTCGATGGTGGCATTCGCGAATTGAGGCCAGGCCTTGATGATATTGTCGAGCGCTTCACTGTTGATCGCCTCATCGGCGGGCGGGTCCATGGTGCGGACCTTTTCGAAGGGGGATATATCCGTTGCCTTCCAGCGCCTTGCCAGCTTCAGATCCTCAATGAACGGTTTGCCGATCAAGAGGCGTATCATGCCCGCTGCATGCTTGAGGGTTTTCAGATAGCGCAGCCCGATCAGCAGATGGTCGAGCGTGATCGGCGAGCCCAGTGCCGCCCGGTGGGTGATCACATAGCCGCCGTCCTGATGTTTTCGGAACGAAAAATTGGGACCAGCCACGGCGATCTCACTGGGACCTTGTGGCCCTTCGATGGGAGCGGTGCGAAAAACGTAGCAAATCATAGGCAGGGTCGGATAGGAAATGCCCCGATTGCCCAGAAAGCGGCGGGACCACAAGGCGCTGGCCAGAATGACATGCTCTGCTGCAACCTCGCCCTTTTCGGTGACGACACCACTGACGCGGCCACCGGTCATTGCCAGATCGCGCACCGCGCAATTCTCGACGATAACGGCCCCCTTATCAATGGCTGCATTGGCCAGTGCACTGGTCGCAAGGGTCGGCTCGGCGTAGCCATCCGTCGGCGTATAGAGCCCGCCTTTCCATTTGCGCTCGCAGCCGGGAGCCAATTGGTCGATTTCGTCAGGAGTTATGAGCCGGCTCTCAGGAGATAACTCCGAGGCTGCCTTAAACCAGCTGGAATACATCTCCATGTCCTTGTCAGCATCGGAGACGAACATGATGCCGTTCTGACGATAACCGACATCAACACCGGTGCGTTGTGCCATCTGGCTCCAGAGCTGATCGGCAGCCAGAGCCAGCGGAATGTCGGACGGGTCTCTGAGGGTTTTGCGGATCCAGCCCAGATTGCGCGACGACTGCTCGGCGCCGACCTGTCCCTTCTCCAGAACGACCACGGAAATGCCGCGCTCAGCCAGCGCGAGCGCTGCAGAAATTCCGACGATGCCGCCGCCAATGATTGCCACTGTGGCTTTGGCAGGCAGGTCGGGGGAGCTTTTGACGGGGGGAAGTTTCAGCGCCATTTGCTTTTCCTTCGTGTCGGATCAGTTCGACAGGGTTAGATAATCGACTTCGGCTTCCTGAGCGCCTCGAAAGGCCGTGACTTCAAGCTCGACCTTGTAGGCACTCGATCCCAGAGGTGGGCAGGTGACGGTGGTTGTCGGATCAACGCCGCGGAATTTTTCGCCAAAGATCCCCATCACTGCGGGGGTGTCTGACGGGGTCTGGATGAAGACGCGCGTCTGCACCACATCCCGTAGCCCAGAGCCTACCCCTTTGAGGGCCCGCTCGATATTGTCAAAAACCTGATGGGTCTGTTCGGTAATGTCCTGAGGGATTTCCTTGCTGATCGGGTTCCGCCCGGCGGTGTTGGACACAAAGATCCAATTATCCACCATGACGATGCGCGAATAGCTGCTTTCCTCTTCGAGCTTGGTGCCGGTCTTCACTTTGGTAATCTTGGTCATATCGGTTTTCCAAATGGCGATGCGCGATGAGTGATCGATTGCTTGCGGGAGATCGAGCCACGCGCTCGTGGTTCGATCTCAGAAGCATCAACGCAGGACAGGCTCATCCCAGAGATTGAGTTTGGTGCCGATGCCCTTTTCCAGAGCGTTGCGATAGAGCACCGTTGCCCAAGCGACATCCTCGACAGGCATGCCGCCAACGGAGAGGATGATGATCTCTTCGTTATTCTGGCGGCCCGGAGCTGCACCGGCGCAGATATCGCCCAGATCTTCCAGAGCGTCGCGGGTCATCTTGCCTTCATGGATCATGTCAAGGAATCGCACCCCGATGACAGGCACATAGACGTGGGCAGGCTTGGGCAGCTCTTCGAACCAGGCATCATAAAGGCCGATGTTGTCCATGACCTTGCGAACACTGTCATCTTCCATTGCATCATCAATTTCACAGGCGGCAGGCATCGACAGAAAGGCCCCTGCTTTCAGCCATTCCCGCTTGACGATCGGGTATTTGGAGACATCACCTGTCTCGCAAGACGCGCAATAGGTGATGATATCAGAGCCGCGCACCAGCGTTTCCAGATCATCGACAATCTCGATGGTGGTAATCTGCGGATAGTTTTCCTTGGTCCATGCGACGAACCCGTCAATCGAGGCCTGACTGCGGCCCAAGAGCTTCAGCGTATCGAGCTTGGGGCAGGTGGCCATGAAGGCGGCAAGAGAGGTCTTGCCCATCACACCGGGTCCTTGCACGCCGACAACCTTGGAGTCCTTGCGCGCCAGATGGCGGGCACCAACACCGGGCACGGCGCCGGTGCGGTAGGCCGACAGAAGGTTGGCTGACATATAGGCCAGCGGCGCGCTGGTATCAGCATCGTTGAGGGTGAACATCAGGATCGAGCGCGGCAGTCCCTTGTCGCGGTTGGCGATGTTGGAGCCGTACCACTTCACGCCAGCGGTGCAATATTGGCCGCCGAGGTAGGCGGGCATGGCCATGAAGCGCCGATCTGCTGTCGGCTTGGGCATTGTCTCAAAGGGCGAGTCTTCAGGGAACATGATCATTGCGCCATGACTGTCATTGTTGGCACCGGCCATGCGATAGTCACCGGAATGCAACAGCTTGAACATGTCTTCCATGGTGTCGACGCAGCCCGCCATATCCATGACGCCAGCCTTGATCATGTCCTGTTCATTGAGATAGAGAAAATCGATTTTTGGGAGCTCGCTCATCGGTTCGACCCTGTTTGTTTGAAGACTTATGGGTCCATTAGCGGGCATTGCGCACTGTGTGCCAATCGATAGATGCGCCAATGATTCGATATATTACGCCAAACATAGCCAACTAGCTGCAAATTAGGCGCACTGCACAATTTTCCTTCGTCATGTGCTGTTTTATTGAGCGAGAAGCGGGTTACTTTTTGGACCGAAATGGCAGACTTTTCGACTTGCCCGCCTCGAAAACCGCGAGAAAGGACACAAAACGAGTGTCATCTTGATGTTTCGGGTGAGCCAGATACGACGCTCATCAGACAAAGACACCCTCGTCCAAAAACAAAAAAGGAGGAGCCGGACTTGTCTCCGGCTCCTCCTGTCTCATCCGTCCCCTTGAAGACCTATGGGTCAAGAGGTCGATACCGCGCAGATTATTGCGCTTTGTTTTTGTTGTATACGTCGAAGATGACGGCAGCCAGGAGAACGAGGCCCTTGATGACCTGCTGATAGTCGATGCCGATGGACAGGATCGACATGCCGTTGTTCATCACACCCATCAGGAAGGCACCGACGATGGCCCCGATGACCGTGCCGACACCGCCCGACATGGACGCCCCACCGATGAACACCGCCGCGATGACGTCAAGCTCGAAGGTAAAGCCCGCTTTCGGCGTTGCCGTGTTGAGGCGCGCAGCAAACACCAGACCGGCAAAGGCCGCCAGAAGGCCCATGTTGGCAAAGGTCAGGAAGGTCAGCCGTGCGGTGTTGACACCGGACAGCTTGGCCGCCTTCTCGTTGCCACCAAGAGCATAGATGCGGCGACCGATGGTCGTGCGGGTGGTGATGAAGCTGTAGACACTCATCAGAACCGCCATCACGATCAGCACGTTCGGATAGCCCTTGTAGCCAGCCATGATATAGGTCAGATAGTTGATCGCAAAGACGATCAGAACCAGCTTGCCAAGGAAGAAGGCGAATGGCTCGTCAACCGAGGCCACCCTGGCCTGTTCCTGACGACGCTTGAAGCTGGAGTAGAGCAGATAGATGCTGATCGCAGCCCCGAGCGCGATGGTCAGGATATGCGGCCGGCCCGAGCCGATCAGATCGGGAATGAAGCCCGAGCTCATTTTCTGGAAGGCACTGGGGAACGGACCGATCGACTGGCCCTGAAGCAGCGCAAGCGTCAGACCGCGGAACACCAGCATCCCCGCAAGGGTCACGATGAAGGCCGGGATCTTGTAGTAGGCAACCCAGAAGCCCTGCATGGCCCCGATCACAGTCCCCACCATCAGGCAGACAATGACAGTCGGGACATAGTGAATGTCGTAGTTCACGATCATCACGGCCGCAAGCGCCCCGATGAAGCCAACCACAGAGCCGACCGACAGGTCGATATGTCCGGCCACGATCACCAGCAACATGCCGATGGCCATGATCACCACATAGGAGTTCTGAAGCACAAGGTTGGTCAGATTGAGCGGCTTCATCAGAATGCCGCCGGTCATGATCTGGAACGAGACCATGACGAAGATCAGGGCCAGTAGCAGGCCGTATTCACGCAGGTTGGCCTTGAAGTAGCTGCCGATGCTGCCACCTTGAGCGGATTTTTCCGTCTTTTCCATAGTCACATCACCCATTGTTCTTGATGATCATCCGCATGATCTTTTCCTGAGACGCCTCAGCGGTTGGCAGTTCGCCAACAACACGGCCCTCGTTCATGACATAGATGCGATCCGTCATACCCAGCAGTTCAGGCATCTCGGAAGAGATGAAGATGACGCCTTTGCCTTCTTCTGCCAGCTGGTTGATGATCGTGTAGATTTCGAATTTGGCATTGACGTCAATGCCGCGGGTTGGCTCGTCAAGGATCAGAACCTCGGGGTTGGCAAACAGCCACTTGGAAAGAACAACCTTCTGCTGGTTGCCACCAGACAGGTTGACCACTTTCTGAAGGATCCCAGAACAGCGCGTGTTCAGCTTGTCCTTGTATTCAAGCGCGACACGGGTCTCCTCGTTGTCGTCCAGAACCAAGCCCTTCGACACACCATCAAGATTGGACAGCGTCGTGTTGACCTTGATCGTATTGTCAAGAACAAGACCGAATTCCTTCCGGTCCTCGGTGACATAGGCAAGACCCCGATCAACCGCACGGTTGATCGTCGAGACATCAATCGGTTGCCCTTTGAGCAGGACATCCCCCGTGATGCGCTTGCCGTAAGACCGACCGAAGATGCTCATCGCAAGTTCCGTCCGCCCCGCACCCATCAGACCCGCGATCCCGACAATCTCGCCGGCCCGCACCTCAAGGTTCACATCCTTGATGATCTGACGATCCGAATGCACAGGATGGAAGGCATTCCAGTTCTTCACTTCCATCAACGTCTCGCCGATCTTCGGCTCGCGCGGCGGGAAGCGATTGGTCAGCTCACGGCCAACCATGTCCTTGATGATCCTGTTTTCCATCTCCTCGGACTTGTCGCAATCAAGCGTACTGACCGTCTCGCCATCGCGCAGAACCGTGATCTTGTCCGCGACCTTCACCACCTCATTGAGCTTGTGGGAGATCAGGATGGACGAGATGCCGTTGCGCTTGAACTCAAGCAAAAGCTCAAGCAGCGCCTCACTGTCTTGTTCGTTGAGCGAAGACGTCGGCTCATCCAGGATCAGAAGCTGAACTTCCTTGGAAAGCGCCTTGGCAATCTCGACAAGCTGTTGCTGGCCGACACCCAGGTTGGTCACCAGTGTGCCAGTCGTCTCGGTCAGACCGACCACCTTGAGCAGCTGTTCTGCCTCTGAATGGGCCTGTGACCAGTTGATGACCCCGCTCTTGGCCCGCTCGTTGCCCAGAAAGATATTCTCGGCGATCGACAAAAGTGGGACCAGCGCAAGCTCCTGGTGGATGATGATGATGCCCTTGTCTTCACTGTCGGAAATGCCGCCAAAAGACTGGGTATCACCTTTGTAGATGATGTCTCCTTCATAGGAGCCGTGCGGGTAAACCCCGCTGAGGACCTTCATCAGGGTGGACTTGCCTGCCCCGTTCTCACCAACAAGGGCATGAATTTCCCCTTCGGAGACGGTCAGGTTCACATCACTCAAGGCCTTTACTCCTGGAAAGGTCTTCGTGATTCCTCGCATTTCTAGGATGGTGTTCATATCAGCCTCAAGGAACCAATCTGTTTGTCGAGCTGAAAGGAGCAGAGGGCGACAACAAAGCCGCCGCCCTCTTTCGGGAGGATCTTACTTGACCTGATCCATCGTGTAGTAACCACTGTCGATGAGAATTTCTTCCCAGTTGTCAATAGTCACGGTGAAGGGCTTCAGCAGGTAGGACGGAACCACTTTGACACCGTTGTCGTAGGTTTTGGTGTCGTTGATTTCCGGCTCAGAACCACCAAGCAGGGCGTCAACCATGCCAACAGTCACACGAGCAAGCTCACGGGTGTCCTTGAAGATGGTGGAGTACTGTTCGCCTTTGAGCATTGCCTTGACGTTGGCGATTTCGGCATCCTGACCGGTGATGATCGGCATTTTCATGTCGCCAGAACCATAACCAACGCCTTTGAGCGACGAAATAACGCCGATGGCAAGGCTATCGTTTGGTGTGAGAACGCCATGGATCGGCTTGTCGGTATAGAACGCAGACAGAAGGTTATCCATACGAGCCTGTGCGGATGCACCATCCCAATACATGATACCGACTTTATCCATACCCATCTGTCCGGACTGAACAACGAGTTTGCCTTCGTCGATCAGCGGCTGCAGAACGGACATGGCGCCATTGTAGAAGAAGTAGGCGTTGTTATCGTCTGGCGATCCGCCAAAGACTTCTATGTTGAGCGGGCCTTCTGCATTTTCGAAATCAAGGCCTTTGAGCAGAGATTTTGCCTGCAGTACGCCAACCTGGAAGTTGTCGAAGGTTGCATAATAGTCAACGTTACCGGAATCACGGATCAGGCGGTCATAGGCAATGACTTTGATGTCGTTGTCGGCAGCCAGTTCCAGAGCGCTTGAAAGCGCGGTGCCGTCGATCGATGCGATGACCAGAACGTCGGCGCCCTTGAGGATCATGGTCTCGATCTGACGCAACTGTGTTGCAATGTCGTCACCAGCATATTGCAGGTCGGTGTCATAGCCTGCGGCTTCGAACTGCTTGACCATGTTTGCGCCGTCATCAACCCAGCGGGCGAGCGACTTGGTTGGCATTGCGATGCCGACAGTCCCCTTGTCAGCAGCCATTGTATTTGCGGTGGAGAAAGAAAGCCCTACAGCCAAAGCCATAGCACCTACGGTTGCCGCCTTCAGCAGCGCGCGAATTCCCAGCATAGATAACCTCCCTTGCCGGTTCGACGAAAAAGTATGCGTAATGCTCTCAATGGAATGGAAAGGCACCGAATTCAAAAATGCTTATGATGCGGATGGATTGTCATCCAGCGCTCGGTTCCTCCCAGTACCTTTGCTTGTGCAATTTAATTCGGCGATTAAATTTAATCAATGAAAAAAGTGATTTTTGTCGTAACTATAAGTATTTACGCTAATGCTTGCCGGAGTTTCTGTGCATTTCTTGCAAAGTTACCGACTGATTTTTGATTATTTTATTATCTGAAATAATTATCAACAAGCATTCAGGCGCACAAGCCGCCCGCGTCGTTAGGCCAGATCGGCCCGGACGGACGTTGAGCATTAACGGATTTCACTAGAGAGTGACAGTTTCAGCCATAAAACTCGAACAGACCGGCAGCGCCCTGCCCGCCACCGATGCACATGCTAACCACTCCGAGTTTGGCACCGCGCCGTTTTCCCTCAAGCAGAATATGCCCGGCCATTCGCGCGCCAGACATGCCATAAGGATGCCCGATGGAGATGGCCCCGCCATTCACATTCAACTTGTCATTGTCAATTTCCAGCCTGTCACGGCAGAAAAGAAGCTGGGAGGCGAAGGCCTCGTTGATTTCCCAAAGGTCGATATCAGCAATGGTCAGCCCGTTCCGCGCCAACAGTTTTGGGATGGCATTGACCGGGCCGATGCCCATTTCCTCAGGCGCACAGCCTGCGACAGCAAAGCCGCGAAAGATGCCCAGCGGATGAAGACCGCGCCGAACCGCTTCGCCCGCTTCCATGAGCACACAGGCGGAGGCGCCGTCGGAGAGTTGGCTGGCGTTGCCTGCAGTGATGCATTTGTCCTCGCCCAGAACCGGTTTGAGAGCGGATAGACCCTCAAGGGTCGTCGTGGGGCGGTTGCATTCATCCCTTTCCAACGTAACCGTCTCTTCGCTGACCTCTCCGGTCGCCTTGTCGGTGATACGTTTGGTCGCGGTCAGAGGGACGATCTCATCGTCAAACCTGCCCGCGTCTTGGGCCGCAGCCGTGCGCTGTTGGCTCTGAAGGGCATAAGCATCCTGCGCCTCTCTCGTGACGCCATAACGCTCGGCGACGATTTCGGCCGTCTCGATCATCGGAAGATAGTAATTATCCGGCACGTTCGGATCGCGATAGCGGTAGTCATTCCACTGGTTGTTCTGAACCAGCGAGATGGAATCAAGCCCGCCCGCGACGGCCACATCGACCCCGTCGGAGACAATCATGTTGGCTGCGATTGCGATGGCATTGAGGCCAGAAGCACACTGACGGTCGATGGTCGCCCCGGCAACGCTGTTTGGCAAGCCTGACGCCATGACGATGTGGCGCGCGACGTTGATGCCGGTGCTGCCTTGCGTGAGGGCCGAGCCAAAGACCAGATCCTCAATGGCGTCTCCTTCGAGACCTGTTCGTTCAACAGCGGCCTTGACCGCATGGGCTGCTAGACTTGGTCCCTCAAGATTGTTGAAGGCGCCCCGATAGGCCTTGCCGATTGGCGTTCGGGCGGTCGAGACAATGACGGCTTGGCGCATATTATTCTCCATCAGACGATTTGAGGCTACAGCTTTTCGGTGCCGCACCAGCGGGCGATAAACAGCGCCGTGGCTTTGGTGATCCGGTTGATGCTGTCAATCGAAACATGCTCGTTAAAGCCGTGGATCGCCTCGGCCTTGGGGCCATAGACGAGAGCGGGCGTGTCGGCATAAAGACCAAAGAAGCGGGCATCCGTGGTGGCAGTGATCGCCACCTTGTCCAGCGCTTCGCCGGTTACCGTTTGGTGGGCATCCTCAAGGGCTGAGATGCTGCTCCGGGCACCTTCACTCTTGTCCTGAGAAAGAGCATAACCTTCGGCGAGGAACCCGTGATAGACGACTGATGGCTTGTTTTGCTTGAGGAAGGCATTGCTGCTCGCGGCCTCGAGTAGCACCGCTTCGATCTCCTCGCGCATCGCGTCGATGTTCTGGCCGGGAAAGACGCCCATACGAACATCAAAGACACACCAAGCGGGCACGGAGCTGGTCCAGTCGCCGCCGGTGATCTTGCCAACATTGAGATTGAGCGGGTGGTGGACATGGGCAAAGTCGGGATGCCGCAACTCGGGGCCGTTCCATTTGTCCTCAAGCTTGTGCAGGGCGTTGATGAGCGGAATGGCGGCCTCGATGGCATTGGCCCCGTCACCCGCATAAGCCACATGGGTCGGCAGGCCTTTCAAGTGGACCTGAAACCAGATCACGCCGACCTGAGCGGTGACAAGGGTTTCGCTGAAAGGTTCGGGAATGAGAGCCGCGTCAGCCTTGTAGCCGCGCTGAAGGCAGGCGAGCGCACCGTTGCCTGTGCATTCTTCCTCGACGACGGACTGGAAAAAGACATCAGCGGCTGGCGCAAGACCGCAGGCACGCAGAGCATCAAGAGCGAAGAGGTTGCTGGCAAGACCGGCCTTCATGTCACCGGCACCGCGTCCGTAGAGCGCATCGCCATCAATGTGGGGGGCGAAGGGTGGCTGGTCCCACATATCAAGCGGGCCTTCGGGCACAACATCGATATGGCCATTGAGAATGAGGGAGCGCCCGGACCGCTTGCCGCTCCTGTAGGAGCCGACCACATTGACCGCATCGTCATAGGGGCCGATCACGGAGGAGAAGCCGGGCAGATGGCGAATATCTTCGACATCAATCTGCCAACGATCGACCGCCAAATGGCGCTCTTTCAATTGGCCTGCCATGAAATCCTGCGCCGATTGCTCGTTGCCGCGGGTTGAGGGATGGCTGACCAGTTCCTTCAGAAACTCCAGCTGCTCATCAAAGCGTTCGTCGACGGCGGACAAAAGGGCCGTTTCCAGTTCCCGATCCATGGGTCTTGTCTTTCCTGGTTCAACCGGCACCGTGATCACTTTGGTGCCGAGATGTCGGTGTCAGAACGTGGGGATCTCTTCATCCGGCACAGCCAGAGGCGCGCCGGTTGCCGCCACGACTTCGGAGAGGGTCACCCCTTCCGCCAGTTCCCTCAGACAGAAGCCTTGCCAGGTCACGTCCACCACCGCCATATCGGTGAAGATCCGCGACACGCACGCTCGCGCGGTCAACGGCAGGGTGCAGGCTTCTAGCAGCTTGGGATTGCCCTTGCGGTCTGTGTGGGTGGTCAGGACCACCACGCGCCGGGCCTTCTGCGCCAGTTCGATCCCCCCGCCAACGCCGGGCGAGAATTTGCCGGGAATCTTCCAGTTCGCCAGATCGCCATTGGCTGCGATTTCGAAAGCGCCCAGCATGGTCAGATCGAGACGTCCCGAGCGGACAATGGCAAAAGACATCGCGCTGTCGATGAAGGCGCCGCCGGGCAGGGCCGAAATGTATGCGCCGCCAGCATCGATGAGATCCTTGTCGGCGTCATCCAGCCCAAGCTCGGGGCCAACACCGACGAGACCGTTCTCCGTGTGCAGGCCGACCTCGAGATCCGGCTTGAGATAATTGACCACGCGTGTGGGGAGGCCGATGCCGAGATTGACCAGCATGCCAGACTCGATTTCGCGAGCGGCACGGGCGACCATTCTGGTTTTAGCGTCGGACAATGGCATATTCCTCGTGCAACTGATCGATGGGCACCACATGATCCACAAAGGGACTAGGGACATGAATGACATCCGGCTCCAACCCGCCAACCGGCAATAGATTGACGCTCTCGGCAATCACGCAGTCGCTGGCCATGGCCATCAGCGGATTGAAATTTCGTGCGGTCTTGGCAAAGCAGAGATTGCCGACAAGATCGGCGCTTTCGGCATGGACGAGAGAGACATCGGCGCGCAGAGAGGGCTCGAACAGATAAGGCACGCCTTCGATTTCGACCTGCTTCTTGCCCGCGCCCAACTCAGTTCCGATGGCGATGTCGGTCAGGAACCCGGCAAGGCCCGATCCGCCGCTGCGGATGCGTTCAGCCAGAATCCCTTGCGCGCAGAATTCCACCTCAAGGCGGCCTTCGTTCATCATGGCAATGGCATTGGCATTGAGCCCCAGATGGGTAACGATCAGCTTGTCCACCTGCCCGGCAGCCAGAAGATGATCGATGCCCATGCCCTTTTCGTTGGCGTCGTTCTTGACCAGCGTCAGATGTCGGGGGCCTTGACGGACCAGCTCCGCAATCAGATTGAACGGCGTCCCCGGCACACCGAAGCCGCCAACCATAACCGTTGCCCCGTCACGCACATTGGCGATGGCCTCCTCGATGGTGGTGGATTTGGCAGGCAATCTCATGAGGCATTCACCGGCAGGGCATGTTTGGCTGCAAAGGCATCAAGACTGTCAATGAGGATGGTCATGATGTCATCGATCTGCTCTTTGGTGACGATCAACGGCGGGCAGACAAGGAAATGATCACCCTTGATGCCGCCGCGGGTGCGGCGCGAATAGATGATCAGGCCCCGCTGATAGGCCATTTCAACGAGATCAAGATAGGCATTGAGTTCGGCAGGCAGAGGCTCCATGGTTTCCCGGTCGCTGACCAGCTCAAACGCCAGCAAAAGCCCCTTGCCGCGCACATCCCCGATGAAGGGATAACGGTCCATGAGGGCCTCAAGGCGGGCTTTCAGCACCTCGCCCATTGTGGCGCAATTATCAATGAGGCCGAGACGTTCCATTTCATCCAGCACGGCGACACCGGCAGCGCAGGCAAGCGGATTGCCTGCATAGGTATAGCCATGCAGGAACCCTCCGGCATCGAGCAGAGCCTCGACCATGGATTGCCGAGCAACCACCGCGCCAAGCGGTGCATAGCCTGCGGCAAAGCCCTTGGACATGGCGACCAGATCCGGGATGATGCCCCAATGGTCAGCAGCGAGGAAAGCACCGGTACGGCCAACCCCAGTCATGACTTCATCATAGATCAGCAGGATGCCGAATTCGTCGCAAATCTCGCGGATGCGGGCGTAATAGCTGTCCGGTGCGACGAGCGCTCCGGTGGACGCCCCGCCGATCGGTTCCATCACGAAGGCAAGGACGGTTTCAGGGCCTTGGGCGATGATCTCGTCGCGCAGCAGTTCGGCATATTTGAGGCCGCGTTGCTCGTCAGAAAGGTTATCGCGATCAAGATAGCAGACGGGGGCGGCGATCTTTGGCATGTCGCGCATCATCGGGTCGAACGGTCTGGCGAGCGGGTCATAGCCCGTGAGGGCAAGCGCACCAAGGGTGCTGCCGTGGTAGGAGGGAAAGCGCGAAATCACCTTCCAGCGACCTGCCTCACCTTGGGTGATGGCATATTGGCGCGCCAGCTTGATGGCGCTTTCCACGGCCTCAGACCCGCCAGAGACAAAGAAGACGCGGTCCAGATCGCCGGGCATCAGACCGGCCACCTTGGTGGCCAGAGCCTCGGACGGTTCGGTGCGGAAATGCAACCGATAGCCGAAGGTCGACTTGTCCATCTGGGCCTTCATGGCCGCCAGCACATTGGGATTCGAATGGCCGATGTTGGAGACCATGGCGCCGGACGAGCCATCAATATAGCGCTTACCCGATTGATCGAACATATAGATGCCTTCGGCGTAATCCAGAAAGGGTCTAGGCTGTCTGGATTGGTAGAAGAGATGAGATTTTTCTTCCATTAATTCGCGCTTTCCAAATGCTTGCGGAGGAAATCCTTGGTGCGATCCATTTTCGGGTTGCGGAAAATGACCTCGGGTGGGCCTTCCTCAACAACAACGCCCTGATCCATGAACAACACCCGATCGCAAACCGTTTCCGCAAAGCCCATTTCATGGGTGACGATGATCATGGTCATCTGCTCTTCGGCGAGCATTTTCATGACCTGGTTGACCTCTTCCACCAGTTCGGGATCAAGCGCCGAGGTTGCCTCGTCAAACAGCATCAGCTTGGGCTTCATGGCCAGTGCCCGGGCAATGGCGACGCGTTGCTTCTGACCGCCAGAAAGCTGAGAGGGGTGATAGTCCACCCGGTCCAGCAAGCCCACATGCTCAAGCTGCTGTTCGGCCAGCTCGCTCGCTTCCTTGTCGGACATGCCCTTCAAAAGCTTGGGCGCAAGGGTGATGTTCTCGCGCACCGTGAGATGGGGGAAGAGGTTGAAGTGTTGGAACACCATGCCGATATGCTGGCGCATCTGGTTGATATGTTTTTCATACTGGGCATGGGGCAGAAGCTTGTTGACCTGCACCCCATCAAGCCAGATTTCGCCCGACGTGAGGGAATCAAGATCATTGATGGCTCTGAGCAAGGTCGACTTGCCTGACCCGGATGGGCCAATGATGGCAACGATCTGCTGGCGATCCACCTTCAGGCTGATGTCCTTGAGCACTTCCAGATCGCCATAGCATTTCTGGGCGTGACGGATATCGACAAAGGGTCGTTTGCTGTTCATAACTAGATCCTTCCGGCACGGCTAGCGTGAGGCTTGAACGCGGCGCTCGAGACGGCGCAGCACCGCTTCCATGCCCAGGTTGACGACGTAGTAGCAGACAGCGGCTAAGGCATAGAATTCGAATGGGCGGTATGTGCGCCCGATGGCAAGTTGTGCGGACAGGGTCAACTCTGTCACCCCGATCACCGACACAAGGGCGGAATCCTTGAGAAGAGCGATCATGTTGTTGCCGATTGGCGGGATCACGTCTCTCACCGCTTGCGGGATCACGACATAGCGCAGGGCATGGGTGCGGCTGAGCCCAAGGGTTCGGGCCGCTTCCATTTGCCCTTTGTCGACCGCGATGATTGCGGTCTGGATTAGCTCGGAATTATAGACCGCAAAATGCAGCCCTAGTCCGAGGGACCCAGCCACGAAGGCGGGCAGATCAATGCCGATCTGGATGAGGCCGAAATAGATGAGAAACAGCTGCAAGAGAAGCGGTGTTCCCATGAAGAGCCATTCGAAGGCTTTCATCGGCCAACTGATCACACGCGGCGCATAAAGCGCGATAACGGCAAAGAAGATACCAACGAAAAAGCTGATGAGCGCTGCGGTTGCCGTGATGGCAATGGTCCAGACGACGCCCATCAGGATGACATCCATGAATGCAGGCACGACTGTAAAATCAAGTCCCATAGCGGCCTCCGATCAAGCAGAAACAGGTCATTGGATCTGCACCTTTCTGTCAAGCCAGCTGATGCCGCGCCCGGTTGCATAGATGATGATCATGTAGAGCGCGCCCGCGAGCATGAACATCTCGAACGGCTTGTAGGTCGAGCCGATGAAGCGTTGCGCGGTGTAGGTCAGCTCGATCACGGAGATCGCAGCGACGAGGGCCGTGCCCTTGATGAGGGCGTTGATATTGACCCCGAGCGGCCTGACCATCAGGCGGAAAGCCTGCGGCAGCACCACATAGCGCGTCGTCTGCCAACGGCTCAGCCCCAACGTTCGGGCCGCTTCTGCCTGTCCCCCATGCACAGAGACAATGGCGCCGCGAATGGTCTCGGTCATGTAGGCCCCGATATTCACCCCAAGGCCGATCACGCCAGCTTCGAAGGCATCCAGTTGGATGCCGATCTGTGGGCCACCGAAATAGAGCAAAAAGAGCTGAATCAGCGCCGGTGTACCGCGAAAAAGGCTGACATAGGCCGTGCCAATGAAGCGAACAGCCGCAAGGCGAGACAATCTTGCAGCAGCCCCAAGCGTTCCGCAGACCAATCCCAGAATGGCCGTCAGAACCGACAATTCGATTGTGACCAGAGCAGCCTCTAGAAAGTGGGGATAGACTTTGAGGATCAGATCCAAATCCATCAGTCGAACTCCTCAGTGATGATCTTTACGGTCCAGAAGCGGCAGCTTCCGGATTTCCGTGACAAGATCGGCTGTTTCCTTGATGGCAGCCTCGAGAAAGGCCTTGCCATTTTCCTTGGTCGCCACCACGGGATCGCCCATGGTGCCGTCTTCGGAAACACAAGACCACCAGCGCATCAGCATGGCCTTGCCACCACCACGCGCCAGATCGAGGTTGAAGAAACGGCTGTCCGGATCATGCAGATTTTGGCAAATAGCCTTGTCCAGATGCACCAGATCAGGGTGAAGATATTTGTAGATGGCCGCTTCAAATTCGCCGGCATGGGCAATGCCACCCGTCTCAGATGCCCGGATTTCATTGATCCGGTCCGAGCACAAATTCCAGTAGGACGCGGACACACAGATGATGCCCGTCTCGATCACCGTCTTTCGCGCTGACAGATCGAGAATGGGGTGGTTTGATCCGTGCGAATTGAGCAACAGAATGCGCCGGAAGCCATGATGAGCCAGCGACTTTGTCACGTCGGTCACAAAGGCAATCAGGGTCTCTGGTTGGATCCAGATGACGCCGGGAAAGTCCTTGTGATGCTCATTGAAGCCGTAGGCTATCGGCGGCATGACGAGAACCTGATCGGGAATGGCCTCTGCCACACCGTTTGCCACAGCCATGCCGAGCACCGTATCGGTATCCAGCGGCATATGCGGGCCATGGTCTTCGGTTGCCGAGACATTGAGGATGACGACCCGGTCCTTGTCGGTATCGCGCACCTCTTGCCAGCTCAGCTTGCCATAATCTGTCTGCATGGAGATGACTTTCGCGCAAATGGCCCGCCGCCGTGCGGCGGACCAGATGAAAAGCGGGATGGTGCGGTAAGCTTAGCGAATGTCGCCACCAACCCATTTTTCGGCGATCTTGAGGTAGGTGCCATCTTCCATCATTTCATCAAGCGCCTTCTGCATGGCCGCTTTCAGTTCCGGATTGCCCTTGCGGATGGCGATGCCAGCCCCGAATTTCTCGGTGTTCGGGTCTTCGATTATGGCGTATTTCTGCTCGTTCTTTTTCATGGCCAGAATGGCTGCAATGGAGTCATTGACAATGGCGTCCACGCGGCCGTTTTCAAGCTCGAGCAACAGTTCCGGCAGCCCCTTGTAGGTGCGGACACTATAGCCCTGTTCGCGCGCCCATTCTTCATGGGTTTCGCCAAGGGTCACGCCGATGGTGGCATCCTTGAGCTGGTCCATGCTGGTCAGCTCGGAGCCTTCCTTGGTGAAGATTGCACGCTGGGTGTTGTAGTAAGGGCCAACGAAGTCGACAACCTTGGCACGTTCCTCTGTGATCGACATGGACCCGACAATGGCGTCGTACTTTTGGGCCAGAAGCCCGCCGATGATGCCATCCCATGCGGTGGTGACGATCTTGGTCTCCAAGCCCATGCGCTTGGCGATTTCGGTGCCGATGGACGGATCGAAGCCGACGACCTTGTTTTCATCATTGACGAAGTTGAACGGAGGATAGGCGCCACTCATGGCGATGCTGATCTCTCCCTTTTCCTTGATGGCGTCAAGTTCGTCTGCAAGGACCGGAGCGGTGATGCCAAGGTTGGCCAATGCGAATGCGCCGGTGACGACGACGGCCTGCAACAAGCTGCGACGGTTGATCATGGATTTCTCCTGTTTGAGCGTAAACTGTTCCCGGGAATTGATTGCCTAATTTTTAGCAGTGACTAATTTTTTGCCACCTTGCATTGAAGGTTGCATGGGCGCTATCATCAATCAAATAAATAATTCCAATTTTTATTATAGGTGAAATCTATAATGCGCCCCTATGAACAACGCTTTCCGTGGAATCTGGACTGGAACCTTTTGCGTACATTCATGGTTGTGGTTGAACAAAAGAGCATTACCAAAACCGCAGATTTCCTTGGCTTGAAGCAACCCACGGTGAGTGCCGCCCTGAAACGTCTGGAGGAGGCAACAGGGCACAAGCTGATCGTGCGCAAACCGAACGAATTCAAGGTCACGGAAACCGGAAAAATTCTCTACAACGAGTGTTCTTCGATTTTTGGCAGCGTCTCGCAGTTGCCCTCTCTCCTGGAGCGGGATGAAGATGAACTCAGCGGGCATATCGCCATTGTCGTCGCGAGCCATGTGGTCTGCCCACATTTCGACGAGGTTCTGGCCGACTTTGCCGACCGCCACCGCAAGGTGACCTTTTCCATTGCTGTGGCGGACAGCGAGGAAATTGTCAGCAGCGTTCTGCAGAACCGGATCAGCTTCGGCATCTGCCTGCTCAACGACCTGTCCCGGCCACTCGATAATCCCGTGCTGTTTCGCGAGTTTTTCGGCCTCTATTGCGGACCAAGGCACCGGCTATTTGGCAAAACGGACATCAAACTGTCCGACCTTGCGGGTGAACGCAGTGTGTCGTTTCAAACCGAAGTGGAAGGGGGGCCGCTTGAACCGGTGATCGGGTTGCGCGCGCATGTGCAGGCCGAAACCCTTTGGCAGGGAGTGTCATCCAATCTGGTCGAGATCCGCAGGATGATCGTCGCCAACATCGGGATCGGCGCCCTGCCTGTTCATGTGGCACGGCGCGACGTGGAGCGGGGGCTGTTGCACCAGTTGCCGCCCTATGAGGACTTGCCGGTGGTCGATGTTTATCTAATCACCAGCCCCAAGCGGCGCTCCAGCGATGCGGAAGCGGAATTTTTGCGCCTGTGCAGGGAGAAGATTTTCAGCTTGCCCCTTGAGGAGCGCACCTTTCGCTGAATGAAGAGCGGCCCCCCGCGTCGGCGCAGCGTCATGCGCCCTCTGCTTCACTAGCCAACGGCTGCGGTGATGGGCGGCGTTTCTTGCCGGAAGGCATCGGAATCGGCCTCTCGGGCCTGTTTGATTGGCTGAGGCGAATCCTCAGAGGTGATGATCCGCCGGTTCAGAGCACCAGCCGCGATCAGGGCATCCATGGAGGACGGACGCCCCAGAAAGAAGCCCTGCCCTGCATCACAGCCTTCGGCGCGCAGAACAGCCAACTGATCACTTGTCTCGATTCCCTCTGCCAGAACGGGAATCTCAAGGCTGTTACCGAGCGCCAGCACCGCGCGGACGATGGCCTTGCACTGACGGTCACGTTCGATGCCACTGACAAAAGCCTTGTCGAGCTTGATCTTGTCGAACGGAAATACACGCAAGACGTCCAACGATGAATAACCGGTGCCGAAGTCATCAAGCGCGATACCAACACCAAGATCCTTGATCTGACGCATGATATGAAGCGAGCGAACCCTGTCCTCAACCAACGCTGTTTCGGTCAGTTCCAGTTCCAGACGGTGCGGTGAAAGCCCGGTTTCCAGAAGAACCTCATGGACCAATTGGGGTAGGCGCGGATTCGTGAACTGAACGGCGGAGACATTGACAGCCACCCGATAGCCGGGCTCCCATTGGGCAGCATCGCGACAGGCGCGCCGGAGCACCCAAGCCCCGAGCGGCGCGATGAGGCCGTTTTCCTCTGCCACGGGAATGAATTCTGCTGGCGAAATCGGCCCCTTCTCCGGGTGCGTCCAGCGCAGAAGGGCCTCGAAGCCCTGAACCTCGTCCTTACCCGCCTCATCAGTCGCCAAGGAAACCTGCACCTGATAGTGGACTTCAAGCTGGTCTCTTTCGAGCGCCAGACGCAGCTCATCGGCAAGCTTGTGCCGTTCTCGCAACTTGGTTCCGATTTCGGCATCATAAAAGCCGATACCATCCAGAAAATTGTCCTTGGTGTGGCACACGGCAAGCTCTGCGTTGCTGACCAGCTCATCAAGTTCTCTGGCATCATCCGGCCAAACGGCTGCGCCAAAACTGGCATTCATTTCGATTTCGCTGACGCCCAGTTCCACCGGACGTCTCAGCGCTCCGGCCAGTCTCTCAGCAAAGGCGACCAGTTCCGATCTGTCGGAGAAGGTCTTAGCGGCAGCGAACTCATCTCCACCGATGCGCGCAATCATCTCGCCGTCCCACAGAATATCACTCATCCGCCGGGACAAGACGCGCAAAACTTCGTCGCCCGCAGCGTGGCCCATGCGTTCATTGATGTCCTTGAAGCGATTTAGATCCAACCCAATGACGCCCAGCTTCCGCTTGTCGGCGATTGCATCATCAAGCTTCTCAATGAGAGAGCTTTTGAAGCTGGAGCGGTTTTCCAGTCCGGTCAACGGATCGTGCACGGCCAGATAGTGCAGCTCGTTCTGCGAAGCCTCGCGCAGCTTGGTGTCGATGAGATAACTGGTGATGCCCGCGCTGAGAATGATGGTCGTGAGCACCGAGACGGCCAGTGCCAACGCGATCACCGCATGCATATCCGTTTTTGGAAATGATGAGATCATGGGCGTGACCGTCAACGCTGTCATGCCGGTGAAATGCAAGGCGAAAAAGCCCAAAACCATCAGACCAACAGCTGCGGCGAGCTTTTTGTTGCTCGCCTTGCGTTGCCAGATCAGCATCAGGGACAAAGCCCCCAAGACAACCGGGATCGCGATGGAAGCCACGACATAACTGACGTTCCACTCAACGAAAGCGATGATGCGATAGGCGAACATACCGGTGTAGTGCGTCGCCGCGAAGCTGCCGCCGGTCAAGGCGCCTCCGATTGCGGCGAAAAGCATGTGCGGGCGATAACCACTGACTACGAAGCTGATACACAGACCAACTACGGCAATGACAAGGGACAGTACAGTCAGGGTCGGATCAACCGAGATCGGTGCCTTGGGATCGTAGGCAAGGACGGCGACAAAATGGGTTGCCCAGATTCCGCCACCGCCAGCAACAGCCGCCAAAAACTGCCAACCGAGACGCTGCGAGCCATGTGCCGAGACGCTGCGTTGCAACAAACGCAGCGTTATAAAGGATCCAAACAAGCAGATGATAACTGCCAGCCCGACAAGCGGGATATTATGCTGCGTAAAGATGCAATTCAGAACTTTCAGCATCGCGATATCAGCATCGCGATATAAGATCCAATAGTTTACTAATCGTATTTGACTACTAACCAATAAAAGTTACAGATCTATTGCTTGGCGACTTACAGGTGGCCATGAAACGGCGCCGAGCGGCCGCATCGTCTTTTTTTACAATCTTTTCAATGTGATGGTTAAAAAACGGTTTCCACCCAGCAGGCCAAGGCAGGTCGAATGGCCGCATCGATTAGCCGTCATTTGGCCGTTCCGGTCAACGGCTGGCGGTAATGTCGGACTTGAGGGATGGCCCGGACCCAGTTACCAATAGGCCAATCACAGCTCGCAGCAGTCGATGCTAAATACCATACCAGACGTCAGGGACCCCAGACCATGCCCGCGGACACGACCATCTTCGATGCCATGCACGAGACCATCTCCTTCCAGACCGCCCCCAAAAGCATCCGCATGATCACGCAGGAGGTCGCGCAATGGGTCAACAGCGTCGGCGCGATATCGGGAACCGTGACTGTCTTTTGTCAACACACATCGGCTTCGCTGTCTATACAGGAGAATGCCGATCCGACGGTCCGCGAGGATGTCGTGCGCTATTTCGACGACATCGCGCCGGAGGATCGCTATTACGAGCATTCCTATGAGGGACCGGACGACATGCCCGCCCATCTCAAGACCATACTGACGTCAGTCAGCCTTACCATACCCGTACAGAATGGCCGGATGGCGCTGGGCACCTGGCAGGGGATCTATTTCATGGAGCATCGCGCCCATCCTCATCGCCGCCAGTGCCACCTGACCTTCACCGGCCTGCGCCAAGCGTGATCCTTACTCGCCGCGTCCTTTCTGGCAGCCTCACACGCTTACGGAGGCCGCTTCGATGGCCTCTGTCATGATTTCAAGACCGCGGTCGATGTCTTCATCGCTCACGGTCAGCGGCGGCGCGATGCGGAAGACGCCGCCCATGCTGGGCATCTTGACGATGTTCATGGAGAGGCCGCGCTGCATGGTCTCTTCCATGATCCGCGCTCCGATCTCGAAACCGGGAGCCTTGGACTGGCGGTCCTCAACCACCTCAAGGCCCAACAACAGGCCCCGTCCACGCACATCACCCACGCATTCAAAGCGCTGCTGAAGCGCTAAAAGGCCATCCTTCAAACGCTTACCACGCTCAAGGGCCTTTTGCTGCAAGCCGTCTCGGGCCACCACATCAAGCACGGTGACTCCCACCGCCGCTGGCAGGGGGTCAGAGACATGGGTTGTGTAGAACAGGAAACCCTTGTCATGGGCTTTTTGTTCGATTGCCTCGCTCGTCTGAACCGCAGCGAGCGGCAATCCTGCGCCGAGGGTCTTGGACAGGCTCATGATGTCCGGGGTCACCCCATCGCGCTGGAAGGCAAACATGTCGCCGGTGCGCCCGATGCCCGTCTGGGCTTCATCAAGGATGAGCAGCATACCGCGCTCCTCGCATTTCTGCTTCAAGGCTGCGAGATAGCCCACCGGCAGATCGATGATGCCGCCGCTTGACAGGATCGGCTCGGCAATGAAAGCGGCCAGTGATCCGGTAGACTGGCGGTCGACGAGTTCGAACGCATCATCCAGCTCTGTCTGCCAGTCAAGACTACCATCTGCATGCTTGAAGCGCGGACGATAGGCGTTAGGGGCGGGAATGGCGAGCGAGCCGACGGACGCCGGGCCATATCCGCTGCGCCCCGCACTGTAGGTGGCAGAAGCAGCGGCGCCGGTCATGCCATGCCAACTCTGGGCAAAGGCCACGATTTCGTGGCGACCGGTGACCAGCTTGGCCATGCGAATGGCCGCTTCGTTGGATTCGGCCCCGGTGGACAGCAACATGACCCGATCAAGGCCGGGAGCGAGCGCTGCGAGCCGCTCAGCCAAGGTGACCACGGGGCGCGAGAGCATGCCGGAGAAAAGATGAATGGAAGATTTGCTCTGCCGATCGATGGTCTCCAGAATGTCGGGGTGGGAGTGTCCCAGCACCGCGCTCATCTGACCAGAGGTGAAATCGAGAATGCCGCGCCCGTCCGCATCATAGACGTAACTGCCCTCTGCCCGCTCGACGATGATCGGCTCGAAGGATCCACCATAGCGGATCAGATGCTTGCGGGCAGCGGCCCAGAATTGCGGATCATCGTTCAGCGACATGGTCTCTTCCTTCGGGGCTCATCCTTGGGGGGCTCATCCTTGGCGATTGCGTTTAAAAAGCTCTAGCAGTGCTTGTGCATTCAGGCAAATTGATTGTGTTTCGCTTTGCCATCCGTAAAGCCGATAACCATGCGCAGCTTTTGCCTCAGCGCCTTGACCAAAGGGGATCAGAAGCTCGTTCGCATGCGGTAGCCGGGACGATAGATCAGGCGGACATGGGTGATGGGATTTTCCTGATACCAGGTGCTGCGCTCTGTCGCGAACAGCGCGTAGCCTTCGGCAACGTCGAAGGTGCGCGCCAGTTTTGCATCGGCCTGAACGGCAAAAAAGCTCAACTCGCCACCCGTATAGGGGGCATTTTGCACCAGCCATTCATTGGCGCTGATCCGATCCAGATTGAAATCGGCAAAGTCCGGCACCGCAACATGATTGGTATAGCGCTCTTCATGGATATAAGGCTGATTGTCCGAGAAATGCATTGTTTCAGTGTAGATCAACGGCGTGTCGTCCGCCACACGAAAGGCGCCAGCCAGAAAAGCAGGCCTCTCTCTCTGGTCGCGGATCAACAGGGAATGGCGATAGCTCGAGCCCTTGCTTTCAACTTCCTCGCGAATGATGGGAATGGTGAAGACCGCCTTGTGCGGCGGGTTGATGGCCACGCGGGTACCGGCCTTGCGCTTGCGGGTGACGATCCCTGCGGTTGCCAATTCGCGCAAAGCCCGGTTGACCATGGTGCGGCCACAGTGGAATTCTTCGGCGAGGTCCGCCTCGTTGGGGATCAGCGCACCGGGCTGCCAGACGCGCTCATTGATGCGCCGGACCACTTCGTCACGGATCTGCCGCCAGCTGTTTGCCTCACGCACCGTCAAAATTCCTGCCTCAGCTTTCTCATCACCTGCCGATAGGTATCGCGAATTGCCTCGCCTCTGATGTGCATCCCATTTTTAACCAGATGACGCCCGGCCGACCAAACATCAGTGACCAGCCTGTCGTCGGCAGCAAAAAGGAACATGTCGAGGATTTCGTCGCCCTTGACACCGTCCAGCATCAGGGAGGCGCCATCAAGTGCGAGGAGATCGGCCCAAGCCCCGGTCTCGATCCGCCCTGACGCGCGGCCCGCCGCTTGTGCGCCACCCGCGACAGCAGCCTCGAAGAGAACGCGCCCGGTGGACTGCTGCGTCGTTGCGACACTGGCGCGGCAGTGGTCCCTGAGGCGCTGGGAATATTCCAGAGTGCGCAGCTCCTCGCTCAAGGAAATGCGGATGTTGGAATCCGAGCCAATGCCGATGCGACCACCCTTGGAGAGGTAGCGCACCCCGTTGAAGATGCCATCCCCAAGGCTCGATTCCGTAATCGGGCAAAGCCCTGCGACAGCGCCCGTCGCGGCCAGCGCGTCCGTCTCTTCATCGGTCATCTGGGTGCAATGAATAAGACACCATTTCTCATCCACCTGATGATGATTGAGAAGCCATTCGGTCGGGCGCGCGCCCCAAGCGGCCTTGACTTCCTCAACTTCCTTAACCTGCTCAGCCAAATGCATGTGCAGTGGTCCGTCACCGACCAGCCAGACGGCATCGCGCAGGGCCTCTTGCCCCACGGCCCGCAAAGAATGGGGCGCAACACCGATCCGGCTATCCACCGGCAGGTTCGGCAGCATTGCTGTGGCTTCCTGATGCAGACGGGCGAAGCGCTCGAAATCATTGCCAAAGCGGATCTGGCCGGGGCCGAGTGGTCGCATGTCGCAGCCGCCATATTGATAGAGCACCGGCAGGAGCGTCAGTCCGATGCCGCTTTCCTGCGCTGCCGCGCCGATCCTGTGGGACAATTCCGCGAGCGCGGCATAGGGCGTGCCATCCGCCTGATGATGCACATAGTGGAATTCAACGTTGCATCCATATCCCGCCTCGAGCATTTCCATTTGCACAAAGGCGGCGATGGCTTCAATATCTTCCGGTGTCAGGATATCGAGGAAGCGATACATGATCTGGCGCCAGGTCCAGAAAGTATCGAGCGGCTCGGCGCCGCGGCGTTCGCTCATGCCTGCCATGGCGCGCTGGAATGCGTGGCTGTGCAGATTGGCCGGGGCGGGCAGAAGGATCGGAACCGTGTGATCTGGCGTGCTTGGCAATGTGGTGAGATCGGCATCGGTCCGGGTCGAAACAATGCGCCCTGCGTCATCGATATCGACGAGTACGCCGTTTTTCCAACCGTCCGGCAAAAGCGCCGTTTCTGCATATATTTTCATCAAAAAACCACTTTCACTTTGCACCACTCAAGATCTGCCCCGAAATTCAGCAGCTTTACTGTCATCGCGTTGACAGTCAAATTATTATGTGCATATATATTCTCATAAAACACGATTTAATCAAGCATGGATCGGCACCTGTGACACATTTCATCCTGAAAAATGCCACGTTGGCAACCATGAAGCCGGGCAAAACTGCCTATGGCCTGATTTCGGACGGTGCACTCGCCATCAAGGATGGGCTGATTGCCTACTGCGGCCCGGATGCAGAGTTGCCCAACGCGTATGCCGACTGGCCGCAAAAGGATCTTGGCAGTTCGCTGATCACCCCCGCTCTTATCGATTGCCACACCCATGTCGTTTTCGGCGGCAACCGGGCGCGCGAATTTGAAATGCGTCTTGAAGGGGCCGAGTACGAGGAGATTGCACGGGCTGGAGGCGGCATCGTTTCGACCGTCACCGCGACGCGATCCGCAAGCGAGGAAGAGCTGCTGGAAAGCGCCCTGCCTCGGGTTGACACCCTGATCGCCGAAGGGGTCTCGACCCTTGAAATCAAATCCGGCTATGGCCTTGATATCGAGAGCGAGCTCAAAATGCTGCGGGTGGCCCGCCATATTGGCGATTTGCGCGACATTACCGTCAAAACCACCTATCTCGCCGCCCATGCGATGCCGCCAGAGTATAAAGGCAAGCCGCAAGGCTATCTTGATGATGTCGTCCTGCCCGGCCTTGAAAAAGCCCATGCAGAAGGGCTGGTGGATGCGGTGGATGGCTTCTGCGAAGGCATCGCGTTCCAGCCTGATGAAATTGCTCAGGTTTTCGACAAAGCCAAGGCTCTGGGCCTGCTGGTCAAACTGCATGCCGAACAGCTCTCCAATCTGGGGGGCGCAGCGCTTGCCGCCTCCTATGGTGCATTGTCTGCCGATCATCTTGAATATCTCGACGAGGCGGGCGTCAAAGCCATGGCCGAGGCGGATACAGTTGCGGTTCTGCTGCCCGGTGCCTTCTACACCTTGCGCGAGACGCAAAGCCCTCCGGTGGATCTCATCCGCCAGCATGGGGTCAGCCTTGCCATCGCAACGGATTGCAATCCCGGCACATCGCCCCTCACCTCTTTGTTGCTGACGCTCAACATGGCCTGCACCCTCTTCCGTCTGACGCCTGAAGAGGCGCTCATCGGCACGACACGCAATGCGGCCAAGGCGCTCGGCCTTTCTGATCGCGGCATGCTCTCCGAAGGCCTCAGGGCAGACTTCAATATCTGGAACGCGGCCCATCCGGCCGAGCTTTGCTATCGCATCGGTTTCAATCCCCTCACCAAGCGCTATTTCGGAGGCACCCCATGCGTTCAGTAACGCTTGTTCCCGGCACGGTCACTCTGACCGAACTCGAAGCCATCTATCGCGATGGGCTTGCGGTGATGATCGATCGCAGTGCCCGCCCTGCCATTGACGAAGCAGCCGCGCGTGTCGCTGCGGCAGCCAATGGCAATGAGGCGGTCTATGGCGTCAACACTGGTTTTGGCAAGCTTGCCAGCGTCAAGATAGCCCCGGAAGATACAGCCACCCTTCAGCGCAACCTGATCCTGTCCCATTGCTGCGGTGTTGGCGACGAGCTTGATGCGGCCACCGTGCGGCTGATCATGACCCTCAAACTCCTGTCGCTTGCGCGTGGGGCGTCGGGCGTGCGTTGGGAAATCCTCGAACTGATCGAGGCCTGCCTCGCCAAGGGCGTCACGCCAGTCATCCCCAGCCAGGGGTCGGTTGGCGCATCGGGCGACCTTGCGCCGCTGGCGCACATGACCGCCGTCTTGATCGGCGAAGGTGAAGCCACCTTTGAAGGAGAGCGCCTTTCCGGCGCTGAGGCGCTCGCCAAAGCGGGCCTTTCGCCCGTCATCCTTGGCCCCAAAGAGGGGCTTGGCCTGATCAACGGCACGCAGGTATCAACCGCCTTTGCGCTGACCGGTCTGTTCGGTGCCCTGCGCATGGCCGAAGCCTGCCTTGTCACGGCGTCTCTATCGACGGATGCGATCATGGGGTCAACCGCCCCGCTGCTGCCCGAAATCCATGCCCTGCGTGGTCAGCCCGGCCAGATCGAGGTCGCGGCCATCATGCGCGACCTGATGGACGGCTCGGAAATCCGCGAGAGCCACCGCGAGGGCGATGCCCGGGTTCAGGATCCCTATTGCATTCGCTGTCAGCCGCAGGTGGTTGGCGCCTGTGTCGATCTCTTGCGTATGGCGGGCAACACCTTGCGCATCGAAGCCAATGCCGCAACGGACAATCCGCTTGTTCTTATTGAGGCAGACCGGATCGTCTCGGGCGGCAATTTCCATGCCGAACCGGTGGCCTTTGCTGCCGACCAGATTGCGCTCGCAATCGCCGAAATTGGTGCAATTGCCCAGCGGCGCGTCGCTCTGATGGTCGATCCAACCCTGTCGTTCGATCTGCCGCCTTTTCTTGCCAAGGATCCGGGCCTCAATTCCGGCCTGATGATCGCCGAAGTGACGACCGCAGCCTTGATGAGCGAGAACAAGCATCTGGCGAATCCTTGCTCGACCGACTCAACCCCGACGAGCGCCAATCAGGAAGATCATGTGTCCATGGCAGCCCATGGTGGACGCAGATTGGGCCGCATGGTCGAAAATCTTTCAAACATTCTGGGCGTTGAGCTTTTGTGTTCAGCTCTGGGCGTCGAGTATCGCGCGCCGCTGAAAACCAGCCCTCAGTTGCAATCCATCCTGTCAAAACTGCGTCGTCAAATCCCCTGCCTGGATACTGATCGATACCTCGCACCCGATCTGGCTACCGCAAGCCGGTTGATCAGCAGCCGTGAATTGGTCACAGTGGTCTCCGTTAACTATTTGCTTAGCTTGGAGGTGCCACATGGAACCGTTTGACGTTATCGAGGGCGACAGTCCAATTATTCTTGGCCTGCCGCATGTGGGGACATTCATCCCCGAAGACATCTGGAACAAGCTCAACGACACTGGCCACATCATGGCCGACACCGACTGGCACGTAGATCGACTCTATGCCGATCTTCTTCCCAACCTGACGATGGTCAAGGCCAACTTCCATCGCTATGTGATCGACGCCAACCGGAATCCGGAAGACGAAACGCTCTATCCGGGGCAGAACACCACGAGCCTCTGCCCGACCACCGACTTCGATGGCACGCCTATCTACCATGAAGGCATGGAGCCGGATGCCGAGGAAACCGAGCGGCGGCTTCAGAGCTTCCATGCCCCCTATCATGAAGCACTTGCCGCACAGATCCAGCGCGTAAAGGACAAGCACGGCGTTGCGATCCTTTATGATTGCCATTCGATCCGCTCGCACATCCCGTTCCTGTTCAATGGCAAGCTGGCTGATTTCAATGTCGGCACCAATTTGGGCACGACTTGCGACTTGCGCATCGAAGGGTCGGTATCTGGCCATACGAGCGCGGCGGACGGATACACCTCGGTTCTCAATGGCCGCTTCAAGGGCGGCTGGACCACACGTCATTATGGTCGACCCGAAGAAGGTGTCCATGCCATTCAGATGGAATTGGCACAGGACACGCATCTGGTCGCAGAATTTCCACCCTTTGATTATGATGAGCAGAAGGCCTTCCGCCTGCGCGCCCACTTGAAGGCGATCCTTTATGATCTGGAAGCGCTGGCCCCTGATCTGCTCATGTGCGAACTCGAGACCTAAGACCTGAGGAGATCACGATGGTTGATCGTCGCCACAATGCCCGCGACATCTTTCCGCCAACCGGCACCGAGCTCAATGCCAAGTCCTGGCTGACCGAAGCGCCCTTGCGGATGTTGATGAACAATCTGCATCCCGATGTCGCCGAACGTCCCCATGAGCTTGTGGTCTATGGCGGGATAGGGCGGGCAGCCCGGACGTGGGACGATTTCGATCAGATCGTCGAGACCCTCAAGACTCTGGATGAGACCGAGACCCTTCTGGTGCAGTCCGGCAAGCCGGTTGGTGTGTTCCGCACCCACAAGGATGCGCCGCGCGTCCTCATCGCCAACTCCAACCTCGTGCCGCACTGGGCCAACTGGGATCATTTCAACGAGCTCGACAAGAAAGGTCTGGCCATGTTTGGCCAGATGACGGCTGGCTCTTGGATCTATATCGGGGCGCAAGGCATCGTGCAGGGCACCTATGAGACCTTTGCCGAGGCAGGACGCCAGCATTTTGGCGGAGACCTTAAGGGCAAATGGATTCTGACCGGTGGTCTTGGTGGCATGGGCGGCGCTCAGCCGCTGGCGGCCGTGATGGCCGGGGCCTGCTGTCTTGCCGTGGAATGCGATGAAAGCCGCATCGATTTCCGCCTGCGCACGCGCTATGTCGACGAAAAGGCGCATACGCTTGATGAAGCCCTCGCCATGATCGATGAATGGACCAAGGCAGGTGAAGCCAAGTCCGTCGGCCTTGTTGGCAACGCAGCTGACATCTTCCCCGAACTGGTGGCACGCGGCATCAAGCCCGACATCGTCACCGACCAGACGTCGGCCCACGATCCCATCCATGGCTACCTGCCCAAGGGCTGGTCCGTTGCCGAATGGCGCGAGAAGCAGGAGAGCGATCCCAAGAGCGTTGAAAAAGCCGCCCGCGCCTCGATGCGCGAACATGTGGAAGCCATGGTGGCCTTCTGGGATATGGGCATCCCCACGCTCGATTACGGCAACAATATCCGTCAGGTGGCGCTGGACGAAGGGTTCGAGAATGCTTTCGCCTTCCCCGGATTTGTGCCCGCCTATATCCGGCCTCTGTTCTGCAAGGGCATCGGCCCGTTCCGCTGGGCCGCCCTGTCCGGCGATCCGGAAGACATTTACAAGACCGATGCCAAGGTGAAAGAGCTGATCCCTGACGATCCAAACCTGCACAATTGGCTCGACATGGCCCGCGATCGCATTTCCTTCCAAGGGTTGCCAGCACGTATCTGTTGGGTCGGTCTTGGGCAGCGCCATCGTCTCGGCCTTGCCTTTAACGAAATGGTCCGCACCGGCGAGTTGAAGGCCCCTGTCGTGATCGGTCGCGATCATCTGGACAGCGGCTCGGTCGCCTCGCCCAATCGCGAGACCGAAGCCATGAAGGACGGGTCGGACGCGGTGTCCGACTGGCCCTTGCTCAATGCCCTGCTCAACACCGCCTCTGGCGCAACATGGGTGTCGCTGCACCATGGTGGCGGGGTCGGCATGGGCTTTTCGCAGCATTCGGGCATGGTTATCTGTTGCGACGGCACAGACGACGCCAAGGAACGCATTGGCCGCGTTCTCTGGAACGATCCGGCAACGGGCGTGATGCGTCACGCCGATGCCGGTTATGAAATCGCACTTGATTGTGCAAAAGAGCACAATCTAAACCTTCCCGGGATCCTTCCGGGCAAATAATAGAATAAAAACAAAACCAATCACCTCTCAGATAAATTTTCAGGAGAACAGAACTCATGAAACGGACCTTCTTCAGCCTCGTTGCTGCTGCAGCCTTCGGTCTTGGCCTTGCCAGCACCGCGCAGGCCGACCTTCTGGCCGACATCAAGGCCAAAGGCAAAATCGTCGCCGCAACCGAAATGCATTTCGCTCCCTTCGACATTCTCAAGGATGGCGAATATCAGGGCATCTGCCACGACCTCTTCTCTGAAGTGGCCAAAGAGCTCGGTGTCGAAGTGGAATTCCTCGATCTGCCATGGCAGTCGATCCTTCCGGGTCTGGAAGCTGGCAAGTTCGACATTGTCAATGCGCCTGTGACCATCACCGCAGAGCGCATGAAACGCTACAGCTTCACCCTGCCCATCGGCAACGCGACCGTTGCTCTGGCCAAGAAAGCTGGCGACGACAGCATCTCCAAACCTGAAGACATTGCAGGCAAGGCCGTTGGCTCGCAGAAAGGCTCGGCACAGCTCGAGCAGCTCAAAGCCTTCTCCGAAACCCTGTCCTCGCCAGTTGATGCGCGTGAATATGTCAACATCGATGAAGCGCTCGCCGACCTTGCTGCTGGCCGTATTTCTGCCGTTGCCAACTCTGCGCCGCTGATGGGCTATGCCGCCGTCCAGCGCCCCGGCCTGTTCGAAATGGTCATGCCTCCATTCGGTGATCCGAAGTTCTTCGGTTGGGTTGCACCGGCTGGCGAAGACTCCGCGTCCCTTGTCGCTGCAATCAACGACGCTATCCTGAAAATGCATGAAGATGGTCGCCTCAAAGCGATCAACGAAAAATGGCTCGGTACCGCGCCTGAGCTGCCGACTTCCATGCCGGACGTCAAATAACAAAAGCCGCAAGCGCCCGGAAGGTTTCACTTTCCGGGCGCACCTCTTTGTCCGCCTCCTGTTTCGGAAGCCAGTCCGCTTTCGAGGCCACAGCGACCCGGAGGCTCACGACGCCCAACAAGAGGCGTTCGAGCGCTTGCGGATCGAATGGATGATGATGAGATGAATTTCTCGTTCGAAACAATCTGGCACAATCTGCCCTATCTGTTGGCCGCCGCGCGCTGGACGATCCTGATCTCTGTTGCCGGCATGGCAATCAGTCTGGTCTGGGGCACCTTTATCTGCGCGGCCCGCCTGTCCAAGGGGCCGATCCTTAGCGCCGCCGCCAAGGTCTATATCAGCTTCTTTCGCGGTGTGCCGCTTCTGGTGCAGCTGTTGATGTTCTACTACATGCTCCCCTACATCGGCCTCGACCTGCCCGCCATTCAGGCGGCCATTCTTGCGGTTGGCATGTGTTCGGCGGCCTATACCGCCGAAATCCTGCGCGGTGCGCTGCAATCCATTCCTGCTGGCCAGACTGAAGCGGCCTATGCGCTCGGCATCCCCTATTTCTCGCTCTGGCGCCGCATATTGGTGCCGCAAGCCGTTCGCATCGGCCTGCCGTCCCTCATCAACGAGTTGATCCTGCTGGTCAAGGTGTCCTCGCTGGCGTCGGTTGTCGGCATTGGCGAATTGACGCGCATTTCGCAGAATATCACCGGCGAGACCTATCGCCCGCTCGAGATCTATATCACCGCAGCGGTGATCTATTTCGTCATCAACTGGGTCCTGTCCCTGCTCGGTCGCTATGCCGAGAAGAAACTTCAGGTCGGATAGGAGGACCCCATGGAATTTGACCTTTTCATTCGTTATGGCCCTGCGCTTCTGTCCGGTTTCGGCGTCACGATCCTGTGTTGGCTCGTCGGCTCGATCGGAGGGCTTATCGTGGGCTTCGTTCTTGCGGCCCTACGGCGCTGGGGACCAAGGGTCATCGGCTGGGTGATCTATGCCTATATCGAAGTGATCCGCGGCACGCCCTTCATGATCCAGCTGTTCATTCTCTATTATGGTGGCCCCTATATCGGGCTGGTGCTCTCGCCTGTTCAGGCCGGGATTCTCAGCTTCATCGTCTATGGCAGCCCCTATTTTGCAGAGATCTTCCGGTCAGGCTTCAACGCCATCCCGATTGGCCAGATTGAGGCTGCGCGCTGCGTCGGCATGTCCGAAAAACGCATTCTTTGGAAGATTATCCTGCCGCAGATGCTGGTGCCGATCACAGCACCGCTGACCAACTTCTTCATCATTCTGACCAAGGAAACGGCCATCTTGTCGGTGGTTACCGTGCCTGAGCTTCTGTATCAAACCCAGACCATGGCCGCGGAGACCTTCACGTTCGTTGAGCCTTTCCTTATTCTGTCCCTTTTCTACTGGCTGATGGTGGTTGCCTCCAGTTGGCTTGGTGCGCGCGTCGAGGAACGCGTCACCCGTCATCTCAAGCGCGCCTGAAATCACGAGGTTTCCCCATGTCCGAGACCAAAGTCCCCGAGACCAATGCTCTCAACACTGCCGACACCAAAGCTCATGAGGCCAGCGATGCAATCATCACGGTTCGCAACATGAGCAAATATTTCGATGATTTCGAGGCCCTGCATGACATTTCGGTGGATGTGCACCGCTCCGAGGTGCTCTGTCTCATCGGGCCATCCGGCTCGGGCAAGAGCACGCTCTTGCGATGCCTGAACTTTCTGGAAGCCTATGATGGCGGCGAGGTTCGGCTCGATGGAGAACTGATCGGATGGCGTGAAGGCAGCCACAGCAATCCGCGCAAGGCCGTTTCCGCCGAGGCCCTGCGCAAGCAGCGCCAGAACATCGGCATGGTGTTTCAGCATTTCCACCTCTGGCCGCACATGAGCGCCCTCGACAACGTCGCCGAGGCGCTGGTGAGCGTGAAAGGCATGAAGCGGGAAGCGGCACGCGAGAAGGCAAAAGAGTCGCTGACCAAGGTGCATTTGTCGGACAAGGTGGACAACTATCCCGCCAATCTCTCGGGCGGTCAGCAGCAGCGCGTCGCCATCGCCCGTGCCATCGCCATGGAGCCTCGGGTGATGCTGTTCGACGAACCCACCTCGGCCCTTGATCCCGAATTGGTGGGCGAAGTGCTGTCGGTGATGAAGGAAATGGCCAACGAAGGCATGACGATGGTTGTCGTCACGCACGAGATGGGCTTTGCTGCGCATGTGGCCGACCGGGTGGCGTTTCTCGACAGCGGGCGTCTGGTGACCTGCATTCCGCCCGTAGAGATGTTCGGCAAGGAGCCGGATGACCCCCGCGTGCGCTCGTTCCTTCAGACCTATCGCGAACGCAACGTGGTCTGACGCCGGGATCTATTTGACGATCAGCAGATTGCATGGTGCCAGCCGGGCGATGTGTGCGGTGACCGGCCCGGTCACGCCACTTGTAGCGTCCGGGCTGTGGCCGTTGAGCACGATATAGGCTGGCTTGAGCTTTTCGGCGAGAAGCAGGATCTGCTGATGCACACCGCCCTTGAGCACATGGCGGGACACGAACTCATCTGAAAGTCCCGCTTGCCGGATGACCCCCACCAGCTCCACCTTGACGTTCGCAATGGTGTCCTTGAGGACTTCCTCGACCAGAAACGGCTTCACATAATCATAAAAGCCATAGGCCAGCACGAAGCAAACATGGATTTCTGCGTCGCATGCCTCGGCCAACAGCTTGGCCTGCTTCAAGGCCCTGACCGCACTGTCGCGATGCTCGATATCAATCGCCACGAGTATCTTGTTGACCATGACGCGCTCCCCGCTCAAGTCACATTCAGATGGGGCGGTATCGTCTTCAGACCCCGCCCGTTGCGCCCCGACGCCCTACTTGAGGAAGTTTGGCAACCAGAGGGCCAGATCGGGGAAAATCACCAACAGGCCGACGAACAGACACATCACCACGAAACTGGGCACAGCTGCTCGGGCGATGAAGCCGATATCGTGCCCGGTCATGCCTTGCAGAACGAACAGGTTAAACCCGATGGGCGGCGTGATCTGGGCCATTTCGACAACGATCATCAGATAGACGCCGAACCAGAGCATATCAAAGCCCGCCGCCCGCACCATCGGCTCAATGACTGCCATCGTCAGGACGATCGATGAAATGCCGTCGAGGAAACAGCCAAGGATGATGTAGAAGACCGTCAGGGTCAGAATGAGCGCCAGCGGCGAGGGTTGCCAGGCCGCAATGCCTTCGGCCAGCGCCTTGGGGATGCCGGTAAAGCCCATGGCCAGCGACAGGAAGCCCGAGCCCATCAGGATGAACATGATCATCGTGGTGGTACGCACGGCGCCGATCACAGAGTCGATGAAGCTCTCACGCGTAAGGGTCCGCTGGAAGGCAGCCAGCAGGAATGATCCCAGAACGCCCAACGCAGCGGCCTCTGTTGCCGTAGCGATGCCTGCATAGATCGAGCCGATCACGGCAAGAATAAGGGTGATGACCGGCAACAGGCCCAAGAAGGCCGAGAGCTTTTCGGACCAGTTGGTCTCAGGTTCAAGCTGCAGGCCCGCCCCACTGCGCAGGCCCCACAGCACGATATAGCCCATAAACATCAACGCCAGGCAGATGCCGGGGATCATCGCCGCCATGAAAAGCTGGGCGATGCTCTCGTTGACCGTCACGCCGTAAATGATCATCGAAATGGATGGCGGGATGAGAAGCCCCAGCGTTCCGGCACCAGCCAGCGAGCCGACGATCTGTTTTTCGGGATATTTGCGCTTGCGCAGCTCGGGGATGGCCATTTTGCCGACGGTTGCCACTGTCGCAGCGGACGAACCGGAGATGGCCGCAAAGATGGCAGAGGCACCGACATTGACATGCAGCAGGCTGCCGGGCAAGCGCCGCATGAAGGGCGCTATGCCGCGAAACAGGGTCTCGGACAGGTTGGTGCGGAACAGAATCTCGCCCATCCAGATGAACAGCGGCAAGGCCGTCAACGTCCACGAAGACTGGCTGCCCCAGATGGTCAGCGCCAGAGCATCGCCGATTGGCGCAGAGGTGAAAAGAAACATGCCCAGAATGGCGGTGAGCATGAGAGAGGCCCCGACCCAGACACTGGTGCCGAGCAGAAAGAACAGCGCGAAGAGGAATATCGCAATGGAGATGGCTTCGTTCATACTTCTTGCGGTCCTTCGCCTTCGTGCAATTCGGGATCAATCTTGTCATAATCAAACAGGGCAATCGCCAGAACATGCAGGGTGGACAGGGCGAAAAGCACCGAGCCAAGCGCCACTGGTGCCTGCGGGATCCACAAAAGGATCGCATCCGCGCCTTCACTGCGCTCGCCGAAATCATAGGAATCCAGCATCAGCCGGATCATGTAGTAGGACAGGAAGCACGCGAGAGCCGCAATGACCGCATGGGCCCAGATTTCGGCCAGACGGCGATGAAAGCCTTCAAGGCGGCGGGTCAGGATCGACACACGGATATGCCCTTGCGAACGGAAAGTATAGGCAAGCGCCATGAAGGTGCTGGTGGCCATGACATAGCCCGCAACGTCGGACGCGCCTCCGCCGAACCAGCCGACGAGACGGGCGAGAATGCTGTAAAGCACAAGCGAGCACAGAAGAATAAGCAGCGCCCCGGCAATCCAGGCGGCAGCCAGATAGATGCGGTCAAGAAACCGATTGATCGTTTCCATGAAACATGTCCCTGCATGAGGTCAGGGCCCCAAGGAAGGCCAGTGCGGCCCGGGCCTTGTCGAGGCCAGATATTGCATGAAAGAAGATGAGCCGGAGCGGACAGGCCCCGGCTCGCTTTCCTTACATGCCCTCGTAGGCTTTAAGGACAGCTGCGCCTTCATCGCCGGCGCGCTCAAGCCATGCGGCCTTGAGTTCGTCGCCAGCCTTGGAGAAGGCTTCCATCATCGCATCGCTTGCAGGGGCAACATTCATGCCCTGTTCCTTGAACTGCTCGATGTACCAGCCATCCAGTTCAGCAGATTTCGCCCAGCATTTGCTCTCGGCCGTCGCTGCGGCTTCCTCGACGATGGTCTTGATGTTGTCATCGAGACGCGCCCATGCCTTGGCATTGACGATGACCATGTTGCGCGGCAGCCATGCCTTCACATCGTAGTAATATTTGACATGTTCCCAGAGTTTGCGGTCATAGCCGGTTGCGCCGGAGGAAATCATCGATTCAGCCACGCCAGTGGCAAAGGCCTGACTGAGCTCGGCAGCTTCGATCTTGGTGGGTGCCATGCCGAGTGCTTCGGCGATCTTGGAGGTGGTGGCGTTGTAGGCGCGGAACTTCAGGCCTTCCACGTCAGCGGGAACCTTGGCTTCCTTGATGGAGTAGAAGCCCTGCGGTGGCCACGGGCAGGAGTAAAGCAGCTTGACGCGGGCCTTGGCCAAGGTCTTTTCCAGAGCCGGTTTCGAGGCCTTGTAAAGCTTCATGGAATCCTCAAATGAGGTCGCAAGGAACGGCAGGGCATCGATTTCGTAAATTGGGTCCTCGTTGCCAAGGGCAGAGATCAGGCGCTCACCCATGGGCACGAGCCCCTTGCGGACGGCCCCGAAGATCTCGGCACCCCCAAACAGAGAGCCGGACGGGTGTGTCGCGATTTCGAGCGCGCCATCGGTCTTCTCGGTCACGTCCTTGGCGAATTCTGCCGCCATTTCGGAATGGAAGTTGGTTGCGGAATAGGCCAGCGCCATATCCCATTTTTCGGCCTGCGAAGCGGTGGTGATCATCGCAAGACCCGTTGCCATAGCTAACATCAATTTGGTTTTCATGTGGTCTTCCTCTGGGTGGTCATTATTGTTTGGCTGGAAGGATGAACCGATCCGGGCGGAAAGGTTCGGCTAAACTATTTTTATTCCGACCTATTATCTGGTCGGCGCAGATGATTGCTGTGCCCGGGCCCGTATTGAACCCGATATGCTGATGCCCGAAGGCAAAATAGAGACCGTCCCGGCCCGGCGCAGGACCGATCACGGGTCGGCTGTCCGGCATGGTCGGGCGACTGCCCATCCATGGCTCGTCCAGCATGCGCTCACCCAGCTCGATTGCCTGTCTGGCCGAGGTTTCCGCAGAATTAAGTTGTTGGAAATTTCCGGTAGCGTCAAGTGACGTGAGCTCCACGCCTGTACACAATCTGAGTCCTTCCTGCATGGGGGAGAGAACATAGCCCGCTGAAACATCATAATAGGGCTTGCTGACCGGGATCACGTCCTCATCCTCGGGGCGGCGGTAGAGCATGTGATAGCCGCGCTCGTATCCCATGGGAACTTTGTAACCGAGACGGGCGCAGAAGTCCTTCGACCACGGCCCGAGCGCAACAACGACCTTGTCAGCGCTGAAGCTGCTTCCGTCTTCAGCGAGGGCTTCCCAGCCTTCGCCTTCTTGCTCAAGGGTCGCAAGGCTCATTTTGCGGATCACACCGCCACGCTCCACGAACAGGCGGGCGTAGGCGCGAACCAGCTCGCCGGGGTCTTGCACCGACCATGTGTCCTTGACCCATAGCCCCTTGGCAAAGATAGGCTTCAAGCCCGGATCATGGTCATGGATCCCGGCAGGGTCGAGGGTTTCCATGTCAACGCCATAGCGGGCATAGATGTTACGCGTGTAGGACGCGGCCTCGAAATCCTTCTCGCTGCGATAGACAAACAGCCAGCCATCATCGTGGAACATACTCTCTGCCGCTGCCTCGCCTTTTAATCGATCATGCTCGGTGCGGGACAGCTCGATGAGATCAAACAGCGCTTTGGTGGTTTCCTCAAAGGCGGAGCGGGATGTGCGCCGCAAGAAGCCAAGGCCCCAGCCGATGTTGCGCATCATGAAGGCGTTGGAATAGCGAAACGATGTCGAGCGATTGAGCATCAGCTTGGGCAGCTGACGCCAGAGCATCGGACTGTTGATGGGTGCGAGCGATGTGCGCGTGATGATACCGGCGTTGCCGTGGGAGGTTTCTTCGCCCGGGTCGCGGCGATCAATCAAGGTGACGGACAAGCCGCGCCGTTGCAGCTCGAGCGCGGTTGTTACACCAACCATTCCAGCGCCGCACACCAGTATCGTTTCAGCCATCGCTTATACTCCTTTTGTCGCATGCTCGCAGAAATTGACCATACAGTGAAAGAGCAAAATGTCGATTTTGGATAGAAATGTCTGATATTTCGCCGGTTTTCCCGGTATTTTCCCACATCGGAGACAGCCTCGTTTGCAATTGCTCCTTTCCATCGCGCCTTGTTTTTCTGACAAGGTTACATGCCGCCGGGCAATCCGCTGGAATTTGTTCGCTGACAGGTTTGAAAATGTCGCCTATATTTGCCGGATAGTCAGCCCCTGTTTCCGAACCATCGCAATGCCTGATCCATCTCCATCCCCCTTTGTCGGCATCCTGATGCTCGACACCCGCTTTGAGCGCCCGATTGGGGATGCAGGCAACGTGGCGAGCTATCCCTGCCCGGCTCGGGTCGCCGTGGTTGAAGGCGCGGAAAGCCCCGAAATCGTCAAGGATGGACGGCCATCTGATGCACTGGTTGAGGCCTTCCTCCGCGCAGCACGCCAGCTTGAAGCCGATGGCGCGATAGCCATCACCTCGACCTGCGGCTTTCTGATCACGATCCGAAAGGAATTGCAGGCAGCGGTGTCGATCCCGGTGATAACATCAGCGCTTTGCCTTTACCCCGCGCTCAAAGCCAGGCACCCTGACGGGCGCATTGGCATTCTGACAGCCTCGAAGTCCTCGCTTGGTAAGGTTGCTTTGGCTGCAGCGGGGATCGATGCCAAGGATGTGGTGATCGAGGGAATGGAGGATTGTCCCGCCTTTGCCGAGGCTATCCTCAGAGCGAAGGCGGACCAGACGCTTAAGATGGACCAAGGAGCTATCGAAGCCGCCATCACCGCCAAAGCCAAAGCGATGGTGGCCCGACATCCGAACGTCAGGGCGTTCCTGCTTGAGTGTGGAAACATGCCGCCCTATCAGGCAGCAATCGCAAAGGCGACGGGGCGGCCCGTCGTCTCGCTTCTGGATGGCATTGCCGATCTGCTGCGCCGCGCGTGAGATGTGTGAGGGTGCCTTTACCCGGATTTCCGGTTGGCAAATCAGAGATCTTCACGCATCAAATCAAATTGGCTGCCAAGGGATGAACCACGGTCGACAAAGGTCTGGAATTGCACCTCCGGCACCAGAGATCCGCCGGTCGCCCATGCAACATGCACGGCCCTGTTGAGGGCATCCGGGGCCAGATGCGTTGCGCAGAAATGTCGCCCCGCCTCGGTGCTTAGCAGGAAATGCGGACCGGCAAACCCGATGGCTGCAGAAGGCTCAATTTGCAGGCCGGCGTGACTGTAGGCAAGCGACACCCAGCGGAACAAATCATCGTCACCAGCCGTATAGACACCGGCCAGCCGCTCACGCATCCGGCGGGCAACAAGCTGGGACATGGTGGCCACCGCCATCCCGTCCGCTTCGGTCTTGTTGCTGAGGCCAAATTCATACACCGGTAACGGCTGATCCGACCCGTGCATCATCTGAACGAGAGCGGATGGCGACTGGACCGGCTCGGCAAAAAAGCAATGGACATCAGGGCCAAAGACGGCACGGGCGCCATAGGCGATACCGCCCGGCGCTCCTCCAATGCCACACGGCAGATAAAGAAAGAGTGGGCGGTCCGGGCCGATCACAATGCCCGCATCCTCCAGCTGGGTTTTCAGCTCGGCGGCCGCGGCGCTATATCCTCTGAACAGCAGTTCGGAATCCTCGTCATCGACAAAGTAAGCCAGTGGATCACGGCTCGCTGCGTCACGCGCAGCGGCGACCGCCAGATTGTAATCGCCCTCATATTGCATGACCTTGACACCGAAGCGTCGCAACCGCTCGATCTTCCATTCCTTGGCGTCTGCGGACATGTGCACGACCACATTGTAGCCAAGGGTGCGGGCGGCAAGGCCAACGCTGAGACCAAGATTGCCGGTTGAGCCGACAGCGATGGTGCGGCGGCCAAAGAAACTGTGCGCTTCCGTGCTCGCCAGCTTGGTGAGGCTCTCATCTGCAGCCAGAAAGCCGAAGGCGCGGGCTTCGTTCACCGCGTGCATGAGCACTTCGAACAGCCCGCCGCGTGCCTTGACCGACCCGGCCACCGGCAGATCATGATCGCCCTTGACGAAGAGGCGACCAAAGTGAGGAGCACCATATCCGAGCGCCGTCTGAAGATCGGGCACATCAATGAGGTCGGAGGCGATCTCTCCGCCACTTTGCTTGAGTTGCGGGAAAAGCGCTTCAAGCAGTGGGGCAATGAGCGCCCAGTCGTCAAGCGCCTTGGAAAGGCCTTCTGCCGCTTCGGGGTCGACAGCTGGCACATAGGCCGGATTGCACCAAAGCGTCGGGCGCGCCGACTTGATCCGATCAAGGAGAGGCGCCTCAAGAGGGGAGGACATGTCAGGCATCAACCCATCAGAGCCTTGCGCAGCATGTTCCCCGCAAGCACCAGAATGGTGCAGGCGAACACGATCCGCAAATGTCGGGGTGACAGAGCATGGGCCATCCGAACGCCCAACGGAACGGTGAGCATGGTGGTCATCACGATCAGAACCACAGCGGGAAGATTGACATAACCGATGGTGTAGGGCGGCTTGCCGCTCACATCCCAGCCGGTTGCCATGAAGGCCAGAAAGGCAGGCACGGAAATCATCAGCCCAAAGCCCGGCGACGTCGCCACGGCCTTATGGGGCGGCACATTGTAAGCTGTCAGCAGGGGCACGGTGAAAGACCCGCCGCCGATCCCCATCAGGGCCGAGAAAAACCCGATGCCCATGCCATAAATGCCGCTCAACATTCGGCCGGGCAATTCGCTGGACAGGCGCCAGTCCTTCCTGCCAAGGAGCATGTAAAGCCCAAGGCAAACACCGATGCATCCAAAAACGAGCTGCAATTCATGCGATCTGAGACTGGCCGCCGCAAACACCCCGATGAGGGCTCCAATGGCAATGAAAGGGCCCCAGCTCTTGATCAGCGAAACACTCACGGCTCCCCGCTTGTGATGGGACATAACCGATCTGAGCGAGGTGAAGATGATGGTGCCGGTGGACGTCGCCACACAGATCTGCATCAGCTGATCGGGCTGATAGCCAAGGGTGGTGAAGGCATAGAAGAAGGCAGGCACCAGAATGATGCCACCGCCAACTCCGAGCAGGCCGGAAATGATCCCGGCTACGGCACCGGACAGGGCGATCACGCCAAACAATATGAGAATTTCGTTCATGCGAACGCCCCCGCAATTCTGATGGTGAAAATGTGAAGAGACTGGGTTGCGAGCACTGTCACGGAACCGCGGGCGGGGCCATAAGCCGCCATGCTCCCTGTCGGGCTGGGTGCGCTCATCTGGTTTCCCCTAAGAACTGTGTGGCGAGACAGGCGTCGGGCACGGGAGGTAAGGAATGTGTTGGTCTTTGCAGGGATCTATATACGCCCCCGCAACCGCTGACTGTCAAGAAGAAACCCGTCGTTCGGGAAATGGCCCCAGACGTTTTGCCTCCTGTCAGCTGCGCGTGATGCGCCTTAGAATGCCGCTAGAACGGCAGGGGCGCGTTGTTTTTCACCTCCTTCATGACAAAGAAGGTGCGGGTCTGGCGAACACCGGGAAGAGCAATCAGCTGCTGGGCATGAAGCTTGTTGAAATCGGCCATGTCACGCACGCGGATCTTCAGAAGATAATCGAAATCACCCGCGACCAGATTGCAGTCCAGCACCGCCGGGATTTCTACCACGGCCTTCTCGAAGGCCCCGAAGCTTTCGGGGGTGGAGCGATCCAGCACGACACCGACCTGAACCAGCGCCCCCAGACCAACCGGCTCGGGATTGATGCGCGCACTGACACCGGTGATATATCCCTCTTCGAACAATCTCTGGGTTCGCCTGTGACAGGTGGCCGGGCTGACATGGACCCGCTCGGCCAGTTCGGCATTGCTGAGGCGGCCTTCCATCTGCAGGGCTCTAAGGATATTGCGGTCGATGCGATCAAATTCAGCCATGAAATTTTCTTCCAATTATTCTCAATACATTTCTCTATTTCTCATTTTTGAAGGAAATAGTCGAGATATTTATCAATTCTGAGAGGAATAATAGAGAGCACCTTTCAAAGATTTATCGTTACGATTTGAGCCGTCAATTCAGGAGACCGGTTTATGTCACTACTTAAGAAATTCGAGCGCTACCCCCTTACTTTTGGCCCGACACCCATCGAGCATCTGCCGCGCCTCACCGAGGCACTGGGTGGAGATGTCGAAATCTATGCCAAGCGGGATGATTGCAACTCCGGTCTTGCAATGGGTGGTAACAAACTCAGAAAACTGGAATATATCGTCCCTGATGCCATCGCTGCAGGTGCCGACACGCTGGTCTCCATTGGCGGCGTCCAGTCCAACCATACGCGCATGGTCGCAGCCACCGCTGCCAAAATCGGCATGAAATGCGTGGTGGTGCAGGAAAAATGGGTGCCCCATTATGATGCCGTCTATGATCGGGTTGGCAATATCCTGATGACGCGCCTGATGGGTGCGGACAGCCGTCTTGTTGATGAAGGCTTTGACATCGGCATTCGCGAAAGCTGGGAAAATGCCATCCAGTCGGTCAAGGACGCGGGCGGCAAGCCCTATGCCATTCCGGCGGGTGCTTCGGTGCACAAATATGGCGCGCTCGGATATATCGGCTTTGCCGAGGAAGTCGCCGAGCAGGAAAAAGAGCTGGGCTTCAAGTTCGATTATATCGTCGTCTGCGTCGTCACCGGCTCCACGCAGGGCGGCATGATTGTCGGCTTTGCCGCTCAGGACCGCGCTGACCGGGTCATCGGTATCGATGCATCGGCCACCATCGAGCAGACACGCGAGCAAGTTCGCTCCATCGTCGACAACACCGCCGAGCTTGTCGGTCTTGGGCGTCAGGTTCGCGACGACGAGATCGTCATCAATCCAGACTATGCCTATCCGGCCTATGGCGTGCCGTCAGACGAGACCAACGAGGCCATCCGCTTGGCTGCCCGCACCGAAGCGATGATGACCGACCCGGTGTATGAAGGCAAATCCATGCAGGGTCTTGTTGATCTGACCAAGAAGGGTTTCTTCCCCAAAGGCTCCAAGGTGCTTTATGCGCATCTGGGCGGAGCACCGGCGCTGAATGGTTACAGCTATTACTACAAGGACGGCTAGGTCCCCCGAAAAAGACCGTCCAATGCAGCCCAAGCTAGGCTTTTGTTTTTTGCAGCCTCAAAACCAGCGCAATCGGGCAACTGTGCGCCTATCCGCGATCAAGCCGCGGATAGGCTTTTTTTTGTCCAGTTTTAGTGTGACCGTCCGATGCCGTGGCTTTTCATTTTTCTGTAAAGCGTATTGCGCGAGATGCCGAGCTGCTGGGCGCAGCGGGAAACATTCCATTTCGCTTCACTAAGAGCCTTCTCAATCAGCGCCCGCTCGCGCCTCTCGACGTCAAGGCTCGCCTTCAGTCCGCTCTCTCCCCCTCGCAGGTTGGCTGCAATCGCTGGCGCTGCTGCATTGACCTGGCAGGGTAGATCCATTCCCCTATTTTCTTTCAATCCGAGATGATGAGGCTGGATTGGGCCGCCGTCGGCCAAGATGAAAGCGGTTTTGAGCGCATGCTTCAACTGGCGAATGTTGCCGGGCCAGCGGTGCTGCTCAATCAGGTTGCGCGCTTCACGGGAAAAGGCGGTCGGATCGTCAAGCGCGGTGCCGGGCATCAGACGCCCGATGAGCGCGGCAATATCGCGGCGCTGCCGCAAAGCTGGCAGGGGCAAGACAAAGCCGCAAATGCGGTAATAGAGATCCTCCCGGAACCGCCCTTCGGCGCAGAGATCTTCAAGTGGCTGATGGGTTGCTGCCAACAGGCGAATGTCCAGATCGATGCCCTTGGTGCTACCAAGCGGCGTCACCTGTCGCCGTTCCAGAACCTGAAGCAAGCGCGTCTGGGCCGAGAGGGGCATATCGCCGATTTCATCGAGCAGCAGGGTGCCGCCATTGGCCGCCAAGATCTGGCCCTTGAAGCCGCTCGCCTGCGCCCCGGTGAAGGCGCCTGCCTTGTAGCCGAACAATTCCCCTTCGATGAGATTTTCCGGCAAGGCCCCGCAGTTGACGGCAATGAAGGGCGCGTTCTTGCGACTTGAGGCCTCATGCAAAGCGCGGGCAAAGCTGTCCTTGCCCACTCCGGTCTCTCCAGTGATGAGCAATGGCACGTCATGCTCGTAAAGTTTACTGGCTTTGGACGCGAGATCCCGCAAATTGAGATCGTCCCCGACCATGCGCTCTAGCGCGGAAGGCCCCACCATGGCGGGCTTGTGCCTTACGGGGCGAACAGGCGCTGCAATCGCTCCGCCAGACACCCGCATCTCGCGACTGGCCGCTTCCGGCTCGATCAGACGGGCATGAACAAGCGGCGTATCCCGCTTGAAGACATCGCGAATGGCGACTTGCGCAGGAACTCGCCCCGCGTCGGAAAGGTGGGCGGCAAGCTGGTCACGCTCCATGTCGATGAGTTCATCAATGTCGCGCCCCAGAATGTCCGAGCGATCCGAAACCGCAAGATGGCTGAGCGCCTGTTGATCCGCACCAGCGATGCGTCCGTTGTGATCCAGCGCGACAAGCCCCTCCTCCAGAAGCCCCACCCGTTCTGCGTCCGGATGGAAGCGCATGACCCAATGGCTTGAGAAATGATCCTGAAAATGACGCCGACTGATAAGCCGCGCAGACATCTCAAGAAGCGCGCGCGTGTGGGCCAGAATGTCGGGATCGTCCTTGCGTCCGATGCTTGAAACATCAAACAGGGCCAGCACCTGCCCATCAACATCGAACACGGGTGCGCCCGTACAGGTCAGGCTTGCGTGATGATTGTGAAAATGCTGGTCGCGATAGATGGTGATGGATTTCTTCTCGGCGATGGCCGTGCCGATGCCATTGGTCCCTTCTCTCGCCTCGCTCCAGTCTGCACCGCGCCTGAGACCGGCCTTGCGGAAGAGATTTTCAAGCGTCGACTGGACGGCAAATTCGACGATGGTGCCACTCTTGTCGGTCAGAATGACAGCATGACCCGATCCGACAATATTTTTGAAGATATGCTGCACCTGTGAGCGGCAGGCGGTAAAGAGCGGGCCGAGATGCTCGATGGAATCGCGCACGCGCTCTCGGCGCACCACCGTCTCGTGATGGCGTTTCCACTGATCAAGCCCGTGCTCTTTCACGCAGCGATCCCAGGATGCAGATATGGTGGTCTGGTCAAGCGCAGACAGAGCTGCGCCGCGCAGAGTAAGATCGGCCAAGTGTTTCCTCCCCGGACCTGCAATGGCTCATTTTCGGGCTTCTGCCGGTCACAGGGGAAGATTACCACGCATTTCTACGTGCGACAAATATGCACAGTCTCACACTTAAGCCAAAGCGTCCCAACAAGGAGACAGTATGTCACCCCCACTGGCACAAAGTGTCACGGTGGCGTGACACTTTGTACGTAATGGTACCAAGTGAATTCAACGAGTTAGCAAACTGGCACGATTTTTCCTTCTCACCTCCCATAGCAAATCCACATGACGACGCATTTCTCGGGAGGAAAACCATGAACGTCATTACACCAAGCACACGCTCCGCTGCGCTCGATACCGCACATCTCGATGTGTCCTTTCCCTTCAAGACCCGCTACGGCAATTTCATCAACGGTGAGTTTGTTGAACCGACGTCCGGTCAGTATTTCCAGAACCCGACCCCGATCACCGGCGAGATCCTGTGTGAATGCGCCCGCTCGAACGCCGAGGACGTCGAGGCTGCCCTTGATGCCGCTCATGCCGCTTTCCCCGCTTGGGGCCGCACATCGATCACCAAACGCTCGAATATGCTGCTCAAGATTGCTGACGTGATGGAGGCCAATACCAATTTTCTGGCGGTTGCCGAAACCATGGACAACGGCAAGCCGGTGCGCGAGTCCATCGCCGCTGACATTACTCTTGCGGTTGACCATTTCCGCTATTTCGCCGGGGTCATCCGCGCCGAGGAAGGCTCCATTGGCGAGATCGACGCCAACACCTATGCCTATCACATCAACGAGCCGCTGGGTGTTGTGGGACAGATCATCCCGTGGAACTTCCCCATCCTGATGGCCACATGGAAGGTCGCGCCAGCCTTGGCGGCAGGCAACTGCATCGTGCTGAAACCTGCCGAGCAGACCCCGGCCTCGATCATGGTGCTGATGGAGCTGATCGGCGACATCCTGCCAGCCGGGGTGCTCAATGTGGTCAACGGCTTTGGCCTAGAAGCAGGCAAGCCGCTTGCCTCCTCGAACCGCATCGCCAAGATCGCCTTCACCGGCGAGACGACCACCGGCCGCCTGATCATGCAATATGCCTCACAGAATATCATTCCAGTGACGCTGGAGCTTGGCGGTAAAAGCCCGAACATCTTTTTCTCGGATGTGATGAGTGAGGACGATGCGTTCCTGAACAAATGCCTTGAAGGCTTTGCCATGTTCGCGCTCAATCAGGGCGAGGTCTGCACCTGCCCGTCCCGCGCCCTCATTCAGGAAGACATCTATGATGCCTTCATGGAAAAAGCCGTGGCGCGCGTCAAAGCCGTCAAGCAGGGTAACCCGCTTTCCATGGACACCATGATCGGCGCACAAGCATCGCTCGAGCAGATGGAGAAGATCACCTCCTATCTTGATCTTGGCAAGCAGGAAGGAGCCGAGTGCCTCACTGGCGGTAACCGCGCCCATCTTGGCGGGGATCTGGAGCAGGGCAACTATATCGAGCCGACCGTATTTACGGGCGACAACTCGATGCGTATTTTCCAGGAAGAGATCTTCGGCCCTGTTTTGTCGGTGACGACCTTCAAGGATGAAGCCGAAGCACTGGCGATTGCCAATGACACGCTTTACGGCCTTGGCGCCGGTGTCTGGACCCGCGATGGCAGCCGCGCCTTCCGCATGGGTCGGGAAATTCAGGCCGGTCGCGTCTGGACCAACTGCTATCACGCCTATCCGGCCCATGCGGCCTTTGGTGGATACAAACAGTCGGGCATTGGTCGCGAGAACCACAAGATGATGCTCGGCCATTACCGCCAGACCAAGAACCTGCTCGTCTCCTATGACGACAATGCTCTGGGCTTCTTCTGATCTCCCCCTGTCGACTGTAAGGGTCAGAAGGAACAAGAGCAGGAAGGGCACCCACTGAGGACAGAGCATGCGCTCTGTTCTCTACTCGACCATCCTCTCCACGCAAGAGACGAGAAACCAGTCATGAATGGTAAGTCCATCCCCACGGTCACCGCCACCGATGCCGCCATCGATTTGATCCGCAAGATTAAGGGCAAGTACGGAGAAAATCTGGTGTTTCATCAGTCGGGCGGCTGTTGCGATGGCTCTGCGCCGATGTGTTTCGAGACCAGCGACTTCATGCTGGGAGGCAATGACCTGTTGCTTGGTGAGCTGGACGGGGTGCCCTTCTATATCAATCGCGATCAGGGAGAGCGTTGGGGCGGGACCAATCTGATCATCGATGCCATTCCGGGCAACGGCGGCATGTTCAGCCTCGACAATGGCACGGGTCAGCGGTTTCTCACCCGCTCCGAGGTTTGCGCGGTTGGTAACTAGAGGATCGGTTCGAGAATGGCCGCGATGTGATCAACCAGCTCTTGAGGCGATTTGTCGATATCCAGCCGGATGACATCCTCCTCGCCATCGGGCACTTCCAGCGTCGCGATCTGGCTTTCGATGAGATCGACGGGCATGAAATGGCGCTCTCTGTGAGCCATGCGATCCCGCACCAGTTCTACCGCTCCATCGAGAAAAACAAAGCGCAGATCACGGGCCGCCGTACGGAATTGATCCCGATAGCTCTTGCGCAGGGCCGAACAACTGAGCACGCGGGCTTCGCCCTTTTGGGACCATTTCGCGATCTCTCGGGTCAGCGTCTCAAGCCATGGCTTGCGGTCCTCATCGGTCAGCGGAATGCCTGCTGCCATTTTCTCGACATTGGCTTTTGAATGGAAGGCATCACCCTCCTCGAAAGCAAAGCCGAACCGCTCGGCCAGCAGTTTGCCAAGGGTCGATTTACCGCTGCCTGATATCCCCATGACAATAATGATCATTTTCGTGGCCCTTTATTGATTGGTTCCAAAGTGACAGGTGTCACTCTTTATCCGCGTCCCCCGTGCTTTGCCGGTCCACTTTAATTCTCCCCCATCCAGTCATGGTGGAAATGCCCTTCCCGATCCACTCGTTCAAAGGTGTGAGCACCAAAATAGTCCCGCTGCCCCTGAATGAAGTTGGCGCCAAGGCATGCACTGCGCCGACCATCGAGCCAACTGAGTGCTGAACTGAGCGCTGGTGTCGGCGTTGCGGTGAGCGCGGCTGTGGTAACGATAGCCCGCAGGGCGGCTTCCGCGTCCTCCAACGTTGCCTCTGCGAATGGGCTAGCGAGTGCATCTCCCTCTTTGCAGGCGTCTGACAGGGGATCAAGCATCGCAGAGCGGATGATGCAGCCAGCGCGCCATCCTCTGGCAACGCTTGAAAGATCCGTGTCCCAACCATTGTCTCGCGCGGCCTCTGCGATCAGTTCCAATCCTTGCACATAAACCGATAGCATCGCGGCGGGAAAGGCCTTGATTGCCAGATCGGGGAGATTGCCGGTTGCGTCGGTAGAGAGGGGCAAGGTGCGTTTTGAGCCCGTCAGACGCTCGCGCCCGGACAGGGCACGGGCCAGAAATCCGGCGGCAACACTTGGCACAGCGATGCCATACTCAAGGCCTGCCTCGACCGTCCAGCGCCCGGTGCCCTTGTGGGCCGCCTGATCGCGAATAAGCTCCACCAGTGGCCGTCCGGTTTCCGGGTCGATCGTTGCCATGACCTTTTGAGAAATCTCGGCAAGATAGGAGGCCGCAGGCCCGGCATTCATCACGCCAAAACAGTCGGAAATCTCTTTGTGGTCCTGTTCGGCGGGCCCGGAGAGCAGCAGATAGCATTCGGCCAACATCTGCATGAGGCCATATTCAATGCCGTTGTGCACCATTTTGACGAAATGCCCTGCCCCCATCGGGCCATGCGCGGCATAACAGGAAGCCCCGTCGGCGGCCTTGGCTGCGATGGCAGAGAAAGGCGCCTCGATTGCAGCAAGCGCATCGGCATCGCCGCCCGCCATCAACGCCGGGCCGAAACGGGCCCCCTCCTCGCCGCCAGAGACCCCGAGGCCCACAAATTTGAGGCCTTTGGCTTTGAGCTTCTCCTGCCGTCGTTCCGTGTCACGATAAAAGGTGTTGCCGCCATCGATGAGAATATCGTCCGGTGCAAGGATCGGAGCGAAGCTGTCGATGACGTCGTCAACGGGTTTCCCCGCCTTGATCATGATGAGAATGCGCGCGGGTTTGGTGAGCACCTTGACCATGTCTTCAGGGCTTTCGCAGACAACCAGATCCCTGAGTGTCTCGCGGGCTTTCTCCAGCACTTCGGGGAAGGGATCATAGACCGCCACCCGAAAGCCATGGTCGGCGAAATTAAGCGCCAGATTGCGTCCCATGACGCCAAGGCCGACGACAGCGATATCGGCGCGTGCATTTGTATCCATAATTCTGCTCCCAATTGGCTTGGTTCGGATGGGCCTCAGCCTACCATTCCGCGATGCTTCCGTCTTCATGCCGCCAGACCGGATTGTGCCAGCTGTGGCCCTCTTTGGCCCGTTCGATCACGAAATCCTCGTTGATCTCGATACCCAGCCCAGGTCCGGTCAAGCGTGGCAAATAGCCATCCTTGATCTGCAACGGCGACGGGTCGACAAGATAGTCGAGCACATCATTGCCGACATTATAGTGGATTCCCATCGACTGTTCCTGAATGAAGGCATTGTAGGAGACAAAATCAAGCTGCAGGGAGGCCGCTAGGGTGCAGGGCCCCAGCGGACAGTGCGGCGCAATGGCCACATCATAGGCTTCGGCCATGGCTGCGATCTTGAACAATTCGGTAATACCGCCGCAGTGGCTGATATCAGGCTGCAGGATGTCCACCATGCGCTGCTCGAGAATATCCCTGAAGCCATAGCGCGAGAAGATCCGCTCGCCCGTGGCGATGGGGTAGCCGAGCCCTCCGGCAATTTCCCTAAGGCACGAGAGATGCTCGGGCAGGACCGGCTCCTCGACAAACATGGGATGGAAGGGCTCAAGCTCGCGCAGCAGCGCCTTGGCCATCGGGCGATGAACGCGGCCATGAAAATCGATGGCAATGCCAACATCAGGACCGACCGCTTCGCGCGCTTCAGCCACGCGGGCGACCGCATCATCCACCTTCTTGTGGCTGTCAACGATGGCGATTTCCGGGGTGCCATTCATCTTGAAGGCGGTGAAGCCCTTCTCAACCACTTCCTTGGCCTGCCTGCCCACATCGTTCGGGCGGTCACCACCGATCCAGCAATACATGCGCATCTTGTCCCTGACAGCGCCACCGAGCAGCTCATGCACGGGAACACCAAGCGCCTTGCCCTTGATGTCCCAAAGCGCCTGATCGATCCCCGCAATCGCGGACATCAGGATCGGGCCACCGCGATAAAAAGTGGTGCGGTAAAGGGTTTGCCAGATGTCCTGAATGTGGCGCGGGTCGCTGCCAATCAGCAGGTCTTCAAATTCGAGCACCGCGGCTTCCACCGAACGGGCGCGGCCCTCGATCACCGGTTCGCCCCAACCGCTGATGCCGTCGTCCGTTTCGATTTTCAGAAACAGCCAGCGCGGGGGTACCTGATAGGTCTTGATACTGGTTATTTTCATTGTTCACTCCAGAATTCGGGGGGCGCGGGGGCGGGAGATATGTCCCCGCGCTTGGAGATCGGCGTGGGATCGCACTAAACCATCAGCAGTACGAAATCCGGGAAGAGAAGCATGACGGCCAGCACCATGAGCTGCATTGCGATAAAGGGCAGCAACGAGGCAAAAATATCGCCAAGACTGATCTCGGGCGGCGCGACGCCCTTGAGATAGAAGGCCGCAGGACCAAAGGGCGGACTGAGGAACGAGACCTGCATGTTGACGGCGAACAGAACACCGAACCAGATTGGATCATAGCCAAGCTGGATGATGATCGGCACGAAGATCGGCAGGGTCAACATGGCGATGCCGATCCAGTCAAGGAACAGGCCCAGCACCAGAAGGATCAGCATCATCACAAGGATGATGACGATCGGCGCTGCATCCAATCCGAGGATGGTGTTGGAGACGAAGCGGTTGCCGCCCATCAGGTTGTAGACCCCGACGAGGGTGGCCGCACCGATGCCGATCCAGATGATCATGCCGCAGGTGGTCAGGGTCTGCATGGCGCTTTCGTGCACCAGCTTGAAGTTCAGTTCCTTGCGGATGAGCGTTGCGGCAAGCACCCCAAAGACACCCATGGCGGCGGCTTCTGTGACCGAGGCAATGCCGGCATAGATCGTCCCAAGCACCATGAAGGCAATGCCAGCGGGCAGAAGGATCGCCTTGATCGCATCGCGCCGGGCCTTGCCCCTTTCCTCTGGCGGCAAGGGCGGCATGGCCGGAGCCAGTTCCGGGTTGATCATGCAGCGGGTCAGCACATAGGTCATGTAGAGACCGGCCAGCATCAAGCCCGGGATCACGGCGGCGACGAACAGATCGGCAATCGAGACCGAGGCAATCAGGCCATAGATGATGAGCACGATGGAAGGCGGGATCATGGTACCCAGCGAGCCACCGCCGCACACGACGCCAATGGCGATCTTGCGGTCATAGCCAAGGCGCAGCATCTGGGGCAGCGCGAGAATGCCCAGAAGTACGATCTCGCCGCCGATGATACCGGACATGGCCGCAAGGAAGACCGCCACGATCAGGGTCTGAATGGCGACACCACCGGGCAGACGCCCGGCCAGCACCCGCATGCCCGAGAAGAGATCCTTGGCGATGCCAGATCGGTCGAGGAGCGAAGCCATGAAGACGAACATGGGCACCGCAACAAGGGAGTATTCGGTGACAAAGCCGAAGATGCGTGCGGTGACCAGTGGGATAGCGTTGGGGCCGAACCAGCCGATGGTGAAGACGAAGGCCACAAGGCCCGTGACGAATGCAAGAGGCAAACCGGTGAGCAGCAGAAGGAAGATGCTGCCGACGAGCACATAGGTGCCCCATTCGATGCCCAGTGCCTGTAATCCAAGACCGCCCATTATTCCACGCGCTCCCCTTGTTTGCTGTCGTCACCCTGATTGCTGCTGATGTCCCGGATGGACTTGTAAAGATGCAGCAGGGTCTGGAGCGTCATAATCGCAAGGGCAATCAGGATAATGCCTTTGGTCAATGCCGGGAATGGCGGGTTCCAGCTGGTGCCGGAGCGCTCTAAGCTCCATTCGCCCAAGGGATTGTGGGAAGCCCGCCAGAACATGGTGTAGGCCGCATAGGACATGCCGGCAGCAAAAAACAATGTGATGATGCTGTTGAACAGATCGAGCCAGCGCCGCGCCCTTAGCGAGACGGTATCGTAGATGAGCCGAACGCGGATGTGCTTGTCTTTTGCCATGGCAACAGGTCCGCCAAAGGCAAACAGAATGGCGATCATGAAGACCACGGTCTCATGCACCCACGACGTCGGGCTGTCGAACGCGTAGCGGGAGATGACTTCGATGACGCTGATGGCCATGGCGATGAACACCAGCCAGGCCAATCCGCGCCCGCACCAGGTGATGGCGGCATCGAGGGGCGTGCGGGCCTCTCCATCTGTGCCGGAAGGGGCTGCCGGGGCAGCGATTTGCTGATCTTTTGACATGGGGCGACCTTGAAATGCGATCGGGTGTGTGCGCTGAAGGCAGGGCGGCCGGACCATGCGGGCTCTTCCGTCCTGTCGCGTATCAGGCAGCATAGCGAGGATATGAGGCCGACCGGTTTGCCTGCCTCATATCCTGAGGGTGCTACATCAGGTTCCGTGCGGTCAGGAAGGTGACGACGGAATCATAGACTTTTTGGGTCAACTCGTTCTTCTTGGCCCAATTGGCCCATTCCTGCTTGGCAATGTTGCGGAACTTCTTGCGTTCTTCAGGAGCCATATCGATGATTTCGATGTTGGGATCCTTGCGTGCTTCCGCGACCGCAACAAGATCGCGACCCTTGAGCTGGAAGACCAGATCATAGGCAAGAGCGTCGGTTGCCACTTCAAGGGTTGTTTTGATGTCGGTTGGCAGGCCGTCCCAGATGTCCTTGTTGATGGAGACGGCGACCATCGGCAGGGAATGAAACCCCGGATAGCTTGGATAGGTCGCAAACTGGTGCAGGCCCTGCGCGTGGTTGGTGGAGAACACCGTATAGTCCGCCGCGTCGATGACGCCCTTTTCCAGACCGGTGTAGACTTCAGACCCCGGCAGGTTCACAGGTGACGCGCCAGCCTTGGAGAAGATGTCATAGACCATGCCTTCGGGTGCGCGCAGCTTGAGGCCCTTGAGATCAGCCACGGTGCGGATCGGCTTTTTGGAGACAAAGGCTTCAAGGCCGGTCGCCGCTGCCCCGATCAGGTGCACTTTGTATGGCTCGACCAGCTCGTTGTAGAGTTCCTCGCCACCACCATATTGCATATATTCAAGGAATTCGAGCGGATCGCCCCAAGCCCCAACAAGGTTGCCGAGCATGGAGAAGGCCGGATTGAGGCCGGAGAAATAGCTGGGGTCGGTCAGATGTCCCTGCAGAATGCCGGCTCCCACGGCATCAAGGGTCTGGTTGTGGGGCACCACGGCGCCGGTCGGCAGGATTTCGATTTTCACCCGTCCGTCCGTCATGGTTTCGATATTTTTGGCCCAATTCTGCTTGATGACGAACTGTGGCTCACCAGCGGTTTCGGATGTCTGGAATGTCCATTCATACTCTGCGGCAACCGCCTGCCCTGCCATTGCAAGACCAAGGCCCGCAGCGATCAAACCTCCGCTAAAGCCGAAAACTTTCGAGAACTTCATGTGAGTACCTCCTTACTCATTTTTCGAACCGATCACGAAGTCGGCCCGACTTGCGAACCGCCCTCCCTAAGGATCGGTTCGGGCTCCTCCTGCCCTGATATGGGTCAGAATCTCTTTTGCTCCCGGTGTCTCTTCAAACCCCAGATCAAAGCCCGTCTGAGAGAGGATCCTTCCGGCAGCGGTATAGGCTGCCTCGGCGTCGCGCATGCGGATGCTTTCCATCAGGCGGCGATGCCGCTCCAAGCTCTCTCTGAGCTCCTCGGCTGTCTCGTTACTGGTGCGAATGACAAGGAGAATGGCGGGGCGCAAAATGTGAACGATCTGCGCCCAGACCAGATTGTGGGTGGCCCGATAGATCGCCTCATGAAAGGCAATATCGGCTGTGCTGAAGGGATCGCGTTCGCCATGAGAGGCGCGGCGTTCCCAATTTTGCTCCATGATCTCGAAGGCCTCTTCCATCGCCAGAAGATCGCGCGCGTTGGCCCGGCGCGCAGCCAGCGAGGCAATCAAGGGCTCGGTCGTGCAGCGAAACTCAAAGACATCATGCAAGACACCCAGATTGGGAGCTGCGTACGTGGCAATCCACTGACTGACTTGCGGATCTAGAAAGTTCCATTCGCGGAATTCCTGCACCGTGGTGCCGCGTCCGGCCTGCCGGACGATAATGCCCAAGGTTTCGAGCGTTTTGAGCGCCGTGCGGACCGATGCGCGCGAAATATGGAATTGCGCGGCAATTTCTGTTTCCGGCGGCAAAATGTCGCCTGGCTGCAGATCACCCGAACAGACCCGGCGTGCCATGTCCTCGGCAACTAGACTGCCGACGGCGCGCGAACTGGTGGATTTGGAGATGCTTGATTGGTCGATCATGGGATGCCTGTTAATTTGTCAGATCAAGGTATATTAAATGTCTGACATTTACAAATACAAATCAGACATTGAAGCCACAACATCAGACCTTATAGACTTAATGGTCTGATTCCACTAACCTAATACAGACGACGAGCTGGGCACAACTGAGGGATGACGCTCGCCGGGCTGACAGCCGAGATCGGTTCGATCAAAAAGCCCGCTGCAACCGTCATCGCGACAGGTCCGTGCCGTTAACCCTATATTCTCCCGACATAATTTTGGACGACATTGATTTTTGCATTGGGTGAAATCAGACGCAGCGCCGCGCCGAATTCGGCCGCATGCAAGAGAGCGGTGGGTAAATTTTCCGATTGATCATGATCAATGCAGCTCACCCTATGGGGCGTAGCGTTTTGAGATAGTTGTTTCCGTCGAATTCACCACTCTTTGGGTGAAACGGGAGGGAGCTGCTATCACGGGAGGAAATTATTATGTCCGATCGCAACTCGGAGGGCGGTCGTGCGAACGATGCGTCCTTTGACGGGGCGCAGAGCGGTTCGGGAGAGGATCCTGAGCCGGGCTTTCCAATTGTCTCAAGAACTGACTTCGCTGAGACCACCTTTCTACTAGAAATCCTGCATCCACTGCTCGCCAGGGCCGCAAGGCCGGGGCAATTTGTCATTGTCATGACCCATGATCACGGGGAACGTGTTCCCCTGACCATTGCCGACTTCGACCGCGACAGAGGAACTGTCACGCTTGTCGTGCAGGCCGTCGGCAAATCGAGCCGCGAGATGCAGTCCATCTGTCAGAAGGGAAGAAAGATCTTCGCGATCGTCGGGCCAATGGGAATTCCAAGCGAGATTTCCCATGCCAAAAAGGTCATCTGCGTTGGCGGTGGTCTTGGTGTCGCGCCAATCTATCCGCAAGCTCGAGCCTTTAAAGATGCCGGGGCCCATGTCATCGGCATTGTTGGTTTTCGAAGCAGCAATCTCATCTTTTGGGAGGAGAAGTTCCGCGCGGTCTGCGACGAGTTCATCGTCTGCACCGACGACGGGTCTGCCGGCATGAAGGGCTTTGTCACCGACGGCATCAAGCAGGCAATCGAAGCGCATGGCGATATCGATGAGGTGGTCGCCATTGGGCCGCCCATCATGATGCGGGCCTGTGCCGAAACCACCCGGCCCTATGGCGTCAAGACGATGGTAAGCCTCAACCCGATCATGGTGGATGGCACCGGAATGTGCGGTGGCTGCCGTGTCCGGGTGAATGACCGCATCAAGTTCGCCTGTGTTGACGGGCCGGACTTTGACGGCCATGCCGTTGATTTCAACGACCTCATGTCGCGGCTGCATCGCTATCAGTCCGAGGAGCGCGAAGCGATGGAACGCTATTCCGACAGCTGCCGCCGTCTGGCGATGGAGCCGTCCCCGACCATGCCTGTGGGAGGCAAGTGACCATGGTCCGAAAAACCATCCGAACCATTCCGCAAGAGCGGGCGATGATGCCTGTTCTTGATCCGGAAACCCGTGCCAAATGCTTCGATGAAGTCACGCACGGCTTTGATCTCGAGAATGCCCTGCTTGAAGCCGAGCGCTGTCTGATGTGCCCGGAACCGGCCTGCGTGTCAGGCTGTCCGGTCAGCATCGATATTCCGGGCTTCATCGCCCATATGCTGGAAAAGGATTTCCAAGGGGCCTATGACCTTCTGACGGACGCCACACAGCTGCCAGCGGTGTGCGGCAGGGTTTGTCCGCAAGAGGATCAGTGCGAGGGCGTCTGCGCCGTGGGGGCAGGCACCGGCCTCGAACCGGTGGCCATTGGCCGCCTTGAACGCTGGCTTGGCGATCAGGCCATCAAGGAGGGCTGGAAGAAGGTCCATCATATCGAGCCGAACCGCTTCCGAGTTGCCATTGTCGGCTCCGGTCCAGCGGGCATGGCCTGTGCCGCCGACCTTGCCAAGGCAGGGTGCGCGGTGACCATCTACGAAGCCTTGCATCAACCGGGCGGCGTTCTGCGCTATGGCATTCCCGAGTTTCGTCTGCCCAACAAAGTGGTCGATGCGGAGATTGCCAACCTCAAGGCACTGGGCGTCGACATCCAGTGCAACATGCTGGTGGGGCGCCTGTTCTCGATTGAGCAGATGCTCGGCGAGATGGGCTTTGATGCCGTCTTCATCGGGGTCGGGGCGGGCACGCCGCACTTCATGGATATTCCGGGCGAGAATCTCAACGGCGTTCTGTCGGCCAACGAGTTGCTGACGCGCTGCAATCTGATGCATGCAGGCGACTTCCCGGGCCACGACACGCCGCTTGGCCTTGGCAAGCGGATTGCGGTCATCGGCTCGGGCAACACGGCCATGGATGCCATGCGGGTCTCGCTGCGTCTGGGGGCCGAAGAGGTGCATTGCGTCTATCGCCGCTCCGAAGCTGAATGCCCTGCCCGCCTTGAAGAGCTGCATCACGCACAGGAAGAAGGCATCGCCTTCCATTGGCTGACCAACCCGGTTGAACTGCTCGGAGATACTGACAGCAATGTCCGGGGCATCCGTTGCATTCGGATGGAGCTTGGCGACCCGGACGCGTCAGGCCGCAGGCGGCCCGTGCCGATCCCGGACAGCGAATTCGATTTCGAGGCGGACACCGTGGTCTATGCCATTGGCACCTCGCCCAATCCGATCCTTGGCCAGACATCGAACGTGCGGCTCAACAAGTGGGGCTATATCGATACCGATGCGTCTCTGGCGACATCTCTGGCGGGGGTCTATGCCGGCGGCGATATCGTGACCGGTGCGGCGACTGTCATTCAGGCGATGGGGGCTGGCCGCAAGGCAGCCCACAGCATCAGAGCCTATCTGGGCATCCGCGACAGCCAGGCCGTCTACCGGCCAGAGGCAAGCGGCTTTGCAGACAGCCTGTTCGGGATCGACCGCAGCGAGCAGAACTTCAATCCGATTCGACTGAGTTGAACCAGCGCCCCGGCTGCTGGATCACGGTACTCGGGGCAGACAAGGAATTCGAACATTTCAATCCTCTCAACGAAGAGCGGAGATGTTCTTGAAACGGACATGGACCAATGACTTCGGAAAGCATCCAAACCCTCGCAGCCCAAGACGGAACAGGCGAGCCGGACGCGCTTAACAAGACCCCGCCTCGCGCCAGCGTGGCCGAGGTGATCAACGAGCATATCGTCGAAATCGTCAGCGATTCCGGCGAAGGCGCTCAACGCTGCGGCCAGGCGCTCGCAGCCATCGCCGCCCGGTCGGGCGCAGGCATCTGGACGGTGGAGATCATCCCCGCCGAAATCCAGCCGCCTCATCGCTCCGTCGCAGGGGCCAGCGGTAACCGCGTGCGCATGGCCGCTCACAAGGTGACCAACGTCGGGGACGAAGCGGATCTCGTCATCGCCTTCAACGAGCAGGTGCTGCTCAGCCGCGTGCGGGCGGGCGAAATCAAACCCGGTGGCATCATCCTCATTGAGGAAATGTGGAAGCGCGACAATGATCCCAAAATCGTTGCGGCCTATGAAACAGTGCTCGCGGACATCAAGGATGCTGGCTACCGGGTCTATGAGATCCCGATGGAAGTCGAGTGCCAGAAGCTGGTGCCCGATCCGCGCAAGGGCAAGAATATGTTCGTGCTCGGCATGCTCTGCGCGCTCTACAGCCTTGATGATGAGTTGGCTGAGGCGCAGGTGCGGCTGACCTTTGCCAAGAAAGACCAGAAGATCATCAATGCCAACCTTGAGCTGCTTGCGGCTGGTCGTGCATGGGCCGAAGCCAATCTTGATTTCCGCTATATGATCCCGACCCCACCGGTCGAAAAGCCGCAGATCGTGACCAACGGCAACGCGGCCTTGGCCCTCGGTGTCGTCGCGTCAGGCATGGAAGTTTGCGCGATGTATCCCATCACCCCGGCAACCTCGGCCTCGCATTATCTCTCGAGCATTTTTGAGAAGGTGGGCTGCGTGGTGCATCAGGCAGAGGATGAAATCTCGGCCTGTACGTTTGCCATCGGCGCGTCCTATGCGGGCAAATGCGCTGTGACCATCACATCCGGTCCGGGGCTTTCGCTCAAGCAGGAAGCCATCGGGCTGGCGGTGATGACCGAAATCCCCTTGGTCGTTATCAACGTCCAGCGCGGCGGACCCTCCACTGGCTTGCCCACCAAGGTGGAACAGGGCGATCTGATGTCGGCCATGTTCGGCAGCCATGGTGACGCACCCAAGGTGGTGATGGCGGTGGACTCGATTGAGGACTGCTTCTATTCGGTTATCACGGCGCGCAAGATCGCCGAGACCTTCAACATGGTGGTGGTGATCCTGTCCGATGCGGCTCTGTCGACGGCGCAGCAGCCGTTCGAGCGCCCCGAATTCCACGCCGACTGGCTGGCCCCTCCTGTCAACCAGAGTGCCGTGCCAAAGGATGCCCATCCCTATGACTGGGATGAGCGGACGGGCATTGCCACCCGCTTCATACCCGGCCAGCCGAACGGCATGCACTGCCTGACCGGTCTTGCCCATGACCGCGACAGCCATGTGGCCTATGACCCCAAGATCAATGAAGAAGGCCTGCTCAACAGATCCCGCAAACTCGCGGCCTTCCAGACGACCCTGAAGCTGGCTCCTGTGTTCGGTGATGCGGAGGGCGACCTTCTGCTCATCGGCTGGGGCAGCACGCGCGGCGCCATTGAGGAAGCTGTCACCGCCCTTCGCGAGGAAGGGCACAAGGTCTCGGCGCTGCATCTGAAATTTCTCCAACCCATGGCCTCAGGCATTGACGAAGTGATGGCGCGGTTCAAGAAGGTGATGACCATCGAGAACAACTGGAATGATCCGGTGAGCGACCCGATGATCAACCCGAACAACCGTCGCTACTCGCACGTTGCGATGCTGCTGAGATCCCGTTGGCTGGTCGACGTGGATTGCTGGGGCAATGCACGCGGACAACCACTCAAACCGGCTGCCATCAAACAAGCCGCGCTTGCAAAATTGGGAAAGGTCTGAGGAGAGAGCCATGACCGCTTCAATGAGCCAATGTCTGATGCAAATGGTGCAGACGGACTACGCAATCAAGGATTATCAAAGTGACATCCAGCCGCGCTGGTGCACCGGCTGTGGTGACACGGCCATCCTCACCGCCATGCAGCGGCTGTGCCGCGATGAGCAATTGCCGCCCGAAAAGACCGTATGTGTCTCGGGCATCGGCTGTGCCTCGCGCCTGCCTCACTATATGAATGCCTATGGCTTTCACGGTATTCACGGACGGGCCCTGCCCATCGCTGAAGGGATCAAGATCCGCAGGCCGGACCTGCATGTCTTCGTGACCACGGGGGATGGCGACTGCTGCTCCATCGGTGCCGCCCACTGGCTGCATGCGATCCGCTACAACATGAACATGACCATGTTGCTGCATGACAACAATGTCTATGGCCTGACAAAGAAACAGGCCTCGCCAACCTCACCCAAGGGCCTCAAGAGCAACACCACGCCGACCGGGGCGACCCTTAATCCGCTCAACCCATTGAGCGTGACGCTCGGTGTCGCCAACGTCTCCTTCGTGGCGCAAGTTGTCGACTGGATTCCCGATCTGCTCTATGACGTTCTGTCGAAGGCCTATCACCACAAGGGCTTTTCCTTCATCCGCATCTTGCAGCGCTGCCCGAACTTCATGGATCACAATTTCGATCATGCTGTCCGGGACCCGCTCAGCACGCGCATCCTCACCCATTCGGACGGTTTGCGGCTGAAGCCGGAGCTGTCGCGGGTTTACAAAAATCAGGAAACCCATGACCCGCTCGATCTTGACCGGGCGCGGCAACTGGCGTCGCTGGAGGGAGAAATCCCCGTCGGTATTCTTTATTCGAACCCGGACGTTCCCTGCTACGACGAGCTGCGCGCCGGTGAACGCCCCAACACCCCGGGCCTTGTCTCGACGGTCCTCAATGAAGAATTCGACAAGATCGGGATCTGGCCCAAAGACGGCAAACCGGCTGAGAGCGAGGAGTAGAGATCATGCAAAACGCTCAAATCGTGCGGGACGATTTCCCGAACTCAGCCCGGTCCGATGCTGCCGAAGCCCTGCCGTCGCTCAAACCCGCGCTCTTTGCACGCTATGGCAATCTGTCAAAGCTGCGGCATGATTATCCGCTGGTGCTCGTCGACAGCGACGAGCCGCAGCCTTTGCTGCGCCCGCTAAGCACGATCGTCAACGAGGCCCTCAGGGCAGCAGCTCCGGAAGGACCGGATGGCGAAGAGGTGCGTATGCAGGTTCTCAAGCTCGAACAGCGCATGCGGGATCGCGCGACCGGTGGTCGCGAGGAACGGCTCACTCAGCTCTGGTGGGCTTGCGAGGCGGAACTGGTGGAGGAAGCCGGAGAGGCCCGCTTTGGCTCGCTCGACCAGATCTTTGAGAAGGCGCGCCGCCAGATCAAGGTTGATGGCCGTGTCATCGGGTGCGATGACACCACACCAAGCAAGGTGCTCGGCCATATATGGCAGGCCATGCACAAGAACAGGGCGCGGCACTTCCGCAAGCGGGTCGACAGCCTGATCCTGAGGATGAATGACATCCTGAAGTCCGACCACATGAAATCCGACGAGGCGCACGGAGCCGTTGCGCTCAGCTCGGCCATGGGTCTGGATCGGGATGGCTCCATCGACTTTTCCAGCCTGTCAGATGTGCTGCATCGCCTCCGGCCGGAGGATCGACTGCCAGCAGACAGGGTCGCCCGGATCAATGAGGCCATCGAGGTTCTACAGTCCCAGGTCTTCTTTGGCCCCGGTCGCGCGTCCTATAGCGATCCGGGCAAGGCCATGTGCTACAGCTATGTCTTCAAGAGCTGTTCCGAAGCCCTTGCCGCCTATCGCGAGCGCCTGCCGAGCCTCGTTGCGCTCACCAAGGCGCTGACCATTGCCGAGCTTGAGGTCGAGAACAAGTATGTTCCCGGCCTGCATGACGCAATCTTCGCCTCTTTTGACGAGAGCGATCTGACGGCCGAGCAGATGGACCTGTTGCCACCCGCCATGATCTATCTGCGGGACGGGGTGACGGAAACGCTGGAAATCGCCCGCGTTTATGAAGCGCTTGCCTGCGGTCTTCCTTTCAAGGTGATGATTCAGGTCGACGACATTCTGGGGCCGACGACACCGGAACCGCCGCTCAATTCCTTTGGAGCAGGCACCGCGCGTCTTGCCTCGATGGCGATGGGGCTCAACAACGCTTTCGCCATCCAGACCACCAGTGCCCATCTTTACCGGATGCGGGATGCCCTCCTGAAAGGCATGGAATATGGCGGGCCGGCCATGTTCTCGATCTATTCGGGCGCAACCCACACGGTCAGGGATGTTGCTCCCTATATCCTCGCAGCAGCGGCGACTGAAGCTCGAGCCTTTCCCAGCTTCACCTTCGATCCGTCCGCCGGTCCTGACTGGGCAAGCCGGTTCAATCTCGATGACAATCCGCAACTGGATGAAGTCTGGCCGGAACATTCACTCACCTTCGAGAACCAGATCGGCGAATGGAAGGAAGAGCGCGTTGCCTTTACCTTCGGGGATTTTGCCATCTGCGACGAACGCTATCAGCGCTTCTGCCACGCCATTGCCCAGAGTGACTGGAGCACCAACATGGTGCCCTTTGCCGACTGGCTCAAGGTCGCAGGCAACACCGACGATGTGCGCAAGCCCTATGTTCTGGGCGTTTTCGATCAGAACCGGCTGATGCGGGTGGCTGTCGACGACAAGATCACCAGCGCAGCACGCCTTTGTCAGGATGCCTGGCGCGGGCTTAAGGAACTCGCCGGGATCGACAATTCGCATGTGACGGCCGTGTTGCATGAGGAGCGTCTGAAACGAGAGGCCTTTTTGAAGGAAATGGCGGAGGAGGAAGCGAATCAGCCTTCCGCGCCATCGGCTGCACAGGCTCCCGTGTCCGATGCGGTCAGCGAGGCTCCCAAGGTTGAAGAAGCGGAAGACGTTGCATCCGATCCCAATGCTGATGGGACCCCGTGGATCGAGACGCCGCGCTGCACGACCTGCAATGAATGCACGCAAATCAACAACAAGCTGTTTGCCTTCAATGACGACATGCAGGCCTATATCGCCGATCCTGATGGTGGCACCTACCGGCAACTCGTCGAGGCAGCGGAAAGCTGTCAGGTCAGCATCATCCATCCGGGCAAGCCGCGCAATCCGGACGAACCCAATCTGGATGAATTGGTCGAACGGGCAGAGCCGTTCAATTGATCCTGATCGCGCGCAAAAAGCAAAAAGGCCCGTCTTGCGGGCCTTTTTTATGTCTTGTGATGTTTCATCAGGCTTGCGGCCCGAGATCCTCGTTGACCGCGTCCTTGGTCAGATCCTGCTCGGCTTCAGTTGAGCTTTGGCTGGTGAAGCCGGTGATGCCTGCCTTGAACTGTTCGAAGTCGCGTTTGATTTCGACCGGGCTTCCCAGATAGGCAGTGATCAGTTCGGCCAGAGACCTGAGCGCATGCATATGAATGCGCTCATAGCCGTGGGATGCATCCACACCGAAGGTGATCAATCCGGTGCGAACGTCCGCACCGGCTTCAACGGCGCTGGCTGAATCCGAGCGGTAATATTTGAAGATATCCTTCTGGAAGCGGATGTCATTTTCGCGGCAAAGGCTGACCAGTTTCTTGGTCAAGTGATAATCGAACGGGCCGGTCTGATCGGCCATGGCGATGGTGACACCGAATTCGGATGAATTCTGCCCCGGGGCCGACGTTCCGTTGTCCACGGAAATCATCGAGGCGACATCAGGTGTCAGCACCGATGAGGCGCCCACGCCGACCTCTTCAGCGATGGTGAAGAGAAAATGGATATCCACGGGCGTGCGCTGCTTTTCGTCCTGCATCGCCTTGAGCGCAGTCAGGGCAACCGCAACACCGGCCTTGTTGTCCAGATGACGCGAAACGATGAAGCCATTGTCGATGAATTCGGACTGCGGATCGATGGCGATCATGTCGCCGATATCGATCCCAAGGCGCTCGATATCCTCGAAGCTGCGCGCAAGGGCATCGACGCGGAACTCGACGTGATCCCAGCCGATGGGCTGGGTGTCGATTTCCTCGTTGAAGGTATGCCCGGAGGCCTTGAGCGGCAGGATCGTACCGCGATAGAAGCCACTCTCCGAAAAGATCGTCCCGCGTGCCCCTTCGGCAAAACGGGCGGACCAGTGACCAACAGGCACGAGGGCCAAACGGCCATCTTCCTTGACGAACTTGACCTGAGCCCCAAGGGTGTCGAGGTGCGTCACGATGGCCCTTGCGCCCTTGCGCCGCGAGCCCTGCCGGATGGCGCAAATCGCGCCCCTTCTTGTCAGCTCCGCATCCAGTCCGAGTGACTTAAGCTCTCTGGTGACAAATCTGACGATCGTGTCGGTGTATCCGGTCGGGCTCGGGATCTCGAGCAGCTTGGCCAGCGTTTTTTGCAGATATTCGGTATCTATTACCAACATGGTCATCTTTATGTCTTCCCGTCAGCCCTCTTGTTTCTTTTTAAGCTCCTGACGCACGGAAGCAGGCAAAGACCGCGGGAACAAGAGATCAATAAAACGTTCTGCTGTCGGTTGTGGTTCATGATTGGCAAGGCCGGGTCGTTCGTTGGCCTCGATGAAAACATAGTCCGGTTTGCGATGATCCTTGATCATCAGATCTATGCCGGTAACCGGAATGTCGATAGCGCGCGCTGCCTTCACCGCAGCCTCGATCAGGGTTGTATGCACCTGATCGGTTACGTCGACAATGGTACCACCTGTATGCAGATTAGCCGTTTTACGGACCACCAATTCCTCGCAGGATGGCAGGCAATCGTCAAGCCCGTATCCGGCCTCGGCGAGACACCGTTCCGTTTCCTTGTCGAGAGGAATGCTGCTCTCTCCCCCCGTTGCAGCCGAACGGCGACGGCTTTGTTTTTCAATCAACAGGCGGATGGTGCTCATGCCGTCCCCGACAATCCGGGCAGGAAGACGCAGGGCCGCGGCCACCAGCCGGTCGTTGATGACGACGAGGCGCAGATCCTGCCCTTCGAAATATTCTTCCAGCAGAACGTCCTGACAGACCTCCTTGGCGCGGTCGATGGCAGCAAGCATTTCATCGTAATCGCGCACCCCGACCGCAATGCCCTTACCCTGTTCACCGCGCGCAGGCTTGACCACCACGGCGCCATATTGCTCGAGAAACGCCCGCAACGGCTCCTCGCCTTCGCCGGCATCGATCTGGGCCGGAACGCGGACGCCAGCCTCCTCGACAATGCGGCGGGTCATGCGCTTGTCGTCACAGATCGACAGGGTCACCGCGCTTGTCAGATCCGTCAGAGATTCGCGACACCGGATGGTTCGACCGCCATAGCTCAGGCGGAACAGTCCGCCCTCCGCATCGATCACTTCGACCTGAATGCCGCGCCGCCATGCCTCATCGACGATAATCTTGGCATAGGGGTTGAGCCCGGTTTCCTCCTTGTCTCCGACAAAGAGCTTTTCGTTGATCTGGTTCTTGCGCTTGACCGCAAAGACATTGACGCGGCGAAAGCCCAGCTTCTCATAAAGGGCGATGGCCTTGTCGTTGTCATGCAGGACCGAGAGATCCATGTAGGAGCAGCCTCGGGCCTGATATTGTTCAGCCAGACGCCGCACGAGCGACTCGCCAAGGCCGCGATGGGGCGCGGCGGACGAGACCGCCAGACACCACAGAGAGGAGCCTCTCTCCGGATCGTCAAAGGCCTTGGAGTGATCGACCCCCATGACCGAGCCCCAGATCTCTCCGGTCTGGGCGTCCTCGGCCACAAGCATGGTCACCTTGCTGGCATCGCGAGCCGACCAGAAAAAGTCAGGCGGGACCGAAACCATACCACGCTCGGCCAGAATGCCATTGATCGCGTCGGCATCCTTTTTGGTCGACAAACGCCGGATGTGATAGCCCTGCCGCCGCATGCTAGCGGGGCGGTAGATCGACATATCCAGACGGTAAGTGTGCGACGGATCGAGAAAGAATTCCTGCGGCGACTGAGCCAGAACCACATGTGGATCGCGCACATAAAAGGCGATGTCACGCTGATCGGCCTTTTCCGACCGCATGACCTCGACCAGCTGTTCCGGGGTCTCAAAGGTGTTACCAAATATCAGCCGCCCCCATCCGCAATTGACGGCGACATTCGACTGCGTGAGTTGATGCGAAGACGAATGGAGGGAGTTCATCCCCTCCTGCCTGATCCGCTGCAGCCTGTGCTGGGCGACCGGCTTTGGCTTCTCACGTTCAGTGCTCATGTTTCGCTAAATCTCCTGTGCCTGCAGCCACATTTCGAGCAATGCAACCTGCCAGAGTTCCGACCCGCGCAAGGGCGTGATGTGGTCGGACGGTGAGTCAAAGAGCTGGTCGAGATAGGATTGCTGGAACAGGCCGCGTTCCTTTGCTGCCTGCGAGCCGAGAGCATCCTGAACCATTTCCAGATATGGCCCCTGAATATATTTGAGCGCCGGAACCGGGAAATACCCCTTTGGCCGATCAATGACGGCGGCGGGGATCACGCGGCGGGAGGCTTCTTTCAAAACGCCCTTGCCACCGTGGGACAATTTGTGCCGGCTGGGGATACGGCCAGCCAGTTCAACCAGTTCGTGATCAAGGAAGGGAACACGCGCCTCAAGGCCCCAGGCCATGGTCATGTTGTCCACGCGCTTGACCGGATCGTCCACGAGCATGACGTTGGTATCAAGGCGCAGCGCCTTGTCGACCGGCTCACGCGCACCGGCACGGGCGAAATGTTCGGCGACAAAGGCGGCACTTTCGTCCTTCTCGGCGAGATACTCCGGATTAAGATGCTCGGACATGCGCTTCTGGTCGCGATCAAAGAAGGCCTGACGATAGCTTTCGACCGGGTCGTTGGTCTTCTGAAGCGGCGGATACCAGTGATAGCCGCCAAAGACCTCGTCCGCGCCCTGACCGGACTGCACCACCTTGATGGTCTTGGAAACCTCGCGGCTCAGAAGGTAGAAGCCGATGTTGTCATAGGACACCATCGGTTCGGACATCGCCTTGATGGCGTGCGGCAGATTTTCCATCATCTCGGCGGACGGGATGTGGATCTGGTGATGATTGGTGCCGTAGTGATTGGCGATGAGATCGGAATATTCGAACTCGTTACCCTTCTCGTTGTTGGCGTCCTCAAAACCGATCGAATAGGTGGCAAGACCCTCCTGCCCCTGTTCGGCGAGCAGACCCACAATCAGCGATGAATCAACACCGCCCGAGAGCAGCACGCCAACCGGCACGTCACAGACCATACGGCGGCCTACAGCGGTGCGCAGGCTTTCAAGCAGCATGTCGCACCATTCTTCCTCAGAGCGCGCTTCATCGGCATCACTGCGTTCGAAGCTCGGTTCCCAATACAGCTTTTCAGTGGAAGAGCCATCGGCTTCGATGATGCGGATGGTCGCTGCGGGCAGCTTGCGAACACCGTTCAGAAGCGTGCGGGGCGCGGGCACGACGGCATGCCATGACATATAGTGATGAAGAGCAATGCGGTCGATTGAGGTGTCGACGCTGCCGCCCTTCAGGACCGATTGCAGGGTCGAGCCGAAGCGGATGTGATCCGGACCTTCACTCAGATACAGCGGCTTGATGCCGAAGCGGTCGCGCACCATGATCGTGCGACCCGTGCGACGTTCGAAAATCACGAAGGCAAACATGCCCTGAAGACGGGGAATGGCGGCTTCGCCCCATTGCTCCCACGCCTTGATGATCACCTCGGTATCCCCTTGGGACTTGAAGCTGTGACCGAGGCCTTTGAGCTCTTCACGCAGTTCGGGATAGTTGTAGATGCAGCCGTTGAAGACCATCACCCGGTCGTTGACTTCATCCTCGAACGGCTGGGCGGATGCATCCGACAAGTCGATGATCCTGAGACGGCGATGCCCCATGCCGACATTGCCGCGCACATAGGTACCCTGCGCATCAGGACCGCGCGACACGAGGCAATCGGTCATTGCCTCAATTTGTTGGAGCGGAACTTCGGTGCCGTTGAACCTGACTTCGCCGCAAATACCACACATATCTTGTGAAGGTCTCCTTAAAACCATTTGATCAAGAATTATTTGACAGCTAACAATTAGTACAATAATAATTAGAATTCAACTCTTGAGACCAAAAAATGACAGCGAGCCAGGAAATCCGGGTGGTGCTGAAGGCGATCCGTAAAATCGAGCGGGCGCTGGATATCCACTCCCGAGTGTTAAACAAAGAAAGTGGCCTTACTTTGCCACAATTGATTGTGCTGCGATGCGTCCGCGATCTGGGCGAGCCATCGGGCAATGCTATCGCACGTGATGTGGATTTGTCACCACCGACTGTTCTGGGCATTCTGGACAAGCTTTCCACCAAGGGCCTGATCGAACGGCAGCGGCTTCAAACCAACCGCCGCGTGGTGATTTCTCGTATCACCGAACACGGCGCACGCGTGCTCGCAGCCGCCCCCTCCCCGCTTGGCGAGACCTTCTCTCGGCGCTTCTTTGCACTTGAGCCCGAACAGCGTCAGGTCATTATCGACAGTCTGGAGAAAGTGGCTGAGTTCTCGGGTGTCGAAAAGATCGAGCAGCTTGCGGAGGTGATGGACCTACCGGTACCCAGTGCGACGCAAAAGCCCCACTGACGCGTTATAAACTCTCTGTTTTCTCAATGACTTTTTTCGCTTTTCATGAGCGCCACGCCTTGCACCGCACGACAATGAAAAGGCCGCCTCCCGGAGTCGGGAGACGGCTATTGCCACGGGGGACAGACCAGTCGAAAGGTTGTTCAGGTCTCTCTTGAGCCGAACGACTTTCTCGCCCGGTTGAGCATTTTCAAAAGCGGGATCGTCCAGATGATCAACGTCAGGACACCAAGCACCCCGGCCACCGGACGATCGAAGAAGCCCAGAATGGCACCATCGGTCTTGATGACTGTTGCCATGAAGTTTTCCTCAAGCATTGGCCCGATGACGATCCCCAGAATGACCGGCGCCAGAGGAAAGCCGTTTTCTTCCATGATGAATCCGATCACGCCCAGCACCAGCATGACACTGATGCCGTAGGTGCTGTTGGTAATCGAGAAGGACCCCACGATACAGAAGATCAGAATGATCGGCATGATGACATTGGCCGGCGCGCGCAGCACGTAGCGGGCACTGCGGATGGCCGCGTAGCCCAGTGGGATGAGCATCAGGTTGGCGATGAAGAAGGTCAGGAAGATGCCATAGGTCAGATCCGCCTGCTGGATGAAGACCATGGGGCCGGGCGTGATGCCCTTCATGAACAGAACGCCGATTGCGATTGCTGTTACCGAGTCGCCGGGAATACCGAACACCAGGGCAGGCACCCAGACACCGCTCAGACCGGCATTGTTGGCAGCACCAGCAGCAACAAGCCCCTCTTCATGCCCCGTGCCGAACTTTTGCGGTTCGCGAGCAAACTTCTTGGACAGGGCGTAGGAGACCCAGGCGGCGATATCGGCCCCAGCGCCGGGGAGGATGCCGACGATGGTGCCGATAAGGCTTCCCCGGACCAGATGACTTTTGTTCCTTAACATCATCTTGCCCTGCCCGGCGAAAACGCTCGACCGCCCGGGGGCAATGGTTGATCGGTTCTGTTGGGGAGAGATCGCAAAGCGCAACAGCTCGGTCATGGCGAACATGCCGATCATCGCCGGAATGAAGCTGATCCCGGCCATGAGTTCGACATTGCCGAATGTGAAGCGCGGGTAGCCGCCGATCACATCAATGCCGATTGTCGAGATGAAGAGCCCCAGAAGCAATGCGATCATGCCCTTGGTGCGGGATCCGCGCGAGATGACAACCGAGCAGCTCAGGCCAAGACAGGCAAGCCAGAAATACTCGACCGTTGAGAATTGAAAAGCGAACTCGGCCAGATAGGGCGCTCCGGTCGACAGGATAACCGCGCCCACAAGCCCGCCAAAGACAGAGCTGACAAGCCCGATGCCGAGGGCTTTTTCAGCCTCACCGCGCTGGGTCATGTTAAAGGCTTCATCGACATAGGCCGCAGAGGCTGGCGTGCCGGGAATGCGCAGCAGTGCGCCGGGTATGTCCCCTGCAAAGATCGCCATAGCAACGCTGGTTACGATCGCCGCAATCGCAGGCAAGGGATCCATAAAGAAGGTAATAGGCACCAGCAGCGCCGTGGCCATGGTTGCCGAAAGCCCGGGGACGGCGCCAACAAACAGGCCAAACATGGCCGATCCCAGAATGACCATCAGAACATAGGGCTCGGTGACTTGGCTGAAAGCTGAGAGAAGAACGTCCATGAGATCACCAGGCAATCGGTTCGAGCAGGCCCCATGGCAGCGGCACTAGGAACAGCTTGTTGAAGATGGTATGGATGGCGAACGCAGCGACGACGCTCACCGGAATGGCAACAATGATCCTGAGCTGAAAGACCAGAAAGAGCGCAATCAGCAGAATAGCGCTGAGGAGTGGAAACCCGATGTCGTTGACAAAGGGAATAAAACTGGCCGTACCAAGCAGAATGACCAGAGCTTGCAGGACGCGCCGTTGATCTTTGATCCAGTTGCCGAATGACACAAGCCTTGCGCGGTCCGTACGACGTAAATCCGTAATGATGAGAGACAGGCCACCAAGAATAAAGCCGAAGGCGATAATTCTCGGCATGAGATCCGAACCGACCGATTGCCCCGGAACGGAGGGAAATGAGCTGATCTCATACAGGATGGCCAATGAGAACAGGATGAGGAGTCCCCCCATCAAACGATCGCTTATTTTCATTTTTTGCATCCGACTTCAGACAGGCCTTGTGCCTATGCTCACCGGTCACTATTGCCTTCATGGACAGGCAAAAGACGACAAGGCCCAAGCAGGGCACCACAAAGCAACACAAGGCGGTTCAGGTCCAGATCAAAGCAAGGCGGGATTTTTGCACCTGCCATGTCCACCCCGGCGATCCCGCGCCGAGGCGAAGTGGTTCAACCGCAAAGGGTCATGAGAGACCCTTCTGCTGACACTATTATTTTGCCAACCCGGCTGCTTTCATGACCTTGCCCAGATCGGCGTCAGCCTTGGCCATCCATTCGCCAAAGCCTGCGCCATCACGCCAGATCGTGCCAAAGCCGCGTTTTTTCATGAAGGCCTGGAATTCATCAGACTTGTAGGCTTTTTCAATGGACGCGGACAATTTGGAAGCGACATCATCGGACAGTCCCTTCGGAGCACCAACACCGCGCCAGGTTGCACTGGTCCAGTCCAGATCAGCCGCTTCCTTGAGGGTCGGCACATCGGGGTATTTGTCGAGACGCTCGTTAGCCATGACGGCGAGGGTTTTGACCTTGCCGGCATCGATGAGCGATGAGGCTTCGGACACGGAGCAGGTCACGACATCAACGCCGCCAGAGACCAGATCCTGCAGAGCAGGTGCGGACCCCTTGGTCGGAACCCAAGGCACAGTGCTCGGATCGGCGTCCGCAGCGACCAGCATGCCCGCAAGAGCCAGATGCCAGATGCCGCCCTGACCGGTACCGGACCCTTTCATCGAGCCCGGATCGGCCTTGGCGTCAGCGAGGAGGGTTTTCACATCATTATATTTGGAATCGGATGCAACATGGACCCCTGCCGAGTCGGCATTGAACAGAGCAAGTGGCGTGTAGCCGGTATAGTCGAGCTTGGTCAGACCAGCCCAGTGCATCATGGCGATTTCCACCGTGACAGTGCCAACGGTATAACCATCCGGTTTGGCCATAGAAATGGCGGAATGGCCGACCACACCACCCCCGCCGGTGCGGTTAACGACATTGACGGGCACGCCAAGATCTTTTTCAACGAGTCCGGCCAACATGCGGCTGGTTGCATCTGTGCCGCCACCGGCACCCCAAGGCACGATCCAGGTGATCGGACGCTCTGGATATTCGGCAAAAGCGGGCGTGGCCGCAGACATGGCGAAAGCAACCGCAGCGACACTCAGGCCTGCGGACAACATTGTACGAAGCATGGAACTCTCCCTAGTTTTTCATGCAGCCCGACATCGCGCATCAGGCCCCTCACACCGGCATCTGCCAGCGCTCTCCCTCGCAGATCCCCAACCCGATGATCACACTGAGACGTGCATCCGAGGCAACCTCAGAAGCCGGGAACCCAGCATTCATTGAAACCGCTTTTTTCCTCAAAATCAACAAATAATGATTTCATTTTACTAATTAATTGACGCATATTTCCAATTGGCCACCTATTGGCGATGGCTTCCGAGCACGACAGAAGCCCCACTGAAAAAGATACAATTTATATATCTTACAATATCTTATATCTTTCTTTCCGAAGTTTTTCTATCATTTCCGGGCAGGCATACTAAAGTCTTGGTGCCTTTGCCGCCCTCCACCGAGATGTCTCTTTTTGCGCAATTAGGAAATTTAAGGAAATTATATCTTACTAATTTTATCTTATTTTGCTACCCTTACCAACCAAAGATACCAAGAAACGATCTTGTCACCTCCTCCACACGGGACACACGACAGGATCAAACCACGCGGAGAGGCAGAGATGCTAAACGATATTGCAGGCATGAAGGTGCTTGTTTTTGGAGGAAGTTCTGGGATCGGCGCAGCAGCCGCCGAAGCCTTCGCGGCTGAGGGGGCTGACGTTGCAATTCATTATGCCCGGGGTGAAGAACGCGCAAACACGGTGGCTCAGAAGGCCTCCTCCCACGGGGTCAAGGCCGTGACAATTGGTGCGGACCTTTTTGAGGAAGGCGCGGCGGCAGCTGCCGTCAAGGAGGCGGCAGAGGCACTTGGCGGCCTTGACGTGCTCATCAACAACGCCGGAGCCATGGTCGGTCGCGCGCGGCTTTCTGATGTGGAACGCAAACTCTACGACCAGATCATGGACCTCAATGTCTGGGCCGTGATTGAGGCCAGTCAGGCCGCCCTTCCCTACCTGAAGGCATCCGACAAGGCATCGATCATCAATCTTGCGTCTATCGCTGGTCGCAACGGCGGCGGACCGGGCGCCGGACTCTATGCGTCGGCCAAAGCCTTCGTTGGCAACTACACCCGCAACCTCGCCAAGGATCTGGCCGAGTTCGGCATTCGTGCCAACGCAATTGCGCCGGGCTTCATCAAGACCGCCTTTCATGACGAGACGCCGCAGGCCGTGGTTGATAGCATCATCGCCTCGACCCCGCTCGGACGGGCCGGTGTCGCAGAAGACTGCACGGGATCGCTGCTGTTCCTTGCGTCTCCGCAGATGAGCAGCTTTATCACCGGGCAGACTATCGAAATCAACGGTGGGGCACTGATGCCCTGAGCGCGGGTGTAATTGATTGGCAGGTGAAAGGATGCTAGCGTTGAACGGTGAGTGGAAAGAGACTGCACTTCCTCCCGAAAACGGAAGAAGGTCGAGCGCGCTGCGCAACGACGACAGCGTTCTTTTGAGCCGAAACAACAATGGGATGAGCAAGTCGCGAAGTCTAGCCGATACCGTCTATCAGGAGCTGCTGAGCAGGATTGTTGCCGGCACCTATCCTGAGAATACCAAGCTGCCGACCGAAGCCGAGTTGGCAGAGGATCTGGGTGCATCGCGTCCGGTGGTCAGGGCTGCCATTGCCCGGCTCAGGGAGAGTGACCTGGTTGCCTCCCGGCGCGGATCAGGGAGCTTTGTTCTCAAGCGTCCAAACGAGGCGGCGGCTCATTTTGCTCCCATTGAATCCATTGCGGATATTCAACGCTATTTCGAATATCGGATCATGCTGGAAGGGGAGGCTGCCTATCTGGCAGCCGAACGGGCCAGCGATCGCGATATCGAGAAAATGACCGTTGAAGTCAAGCGCATGGATGAAGCACTCGAGACCAACGAAGATGTGGTCGAAGGGGACTTTCGCTTTCACCTGGCAATCTGTGAGGCAACCGACAATTATTTCCTTGTCAGTTCCTTCCAATTCCTGGCGGATGCCATGCATCAATCGATGAATCTGGCACACAATCTGACCTTGCGCGGCAAACGCTCAAGGCAGGCTGTCGTTCATCAAGAGCATCATCGCATCTTTCTTGCCATCCGCAACCGGGAACGGAATGCCGCGCGTGTCCACATGCAGATGCATCTGCGAAACGCACGGCACAGAATCTTTAAAGGCCCGTCTTCGTAATCCAACGAAGGCGCGCTGTGGGCGCCTTGGCGCCATATTTTCAGGTATAGCCATGAACAACAAAGTCACGTCCGACAAATCCAGCGCCACATGGGTTGGCATCGACTGGGGAACCACCAACATCCGCGCCTATCTGCTTGATGCCTCGGCCCGGATCCTCGACAAGCACACACTTGCCCGGCACATCAAGGACTGCAACGACGACGGCTGGACAACGGTCTACCAGACGCTCATCGAAGGCTGGAACGTCACCGACGAAACGCCCGTGATCATCTGCGGCATGGCAGGCAGCAAGTTCGGCTGGGTCGAGGCACCCTATGCCTCCTGTCCTGCGGGGGTAAGCGATCTGGTCGCCAAGGCTGTACACCCGGATGACATCGAGAATATCATGATCCTGCCGGGACTATGCTGCAAGGATGATCGCGGCAACCATGATGTGATCCGGGGTGAAGAGACCCAGCTTCTGGGACTGTTCGAGCAATCCTCCCTGATCACGCGCCTGATCTGTGCCCCGGGCACCCACACCAAGTGGATCAGCGCGGACAATTACACCGTTCGGAACTTCCACACCACGATGACGGGGGAACTGTTCGGCCTTTTGACAGAGCACAGCATTCTTGCCCAGAGCATCGCCAAAAGTTCGTCCAGCGCGGTTGGTGCCAAATTCGAAGATGGGGTTCGCATGGCAGCCGAGGGCGGCGGACTGCTGGCCGATATCTTCAAGGTGCGGGCGAACAGCCTGTTCAACGAGCTGAACCCAGAAGATGCGGGCGACTTTCTCTCTGGCATTCTTGTCGGCACCGATGTCTTCCAAGAGGTCTCCAGTCTGGATCATGGTCTCGTGTCCGTGCCGCTCATCGGCCCCAAACCGCTGTCGGAGCGGTATGCCAGAGCGCTCAGCCACTTCGGCATTGAGGGCATCGTTCTGGATGCGGAAGAACTGACGATTGCGGGCCTTGCCAGTGTTGCCCGCCAGATGGGTATTGTGGAGACGTCTCATGTTGCATGACTCTAGTGATCGGCACTCTGATGATCGCCTCGGGGCGGCCCTTGCCAAGTGTCCGGTTGTGGCCATCCTGCGCGGGCTGGAACCGGAGCGCGCTATCGAGGTCGGCGAGGCCCTGTTCGATGCGGGCATCCGTATCATGGAGGTTCCGGCCAACTCGCCCGATCCCTTCGGCAGCATCGCTCAGATGGCGAAACACTTTGCCGATCGGGCCGTGGTTGGGGCCGGCACGATCCTGACCATGGATCATGTCGCCAAGGTCAAGGCAGCAGGTGGACAGGTTGTCGTCAGCCCGAACATGAACGCGGACGTGATCCGCGCAACCAAGGCGATGGGCATGTACGCCCTGCCCGGTTGCTTCACCGCTACCGAGGCTTTTGCCGCTCTGGATGCGGGCGCCGATGGGCTGAAACTGTTTCCCGGTGAGGCGTTCACACCGGCCATGATCAAGGCGCTGCGCGCGGTGCTGCCTCCCCAGTCACGTGTGCTCGTGGTTGGCGGCATCGGAGCGGACAACATGAGCGCCTTCACCGAAGCGGGAGCCAATGGCTTTGGCATCGGTTCATGGCTGTTCAAACCCGGGCGTCCGACAGAAGAGATCGCCGAGCGCGCCCGGCAGGTTGTTGCTGCATGCCAGAATACTTAGCCTCAATCCGGTCTGAAGGGCTGGATCCGATGGCTTTTGCACTAGTCTTTTGGAGGGGGGCATTTTTGCCCCCCTCTTCTTTTGCCAGCGCAGAAATGCCTCGTACAGCAGGATGTAACCTGCTTGCGCGTGCAACAAGGCGCACCAGCGGACATCTTGAAGCCTTATGGATACTGTGTTTTCGGCCAGTTTCCCGTTATGATTGATAGGGTAACGAAGCGCGACAACTGTAAATTCCGACTTACCCATCAAAGCGCATCACTGCCAAGTTGTTGCAACCAAAAGCCTTCGCACGAGGTGCCAGTGCTTTTTGCCATGAAAGCAGCAGCATCGTCCATTTACGATCCCCAATAAGTCATACTTAATAAATATGGAGATGAAATGTTTCATAGGGAGGAAAACATGAAACTTAGCTCAATCCTGCTCGCCAGTGCTATTTTCTTTGCACCGGCAACGGTCTTTGCTGCCGACAAAACTGTCGGTTTCTCGCAGATCGGTTCAGAATCCGGCTGGCGCGCAGCCGAAACCACCGTCACCAAACAACAGGCTGAAGAACGCGGCGTGAACCTCAAGTTCGCCGACGCTCAGCAGAAACAGGAAAACCAGATCAAAGCGATCCGTGGTTTCATCGCTCAGGGCGTTGACGCGATCCTGCTCGCTCCTGTTGTGGCAACCGGTTGGGACTCTGTGCTTGAAGAAGCAAAAGACGCTGAAATCCCCGTCATCCTGCTTGACCGCACCGTTGACGCGCCGGAAGATCTTTACATGACGGCCGTCACCTCTGACCTTGTCCACGAAGGCGAAGTCGCTGGTAATTGGCTTCAGGACGAAGTCGATGGCAAAGACTGCAACATCGTAGAGCTTCAGGGCACGACCGGGTCTTCCCCTGCAATCGATCGCAAAAAAGGCTTCGAACAGGGCATCGCCGATGCTTCGAACCTTAAGATCATCCGCAGCCAGACCGGTGACTTCACCCGCGCTCAGGGTAAAGTCGTTATGGAAAGCTTCCTGAAAGCTGAAGGCGCTGAAAATATCTGCGCACTTTATGCCCATAACGATGACATGGCCGTTGGCGCCATTCAGGCAATCAAGGAAGCCGGTGCGAAACCTGGCGAAGACATCCTGGTTGTCTCCATTGACTCCGTGCCTGATATTCATCTGGCAATGGACGCAGGCGAAGCCAACGCAACCGTCGAATTGACCCCGAATATGGCTGGTCCGGCGTTTGATGTTCTGGAAGCATACTGGAAAGATGGCACCGTGCCTCCGAAATGGATCCAGACCGAATCCAAACTCTACACGCTGGAAGACGACAACAAAGCGATCTACGAAACCAAGAAAAGCCTTGGCTACTGATCTCTGACGAAATGATGTGGCGAGCGGTATGATGCTGCTCGCCACAGCCTCTTTCGCTGTCACCCAATCGACGTCAGCTTCCAGGATCAGACAATGACCATCGAGAATGGACCGGTGCTGCAGGCAACCGGTATATCCAAATTTTTCCCCGGTGCAATCGCACTGGATGACGTATCCCTGTCGCTTCATGCCGGAGAGGTCCATGCTCTTCTGGGCGAAAATGGCGCAGGCAAATCCACCCTGATCAAATGTCTGACCGGAGCTTACAAGCGAGATGCTGGCACAATTCTGCTGGATGGCGCGGAGATTAACCCCCGCGACCCGCAGAGCAGCCTCGCCTGCGGCATTGGCACTGTTTATCAGGAAGTCAACTTGCTGCCCAATCTGACGGTTGCCGAAAACCTCTTTCTGGGCTGGCAGCCCACGCGCTACGGCATGCTCGACAACCGCGAAATGCTAAGACGCAGCCGTGAAGTGCTTCATGAATTCGGCCTCGACATTGATCCATCCCTGCTTCTGTCGAGCTACTCCATTGCAATTCAGCAAGTGGTCGCGATCGCGCGCGCCGTGGAATTGGCAGGCAAGGTTCTCATCCTTGATGAACCAACGGCCAGCCTCGACCGCGAAGAGATCGAGCTTCTTTTCTCGGTGATCCGCAAATTGACCGATCGTGGTCTGGCGGTTGTCTTCATCACCCATTTTCTGGATCAGGTTTTCGAAATCTCGGATCGCGCCACGGTGTTGCGTAACGGCCGCATGGTCGGCACGCGTCTGCTAAGCGAAGTATCCCAGACCGAAATCATCACCATGATGCTAGGCCGTCAGCTCGCGGCCGCCAAACAGGAGCGCGCCAAGGCTGAACATGGCCCTTCCCTTCTCAAGCTCGAAAATTATGGTCGTCGCGGCACCATCGAACCGTTCGATCTGGATCTTCACGAGGGTGAGGTTATCGGCCTTGCGGGGCTTCTGGGCTCGGGACGCAGCGAAACCGCCCATGTGATTTTCGGCGACATTGTCGCCGATCGCGGCAAGGCGAGCTTGCGCGGTAAGTCTATCAAACTTGATAACCCACGTTCGGCCATTCGTCATGGCATCGGACTTTGTCCGGAGGACAGGAAGACAGACGGGATCGTTGGCGACCTTTCGGTGCGCGAGAATATCATCCTGTCGCTACAAGCCCGACGCGGCTGGAGCAGACCGATCCCGCGTGCCAAGGCTGAACAAATCGCGGAAGACTATGTCAAACGCCTCGACATCCGTCTCGCAAGCCTTGATATGCCGATCCGGCTTCTGTCCGGCGGCAATCAGCAAAAGGCCCTGCTTGCGCGGTGGCTGGCAACCGAGCCTGACATTCTGATCCTCGACGAGCCGACCCGCGGCATCGACGTCGGGGCCCATGCCGAAATCATCGAACTGATCCAGTCATTGCAGGCCCACGGCATGGCATTGATTGTTGCCTCCTCCGAGCTGGAAGAATTGATGGCTTACTCGAGCCGGATTGTCGTCCTGCGCGACAGGCGTCAGGTCAGAGAACTCAAGGGCGATGAGATTTCCGTCGATTCCATCGTTAAATCCATTGCAGATGAGGAGGCCAGGCAATGATTTCTGACACCTTCCGCCGTATCGCACCTCAGCTTGTCATTCTGGCAACTGTCCTGCTGCTCAACTTTATTGTCTTTCCCGGCTTCTTCTCCATCGAATTCCAGAATGGCCGTCTGTTCGGCAACCTCATCGATGTGCTGAACCGCGGCGCTCCAACCGCTCTTCTGGCCATCGGCATGACGCTGATTATCGCAACAAAAGGCATTGACCTGTCGGTTGGTGCCGTGATGGCCATTGCCGGCGCGGTTGCGGCAAGCGTGGTCTCCGATGGCAACCATTGGATTGTCGCCCTGATGGCCGCACTGGCGGCAGGCCTTGCCTGCGGCCTCTGGAACGGGGTGCTGGTTTCGATTTTTCGCATTCAGCCAATCGTTGCGACCCTTGTTCTGATGGTCGCCGGACGCGGGGTTGCCCAGCTCATCACGGAGGGGCGGATCCTTACCTTTTTGGATCCCGGCCTGATTTTTCTCGGCGCGGGCACGATTTTTGGCCTTGCAACGCCGATTGTCATCTGGATCTGCATTGGCGCACTCGTCACTCTGGTGGTTCGGCGCACGGCCCTTGGCATGCTGATTGAATCCATCGGTATCAACGAGAAATCCTCACGCCTTGCCGGTATCAACAGCCATGTGCTGCTTATCTCGGTTTATCTGGTGTCCGGGATTTGCGCCGCGCTGGCCGGGGTCGTGGTTGCCGCCGACATCAAGGGGGCTGATGCCAACAACGCCGGGCTATGGATGGAGCTTGATGCCATCCTTGCCGTGGTTGTCGGGGGCACCTCTTTGCTTGGCGGTCGCTTCTCGATCATCGCTTCGCTGCTGGGCGCCCTGATCATCCAGTCTGTCAATTCGGTCATCCTGCTGTCCGGCATGCCGCCCGAATTCAACCTGGTCATCAAGGCCCTGCTTATCATTTGCATTCTCTTCATCCAGTCTCCGTCCGTTCGTCATGCAATCTATCTGTTCCGGGCGAGCTCTGGACCGCAGAACGACGACGCGGTCGTTGGTGACAAGCGCGTCGCAAAGGAAAATCTGTCATGATCCACTCTCCCCGTTTCCCGCTCTACATGACGATTGCGACATTCTTCATCGCGTTTCTTCTTTGCATCTCGCAATATCCCAACATGCTGTCGACGCGTGTTATCGCCAACCTACTGACTGACAACGCCTTTCTTGGCATCACAGCGGTTGGAATGACCTTTGTCATCCTCTCGGGCGGGATCGACCTGTCCGTAGGATCGGTGATCGCTTTCACTGGAGTGTTCCTTGCGGTGATCCTCCGTGATACCTCCATACATCCCCTCGCTGCATTCGCGCTGGTGCTGGCGATCACCATTGCCTTCGGGGCTGCGATCGGTGCCATCGTGCATTATCTGGATATGCCCGCGTTCATTGTCACATTGGCCGGCATGTTCCTCATGCGAGGCTTGGCCTATGTGCTTTCAACGGACTCGGTGCCTGTTGCCCACGAATTCTACGATGTTCTGCAGAATATCTACTGGAAAGCGCCGGGCGGCGGTCGGTTCCGGTTTATTGGCGGCTTGATGCTGCTTGTCTTCATCGGCGCCATGATGGTTCTGCACCGGACACGGTTCGGCAAGAATGTCTATGCCCTTGGCGGCGGCATCCAAGCGGCCCAGTTGATGGGGGTTCCCATTGCCCGCACGACAATCCTGATTTATGCCACTTCTGGTGGCTTGGCAGGTCTGGCTGGAATTGTATACTCCCTTTACACGTCTGCTGGCTATTCGCTCGCCACGGTAGGGGTTGAACTGGACGCCATCGCTGCGGTGGTGATCGGGGGCACCCTTCTGTCGGGAGGAACCGGATTTGTCGCCGGCACGTTCTTCGGGATTTTGATCATGGGCCTGATACAGACCTACATCGTGTTTGACGGAACATTGTCGAGTTGGTGGACCAAGATCGTCATCGGCATCCTGCTGTTCACGTTCATTATGCTGCAAAAGGGTCTGGGTTGGGCAACGACGGCACGAAAACGACAGGCAACAGAGTTCGCGACTTAATCATGAGCCTATCCACTGCCGGAGATTTGTCCCAGCAGGCCTTCAACAACACATCCAAGGTGGTCGAGCAACTCGGCATGGCCATCGTGTCGGGGGACTATGCGGAACGGACGATGATTCCGCTTGACCCCGATCTTGAAGAAATGTTTGGCGTCTCGCGGACAGTGGTTCGAGAAGCGAAGAAAACGCTCGTGGGCAAGGGCCTTGTCCAGTCAAAGGCCAAGGTTGGGACGCGGGTGCGCCCCAGCTCCGACTGGAACATGTTTGACGCAGACGTGCTGCGCTGGCATGCCGCCCTTCGCAAGCCCGGTCCTTTCCTTGAAGAATTGTTCGAGATCCGGTTGTTGCTCGAGCCTGCGGCGGCCGCATTGGTCGCCGCCCGCGCATCAAACGCCGATTATCTCAGGCTCAACAGCCATTGCGAATTCATGGCCACGGCCAGCGACTCCCTGACTTACGCTGCCGCCAACATCGAATTCCACACATCGATCCTGCACATGTCAGGCAATCGCTTTCTTTCCTCGCTTGGCGACATGGTGCAGGCGGCGCTCTTCTCTGTCTATCGCAGAGGGATCGACCAGTCCGATGCGGATCTGCTGCCCAGCGAAAACAGGGAGGTGGTGGAAGACTATCGCGCGATTGTCGAAGCCGTTCGGACCGGCGATGCCCTGCGAGCCGAACAGCTGATGGCCAAACTCATTCAACGCGCCCAGTCCGGCATATTCTAGGCCACAGTTTCTAGGCTACAGTCTCTTGGGCCCTCATCAACCGGTGATCCGGCCAACACGGCCAACCAGCACCGCCATCAGCCTTTGATAGAGCTCTGCGCCGAGCACGGCGTCCTCGATGCCGTAATCCACGCTGGGATTGTCGTTAATCTCGATGATGCTCGGACCCGATGCCGTCTCCTTGATATCGACGCCATAAAACCCGTTGCCAATCAATCGCGTGCCCTTGAGTGCAACATCGATCACAGCTCCGGGCACGGCGTCGATCGGCACGGTCTCGGAGTCGCCCGACTGCACCGACCCATCCTGTTCATATTCATAGATCTTCCAGTTGCCGTTCACCATGTAGTATTTGCAGGCATAAAGCGGCTTGCCATCAAGCACACCGATCCGCCAGTCAAAATCGGTGGGCAAATATTCCTGGATCATCAACAGGTCCGTGTCACGGAACAGCCCCTTTGACAGATCCTTGAATTCCTTGGCTCCGGACACCTTGTGCACCCCGCGCGAAAAGCAGCCATCGGGGATCTTGACGATGCCGGGAAATTCTAGCATTTCCGCCAGTTCCCTGAGGCGCGGCTTGTCGTAGATGACGGTGCGCGGTGTCAGAATGCGGTTCGATTTCGAAAGTTCGGCAAGGTAGATCTTGTTGGTGCAGCATAGAATGGAATGGGGGTCATCGATGACCGGCATTCCCTCGCTGCGCGCCCGCTTGGCAAATCGGTAGGTATGATGGTTGAGGGCCGTTGTCTCACGGATGAACAGAGCGTCGAATTCAAGCAGTCGGCCATAGTCCCTCGCGCCAATCACCTCGGCACGCGCACCAACATGATCGGCCGCTTCGACGAAACTCTGCAAGGCCTTCGCGTCACTTGGGGGGCTCTCCTCCTCCGGGTTTGCCAGAATGGCCACAAGGGCGGATGGCTGTTTACGGACGGCGGGCCTAGGCAGACTGCCCTTGAGAAATGCTTTCAGAGCAACGAGGAATTGCTGCATCGCCTCCTCACCAAGACGATGGATCGCAACAGCCTCGATATCGCGGACCCGTACCGCAGGGGCCTGCTGGATGTTGATACGCAGGATCGGGCATCGAAACAGGTCAAACGCCTCGCGGGCCATTGTGCGGAACCGCTTGTCCGTGGTTCTGCCAAAATAGATCTCGATGGAGGCTGGACAGTCTTCGCCCTGACGCTGAGCCAGAAGATCCTGAAGGCGGAGCCGGGCGTTCTTGTGAATGCGTTTCCAGTTGATGTCGAGAAGGGCATCCGCTTCGGGCAGGGAGCGCTCCTTGCGCGCATCTGCAAGCAGGCTGCAATAATAGCCAAGCGACAAAGGCTCGTAGGAGCGCGAAAGATTGATGACACGTCGCCCCGGCACACCATATTCGAGCGCCAGATAATCGCGTACGGTCATGACACGACTGCCATCGGGCACGGCAGCCAGATCGGATAACCGATCGACAAGAATGATCGGCAGACGGGTGCGGCTGGCAGGAACCGAACCACTGGGCATGTTGTCCAGCACCTGCACGAGGCGCACCCCATCCGCACCGTCCTCATAATAGGCCACCAACTCGGCTTCGCGTTCAAACCCATGCTTTTGATAAAGAGAGATGGCGCGTTCATTGTCCTTGCGCACTTCGAGGGACAGACTGGAACAGCCATTCTCCCGTGCGATGGCCTCTGCCCCACCAATCAATTGGGCTCCGATGCCCCGCCCTCGCGCCTCTGGTTCGACGGCCAGCGAATAGATGCGTGCGACGCTGGACCCAAGACGCAGCAGAACCGCCGCATAACCCAGCAGCTGGTCATGGTCATCAACCGCCACAAGAAGGCGCGAGCTGTCGGTTTTGATGAACGACTTGAAGGAGCGCCTGCTGATCCTGTCGGTTTGAAAACACTTGGCTTCAAGTGCGAGAAGTTGGGTAACATCATCCGCCTGAGCGGTACGAATAAGAATTGGCTGGAGAAGCTGAGCGGTCATGATCGGCTGCCTGCTAAGAGTGGGTTCCAATCTCGTATCCGCTTGTTGCGGCAGGATGCCGAGCAATCTGGTGCTATACACCTCAACCGTGTTGGCGCAAACAAAAATCTTCGTCAGAGAATGGCAAAAAGCTGCGGCATTGCGACTTATACAAGGCAAAATTCCGCCTTGCGTTTTTTGGCATTGTCGCAAGCTGGCAAACGGCTTATTGGCCTCATCCGGAACAGATCGACACGCTCTATTCTGGCGCCTCGATAGCCTGTTCAGTTTCTTTGGAGAAAACCAATGCGCAAGGCTTTGTTGCCACTTCTGGCGGCAGGGATGACCCTGCTTGCTTCCCATGCGTATGCCGATAGTTACACCGGTGTTTACAATGGATTCGACTATGAATCCTCAATGTTGATCCTGGACGAAGAAAAGTTGTTTCTGGTGCCTGAGGAAATTGATTTGCCGGATATGGAACCAGGAGACGTCGTGACCGTTGAATACGAAGATCAAGACGATATCTTGCTCGTCAACTCGGTCACCTTGTCTCAATAATCACTCTGTGCGACAGTGTCGCTTTGTTGGCACTGTCGCTTTTTCAGATTTACGAACCACCTATTTTTTAAAAGTATTGCCATGTCCCGCAGTCTGCTTTCGATCGCCTCCCTGCTTTTGGGATCCGCCTTTCTGTTTTTCGCCGGGGGTCTGACTGGCGTCCTGTTGCCAGTGCGCGGGGGGATGGAAGGCTTTTCCAGTTTTTCGCTCGGCCTGCTGGGAACGGGCTGGGCCATCGGTCATATTTCAGGCTGCCTGTTCGTTCCCAAGATCGTTGTGCGCACCGGACATATTCGCGCCTTCAGCGTCATGGCCGCGATTGCCTGCCTGTCGGTGATGGCATCGTCTCTGGCGATTTTTCCCTTAGCCTGGATCATTCTCAGGGCCATGGCCGGATTTGCCTTTGCTGGCGCTGCGATGATTGTCGAGAGCTGGCTGGTTGAACGCACCGAGACCGAAACCCGTGGCATGATCTTTGGCTCCTACGCAATGGTCAACCTGTTCGCTTCGACGATCGGCCAGATGGTCATTGCGGTCGGGTCGGCAGAGAGCTTTCATCTCTTCACCCTTGCTGCCATCTTCTATGTGATTGCGCTTCTTCCCACCGCGCTGACCAAATCCCCGGCCCCGGCCCCCCTCGCGCAAGTCAAGCTTGACGTCAAGGGCCTGTGGCGAAACTCCCCCATCGCTGTTGTCGCCGTCATTCTGACGGGCGTATCGCAAGGCAGCTTCGGGACGCTCGCTGCTGTCTATGGCAAGGATATCGGATTGGATCTGACCAGTGTGGCGCTGTTTGTCAGCGCCTCGATTCTGGCCGGGGCTGTGGCGCAGATACCGGTGGGGTATCTGTCCGACCGAATGGACCGACGCCTTGTCGTCGTCGGCATTGCTCTGGTCGCCATCGGTGCGGACTTCTATTTCCTCCTGGATGCGCCAGATGGACCGATGACCGCAGTTATTCACTCGGCCATTTTCGGGTCGGCCATCTTTGCCTTCTATCCGGTTCTTGTGGCCCACGCCAACGACCATGCCAGTGGATCAGACGGGATGCAGATCAGTGGCGGGCTCCTGCTGCTGTTCGGCATTGGCTCGATGTTCGGGCCCTTTGCCGGTGGTATCCTGATGTCGATGTTCGGCCCTGCGGGCCTGTTCTACTCAACCACTGTGCCGCACGTGATGATCCTTGCGTTCGCGATCTGGCGTATGACACAGCGCACGGCGGTGGAAGAAGACGACAAGACGGCCTTCGTTCCCATCGCTCCCATGCGGACGCGAACGCCGCAAACCATTGTTCTTGGCGATGATGAACTGACCGAGGAATACTCCGAAGACATTGCCATCTGATCCACATCGCCAACGAAACAGGGACGCAACCGATTAACGATCACGTCCCTGCTGTCAGTCTTGCTCAAAGTCCAGAACCGCCGCGGGGAAACCGGCCTGTTCTTCAGGCAAGATAGGCATCAAGCGCCGCCTCGATGCCGTCTTCGTGGATCATGGACATCCAATTGCAAAAGGCTTTGTTGAACCGAACATTATCGGCAAGATCGCCATAGAGCTGGCGCATCTCGAGCCATGCTGCCGGGTTGGTCCGGGTCTTTTCAGCCACAGGCAGAAGATCGTCCCACAGAGGATCGTTGGGGGCGATCGTGCTTCCGTCGGACCGCGTTCCGAGGCAATAGCGCGCCCAGAAAGCGGAAGCCAGCGCCAGCCCATCTATCGAGCCACCGGTAGCAAGCGCATCCTTGATTGATGGCAAGAGGAAGCCGGAATGGCGGGATGAGCCATCAAAGGCGACCCGGCGCGTGGTGTCGACAATCTCGGGGTTGGAGAAGCGTCGGTCGATCAGCGCCTGATAGTCGACCGGGTCAAACTCGGGCACCGCATGCACGTAGGGTACGATTTCCTCGGATTCCACCTTCTCGAAAAACGCATGAATCTTGGGATGCGCCATGCAGCCCGATATGGTTTCGACACAGAGCAATTCACCAATGTCCGAAATGACCTGATGGCCGCCATTCAAGATGCGGATCTTCATGGTCTCATAATCATGCACCCGGTCGGACAAGGTCGCGCCTGCCTTTTCCCATTGTGGACGCCCGGCACAGAAATTGTCCTCGATCACCCATTGGCGGAAGCGTTCATGGGTCACCGGCACCTGATCTTCGATGCCGAATTCAGCCGCAAAGGCCAGCTCGCGCGGACCGGATGCCGGAACGATGCAGTCGACCATGGAATTGGGGAAGGTGCAGTTGCTGTCGATCCAGTCCGCCAGGTCCGGATCGGAGAGCCGCGCAAGAGAGACGAGCGTCTGATGCAGGATGTTGCCATTGCCCTGAAGGTTGTCGCAGGACTGGCAGGTGAAGGCGCCAATGCCCCGATCCCGTCTGAGCTTGAGGGCTGCGACCATGGCCCCAAAGGCGGTGCGCGGACGATCCGGATTGGCCGCGTCATAGCGAATATCGGGATGGTTTTCATCAAACCCCTTGGTGGCGAGATCAATATAATAGCCGCCTTCGGTGACGGTCAGAGCGACGATGCGAATGGCCGGATCTGCCATCTGTTCGATCAACGGACCGTTGCCCTCCTCAATGGGGACATAGTCGATCATAGACCCGACGATTTCAGCGGATCGCGCTTCGGGATCGAGCTCTATCAGCGTGGTGAGATAATCCTGCGCTTTCATCTTTGCGCGCATTTTCTCGTCATAGGGACGAACGCCCGCACCGATGATTGCCCAGTCGTGATCAAGGCCCTGCTCGAACAGGCGATTGAGATACCAGGATTGGTGTGCGCGATGAAAATTGCCCAGCCCTATATGGACGATCCCCGGTGTCAGTGTCGTTCGGTCATAGGTTGGCCTTGCAACAGTTTCCGGCACTTCGTTCAAGGTTGCGTTCGACAACAGAATTCCCATGACGGGCCTCGCTTTTGTTCTGCTCGCCCTGCCAGCAGGCAAGGATATGTGGGACCTTCAGGCACAACTTCACCAGCCCGGTCCGAGACATGTCTCGAGCCGATTGCTTCTTGCGACAGCTGTCGCCTGAGGATTTCATGACCGGGTCAGAGATCGCTTTGATCAGAGAACCCGATCGGGTCAAAGGTTTTGAACCCAGGCAAAGCCGGGTTCGGCATTCAGTTTGCGCCCGTCGCCAGTGTGGAGACGGACGCAATCAATCTTTATCCGTCGATCCGATCTCCGTTGGCATCGAACTTGTGCAGGTTCGCCATCTGGGGAGAGAGATAGATCTTGTCGCCATGATGCAGAGACACTTCGCCCCCGGCCCTGATGGTCAGGGGTTCGGCAAATCCTTCCACGCTGACGTGGAAGAAGGTGTCCGAGCCCAGATGTTCGGAGACACCGACGGTTCCTTCCCAATCACCAGACGTCGTTGAGATATCTATGTGTTCGGGCCGGATTCCGATGGTACCCGCGTTGTGTTTCGAGGCTTCGGGGCCGCTGATCAGGTTCATTTTCGGCGAGCCGATGAAGCCGGCAACGAAGGCGTTGCGCGGCGTGCGATAGAGTTCCAGCGGACTGCCAACCTGTTCGATGAAACCGGCCTGCAGAACCACGATTTTGTCGGCCATGGTCATGGCCTCGACCTGATCGTGGGTCACATAGACCATGGTGGTGGCCAGACGTTTGTGAAGCTCGGAGATTTCCAGCCGCATGCCGACACGCAAGGCCGCATCCAGGTTGGACAGAGGCTCGTCGAAGAGGAAGGCGGACGGTTCGCGGACAATCGCCCGGCCGATGGCAACACGTTGGCGCTGCCCACCTGAAAGCTGGCCGGGTCTGCGGTCAAGATAGTCGGTGAGGTTCAGCACCTTTGCGGCCTCATTGACCCGCCGATCCTGTTCGCTCTTTTCCAGCCCCGCCATCCGCAACGGAAAGGCGATGTTCTTGCGCACCGACATGTGCGGATAAAGCGCATAGGACTGAAAGACCATCGCAAGTCCACGTTTGGCCGGAGGCACTTCGGTTGCGTCCGTGCCGTCAATGCGGATCTCTCCTCCCGAGACATCCTCAAGACCGGCAATGAGGCGCAGCAAGGTCGATTTGCCACAACCGGACGGGCCGACGAAAACCACAAACTCTCCGTCTTCAATGGTCAGATCCAGTGGCGGAATGACTTCAACATCGCCGAAGGACTTCCGCACCTTATCGAGTGTAATACGTCCCATTTGATACACCTATTTCACTGCGCCGAAGGTCAGGCCCCGGACAAGTTGTTTCTGTGAGAACCAGCCCATGATGAGAATGGGAGCGATGGCCATCGTGCTTGCTGCGCTCAATTTGGCGTAGAACAACCCTTCCGGCGACGAATAGCTGGCAATGAAGGCCGTCAGCGGCGCTGCCTTGGCGGCGGTCAGGTTGAGGGTCCAGAATGCCTCGTTCCAGGCAAGAATGATGTTGAGCAACACCGTAGATGCAATGCCGGGCACCGCCATGGGCGTCAGCACATAGAGGATTTCCGAGCGCAAAGTTGCGCCATCCATCCGGGCAGCCTCAAGGATTTCGCCAGGGATTTCCTTGAAGTAGGTGTAAAGCATCCAGATGATGATCGGCAGGTTGATCAGCATCAGCACCACGACGAGACCGATGCGGGTGTCGAGCAGGCCGAAATCCCGGAAGATGAGATAGATCGGGACCAGCACACCAACCGGCGGCAGCATCTTGGTGGAGAGCATCCACATCAGGACATCCTTGGTGCGCTTACCCGGCACGAAGGCCATGGCCCAGGCTGCGGGAACCGCGATCAGAAGTCCCAGGAACGTCGATCCAACCGACAGGATGACCGAGTTCATGAAGTGCCTGAAGTAGTTCGAGCGCTCCTGAACGGTGACGTAATTCTCCAACGTCCAGTCGAAGTTCAGGAACAAAGGCGGATCGGCAATGGCCTGCGCTTCTGTCTTGAAGCTGGTCAGCACCGTCCAGAGGATCGGAAAGAAGATTGCAATGCCGATCAGCCATGCCACGACAGTGACCAGATATTTGCGAGATTTGTTGACTCTGCGTGACATGATCAAGTCTCCAGATTCTTGCCGATCATCCGCATCAGAAAGATCGCAACGATGTTGGCAAGGATAATGGCAACCACACCCCCGGCAGACCCGCCACCAACGTCAAACTGAAGCAGTGACTGGACGTAAATGAGATAGGTCAGGTTGGTCGAAGCGTTGCCCGGTCCACCATTGGTGGTCACGAGGATCTCGGCAAAGACCGACAGAAGGAAGATTGTCTGAATGAGAATGACCACCGTGATGGCACGCGACAGATGGGGCAGCATGATGTGCCAGAAGCGGGAGCCCCAGCTGGCCCCATCCATTTCGGCGGCTTCGAGCTGTTCCTGATCAAGCGACTGCATGGCGGTCAGAAGGATCAGCGTCGCAAAAGGCAGCCATTGCCAACTGACAATGCCAATGATCGAGGCAAGCGGCGCTTGCGAGAGAAAGTCGAACGGCTCGAAGCCCAGATAGGTGGCGAGATAGGCAAACAGCCCATTCACCGGGTTCATGAACATGTTCTTCCAGACAAGCGCGTTGACCGTCGGCATGACGAAGAACGGAGCAATGACCAGAATGCGAACAATGCCCTGACCGAAGAGGGGCTGATCGAGCAGCAGCGCAAGCCCTACTCCGCCCACGACGGTGACAATCAAAACGCCCAGCACCAAGGCCAAGGTGTTCCAGAGAGCCGCAAAGAAGGCGGGATCGGTGAGAAAGAATTTATAGTTTGTGAAGCCCGCCCATTCTTCCATTCCCGGCATCAAGAGATTGTAGCGCAAAAAGGAAAAATAGAGCGTCATCGACAAGGGTACGATCATCCAGCCGAGCAGCAACAATACCGCGGGGGAAATCATAAGCCTCGCCGCCACTTTCGAATGCTTCGTGGCCATCGCTTTGTCCTGACAGGTTTGGGGTGCGTTCGTGAAAATCCGGAAAGCGGGCCAGTCACGCCTAATGAGACCGGCCCACCCCGGGAGGGCGCAGGATTACTTGATGTAACCGGCTTTCATCATTTCACGCTCGGTCAGGTTTTGTGCAGCTTCAAGGGCCTGATCAGCGCTGATTTGACCGGCAAGCGCTGCGGCGAGCTGCTGTCCGACAGCCGTGCCAAGACCCTGGAATTCAGGAATGGCCACGAACTGCACGCCGACATAAGGAACCGGATCGATGGTTGGTTCTTTCGGGTTGGCGCTGTTGATGCTGTCCAGCGTCATTTGCGCAAACGGAACCTTCTGATATTCCGGGTTCTCATAAAGAGACGTCCGGGTTCCAGGAGGCACGTTGGCCCAACCTTCCTTGGAAGCGACCAACTCGAGATATTCCTTCGACGTTGCCCATTCGACGAACGCTTTGGCGGCTTCTTCCTTCTGAGTGCCGGCCGGGATACCAAGGTTCCATGCCCACAGCCAGTTGCCACGCTTACCAAGACCATTGTCCGGTGCCAGCGCAAAACCGACCTTGTCGGCAACGGTGGAATCATCGGGGTTGGTCACGAAGGATGCAGCCACGGTTGCGTCGATCCACATGCCGCATTTGCCCTGCTGGAACAGTGCAAGGTTTTCGTTGAAGCCGTTGCCCGATGCGCCCGGAGGGCCAAAGTTGTTCATCAGGTCGAGATAGAAGTTAAGCGTCGTCTTCCACTCTTTGGTGTCGAACTGAGGATTCCAGTCCATATCAAACCAACGCGCGCCGAACGAGTTGGACATGGCGGTCAGGAAGGCCATGTTCTCGCCCCAGCCGGCTTTGCCACGCAGGCAGACACCGAACACACCGGCATCCTTGTCGGTCATGGCTTCGGCGGCTTTCTTGATGAAGTCCCAAGTCGGGGCTTTTGGCATTTCCATGCCTGCCTTTTCCATCAGGTCGGTGCGGTACATAACCATGGAGCTTTCGCCATAGAACGGGGCAGCGTAAAGCTCGCCGTCGATGGTCAGGCCTTCGCGAATGGCGGGCAGAAGATCGTCGACATCATAGCTTTCAGGCAGGTCATTGAGGCTGACAAGCCAATCGCGGTCACCCCAGATCGGAACCTCATAGGTACCGATGGTCATCACGTCGAACTGTCCACCCTTGGTGGCAATGTCCTGCGTGACACGCTGGCGAAGAACGTTCTCTTCGAGTGTAACCCACTCGACCTTGATGTCGGGATGTTTGGCGTAGAAGTCATCCATCAGACCCTGCATGCGGATCATGTCGCCGTTGTTCACGGTAGCGATGGTGATGGTTTCTTCAGCAAACGCTGAAGTTGCAAGCACAGAGATAGCGCAGGCGCTCAAAAGAGCGCTGACAGTATGTTTCATAATTTCCTCCCAAGAATTGAGCATTTGCTCAACCAATGGGCAAATAATCACACTGAAGCATGGTTACTGTCAAGACAACATTTTGCGACAACACGCAAAAGTGGTGCTAAACTCAGATTATCGTATTTTTATCTGATAGTTAGAAGATGACGTGCCGTGTGTTCATCTGTGACCAAACTGCTAAGCAATTGCCCTGATAGTGCGCCTGTGAGGGCGTCCAACTTGTTGTCACCCCCTGCGATGCACAGCACCGGTGTGCCGTTGATCGGCAGCTTGGTGCCGACAATTCGCTCGTTATATTCGTGGTCGAGAAATTTCCCGTTCTGGTCGAAAACCCGTCCGCAGATTTCCCCCGCGGCCCCTGATCGGCGCAGATCCGTCAGTTCCTCATGGGTGACAAAACCGTCGAGATAGAGGGGGGCGGTTTCGGACATCTGACCCATTCCCACGATTGCCATATCGGCGCTTTCGGCAATGTTTCGCGTCAGCTTCACATAGGGCAGCGAATGATAGATTTCCCGTTCTTCGGTCGTCTTGGCTATCATCGGTGCGGCCATGGGATAGAATTTGGAGGCCGTCTTTTCCGCCAGACTGAAAATGGCTTCATAGAGCGTCGCAGAGGCGTCCGGTGCCACATTGCCGATCAGCGATACAAGCTTGTGGCGGGAGCCGTCGATCTGCTGCATGTGTTGGACCGTGGTGCGCAGGGTTCGTCCCGTGCCGATGGCAAAACAGCGCGCCTGTTCCGTCTCGAACAGAGCCTCAACAACCGGAGCTGCATAGCGGGTCAGCCCGTTGACCGCATCCGACGCACGCCCAACGCTTGGCGACACCCAGGTATGATCAAGGCCGAATTTCTGTTTCAGTGCACGCTCGAGTTCAAGGCAATCGGCAATCTTGTGATCGATCCGGACATGGATGAGCCCCTCGGATGTGGCTCGCGCCACCAATCGCTGGGCGCGCTGTCGGGAGATGCCCAACTCTCGGGCGATCTGATCCTGCGTCAGGCCACCAACAAACGACAGCCACGCTGCCCGTGCTGCAAGGTCTAGAGAGGATTGTTCACCATCCTGTTCGGCGCGTCCGACCATGAGAAAGGTCCTTTTCCTAGCATGTGCGGCAGCTTGGCCACGCGCGAGACAATGTCAACCGGCTGCGCAGCCGTCCTGCTCCACTGAGCCATCATGTTTCTTTTTTGGCGCCCATTCAACCCTTGGCAAGATGGGGCGCGGTTTCCCGGAAAAGCTCCGGAGCCATTTGAAAGAATTCGCGAAATCCCGCAAGACGTCGATGCGCATGCCCTCTGGATCCCGCGTTGCTTTCCCGTCCCTTGAGATGGCTGCCTCCGGTGAAGTGCCACACCTCCATCCCGGCTGCAAGCCCCGCCTCGATCCCGGCACGGGAATCCTCGATCACCAGACATTCGGCCGGTTCAGCATCGTACTTTTTGGCTGCATGCAAAAACAGGTCCGGCGCCGGCTTGCCGCGGCTGACTTCCGAGGCTGTGGAAATTCGTCCCGCAAAAGAGTCTGTCATGCCCGTCAGGTAGAGCGATTTGCGCACCCGCTCCGGGCTTGAACTTGTCGCAAGACAATAGGGGACGGCAAGGCGATCGACCACTTCCTTGATGCCGGGCATAACCTTGAGATCACGCTCAAAGGCTGAAAGCAGACGCCTGCGATAGTCGGCCTCGAAATTATCGGGCAGGGTTATGCCGAAATCCTTGCGAATCTGTTTGAGAACAATGGGATAGCTGCGCCCCAAAAAATGCCTGGCGACATAATCCAGATTGAGCTCAACATCATGCAGATGCAGCTCTTCGATGAGCATTCTGGCCGAAATGATCTCGCTATCGATCACGACGCCGTCGCAATCGAATATAATCAGCTTGCGCATATCCGCACTTTCTTTCGTTTTTTGCCGCGTCCCGACAAGGACACGCTGACATACTGATGTGTTAGGATATTTCGCTGCGCTCAGCAATCGCACCGGTATGATTTCATGTGCGTTTCCTCGCGCGCATGTCACTGTCGAGGTGAATGTCTGCAAACGCGAAGCCTGCATTCCGGTCCCGTCGCTTGAGACGGCATAAGCGCTAATATGGCCAAAGAGTATCGATGTCAAAAGCCGAAGCATTGCCCCGGCTTTTTGTTTGCAGTTTTGCAATTTTGATCAGATCGTGACCAGATGGTTGTCCCAGTTGCAGGGGTGGGACTGCCGCCATGCTTCGCGTTTGACATCGGACTTGCTGACAATGCCCGTGCCGCTGGTCAGGTAGATCTCGTCGTGATACATCGCGACGCCGCAAACGTCGGCTTCCTTGATGGTGCTGACATGCTTGCCGGTGCTGGCGTCATAAATATACAGGACGCTGCCACGCGGAGAGGTCACCGCGACGAGCTGTTTCTTTGCCGAATAGGCGACACTCCCCAGATATCCCTGAAGTCGGCCGTGCGCAGCAAGCCCGGTTTCCATGAGGCGGGGCTTGCCGCCGATGCTGTGCAACCCCAATAGCTCGGGGCTCTCATGGATATCCCCCTGCCACTGCATGGCAAAGGCGACAACGCCGTCCTCGCCGACGCTGAGGTGCCGGATCGAGTTCTTGTGCATGTCATGCGGCAGGGACATCTGGTCAACGATCTCGCCGTCCAGACTGACATAACTGAGGTTCGGTTCCATGGTGGAGATGTTGAGCTTGGCCCGGTCGCTGTCAGGGTGGGTCTCTATGCCGCCGTTGGCGATCACCAGATGGGTGCGATCCGGCATCAGTTTGATGTCATGCGGACCAAGGCCACCGGAGGAAAATTCGCCAATGCGCTCATAAGTGTCCCCGACCTTCCAGATGCCGATGACACCCTTGATAGACTCAAAGTCGTTTTCCGATGTGAAAAGATGGCGGCCATCAGCGGAAAAGGCGCCATGGCCATAGAAATGTCGGCCTTTGGGCGCTTCGAGAATCTGCCGTGTCTTGCCAGCGGCACAATCAATCACAAGGGCGAAATTGCCCGGCCGGCGGGCAAAGGCAACCGCTTGGGGGCGCTCAGGGTGGGCCGCGGCGGCATGGCCCCTACCGGGCAATGGGATATCGAAGCGCACCTGACCGTTACCGGCCAATCCCGACAGGGCATAGGAGCCGTCGGGCTTGCGCGCAGCAGCCAGAAAGGCGGGACTGCCAGCATCGGCCCATGTCACGCTCGGACAGAGGCCAAAGGCAAACATGCCCGCGAGAAAAGAACGCCGATCCGTCATGTCAGTCTCCGTCCGCTGAATTGAAGCCCGCCGTGATACCAAGCCTCGGCGCGAGATCCTCGGCGAGCTGAAGGCTGATCTGGCCGATGGCCGTCTGAAGCGCCTCGACGCGAATGCGTCCCTGCACGGTGCTGACACCCTCAAATGCCGGATCGTCAAGGTCGCGGGCCAGTTTGATGGCGCGCTCGAAGCGATGATCAATGGCGGTATTGCCATGGGACAACAGCGCAGCAAGCTCCCGATTGGCTTCAAGGGACAGGACGACATGATGCAGTGACCGGCCAGAGCGTCTGGCTTCGGCGCGTCTGGGGCGGGGACGGTCAAACGTCCCCATGGGCCTGCCAAGACGCGACCGGGTCGTGAATTCAAGCCCACTTGTCAGCGCGGTGTAAAGCTGGCGAGCGGCCTCGGTCTTGCTTCGGTAGGTCTCGTTGTCAGCCAAGACCATCGTGTCGGCATAGCCGCCTTTCCAGTCTGCAAGGATCGCTTGTGTATTGGCAGCGATATCCTCGGTGATGACAGTGACGAGGTCGCAATAATGCGCACCCGGGTCCTCAGTAAACCGTTTGTCATACAGCAGGAATTCCAGCGCATAGAAGCCTCTGCCCGCAATCGATACGGTTTGGAATTTCTCCAGATCATGGATCACCGGATCATCACCGCTCAGAAGGCTCGACAGTGTCTTGGGGGTAAAGCCCTTGCTGTCAGGCCAGAAGGCCAGAGCATAGGCGCGATCATCCTGCTCTGCTGGACCGAACCGCAAGTGGCTGACCGAAATCCATGCATCGAAGGCCTCATTGTAGGCCGCCTTCAGGGCCTTCATGTCCGAACCACAGGTTCGGCTGGCGACCTTTTGGAGTGTCTCGGAGCGATCAGCCAGACGTTGATAGCCGGGCAGGATGTGAGCTTCGACGATCTTTTTGAGATCGGGTTTCAACTCCTGCGCAACGAGGCTCTGCGAGCCAAGGGGAGCTGCGATAAGGAGGACAAAAGCAAATAGCCGGTGTTTCATGCCTTAAAGACTCTCCAGAAAGCGGATGAGGGCGGCGCGGTCCTCGGGATCGAGCGCGACGACGGACTGCTTGTGCGTCTCGGCCTCGCCGCCATGCCACAACACAGCTTCGAGCAAAGACCGGGCCCGCCCGTCATGCAGGAAATAGGTGTGACCGGAAACCTGCTTCGTCATCCCGACGCCCCAGAGAGGTGCCGTGCGCCACTCGGTGCCGCTCGCCCGGGCTTCGGGTCGATTGTCGGCCAATCCCTCCCCCATATCATGCAACAGAAGGTCCGAATAGGGCCAGATCAGCTGAAAACTCTGGGCGGGCTGGTCCTTGAGACGGTGGGTTACATAATTTGGTTTGTGACAGGCAACGCAGCCAATATCGTAGAATAGTTCCTTGCCCTTGAGCACCTCAGGGTCGCCGACATCGCGCCGGGCCGGGACGGCAAGGTTGCGGCTGTAGAAGGCGACGAGGTCAAGACCCGTGTCATCGATCTCGAATTCCCGTTCATCCCCGTCGCCGTGGGGTGCCAGACGGCAGTCAGTTTGCGCCTCGGTGCATTCGCCCCAAGGGAAGGGGTTGAGGGAGTTGGAGATGCCTATGTCGCCAGCAAAGGCGCCTGCGGACTGGTGCTTGACTGTGGGAGCGCCTGCCTTCAGTCCGAACCGGCCCAGCATGGGCTGGTCGAATTCGGTTGACCAGACGATGTTGGGACGTCCAGAAATACCGTCCCCGTCAGCATCGTCCGGATCTGCACCCGCCAGAATGTCCTTGGCCGGAATCGCTTCGATGAGGCCAAGGCCGATCATCTGGGGGGCAACCCGCGGGCTGAGCATGGCGCCTGAGTGAAGCGGGCCATAGCCAAGATCGGCGGCGGTGTAGGTGGGCTTGCGCAAGGAGGCTGTTTCGCCTCCATTCAACGCAACCTTGATCTCCTCATAATCGATCTTCAGGCGATATTCTGCCGGATGGCCCGGAATGCCGAAATCTTGCATCTGGGTGCCGTAGGTGGGATCGGGGAATGTCGCGTGATAGCCCGGTATCTCGTCTTGAAGCGGGTGGTGCTCGCCCGGGATCGAGATACGCAGGAACATGGAAACTGCGCTGTCCTCGGCGCTTTCCGGTGGGTGGCCGCGCCCGTCCTTGATGTGGCAGCGCTGACATGACCGCGCGTTGTAGATCGGCCCGAGGCCGTCGGACGCCTTGGTGGAGGATGGAGAACTGACCCAGAGTTTCTTGAACAATCCGTTGCCGACCTTGAAGCGCAATTCGCCGTCATAGCCGATGTTGGCGGAGGATTGCGAAAAGGCATCCTTGTTGCGACGGGCGCGCACGGTTGCAGCGCCTGCGGACTTGGCCTCGAATTTCTGCGGCTTGTCGAACTCGGTCGGCAGTTCGGTTACCCGCTTGATGCGTGCAGCCTCCTCCTCGGTTCTGGGGACAATGTCAAGATGGACATCATCGAGATGAAGATCGCCGATCTGCGGGTCCGCCAGAGCGCTGGACACAAGCAGGAAGAAAAAGGGCAGGGAAACAAGACGGGTCATGAGAATGGTCAGCTCACATGGTGTGCTCTTCCGGCGCGGATTGGTAAGTCCGCTGGGAATGCACAACACCTTTAAACGCACGAAAGCCTTCGTGATCGGGCGATCAGGAAGACCGATGAAGAAGAAAGGGCACGGCAGTGATTGCCGTGCCCTGAAGTGGTTTATTCGAACACTGCGTTCGGATTGTCGAGGCTGTCGGAGCCTTCGAACTTGATGGTGTCGAGTTGAAGGGCTGCGGCAACCCGTTCGATGCTCTTGGTCTGATCGATCAGAGCGTTGACACCGCCCATGATCAGCGCTTCACCGCCCTCGTTACCACGCTCGAGCATCTGGTCGTAGCTGAAGCCCGCTTCTGCGGAACTCTTGATGCGGCCAAGCTTCATCATGGTGGTGGAGAGCTTCTGTTTCATTTCGGCATCAAGGTCGCTGTCCGACGCTGCAACGAGATCGGACAGGGACGGGCCGGAAACGACCGAACCATCGATGCGCACATAGTCGCCAAGATAGGCGCTCTGGATGCCCAGACCATCATAGTAATGGCTGTTGTGGGTGTTATCAGAGAAGCAATCATGCTCTTCTTCTGGATCATTGAGCATCAGGCCAAGGCGCATGCGCTCACCGGCCTGCTCGCCATAGGACAGAGAGCCCATGCCGGTGACAATGGCGATGATGCCTGCCGGTTCATTGTCCATAAGGGTCTTGCGCGCGTCGCCTTCCTCGCCCCACTGGGCAGCCATCCATTCAAGATCGGATACAAGAAGTTCGGTCGCGGCCTTGAGATAGGCGGCGCGGCGATCGCAATTGCCGCCGGTGCAGGCATCACCCTTGGCATAGTCCGTCCAGGGACGCTCGCCGGCACCATGATCATGACCATGAAGATCCTGACCCCAGAGCAGAAATTCGATAGCGTGATAGCCGGTGGCGACGTTTGCCTCGATGCCATCGGCCTCGTGCAGGGTTTCTGCAAGCAAGGTTGGCGTGATTTCGGTCGCGTCGATTTCGGTGCCCGAAAGGGTGAATTTCGGCGTCGCAATCACGTTGAGCGCGGCATATTCGTTCTCGTCGGTCGGACCACCATAGCCGGTATCGACATAATCGATCAGGCCTTCATCAAGCGGCCATGCGTTGACCTTGCCTTCCCAGTCGTCGACGATGGCGTTGCCAAAGCGATAGACCTCGGTCTGCTGGTAGGGAACCCGCGACATGAGCCACGCTTCCTTGGCTGCCTGCAGCGCCTGAGCCGACGGCGTCTCGATGAGCGCATTGATGCTGTCTTGCAGCGTCTTTGCGCTTGTCAGGCTGTCTTCGTATTTTGCTTCGGCAATATTCGCGTAAGTATCCAGAACAGCGGCCTTGCTGGTCTCGGCTTCAGCCAGACCAGTGCCACCGAGTAGCATTGTCAATGAAAATGCAGCAATATAGCGTCCGTTCATCACGTCGCGCTTCCCCTCTTTGATCGTTTTCATACCATGCCGGCGTGGTTCTTCTTGCCGCATGGCGGTAGGATCGATAAATTCTGTCGCACCGGGACAAAAGGCCCGATGGTGGCTGAGCCAAGCCACGCGTTAAAACCTGACTAAATAATTCATATTTGTAAAGTTGAAAATGAAACTCAGCTATATCGCTGTTGAGAACTGATCGCAACAGAAGCTTTTCGTCGCGTGTCTTCACGCCAACTCTCTTGCCCTCAAGCGATTGTAATAAAACAAATAATACTTTTCCAATCGCCATCGATTTCTGATGTCCGGTCGAGATCCTCATCGCATTTGGCCGCCACTGGATGCTCGTTCGGAAACAAAGCGCCCTTTATCGGGGTGTCTTGTTGTGGTGCACCGTCGACCTCAACGTGCAATGCCCGACAAGCCTCGCCTTTTGTGATCTAGATTAAAGCCGGGTCATCCAAACTCTGCTACGGGTTTTCCCCAAAGACATAGTTCCATGCAACCGTCACGAACCTTTGGCCAGAACTCCAATGACCATCAGATGTGTCATCGTTGATGATGAAGCGCCTGCGCGAGATGAACTGCGCTATCTGCTCGGCAGTCACGACAGGATCGAAATCGTTGGCGAAGCCGCCACGGCCGCACAAGCGATCCAACTCTGTCTGGACTGTGAGCCGGATCTGGTTTTTCTCGATATTCAACTGCCCGGCGAGGACGGCTTTGAAGTCATCCGGGCCGTGACGCCACAGCTTGACGCCACACCTTTGTTCGTTTTCGTCACCGCCTACGACAGCTATGCGGTCAAGGCTTTCGAGGAGAGTGCTGTTGACTATATCCTCAAGCCGGTCGAGGAAAAGCGCCTTGCAACGACCCTTGAGCGCGCCTCAAGGCTTCTGGCGGACAAGGGAGCTCCGTTGCGCGAACAGATCGAAACCCTGCTCTCGCAGGTCACCCGCCCAACGAGCGCACAGAAACACACCAAGGTGTCCGTTGAAAAGAATGGCCGCATTCGCCTTCTTGATCCGGCAGATATCATCTACTGCAGTTATGAGGACCAAAAGATCGTTGCCCACACCTATGACGAAGTGGTGCCGATCTACGGTATCGCGAGCATGGACAGGATGGAGGACCATCTGGATGGGGCCTCCTTTTTCCGTGCCCACCGGGCGACATTGGTCAATCTCGATGCCATCCGTGAGTTCAGTCCCTGGTTCAACGGCAAATACAGCCTGATCATGGCGGATCAGATGCGCAGCGAACTGACGGTCTCGCGCACGCGGGTGAAGGATTTCAAACACAGGCTCGGTCTTTGACCCGCCTCTTGAGGTTGGTCGCAAGGCCTCTTGCCAGACCACCCGGTTGCGCGATCTTGTCGTTGCCAGTCATTTCTCTTGTCGGCCACTTTTCGGGAGCTTGATCCCCATGTCCATTCTCGCCCTTGTCACCGTTCTGCTCAAACACGTGGGTGTGCTCATCGCCGGGGCTTTCGTGCTTTTGACCATCGCGCCGGTTCAAGAGTTGAGCTTCCGCCGGAGAGGAATGAAGAGCCTGTTCTTTGCCATGGTGTTCTTCGGAGCGCTCGGTATTCTGGGCACTTACAGCGGCAATGCGATTTTTGATTCAATCGCCAACCTCAGGGCGATGGCGGTCATTCCGGCGGGTCTGTTCGGCGGACCACTCGTCGGCCTCGGTGCTGGACTGATCGCGGGTGGCCACAGGTTTCTGATCGATCCGTGGGGATTTTCTGCCCTTGCCTGTGCTCTGGCAACCTGTCTTGAAGGGCTTGGTGCAGGACTGGTGCGCACCCGCCTCAAGGAACGCAGCATGACCTGGCCGATCGCCCTGTTGCTGGCGTTGGTTGGCGAAACCATGCACATGGGCATCGTGTTGTTGCTTTCGCGTCCCTTTGAGGATGCGGTGGATCTGGTCAATGTCATCATGGTGCCAATGCTGATCGGCAACAGCCTTGGGGCGGTTCTTTTCGTTCATGTCATCAACTGGGTGCAAGCCTTCCGTGAACGCAAGCTCTCGGACTATGCGCAGCGCATTTTCGATATCACCAACAAGACCGTTGCCTATCTGCGAGCGGGATTGCATGAGGACAGCGCCCAAGCCATGGCCAGCATCATCCATGACCGCCTGCCGGTGGCGGCTGTCTCGGTGACCGATACCAAGCAGGTGCTCGCACACGTCGGGGAAGGCAGTGACCACCACACGCCCGGCCATCCGCTCGGCACAACCGCAACACAAAGGGTTCTGGAGACAGGCGAGCCGATCTTTCTGAGGGATCGGGAGCCGATCGGATGCAGCAACCCTCATTGCCCCTTCACGGCGGCGATCATCGTGCCTTTGAAGAAAAACGGCGTTGTCGCCGGCACTCTGAAATTCTATGGCACGAGCGCCCATGAGCTCAATGCAGTGCTGTTCGAGATTGCCAAGGGATTGACAGACCTGTTCTCGATCCAGCTCGAGCTGGAGGACATCCAGATCAAGGATCGCCTGCTTGCCCATGCCGAAATCCGGCATTTACAGGCCCAGATCAACCCGCACTTCCTTTTCAACTCGCTCAACACCATCGCCTCCTTCTGCCGGACGGCGCCGGATCGGGCGCGGGAGTTGATCCTCGATCTGTCGCTCTATATGCGCAAGAATCTCGATTCAAGCCGCGGGTTCATCCGACTGGCGGACGAGCTCGAACAGATCAACTCCTATCTCGCCATCGAGAAGGCACGCTTTGGCGAACAGATCCGGGTCAAGCTCGACGTCGAGGCGGGGTGCGAGGACTGGCCCATTCCATCCCTGATCATTCAGCCCCTGATCGAAAACGCCGTCAAACACGGCATCCGGACCAAACCGGAAGGCGGCACGGTGGGCCTGATCATCCGGCACATTGGCAATGAGCTGGGCATCACGGTCTATGATGACGGGGCGGGTATGCCGCAACAGATTCTGGCCGGCTTCAAGGCCCATCACAAAATTGAATCCCAGTTCGAGGGCGTGGGTTTGCGCAACTCCAACAGACGGCTCGAACAGATCTATGGCCCGGAATATGGCATGCAGATCAGCAGCATCCCGGACGGGGGAACGACGATCACCTTCACCATCCCGGTGCAGGAACAGCTGCTCGCAAAAGCCTCATAAATCAGAGCCTGAAACCTTTGTCTCGAAGGCCCTGGGAGCGTTGTTTCCGGGGCCTTCGAGAATCAACCTTAGGGGTTTGCTAACCTTGTCCCCAAGCCAGTGCATTCCGGCTCACGTAGATGCATTTCAAAGCTGCAAAATGACATGTCGCTACCATTTCATTGCTCAAATTAAATAGCCAAACTACCTTGATACCCATCGAAACCAGAGTATTTCTCCCGTTTTTCCAAAACGCGATGATGGCTCTGGACAAAGTGTTCTTTGGGAGAACACACATCTCAAGGAGGAAACGGGATGCTCTTTTTCTTTGCATGTGTCGGGGTGCTGATACTCGGCTATTATACCTATGGCATCTTTGTCGAAAAAATCTTCGGAACGCAGCCTGAAAGACAGACTCCCTGCTGGACCAAGGAAGACGGCGTTGACTATGTCAACATGCCCACCTGGAAGGTCTTTTTCATTCAGTTGCTCGACATCGCTGGCCTTGGCCCCATCTTTGGCCCGATCCTTGGCGCCCTTTACGGCCCGCAGGCCATGCTCTGGGTCGTTTTCGGCTCGATCTTTGCCGGTGGCGTTCACGACTATTTCTCAGGCATGCTGTCCGTCCGTTCTGGCGGCAAGTCGATCCCGGAAGTGGTCGGCGATGAAATGGGCATGACCGCACGTCAGGTGATGCGCGTCTTCTCGGTTATTCTGTTGCTGCTCGTTGGCGTGGTGTTCATCCTTGGCCCAGCCAAACTGCTCTCCAACATGACCGGCTTGAATGTCTCGCTCCTGATCGCCTGCATCTTCGCCTACTATTTCATCGCGACGATCCTGCCGATCGACAAGATCATTGGTGGTCTCTATCCGATCTTCGGCATTCTGTTGCTCTTCATGACCTTCGGTGTTCTGGGTGGCCTGATCTTCAACGGCTATGAGCTGATGCCGAACCTTGACTTCACCACCAACGTGCATCCAAACGACATGCCGATCTGGCCCCTGTTGTTCATCACGCTGTCTTGTGGTGCCATTTCCGGCTTCCATTCCACACAGTCGCCTCTGATGGCACGCTGCATGCGCAACGAGAAAAACGGTCGTCCGATCTTCTACGGCGCCATGATCGTTGAAGGCATTATCGCGCTGATCTGGGTTGCTGCCGGTGTTTCCTTCTATGAAAACTCCGCAGCCATGCAAGCCGTGATCGCAGCCGGATCTCCTGCTGCCGTCGTCAACGAGGTCTGCAACTCCCTGCTCGGTCCGATTGGCGGGTTCCTGGCCATTCTCGGTGTGATTGTTCTGCCGATCACATCTGGCGATACTGCCTTCCGCTCGACCCGGCTCATTCTGGCTGAAACCTTCAAAGTGGATCAGGCCAAAACCGCAAAACGCCTCATGATCGCCTTGCCGCTGTTCGCGATTGCCTTCCTGGTTTCGCAGGTGCCCTTCGCAGTGGTATGGCGCTATTTCGGTTGGTCCAACCAGATGCTCTCCATGCTGGTTCTGTGGTCCGCGGCCATCTGGCTTGTCCGCAACTCCAAGCTCCACTGGATTGCAACGGTGCCGGCTGTCTTCATGACGGCTGTTGATGCCTCGTTCATTCTGCAGGCCCAAATCGGCTTCGGTCTGCCGGCGAACATCTCCAACATCGCAGGGGTCGCAATCGCCATTGCCACGCTTGTCGCATTCCTGGTGTTCGTGCGGCCACCAAGCGCCGTTAGCGGAGATCCTACTCCGGCTGAATAGGTCAGCTGAACACATAGGTGGCGGAAACCATGCCGCGTCGGATCAAAGGTCCGGCGCGGTTTTTTCATCTGTCGAAAAACGCTGGCTTTGATCAAAAAAACTTGCGCAAGAGGCTTGCAGTCAGCTGTTGCTACTCCCACGATAGAGATTGAAAGAAAGCAATCGGTTACGATTATGCTTTAGAATTCCTATGGACTAAGGGGCGATTGTGCTATAGCGCATAGAGCTGAGACCAAATTCGGGAAGTTTATGAGTATGCCATTTGGAACCAAGCACAATCAGGCGCACGTTGAGCTGCGGGCCGCGTTGGGCCTGAAACAGCACCGTTCCGCCGTTTTTGCGCCTGTTCTCTCCTCTCTTGTTGCCTTTTTGATGCTCGGCACGGCGATCGCTCCGGCACAGGCCTTGGAGCTTTTCGGATACGAGATCGGCCTTGACGGGATTTCCAAGGTCTCGGAAACCGAATCGGATGCGAGCGTTCCGGATCCGGTCACTTATGACGTGACTCTCAATGTTCCAGACGAAGATATTCGCGAAACTCTTGAAGCCGCTTCCCTGCTGATTGAACAAAAAGACAAGCCCGCCTCCGGCACCGTCGGATTGCTCCTGCGCATGCGGAATGACAGGAAACGGTTGCTCGCTTCCCTGTATGAAGAGGGTCGGTATGGCGGAGTGGTCGATGTGACCGTGAATGGCCGCGCACCGGACGAAGTTGCCCTTGATGAGGATTTGTCGACGGCCGGCAAGCCGGCCGTGCGCATTAATGTGACCCCCGGCCCGGTCTTTACCTTTTCCCAGCCACAAGTGACCGACGCAAGCGGTAATCAGCTGGATGTGTCCACGTTCGGTCTAGTTGAAGGAGACGTGGCCAAATCCGATCTGGTGCTGGATGCAGAGAATGCCCTTGTCGACCGTTACCAGCGCGAGGGGTATCCCTTTGCGGCAATCTCCAATCGCGTTCTGGAAGCGGACCACCGGACCCAAAAACTCGACGTGCTGCTGGAAGTCGCCCCGGGCGAGCAGGCACGGCTTGGTTCGGTTTCGGTAAGCGGCGCGAAAGATGTCGACAGCGACTTCATCGCGCAGCAGGCCAACATCCCGCAAGGCGAACTCTACTCGCCCGAAGAAACGCGAGCGGCGGCCAAGCGGCTGCGCAGTCTGGGCGTCTTCGAAAGCGTCATCGTCAAACCGGGCAAAGAGGTTCTGGCGGACGGCACCGTGCCCATGATGATCGAAGTGAAGGAGCGCAAGCCGCGCACCATCGGCGCTGGTATTACCGTGGGCAACCTTGATGGTATCGGGCTCGAGGGCTTCTGGACACACCGCAATCTGTTTGGCAAAGCCGAGAAACTGCGCATCGAATCTTCGGTCTCACGCATTGGTCAGGACGATTTCAGCCAGATCGATTATCACGGCGCTGTGCTCTTTTCCAAACCGGGCGTGTTTGGACCGACGACAACATTCGAGAGTGAGCTCGCAGCTGACTACATCAATCCCGATGCCTTTGAGAAACGCTCGGTCAGCGCTGAGGTGGCATTGCGCAAGGACTTCAACGAGCAGCTATCGGGACGGGCTGGCCTGAAGGTCGAGTATTCGCGCCTGACTGACGATACGGGCACCGACAACCGGCTGCTTACGTCCATACCGCTTGAGATGTCCTACGATACGCGGGACAATCAGCTCGATCCGACAGAAGGCTTTCAGATCCTTTTGCAAGCCGAACCGACGGCCGGTTTCGAACAGTCGAATTATTTCCTCAAGACAAGCGCAACCGCCATGGCCTATCAGGCCCTTGATGATGCCAAGCGCTTCGTTCTGGCCGGAAAGGTCTCGGCGGGCACCATATTCGGGGCCTCCAAGAAGGATGTCCCCGCAGACCGTCGCTTCTTTACCGGCGGCGGCGGCTCCATACGCGGCTATGCCTATCAAGCGGCTGGACCGCGCAACAGCAAGGGCGCGCCAGAAGGTGGGCGGTCGTTCGCAATCGCCTCCGCCGAGGCACGCGTTCGGGTGACCGATTCCATCGGGCTTGCCGCCTTTGTTGATACTGGAGGGGCCTTTGACGGGCTCACACCGGGCGATAAAGGCGACTGGTACACAGGCGTCGGAGCAGGCATCCGCTATTTGACGCCGATCGGTCCCTTGCGTCTCGACGTTGCCGTGCCGCTCAAGAAAATCCACGGAGAGCCACAATATGGTGTTTATTTGGGCTTAGGTCAGGCATTCTGATTTCGCCCCCGAACTTCCATGCTTTTCGACCGGTTTCTCTGAATGCCCGACACCAAGACACCAAACACCACGACTCCAGGCCCCACCCCCAAAAGATCACTTCCCGGCAGGCTCGGCAAACGTCTGCTGCAAGCTCTTGTTGCCCTTGTCATCGTGATCCTCTTTGGCGTTCTGGTGGTCTTGTTTCTGCTGGGCACCTCACCGGGGCGCGGCCTGACGGTAGAGATCGTCAATTCGCTCGCCAGCAGTGACGAACAGACTGTGGAAATCGCCGGGCTCGACAGTGCGCTCGGGTCGTTGCGCCTGTCATCCGTTCGTCTTTCAGATGCCGATGGCATCTGGTTGGAAGCAAAAGACTTCTCGGCGGACTATTCCCTTGCGTCTCTTCTGGCCATGCGCCTCGATGCGGATCACATCACCCTTGGCAGCCTTGAAGTCGTGCGCCCTCCCGTTGCTTCAACTGCGACGACAGACGAGACCTCAAGCTCTGGAGCTGATCCTCTGGCCTATCTGCGCGCCAAGATCGACCGACTGGCCGTTGGCGAGATCAAGCTCGGAGCGGCGCTGCTCGGCAAACCCGCCACGCTCACACTTGACGGCAATGTCACCATTGAAGGACAGCCGCTTCAGTTAGCGGGCGCGATCGATATCCAGCACAAGGACAGCTCTAAGGGCTACATCAAGGGGAACTGGGATATTGCCCCTAGCCAGAACCGGCGGCAGATCGATCTCGATGTTGCCGAGCCGCGTGGTGGTCTCATTGCGCGCCTTCTCGATATGGACAACCTGCCCGCCCTGCGCCTCACCCTTGCTGGCGACGGGTCCGCAGATGACTGGCGCTCCGACCTTGAAGTCTCACTTGACGGCACGCCGACGGTGACGGGCGAGATGATCATTCGGTCAAGCCAGCAGGTGCGCCGGGTTGAAGCCTCGCTCAATGGCAAGCTGGCCCCTTTCCTGCCGACAAGCGTCGTTCCGTTGGTGGCAGGCGATAGCAATCTCACCCTCGCACTTGAGCAGGATAACGCTGACCTCTACGCCCTCAAGCAGCTCCGTTTCACCTCCGGTCTTGCAAGCCTTGATGCCGCAGGTACCGTTGATATTGGTGGGCGATCCGTTGATCTGACGAGCCGGTTCCAGCTTGGGCAGGAAGGCACGATGCTGACCATCGAAGACGACGCTGGCGGTCGCTATCAGCTCGGGTTTGTCGATGTGACCAGCCGCGTTGCGGGCCCTCTTGACGAAGCAGCGATTGCGCTTGAGGCAAGGCTCGAGCAACTTGTGCAAGGCTCAACCGAGCTTGGCAGGCTTCAGGTCAAGCTCAATTCTGAGGGTTTCAATCTGGAGGATGTGAGCGGGCCGCTCGATGCGACCGCCACCATCGCCAGCCTAACCACGGGGACCGAAGCGCTCGACAAGGCGCTCGCAGGACCGGTCAACCTGTCCGTTCGCAGTCAGATTGACGGTAGCGTGATCACATTGGACGAGACCTCGCTGGCCACAGGCCTCCTGACAGCAGGCCTCACCGGTTCGGCCTCAGCCTCCACGCTCGATCTTGATGGCAGGATTGGTCTGTCAGGCCTTGAGCGCATTGATCCGCAGCTTGCGGGCTCGCTCGCAGGTGATTTCACCGTTTCGGGGTCGTCGACGTCACCCGAGCTCAACCTTGAGATCGCGGGTGAGGACGTCGCGGTGGCAAAAAAAGCCATCGAAGGGCTCAAGCTGACTCTTGACGCTGACGCTGTGCCCAATGCCGCGTTTTCCCTTGTTGCCAGCTATGACGGCTCCCCCCTCAAGCTCGCGGCCAATCTTGTCAGCAACGAGGATGGCAGCCGGGACGTACGCGACATCATTCTCTCGGCGCCGGGCGGCACTGTCGAAGGGGCTGTTGCGATCTCGCCAGCGGGCCTTGCAACGGGTGACCTAGATGCCAAGATTGCTTCCTTGAAAAAACTGGGACCGCTTCTGCTTCAGCCCGATCTTGAAGGCTCGCTAGAGGCGGACATTGCGCTGCGCGCCGACGAAGACAGGCAGAATATCAATGTCACGGCGTCAGCGGCCACTTTGTCCATGCCATCCGTTTCGCTGTCGGATCTGGCTCTAGAAGCCCGCATCCGGGACGCCACCAATGCCATGGGCGTCGAGGCCACGGTGTCCCTTGCCAATCTGAATGCCGGCGGCGAGCGGGTGCGCAACCTGTCCGCCCGCATGGAAGGCGATACCGGCACCCTGCCCTTCTCGCTGGATGCCAACGTCTCCAATGCTCCGATGACCCTGAAGGGCGTTCTGCGCCAGAGCGCCTCGGAAACAACCATCGAGCTGTCGCGGTTTTCCGGAAAGTGGAAAGGGATCGCGCTGGCGCTTTCCAAGGCGACCAGTGTCAATCTGACGAATGGCGCAACGCTGAGCAGCCCCCTTGTGCTTAAGGTCGACAGTGGGACGGTCACTGTGTCGGGTGAGGCCGGAGACAAGCTTGATCTCAAGCTTGCGGCGCGCAATCTGCCGCTCTCGATCGCAGACAAGGTCGCCCCGACGACCGGTGAAGCCATTTCGGGAAGCCTCAACCTTGATGCGGATATCAGCGGCACGTCCGCCGCGCCGCGCGTCAAGTGGAACGGCAATGTCTCCAACCTGTCCGCGCGTTCCATGCGGGCAGCCGGTGTTCCGGCCATGGCGATTGATACCAACGGCAGCCTTGAGAACAATCAGGTCAGACTGAACAATGTGATCACCGGTGGCGGCTCGAAACTGACGCTCAAGGGCGGGGTTGCGCTGTCCGGCCCGCGGCTCGATCTCAGCGCCGACGGGACGATCCCCTTCTCGCTTGCGGCGCGGACGCTGGCTGATGCAGGCCTCAGGCTCAATGGCAATGCAGCGGTATCGGCACGGGTGACCGGCTCGGCAACCAATCCCAGCATTTCGGGATCCGTGACCACGCAAGGGGCGCGGCTGATCGAACTGTCCTCCGGGCTAGTGATCAACAATCTCTCCGGAACCGTGCGTCTTTCCGAGCAGACTGCACGGCTTGAGAAGTTTTCTGGCACAATCGGCAAGGACGGATCATTGTCCATAGCAGGGACCGTGGGCATAGATCCAGCCCAGCAGCTGCCAGCTGATATCACTCTGACCATGAAGAATGTCAATTTCCGTCATGAGGATATCCTCAATACCCTGTTCGATGCCGATCTGAAGCTCAAAGGCAAGCTGGCAACCTCGTCAGTGCTGTCCGGGCGCATTGATCTGCGCTCGACGGAAATCATGATCCCCGAGACACTGCCGCAATCAATCCCTGCGGTCTCGGTGCAACACAAGAATGCAGAAGGTGAGCTCGCCAAGCAGGTCAAGGATCTGCAGCCAAAACAATCGTCATCAGGATCCGGCGGCTCCACCATCGGGCTTGATTTGACCATTTCGTCGCCGCGCCGCATCTATGTTCGCGGTCGCGGAATAGACGCCGAGCTTGGTGGCACCATCAAGGTGCTTGGCACGACCTCCAACCCCAATCCGGTCGGGACGGTCTCCATGCAGCGCGGTCGCATGGACCTTTTAACCAAGCGGCTCGATTTCGACCGGGGCAGCCTCGGCTTTGCTGGTTCCCTTGATCCCAGCCTCGACTTTGCCGCGGTGGTGACCAACTCGGGAAGGACCTACACGATGGCCGTCGGCGGCTATGCGTCCGATCCGAACCTGTCGCTCACCTCTTCGCCTTCAATGCCGGAGGATGAGATCCTTGCCCAGTTGTTCTTCGACAGGCCGATTTCCGACCTTTCGCCCCTGCAGATCGCCCAACTCGCCAACGCGGTGGCAACGATCAGCGGCGCCAATTCCGGCCCCGGTCTCATCGACCGATTGCGCAACCTTGCCGGGATCGACAACATCGACATCAAGTCGGACGAAAAAACCGGCGAAACTACGGTGGGCGTTGGGCGCTATCTCAATGACAAGACCTACGTCAATGTCGAGAAGGGCACCTCAAGCGACTCCGGCAAGGTGACCATAGATCTGGAACTCACAGGCCAAGTCAAAGCGCGGGGCGAGGCAGACACCTCGGGACGCTCCAAGGCAGGCATCTTTTTCGAGCAGGACTATTAGGGTTTAGTCCCTTCACTGCCGCACTCAGCCAACAGAAAAGGCGCCACTCGGGAAGAGCGGCGCCTTTTGTTTGTTCCGGTCATGCGGCCTGTCAGTTGAGACCGTGCTTGTGCATGGACTCGACTTCCTGCGTTTTGAAATGGCCGAAGCGGGGCAGGAACTTGTCCCATTCAACCGTGTGGGCGTTGAATTCCGGCCCATCAATACAAGCATGAAGTCTGAGGCTTTTGCCCTCTTCGGTGATAACCGGCACCATGCAGGCACCGCACATGCCCGTCGCATCGACCATGATGGAGTTGAGGCTGACGACCGTGTGGACGCCGTAAGGCTTGGTCAGATCGCTCACCGCCCGCATCATCATCGGAGGCCCGACGGAGACGACTTCGACCACCTTGCGCCCTTTGTAGACATTGCCCGCCTTGAGCATGTCTTCGAGCGGTCCGGTGACAAAACCATGCAGCCCAAAGGTGCCATCGTTGGTGCAGTAGATGATGTCCAGCTTGTCGCCATATTGGGCCTTCAACTTGCCCATGCGATCATCATCGCCCGTCCAGAACAGGTGCCCTGCGGAACGGAACCCGATGATCATGGTGACGTTGTTGCCCATGCGCAGATGCGCCTTGGCAATCGGGAAGATGGCAGGCAGGCCGACGCCGCCAGCGGTGAAGACCACTGTTTCGTCTTCGCCGTAGGCCTTGACGTCGCTTGGCTCGCCAAGCGGCCCGGCGATACCGGCAAAGCTGTCACCCTCGGCCATCTTGTTCATCATCTTGGTGGATGTGCCCATGCCCTGAATGACAAGATCGATGGTGCCCTGCTCTGCGTCCCAATCAGCTAAGGTCAGCGGGATCAGCTCGCCATCATCGGTTGCCAGAATGCGGACAAACTGCCCGGCCCGGGCCGAGTGAGCCACCGCTGGCGCCTTGACGGTCATCTCGACAATGCCATCTGCCTGATCGATATGTTTGACGATGGTATGCTGAGCCTGCCCCAGACCGGTGAAGTGGTCGGCGGTTTTAACCCGGTTCCGGATTTCCTCCATAGGCAGGTCGATGTCACCGACGATTTCGCGGGCGGCGGCCTGACCGTCGCCAGCAGCAAGGATGGCTGTGGAGCCACCACGGGCCGCATCACCACCGGTGTAGACATCGGCAATCGAGGTTGACTGGGTTTCTTCGCCGACCTCAATGGTGCCCCACTTGCTGAGCTTGAGCCCCGGCTCGGAGGCCGGGATGATCGGGTTGGACTTGTTGCCCAGCGCCATGATGACCAGATCGGCCGGTATGTTGATGACTTCGCCAGTCGGCTGTGGCCTGCGGCGGCCCGATGCATCGGCTTCGCCCAACTCGTTCACATCGACAACTGCATGGGTGACGAAGTGGCTGTGCGGATCACCAAGGAACTCTTTCGGGCCGCGAAGCTCTGCAAGCTTGATGCCTTCTTCCAGAGCGTGATGCAGTTCCTCGACGCGGCAAGGCATCTCGGACTGTGTCCGGCGATAGACGATGGTGACATTGCCGCCAAGACGCTTGGCCGTACGGGCGGCGTCCATCGCGGTGTTGCCGCCACCAACGACAAGGATATTCTTGTCTTTGACGTCCGGCAGCGGGGTCTCATATTTCGGATCCCGCCCGCGCATCAGGTTGACCCGCGTGAGGAACTCGTTGGCCGACATGACACCGAGCAATTCCTCGCCCGGAACATTCATGAAGGTGGGAAGCCCGGCACCGGAGCCGACAAAGATCTTCCAGAAGCCAGCGGCTTTCAGATCCTCAAGAGTTGCGGTCTTGCCAACGACGAAGTTCTTGACGAACCGTCCGCCAAGGGCGTCGATCTTGCCAACCACGTCATCGATCAGGCTGTTGGGCAGGCGGAATTCGGGAATCCCGTAGCGCAGCACACCGCCCAGTTCATGGAAGGCCTCGAAGACCGTGACCGGGAACCCTTCAGCCGCCAGAAGATAGGCGTTGATGAGACCGGACGGGCCGGAGCCAACCACCGCGATGGGTGGTTTTTCGGCCATTTCCCATGGGCTGACAAGGCCGCGATAGGCCGCCAGCGGATCATTGGCAACGAGCTTTTCATGTTCGGGCAGATACCATTCGATCTGACCGATCTCGATGGGCCGGTTGGTGTGTTTGCAGACACCCTGACACTGATGCTCTTGCGGGCAGACGCGACCGGTGACGTTCGGCAGCGGGTTGCAGCTTTCGATCAGTTCGAGTGCCTGACGGATCTTGCCATTGCCGATCAGATCGATCATCTCGGGGATGTGGATCTTGACCGGACAGCCGCCGACTTTTTCCTGCTTCTTGTGGCGTTCCATGAGCACGCCGAGTTCGCAGGGCTTGTCTTCGCACTGCTTGTCGCGCATCACTTCGAGCCAGACAAAAAGCTCCACCTCGCGCACGCTGTAGCCCAGCGCCTGATAGCCCAGATAGCCGGTGTTGACCAGCTCGAAGTCATGGTTGCGTTCTTCGGGCGGCCGCACATAAGGAGGGATGAAATTGTCCGCAGGCCAGCCTTTCGACAGGCCCTTGAACATGGGATAGCGCTCGGACATATGCTCATCGAGCGCCCGAACGAACTTGCGCTTGAACTTGAGCGGCAGGCCCCAGAGGAAGCGCTGCAACACGGTCGACATATCGTCATCGCGCAGCAACAGGTTCCAGAGAACGCCAATGAAGCGTTCTCCGATCTTGTCTTGCTGGAACTCCCAGGCGATTGCCTGCGTGCCATCGGCAACAAAGAGGTTGCGCAGGGATCTGGGGTCGGCAGCCAGATGCTTTTTCAAGACATCAAGCTGCAGGCTGAACAGATCCTCTTGAGGGGATAAGGCTTCAACACTCATTTGACGATCTCCGCATCACAGGTTGCTGCGACCTTGGAAAGCCGGGCGCTCAGCTGCGGGGTCATCTCGACCTGATCCAGAGCACCGGGGATCGTGTGCGCGACCTGTTTGGCCGCCCCGTCGACGATGACCTTGGTCAACTCGAACAGTTCGGGCACTTCCTGATAGCAGGTCTTGCAATCGGTGCAGAGGCTCACATCCTCATCATGGATATGCGGGATGGCCGAACCGTTGGCTTGAGGCGCAGCGGCAGCTGGTGCAGCAGCAGCAGTTGGAGCCATAGCCCCACCGAAGCCAACCGCAGCGGGCGCTCCGGATGCAGCCGCCAGCTCACTCATGCCGGTTGCGATGCTGTCCATGGTTGCTTCACGGTCGTTGATCGCTTCTTCATACTGCTGTTTCAAAGACGCGATCTCTGCCTTGTGCTCGGATGACACCTTGACCATGTCGAGGCCGGCCAGATGCTGGAGTGTCCGCCAGTTGTGGCGCCGTTCCTCGACCAGATGCACAACCATCTCACCGACTTGCAACCGAACCAGTTCGCGCTTGCCGTTGGTCTTGTAGACGAACGGCACCACGCGGCCCCGCTCGACTTTCGGCAGGTTGATATAGTCGTGGATCGGCACGCCTTCCACGCCGTCCGCCAATGGACGGAACTGCTTTTTGAAGCGGGTTTCATCATGAGCATAGTCGGCCGGGGTCAATGGAACATCCATCAACTTGAGCTGACCGTCTTCCATATATTCGAGCGTCATGGTTGCCCAGTCGTGATCCATGGCAGGGTTGCCTTCGATCGAGAAGCGCTCGGCGAGGGTTTCACCGGCCTTGGGATCATGGACAAAGAGCGGGCTGACACGGGCTTCCACCGCCAGTCTTGCGCGGCGGTTGGCAGCATCGTCGGCGATGCCATGCTCACCCTGACAGGGGGTGTAGACATCCAACAGGGCCGGCGAAGTCGAATGCTTCAGATAGGCCATCACATTCTTAAGGAAATGGCCGGGGAAAGCCGTAGCACTCTGCACCACCAGCACATTGGGGTGGAAGGAGGCGATGAGGCCCAGTTCCTTGCGGTCCTCCAGCTTGCCGGGGCTGGCCTTGCCGAAGCGGGCAAGGTCACTGTCTTGCCCCGAAAGGCTGGCCGTGGACGCCTGACCACCGGTGTTGGAATAGACACCGGAGTTCAGCACCATCACCTTGATCGGCGAGTTGCTGGCCAGAAGGCGGGACAGGGCACCAAAGCCGATATCGTAAGCGGCACCGTCACCGGAGATGTTCATCACCGTTGGCAGAAGATCACGCTCGTCTTTGGAGAAATCGTGCCATTCGAAGTTCTTCAGGAACGCATCGTCCGTTGCCGGATCGTAGGCGTTCGCAAGCTCGAGCTTGGCAACGCGAAGCGCCCGGAAGTCGGCGGCGGCATTGGCCGTCATGCCTTCGAACAGACCCTTGGCAACGGCGGGGCCATCCTGGAACAGGCTGTTGACCCACGGATCATTGTAGGGGTTGTAAGGGAAGGTAGAGGCATAAACCGAGCTACAGCCGGTGGCGTTGGCAACCATCAACGGCGATGGACCATTGCCTGTTGGACCGCCTTCCAAGAGGAACAGGCGTTTGTTGAGCGTTTTAAGGGTCGCAGCGATGCGGTCCTCGCGCTCTTTGTCGCCCTTGACCTCGACGAGTTTGTCGCCAAGGCGCTGAACCAGCTGCTCCATCTCGCGGATGTGGGCTTTCTGACGGCGATCATGGATCGCATGGGTTGCCGAGACAACCTGACGGATCGCGGTCACTTCGCCACAGCCGCGGCAGGCCCCATGACCACCGGTGGTGGCGTAATAGGTGCTGCGATCGAGCATCATGCGCTTGATTTCGCTGTCGGACTCAAAGGCCGGCTCGACGAAGCGGGCTGGCGTATTGGGTGTTTTCGACAGGAAGTTGAATTTCGCCTGAAGGTCCTGCAAGAGCGGAGCGTCCTGCTCGGCTTCCACCAGAGCGCCCGGACCGCAGATCTCGACGCATTCCAGACAGCCTGTGCATTTCCAAGGATCAATCGCGACCGTGAACAGACCGCCCTGACCGGAATGCTCTTTTTCCGGCGTATCAAAGAAAGGCCGCGTCTTGGCGACGGGCAGCACGGCAACAGCCTCGACGATGCGGGCAAGGTTTCCCTTGACGACGGCGCTTTCGACATAGAGCTCATCAACCGCGGCTTTGGTCAGCTCGGCAAAGCTGGCTTCGGCTCCCCCATTGAGCTTGGCACGGACGGCATCACCGACCGAACGGATATGCTCGCGGATGACCTCACGCTGGGCGTTCGGCATGTCGACATTCTTGGCCGCTGACATCAGCAGCTCGTTGATATCAAAGACGCTCGGAGGAATGGCTGCATCCGGGCAAACCATGGAGCAGTCAAGACAGCCCGTACAGGCATCGGGGTTGAAGACCGGAACCGCACGGCGGAACAGACCCTTGTCCTTGCCAGCGGCAGTGCCAGAGGGCATGAACATGCCCGAGCCCGGCAGCACCGGAGCCTCGCCGATGGACCCATCGCGGTAAGATGCCGCCATGGAGTCTTCATAATAGTTGTGGTCGAACAGCGCGGATGGCGATGCATCCTCGGCAATGCGGCACATACTGGCAGAGATCTTCGGCGAGAAGACCGGCTCCTCATCTACCGTAGCGCTGATCGCTTCGAATTCAGGTGACGTATAGTCGACCAGAACCGTTGCTTTGAGGCCATCGCGGATGACCGCCATGTTGCCATCGACAACGGCGGCACCCTTGTTGCCGAACTTGTAGGCAATCTGGCTGCGGACCTTTTCAAGCAGCGCGTCTTCGGAAGCGCCCTTGGAGACGCGATCGACGTGACCACAGATCGAACCGATGAAGGCGATCCCCATCATGCGGGTTTCAAGCTCGGGGCTTGGGGCATGTTTCTTGGCGATCTTGAAGCCGTCAATCACCATGAAGCGGATCTTGCGCTGGATGATGGTCTGGCGCATGGCCGACGGCATTTCCTTCCAGACCTCAAGCGGCGACAGGTTGGACTGCAGGATGAACGTGCCACCCTCGATCAGGCCGCGCAGTGGGTTGGAATGGGCAAAGACCTTGTGGTCGGGCGAGACAACCACTTCCACATCTTCCAGGTCAGCGTTGGTGATTTTCACCGGTTCTGGCGACAGGGTGATGTAGTAGTTGGTCGGCGCGCCGGATTTTTCCGAGCCGTATTTCGGTGCGGCCTTGGAGTAGAGGTTGAGCACGTTGGCTAGGATATCGGTGAGCAGCTTGCCGGTTGCGATGGTGCCGTAACCGCCCACAGAGTGGAAGCGGATGCGGAGGGCCTCATCGGGCAGCATGCGCGGATTGGCTTTGGTTTCCAGCGCCATCAGCTCGGTTTCGGGATAGGCAGCGCGGAGTTTTTCCTGCAGCTCGGCCATGGCCGGGTGCGGATCCTTGGAGAAGAACTGGCTACCGAGATAAACGAACGGCGCGTTCTTGCCTTCCATATTCTCAAAGGCGGCAACCATGTGCCGTGGCTGCAGATCGTGCGCACCAAGACCGAAAATCGCAGTGGTCAGTTTCGGCAGTTCCTTGAGAGCCGGAATACCTGCATAGCGCGGGGCGGAGGCATTTTCGACAGCCTTGAGAAGGGCCTCCTTGACAAGACCGGTAAGGGCCGTGACGTCGGAGCGTTCAAGGATGGTCGCGGCTTTCTTGCCTGCAAGGGCGGCAACCATTTCTGCTTCCGGGAAGGGCTGCAGCATCTTGACGGAGATGACGCCGACCTTCTTGCCTTGACGGCGCAGATAGGATGCAACGGCTTCGGCATCGTCGGTCACAGAGCCCAGACCGATCACGACGGTTTCGGCATCGTCGCATTCAAAGGTCTTGATGGGCGCATAATGGCGGCCGGTGAGTACGGAGTATTCGTCCATCGCTTCCTTTACGAAGCGGGGAACGTCGCGCACGAAGTGGGTGCGATGGTCAACCGAGCCTGCCTGATAGTCTGGCTGGTTCTGAACACCACCGGTCAGGCCGGGGTTGTTGACATCGACCTGAGCGGGAACACGCTGGCGGGTGCCTTTGGGGGTGGCATTGGTCCACTGGCGTTTCCACTGGGCATGCAGCTCGGCGGGCACGAGTTCTAGCGTCTGGGCAATCAGCTCGCCGTCGTTGTCGGCCTCGATGGCATCGGAATTGTCACCAAGGAAGGCGATCAACTTGGCGTAGACATCCTGTTCCATGTCCGAGCTGTGGCGACCGAGGTAGCGCTTCAGGTGGAAAACGCGCCCCTTGGAGCCGAACAGCATTTCCTGCGCGACGGTCGGGCACGGAATGTTGTCAGTCGGATCACCAATAAAGTCCGCCAGAAGCTCATCTTCAGGCATCAGGACTTCGCTCATCATGTGGCTGGTGACAAACCCGTCCATGCAGTTGGCAACCGGGATCATGGACATCGCGCTGGCGCGATAGGAAATCGCGGCAAGGTCAGCCGATTCCTGAGGGTTGGAGCCGAAGAGGATCGTGTAGCCCGATGGCAACAGGGCGTAGACGTCATCATGACCGGCCATCACGTTCAGCGAATGGCGGGAGACGGAGCGTGCGGCCACCTGCATGACAAAACCGCCGACTTTCTTGCCGACGGTTACATAATGCGATTCCAGACCATACAGAACGCCCTGAGAGGACGAGGCGTTGGAAATATACTGGCCGCCGGTCAATGCGGCGCCAAGAGCACCGGACTGGGCTGAATGCTCGCCTTCGGGCTCGAAGAAGAAGGGATGACGGCCCCAGAGGTTCTGACCACCGGATGCCCGGAAGGATTCATAAAGCTCGGCGATTTCTGTCGAGGGGGTGATCGGATAGCCAATCACACCACCGCAAACCTGGCCCATGACCTGTGCGATTGCACCGTTGCCATGAATGACGGTTGGAACTCCGGGATATACCGGCGTGTTAGGAAGTTTGTCGTTCATATTTTCCACCTAGTTTTAGCCGACCGGTGTTCTCCTCCGCCAGTCAACCCAAAAGAAAGAAAGACATTATCGGGCGCATGTAGCTAAAGCCCGCCGGTCGTGGGAAGACCGGAAGGATGATTCAAGGTCATAAAGCTATGCTGAAAAGACTGTACCCTGGTCATTTCTACCACGGCCATATGCCTCGAGACGTCGAGTTCATGCACTTGGTCCTCCCAATATCTGGTCACCTATCCAATAGTCTACATGGGAGAAATATACGTTGACCTGCATCAACGGGCTTCAGACCTGCCGCTAGGGAAGTTTACATTGGAATTCCAATGCTACTTTTGATTGCTTTTACCCTGTCGAGAGAAGGCGCAAGAAAAAGTGCTTATATTTTCGTGTTTTAATATGGTCCACTATGGGAAAATGCGGTTTCTGGAGATCTGCAATCAGGAGAAAAACTTACTCAAAACACCACCTTAGCTATGCGATTTAGACATCGGTGTCATGCATTTTTGCACCGCGTCGCAGTTGTGACTCGCACAGTCCGAACGCTCTGAGCGCCATCCTGACCAAGCCCCTTGGCTGCAAGATGAGACGATGTCAGCACCAACTCAGCCCCTTATGGGTTGCGGCCCTAGAAGCGGTGGATGGGCTCTGATGCTGGCCCGTCGAGGGAAGGGGCGCTAGTAGGTCCTGTCGCCCGTAACCGGTTGGGGAGGCGTTTCGGAGGCGTCCTTGTCTTCCGAGAGAGAAGCGCTTTCAGCCTGCTGAAGTTGGGTCGACTGTGCATTTACGGATTGATTTTGCTCCTGAACCTGCTGGTTCTGACGTGTCAGATCCGGTTGCTGCGACGCTGTCTGGCTCGTCTGGCTTTGGGACTGCTCTGCCGGGGCGGGAGCGCCTTCGGGATCGACTGACGCGCCAATCTCGTTGCCATTGTCATCGATGGGCATCACGTCCACGGACACATCGACAAAATGGTTGCCGCCGCCAAGGATGATGCCGGAAATGGGGCTGATATCCTCGAAATCGCGACCGATGGTCAAGGTGACATGCTCATCGGCAATGACCTTGTTGTTGGTCGGGTCAAAATCCACCCATCCTGCCTCGGGGCACCAGACGGATATCCATGCATGAGACGCATCCGCCCCTATGAGCCGGGGCTGCCCCTCGGGCGGATAGGTGCGCAGGTAGCCCGACACATAGCGTGCGGGAAGGCCCATGGCACGCAGGCAGGCCAGTTGAAGATGCGCAAAGTCCTGACAGACACCGCCCATGATCTCGAACACTCGCTCGACGGGCGTGGATGCATCGGTGACCACACCGTCATATTCGAAGTCGGTGTAGATGCGGCTTGTCAGCTCACTGACGGCATCAAGCAAGGGCCGTCCCGGCGTGAAGGACTGGGCGCCATATTCGGCGATCTCATGGTTGGGGGTGGTAAAGCCCGAATAGCATGAGAATTCCGCTTCCGAAGCATGGGCCGGATCGCGCATCAGGTCACGCACGGTTTCCCAACTGGCGGAAGCATTCTCGACCGCTTCGGCATGATCACGCTCGACCCGGATCGTGGAAAAGGCATGGATCGACAGAACATTGTGATCCTCTTCGATGGTCAGATGCACCGTGGGATTGCCGAAATAGTCAAAGAAGTCCCGCTGGCTCGCAGGACGCGGGCTGATGACAAGCTCATGGCTCTCGACAAGCTGACCCTTGGTCTGGCGAGGAGCGAGATGAACCAGATGGTTGGACTGCGCCACGGCATTGGCGTAGCGATAGTCCGTTTTGTGCGTGATACGATAGCGCATTGGTTTGGTCCGGCCTCTCGATGACTCAGATACGATAGGGCTGTTCTTCGGTGTGCGTAAAATAGCGCCGGGTCAGGATTTCCGTGAGCAACGGCAATTGGTTCGTCTGGTCTCGCAACAGGCGTTCGAGTTCGGATTCCTCGGCGATCATCTGCTCGATGTCCTTGCCTTCATCCAGTTGCGGGATCTGCGCTAGCAAATGGCCCTCTGCAAGCTGCAATTGGGACAACAGACTGAGCACCAATCGGTTCTCTTCGCTGCGCTGGCCGATTTCAGGCTCCTTGGGCAGCGAGTGGATGTGATCATGAAGGGCTGCAATCTGGAACACCATGGACCGCGGATTGGCCTCGTCGAGCAACAGAAGATCGATCACTGCTGGCAGCGATGGCATGATGCGATAGCGCGAGCGATAGGTGATGAAGCTGTCCGCGACTTCAAGAATGAACATCATGCGGCGCGGTGCATCTGCGGCCATGCCGGATGAGAAGACCAGCCGGCTGAACAGGGAAGACAGATTTTCCGCCCGCTCGATGCGCCGTCCCATATCCAGGAACCGCCAACCATAGTTGCGAGTCATATTCTCCATGGCAACGCCCGAGAATGCGGCGAGGCTGATGAGCCCTCGATCGATCAGATCGACCACCTGCCCCGAATGTACGAATCCGGGCTGTTGATGCCAGCGCCGATCCGTGAAGAAGTCATTGAGGATGCGCCACGCGTCAGACGACATGCGATCGCGGGTCAGACCCGCAAGCCGATGCATGTGGAACCGGGATTCTTGAAAGCCATGCACCCGCCCCTTGCCATAAAGGATGGTGCGGACCAGTCGCTCGATTTCGTTCATGCCACCGAAACCGGCGTCAAAGATCGGAGCTTTGGGGGCACGCAGGATCAAGCTGTTGAGGGCCGTCGTGATGGTGCGCTGATCTTCCTCCGGACCACTGTCCTCATTGAGGCGGCTCAAGGCCTGCCGGCACAGGCGGAATTGCCATTCTGCGCGCTCCACATTGCGGCCCAGCCAGAAAAGATTGTCCGCTATGCGGCTTTGCAACGAGCGTCCGGCGCGGGAATAGGCAGATGGGGATTCCCGGCTTGCCCAGATGCTCTCGAACGGTGCGGGTGTCGCATCACTTTGCACCCAAACGTCGCGGGTGATGCCATCGGGCGAATAGAGCCCCACGGCCTTCTGGGCACCAAGGGACATCGACAATCCACCGGGCATGACCTGATAGTTCTTGGAACGCCGGAAGGTATAAAAGCGCACGGCAAAGGATTGCGGCTTGAGGCTGTTTCCGTCCCAACTGGGCGTGGTTGAAAAGTCCATCTTCTTTTCTGCAATCATCTGATTGCCGAACAGCTCGATGCGCTGCATGAGCTGTTCCCTGCCCGCTTCGTCAAGTTCGGCCCCGTCGACGGCGGGTCGCACTTCGCCCGGTCGCCCGGATCCTTCATGCGCGTTGGAAATCAGCATCTCGTCGAGATTGTCAACCAGATGACTTTTGGAAGCGGGATCACCAAGCCACCAGCGCGGGGCTTCGTGCAGTTTGAGATCCTCGCTCAGCAGATACTGGCAGATGCGCGGCAAATAGGGCGCAATGCCGCGGTTCTCGACTATGGCCGTGCCAAGCTGGTTGACGATCTTGACACCCATGCCGCGCACGGCGCGCACCATGGAGGTGGCACCGTCAAAGCCGGTGGGATCCAGCTCCAAAGGATCGGCTTTGGCACCTTCGATGGACCGGACGATCAGGTCGATGGGTTTCAGACCAGCAAGTGTTTTCAGGCAGACCTGATTGTTCTGACAAACCAGATCTCCGCCTTCGACAAGCAGATACCCCAGATAGCGGGCCAGATAGGCATGGGAGAAATAATCGGGATGATCGGGGCCGGGCGACAGCACCGCGATATGCGGATCATCAACGCCGGACCGATTGATCAGCGTGGTCTGGAGCTGCTGGAAATAGGGCGCAAGGCGCAAGGCGCGGCTCTCGCGGAACATATTGCTTTCGCAATGGGTGAGCGAAATCCTGTTCGCAAGCGCAAATCCCACTCCGGCAGGGGTTTCGGCATGGTTGTCCAGCACCCGCCATGTGCCATCGGGCCCCTTGGCAAGGTCGGAGGCAAAGAACTGCAACCCGTTGGACATATTCTTATGGCCCTGCATCGAGCGCAGGTAGGTCTTGTCGCTAAAGATCAGGGCTGCAGGAACGAGCCCTTCCCGGATCAGTTTCTGCGGGCCATACAGGTCGAGATTGATGGCGTTGAACAGGCGCGCTCTTTGAGCAAGCGCAGCTTTCAGCCATTGCCATTCTTCAGGTGAAATGATCAGCGGTGCCAGATCGATCGACCAGGGCTGTTTTGTCTCGTTGGGATCAGCAAAAAGATCATAGGCAATGCCGGTTTCCCGCACCACCTGATTGAGCTGCTCTGCATGGGATGTGCGTTCATCGGGCGACCAGTTGGAAAAAGACTGAAACCAGTTTTGCCAATGAGGCCGAATCTGACCGTTGCTATCCATCATTTCATCATGGATACCGGCCTGCGGCTGATAAAGCAGGGTGGGCATGTTCAATTGCACCTGTCCGGAGCGATTGGTGCTGCCACCGTTCGAGCTCTGGTTCTCGGTAGGCTTTGACTGGTTTACTTGCATAACGGTTCCGCGGTCATGAGCCATCCCCCTCAAACTCATTTTTATGATTATTGTTCTGTTGCCGGTTTTGCTGCGAGTGTTTTACCCCTCGTCCGTTTGCCGGGTCTCTGCTTTTAGCACCCCTTGAATGAAAAAACAAAGACAGATAGCGAACTCTATTGCTCTATATTCTAATATCTATGGGTAAAGACAACTTTTACACGAGAAGAGGCGACTATTGTCGCCCCTTTTACTCTTATCAAAGCCGTCCAGAACTACCTAACATCTTGTCTTTGTTACCTAACAGAAGCAAGACGAAGATCCAGCGTGTAAGGAAATTCCGCATTGTCATCAAGTTTGACCGGATCAAAGAAGCCCGGCGTGTGCCCGATCGTCTCAAATCGTGACAGGCGGCGGCTTTCGGCCTCATAGGCATTGACGGGGAATGTTTCATAGCCCCGACCACCCGGATGCGCCACGTGATACCGGCAACCACCAAGGGAGCGCATGTTCCATTTGTCGAGCAGATCAAAGGTCAGCGGCGTATGAACGCCGATCATCGGATGAAGACAGGACGGCGGCTGCCAGGCGCGATAGCGCACACCGGCCACGGCTTCGTCCTGCCGTCCGGTCGGCCGCAGCGGTATGGCAACTTCGTTGACCGTCAGGATGTGGCGATCCGGATTGAGGCCATTGACCTTGACCTGAACACGTTCAAGTGAGCTGTCGACATATCTGGCGGTGCCGCCAACGGCTCCCTCCTCACCCAGCACGTTCCATGGCTCGAGGGCCTGACGCAGCTCAACCTGAACGCCGTCATAATTCACCTCACCATAGCGCGGGAAGCGGAATTCAAAATGTGAGGCAAACCAGTCTTCCTCAAGCTTGAGATCATGGTTGGCCAGATCCAGCAGCACATCCCGGAAATCCTCACGCACATAGTGGGGCAGCATGAAACGGTCGTGAAGCTGGGTGCCCCAGCGAACAAGCTTGTTACGGCACGGGCGTTCCCACAACCGCGCGATGATGGCCCTGAGCAACAGTTGCTGGGCGAGCGACATGCGCTCATGCGGTGGCATCTCGAAGGAGCGGAACTCAACCAGCCCCAAACGCCCCGTCGGCCCATCAGGCGAGAAAAGCTTGTCGATGCAGATCTCGGCGCGATGGGTGTTGCCTGTCACGTCGATCAACAGGTTGCGGAACAGGCGATCCACCTGCCAGTTTGGAATATATCCCTCGCCGGGCAATGGCACCTGCTTGAGCGCAATCTCCAACTCGTAGAGCCCTTCGTGGCGGCCCTCATCGACGCGGGGCGCCTGCGAGGTCGGGCCAATGAAGGTGCCCGAGAAGAGATAGGAGAGGCTGGGGTGGTTCTGCCAATAGGTGATCAGGCTCGCCACCAGATCGGGCCGGCGCAAGAAGGGGCTATCGGACGGAGTAACACCTCCCATCACGATATGGTTGCCCCCGCCGGTGCCGGTGTGGCGGCCATCGAGCATGAATTTCTCGGTGCCAAGGCGCGCCAGACGCGCTTCCTCGTAGAGAACCTGCGTGATCTTGGAGGCTTCCTTCCAACTGGATGCTGGCTGGATATTCACCTCGATCACGCCCGGATCCGGAGTGACCTTGATGACGTTGAGGCGCGGATCGGACGGCGGCTCGTAGCCCTCGATATGGACGGGCTGACCGACGGATTTGGCCGCATCCTCGATGGCCGCGACCATGGCGGCATAGTCTTCTGCATTGTTAAGCGGCGGCATGAAGATGCACAAATGCCCGTCACGCGGCTCCACCGTAAGGGCCGTGCGCACATGACCGGGCACCTCGTTGAGCGGAATGAAGGTGTTTTCCCGGGTCTCGTGCCGCTCGACTTCAGGTGCTTCAAGCAGCTTGGCCGGATCGGTTTTCTTGAGCTTTTCGCGGCTCTTGAAGGGTTGTCGGCGGTCACGCAGCAGAGCTTCACGCGCGGGCAGTGCCGCGTGGGCCGCATGGGGATCCATTGGCATCACATGCGGAAACTCGGTTTCGGGAATGTAGGTCAGGGAGCCGAGCGGCAGACGGAAGCCGACCGGAGAATCGCCGGGGATGATATAGAGTTTTTCGCGGCGGAATTTCCAAACTTCCGACATCCACGAGCGGCCATAGACCTCGGAGTTCCACGCCTGAACCGGCAGCACGAAGCCGACGGGATCAGCCAGCCCCTGCTCGAAGACCTTGACGATGCGGGCCCGCTCGATGGGATCGTCGATCTTGTTGTTCGCCGGATCGATACCAATTGGCAGCTTCTGCTCGACGAGAGCAAAATGGGCAGGATCCTCATAGGCGGGCAGGATGCATTTGGGATCGATCTTGAGATTTTCGACCAGCTTGTAGATGAATTTCTGAGCGACCTTGTGGTCGGCGGGATGTTTCGGGGTCTCCTGATCAATCAGTGCAGGATCTTCCCAAAGCGGTTCTTCATCGGCCCGCCAATAAAGCGCGAAGGCCCAACGCGGCAGCTGCTCGCCGGGGTACCATTTGCCCTGACCAAAATGCAAAAGGCCTCCCGGGGCAAAGCGATCACGCAAGCGGCGAATGAGATTTTCCGCATAATAACGCTTGCTCGGTCCGACGGCTGCTGTGTTCCATTCATCCCCTTCATAGTCATCGATGGAGATAAAGGTCGGCTCGCCGCCCATGGTCAATCGGACATCGCCCTCGACAAGCCGCTCGTCGACCGCCTCGCCCATCGCGTTGATATCGGCCCATTGCTCGTCGGTGTATGGCTTGGTCACGCGCGGACGTTCGAAGATGCGCTTGACCTCCATTTCGAATTCGAACTCGACTTCGGCCTTCTCATGAGCACCGTTGATGGGAGCGGCGGACACCGGATGCGGCGTCGCGGCAAGCGGAATGTGGCTTTCGCCGGTCAGAAGACCGGAGGTCGGATCGAGACCGATCCAGCCCGCACCGGGAACATAGACCTCGGTCCAGGCATGCAGATCGGTGAAGTCATGATCGGTGCCTTCCGGGCCTTCCAGCGGCTTGACGTCAGGCTTGAGCTGAATGAGGTAGCCAGAGGTAAAGCGGGCCGCCAGCCCGAGACGGCGCAGCACGTTGACCAGCAACCAGGCACTGTCGCGGCAAGAGCCTGAGCCGTTTTCCAACGTTTCCTCTGGCTTCTGAACGCCCGGTTCCATGCGGATGAGATAATCGATCTTCTGCTCGACAATCTGGTTGGTCTGCACAAGCAGATCAATGGTCTTGAGATCCTTCTTGTCTTTCCAGAGCGGCTCGACCTCGGTCATCAATTGCTCGAACAGGGGCGTCGACGGCCCTTCCTCAAGATAAGGCGTCAGATCCTTTTTCTCTTCTGCCGAATAGGTGAAGGGGAAAAGCTCGGCGGCTTCCTCGATGAAGAAATCAAAGGGGTTGATCACGGCCATTTCCGTGACCAGATCGACGGTCACCTCGAAGAAATCCACCTTCTCGGGGAACACGATGCGCGCCATGAAATTGCCGAAAGCATCCTGCTGCCAGTTGATCCAATGCTCTGCCGGTTCAACCTTGAGGGAGTAGGACAGAAGCTGGTTGCGGGTGTGAGGAGCCGGGCGCAGACGAATGATCTGGGCACCCATTCGGGTCGGCCGATCATAGCTGTATTTCGTTCTATGCGTCAAAGCTGCATGAATGGACATTATAATGAGCCTTTATTGATTTGCCCCGATATCGGAAGTCGTTTCACTCAAATACGTATGATCCGCAAAGGATCTGACCGTTTCCCCTTGTTCCCTGCTGGCGGGTTGGGGAAAACGCTCTGGTATTGCCTGTTTGCTATCTTTATCATCTTTGCCACTGGGTCATCTTTGCCACTGGCGCGATCCACCGGATGCGCTAGGTCTGGCTTTGACTTTGCGTCTGCTCTGTTTTTGTAGACAGATCACCATGTCCAAAGAATGACTTGCCCAAACTGCCTGTCACAGCCATCAGACGGTTTTGCACCTTATCATTGAAGCCGTGGAACCGCAGATGCAGATGCGGATCCTGAGATGCGGCCTCAAGCTCGTACAAGAGCATTTCCACCTCCTCATAGCTCTGGGCCACATGGCGCAGATGAAAGCCGAGATAGAGGTCATTCAGAACCACCTGCATCTCTCCGATACAATGGGCAAGCGAACGCGGGAACCCCTGATTGAACATCAGGAAGTCGGCGACCTTCTTGGGGTCGAGGCGCCCAGCATGGGTGCGCTGATAGGCATGGTAGGCCTCGAAGGAATGCAACAGAAGCTTCCAGAATTCAGCCTCCGACCCAAGGGCCATGCTGTTTCCGCCGGTTTGAGAGGCCACCTGCGCAATTTTGACATCCAGCAGTCGGCTTGTCTGATCGGCCCGTTCGATCCAGAGGCCAAGCTGATAGAAGCGCCACCCCGCGTCCCGATAATAGCTGCCCTCGGTCACGCCCATGATGGCATCACACCGACGGGCGATGGCCTCACAGGTCCGCGACAGACGGGCGGCATCAAGATCCCGCTCTCCCAGATCGCGCATATCATTATAGATCACGTTTACGTAGGACCACATCGACACCGAGATCAGCGGGCGCAACAGGCGTGCATTCTCGCGCGCTGCCCACAGACAGGACAGGATCGAGCCCGGGTTCTCCCGGTCGGTGATGTAAAAGTGCGCAATCTTCTGGGCGGTCACTGTGCCGTAACGCTCGGCATAGCGCTCGTGATCCACATAGAGATTGAGGATCGAGGACCAGTTTTCCTGGTTGGACTGGTCCTGCCAGAAGCTGGCCTGCACATTCAGTATGCGGGCAAGACTCTTGGACCGCTCTATATAGCGGGCGAACCAGAACAGGGCTTCTGCGTATCGGCTGAGCAACATGGTAGACATTAGAGATCTCCTTTTGCTGCTGTCGGCGTGATGCCGGAGCCCGTATCTTCGGCCAGCACCCAAGTGTCCTTGGTACCGCCGCCCTGAGACGAGTTGACGATGATGGAACCCTCCTTGAGTGCGACGCGGGTCAGCCCGCCGGGCAAGACCCATGTTCCCCTGCCCGTGACGGCAAAGGGGCGCAGATCGACGTGGCGCGGCACCAGTTGGTTCTCGCCAAGGGTTGGACAGACCGACAAAGAAATCATCGGCTGTGAGATGAAATTCTCAGGCTTCTTGAGCAAGGCAGCCCGTGCTTCCTCGAGCTGTTCCTTGCTTGCCTTGGGGCCGATGGTGATGCCGTACCCGCCGGATTCCCCGACCGGCTTGACCACCAGATCAGCAAGGTTGTCCAGCGTGTATTGCAAGGCGTCGGGCTCGCGGCAGATGTTGGTTTCCACATTGCCAAGGATCGGCTCTTCGCCGAGAAAATACTTGATGATGCGCGGCATGTAAGCATAGACCGCCTTGTCATCGGCAACCCCTGTACCGATCGCATTGGCAATGGTGACGTTGCCAGCAAGCATCGACTTGATCAGACCGCTGACGCCAAGCACGGAATCAGGCCGGAAGCTCTCGGGGTCAAGGAATTCATCATCGATGCGCCGATAAATCACATCCACGCGCCGGGGGCCCGCAATCGTTTTCATGTAGATCTTGTCGTCATCGCAGAAAAGATCGCTGCCTTCCACGACGGGCACGCCCATTTCACGCGCCAGAAAGATATGTTCGAAATAGGCTGAATTGAACATGCCCGGCGACATGACAACGACCTGCGGATCATCCTTGTCGCGGCACCCGTCCGGCGCGGTCTCGGCCAGTTTTTCGAACAGGTTGCGGCCATAGTCAGAGACCTTGCGCAGCTTGAGATCAGCCATCAGATCCGGGAAGGATCGCTCCATCAGATGGCGGTTCTCAACCACGTAGGACACACCGGAGGGCGAGCGCACATTGTCTTCAAGAACCAGAAAATCCCCATTGTCATCGCGAATGATGTCTGTTCCGGCGATGTGGGTATAGACGCCGGCGGCCGGCGTGAAGCCCATCATCTGCTTGCGGAAATTGGAATTTCCCAGCACCAGATCAGCCGGCACGATCCCGTCCTTGATGACGCGTTGGTCATTATAGATATCATGCAGAAAGGCATTGATCGCAGCAACACGCTGGATGACACCCCGATCCAGAATGTCCCATTCGCCTGCCGTCAGGATGCGCGGAATAATGTCGAAGGGTAACACCCGGTCAATGACATCCTTGTCGCTATAGACTGTGAAAGTCACCCCCAGATTGAACAGTTCGAGATCGGCCTCCTTGGATCGCAAGGCGAGGTTTTCAACATCCGCACCATCGAAGCGTCGCCAGATTTCTTCAAGCTTGGGACTGCGTTCCGACATATTGCTGGACATTTCACAGAACAGCTTGCCCGGATCATATTGAGTCACGCGGTTCACCTTTCTTTCGGCATTCCAATCACCTGATGAATCAAGTGACATGCCGATACGCCATAGTTTTCTGCGATGGTTTCCCTCCCTCAAGAGCGATTCAATCGAGGTCGCATCCCCACTGCATTTGTTGCAACACCAGCCCACACGACGGATGCCTCGTTGCTGTTGCCGTCCAATTCATGAGCAAGTTCTGGACCACACTTGTCAGTTGTCGAACAAACCTGCACCATTTCAGCATGTTATGGGCTTTCGAAGAGCGAATCCATTAGACATTCAACCTTTGGTGCCTATATTCCGACCAAAACCACTGGGTCTCAGCGCTCAAAAATGCGCCTTTGTGCCTATCAATTGCGCATACATGCCAATCTGCTGCGCGCTGATACCAGACTAACTCAGCGGCCTTCCATTTCTCGTGCAAAAGACAGCCCTCATTCGAACCACAAGCCCGAAAAAAGGGCAAAAGACCTCCTGTTTCCAACCTTTCCACGAACTTTTGGGGAGGAATCAAAAAAAAATTACTCTTACGCTTACGTAATATAGAGCACCCCTATCAAGCCGCAGTTTGCCTCGTTTTTTGCTTTCTCTTGGACCAATGAAGGACAAAACGCGCCACTTCCTAGCCTTTGGTCTATTCAACGGTTTGATCTTGATCGTTTATCTTGGTGGAGTAAGGCGGTAATACTTTAGTCGTTGAGGATCTGGACGCCCGAAATCCGGGTATTTCCGGATACCCTGCGGGGAATACCCCGCCGTTCCTCGAAAGAAAAAATGCAGCGCCCAACCCGGGCGCGCTCTAGCAAAGCGGTTATATTATGGCGATTTCCAAAACGCTCGCAGACGAGTTGGAGAAGCGGCGCGCCGTCGCACTGGAAGGCGGCGGCAAGAAGAAAGCTGAAGACAGGCACGCAAAAGGGCGGCTGACCGCCCGCGAACGACTGGACACGCTTTATTCCAAAGGCACTTTTCAAGAATTCGGTCTGCACGCTCAGCACAACACCCGTCATTTCGGCATGGCGGAAAAATCCATCCCGACAGACGGTGTGATCACTGGTACAGGCTTCATCAACGGCCGTCCCGTGGCTGCCTTTTCGCAGGACTTCGGCGTTGTCGGCGGTTCTCTTGGCGATATTCATGCCAAGAAGATCTGCAACGCCCTTGACCATGCGCAGAAAGCTGGTGTCCCGGTTGTTGGTTTCAATGACTCTGGAGGAGCTCGCATTCAGGAAGGCGTTGGCGCCCTGTCCGGCTATGGTCAGGTCTTCTATCGCAACGTCCTGCTCTCCGGTGTCGTGCCTCAGATTTCGGTGATTGCTGGCCCTTGTGCCGGTGGTGCAGCCTACAGCCCTGCCCTTACCGACTTCCTGATCATGACGCGCGAAAATGCGAGCATGTTCATCTGTGGTCCAGAAGTGATCCGTGCCGTGACCGGTCAGGTCACCACGATGGAAGAAATCGGTTCGGCTCAGGCGCATGCCTCCGTTTCCGGTAACATCCACTTCATCGCGGAAGACGACAAGCACGCCATCAGCATCGTGCACAAGCTGCTGTCGTTCCTGCCATCGAACAACATGCAGGATCCGCCGCATCATCTCGAGGCCGATCTCAAGATTGTTGACGATCCGTCCATCGATGATTTGGTTCCGGCCGATTCCAAAACACCGTTTGACTGTCGTGAAGTCATCAAACGTCTGGCTGACGATGGCGACTTCCTGGAAATCATGCAGCATTTCGCAGCCAACATCGTTATCGGCTTTGGCCGCGTCGGTGGTGTGGTTGTCGGCTTCGTCTCCAACCAGCCAACGGTCAAGGCGGGTACGCTGGACATTGACGCAAGTGACAAGGCAGCGCGCTTTGTTCGCTTCTGTAACGTCTACAACATCCCCATTGTCACGCTGGTTGACGTTCCGGGCTTCTTGCCTGGCGTGAACGAGGAACGCCGCGGTATCATTCGCCATGGTGCGAAGATGCTGTTTGCCTATGCCTCTGCTACAGTACCGAAAATCACCGTGATCATGCGTAAAGCCTATGGCGGCGCCTATCTTGCCATGTGCAGTGAAGATATGGGTGCTGACCGGGTGATCGCTTGGCCAACCGCCGAAATCGCCGTGATGGGTGCTGAAGGTGCTGTCAACATTCTTTATCGCAAAGAACTGGCAGCAGCAGAAGACAAGACAGCCAAGGCAAAAGAACTGGCCGATGAATACCGGACCCAGTTTGCCACGCCTTATCTTTCTGCCGGCATGCTGGCCATTCACGATATCATCCAGCCTCGCGAGACCAAGAGTGCAATCGCTCTGGCGCTTCGTGGCCTGATGTCCAAACGTGAAACCCGGCCACCGAAAAAGCACGGCAACATTCCGCTGTAAGCAAAAGGAACCCACATGCTCGAGAATCTAGAACTCATCGTCATAGGTTTCGCAGTGGTGCTGCTGGCTCTTGCCTCTCTTTGGGCCTCTTGTTCGATTGTGGGTTTTTTCTTTACCCGCACTCCGAAGAAAGCCAAAGAAGAGCAATCGCCTCAGGTTCCAGCACGGGCGGCAGTCGCCTCCCGTGCCGGTGTCCCCCCTCACCATCTGGCCGCAATCGCTGCGGCTGTAGTCGATACGCTTGGCCCGGGGTACCGCGTGACCCGTGTGGCGGCTCCGGCTCACAAAGTCAGCGAATGGCCGATGGAAGGGCGCATTGCAGCCTTTACCGCTCACAAAACCCGTGCTGATTGGGGCCCCATGGCGCCTACTCTCGCCCGCGAGACCCAGAAATCCTGAGAGGACTTAAGTAATGAAACGTTTGCGGATCACCGTACAAGGCATCACCTATGATGTGACCGTGGAAGACGAGGATCTCGCTTCCGAAGCCACTGCAGCTCCTGCTCCGGCCGCAGCTCCTGCACCTGCAGCTCCGGCGGCACCTGTTGCTGCTCCTGCAGCCGCAGCTCCTGCTGCTGCCCCTGCAGCCCCCGCCGGTGACGGCGCTGTCCCCAGCCCGCTGGCTGGCACGGTCATCAGCATTGATGTTTCCGTTGGCCAGAAAGTTGCCGCTGGTGATACCCTGCTGGTTCTGGAAGCGATGAAGATGAACACCAACATCACCGCCCCGCAGGCTGGCACTGTTACAGCTGTCAACATCACCCCCGGCGCATCCGTGACCGAGGGCCAAGTCCTTGTCACACTTTCCTGATTAGGGGGTTTCTTCAATGGAAGGCACCACCACAGAGATATCCAAGATCGAACAGCTCTGGAATCTGACCGCCTTTAGCGACGTCACCTGGCAAATGATGGTGATGTGGGCGATCATTGCACTCCTGTTCTATCTGGCCGTCTACAAAAAATTCGAGCCCTTGCTGCTGATCCCGATTGCCTTCGGGGCACTGTTGGCCAACCTTCCGACGGAAGGCATGATCAACGCTCCTCTCGGGGAGCATGGTGGCGGACTCTACTACTACATCTCCAAGGGTGTTGAGCTGGAGATCTTTCCTCCGCTCATCTTCATGGGCGTTGGTGCCCTGACGGACTTTGGTCCGCTCATCGCCAACCCGCGCACGCTTCTGCTTGGTGCAGCAGCGCAGTTCGGTGTCTTTGCGACCTTCCTTGGAGCCGTTGCAATTGGCTTTAGCCCGCAAGAAGCCGGTGCCATTGGCATCATCGGCGGTGCTGACGGCCCGACCTCGATCTTCCTGGCCAACAAGCTGGCTCCGCATCTTCTGGCTCCCATTGCCGTTGCTGCCTACAGCTACATGGCCTTGGTGCCGATGATCCAGCCTCCCATCATGCGCGCCCTGACCACGGAAGCGGAACGTAAGATCCGCATGCAGTCCCTGCGTCAGGTCTCCCGCCTTGAGAAGCTGATCTTCGCTTGCATGGTGACCATTCTGGTTATCCTGCTGGTTCCGGCTGCAGCTGCCCTGATCGGCATGCTGATGCTTGGCAACTTCCTGCGCGAAAGCCTGGAAACCGAGCGTCTGTCAAAAGCTGCCCAGAACGAGGTGGTCAACGTCATCACCATCTTCCTGGGGACTTCTGTCGGGATCACCATGACCGCTGAACGGTTCCTGAACTTCGACACGATGAAGATTCTGGCCCTCGGCATCGTGGCATTCAGCATCGCAACCTCTTGCGGTGTCCTGATGGCCAAAGCGATGAACCTGTTCTCCAAGAACAAGATCAACCCGCTGATCGGCTCGGCAGGCGTGTCTGCCGTCCCAATGGCAGCCCGCGTCTCTCAGGTCGAAGGCCAGCGTGCTGATCCCAGCAACTTCCTGCTCATGCATGCCATGGGCCCGAACGTTGCAGGCGTTATCGGAACCGCAGTTGTTGCCGGTTACATGATCGCCTGGTTTAGCTGACATCCGAAAGCGGGGCCTCCCCGCTTTCCCTTTCCGGTGCTCGTCTCGCTAACGGGTTTCGGACCCTATCAAGAGCCCGACACCATTGGTGCCGGGTTCTTTTTTTTGCGCGGTTTCAACGCCTTGGCGCACCCATCCTTCAAGCAATCGTGATCGCTGCGACGCGTGAATACTGCTAGATTGGCCCGGTCGCGCTTGGTCGCATATTTGTCACACCTCGCAATTGCTAATCGGGGAGGCTGGGGATAACGCACAAGGACCTTCCGAAGATTTCTTCGCTGCGGCTATATCAGTGGGCAAATGGGGATTCGACGATGGCACGACCCAGCCCCTTTAAAGGAAGCCTTTCGCCCGGTTGCGGCAGGTCTTAACAGCACACACGCCATTTGGTCAGAGTATGAAATTGCAAGACACGCCTTTATTGACAGCCGACAGCAAGAACGGCTTTGACATTTCCAGACGAACGATGCTCAAGGGCTCCGCGCTGATCGGTGCAGGATTGCTCGCTGGCTGTGGTCCAGCTGCCCGCAAGGAAGCGCTCAAGCCGCTGACGTTGCAAGACTACAAGTCGATGTATGCGGCGATGCCCGACGAAGAATTTCCCTTGCCCGCAATCAACCTAAATCTGGTTGATTCAAAATATTTGCGCCGTACCGTCGAGTATGACACCGATGAAAAGGTCGGCACGCTGATCGTCGATACCAAACATTTCTATGTCTATCTTGTCGAGCGCTATGGACTGGCGCGCCGTTATGGCGTTGGCCTCGGGCGCGCAGGCTTTGAGTGGGCTGGACGCGCCTATGTTGGACGCAAGGCGGAATGGCCTATCTGGGTGCCGCCTGAAGAAATGATTGCTCGCAAGCCGTCGCTTGAGCGCTACAGCTTTGACAATGGCGGTATGGATCCGGGGCTAAAGAACCCGCTTGGTTCTCGGGCAATCTATATCTATCAGGATCGCGTCGACACGCTTTATCGTCTGCACGGCACCCCCGATGTGCGCTCCATTGGTCGCGCTGTCTCCTCGGGCTGTGTCCGCATGATGAATCAGGACATCATCGATCTTTACGATCGCGTCAAACGCCGGGCCCCGATCGTGGTGATCTAGCCTCGGTCCTTTCAATTTTGAGATAAAGAAAACCCCGCGCGGACTGTCCGGCGGGGTTTTCTGTGTTTTGAGCAGCAGGTTTTGACCATTGCGCCTCAAAAATTAGGCAAGGTCGAAACGGTCTGCATTCATCACCTTGGTCCAGGCGGCAACGAAGTCTTTTGCGAACTTCTCTTTGTTGTCGTCCTGAGCATAGACTTCTGCGTAGGCCCGAAGAACCGAGTTGGAACCGAAGACCAGATCAACACGGGTAGCGGTCCATTTCAGCTCATCGCTGTTGCGATCACGGATTTCATAGAGGTTCTTGCCAACCGGGATCCACTTGTAAGCCATGTCGGTCAGATTGACGAAGAAATCCGTGGTGAGGGCTCCGGGCTTGTCGGTGAAGACGCCATGTTTGGTGCCGCCATAGTTGGTGCCGAGCATGCGCATGCCACCAATGAGGATGGTCATTTCCTTGGCGGTCAGACCCATCAGCTGGCTGCGGTCGAGGAGCAGCTCCTCAGGGCTGACGACATAGTCCTTCTTGACATAGTTGCGATAGCCATCAGCAACCGGCTCCATTGGTTCGAAGCTTTCTGCATCGGTCATTTCGTCGGTTGCGTCGCCGCGTCCCGGTGCGAAGGGCACAGGAATGTCGAAGCCTGCGGCCTTAACCGCCTGTTCAACACCCACGTTACCAGCGAGCACGATGGTATCGGCGATGCTGGCACCGGCCTCTGCTGCAATTGGCTCGAGCACGGCCAGCACCTTGGCGAGGCGGTCCGGCTCATTGCCTTCGAAATCCTTCTGCGGGGCAAGACGAATGCGAGCGCCATTGGCCCCGCCGCGCATATCGGAGCCGCGATAGTTGCGAGCACTATCCCACGCGGTCGCAATCATATCTGCCGATGAAAGGCCGCAATCGGCCAGTTTTGCCTTCAGGGCATCGACATCGTAGCTGGTGTTGCCCTGAGGGATCGGATCCTGCCAAATCAGATCTTCATCCGGCACCCACGGGCCGATATAGCGGGCTTTCGGACCCATGTCGCGGTGGGTCAGCTTGAACCATGCTCTGGCGAAGGTCTCGGCAAAATAGTCCGGATCCTTGATGAAGCGCTGGCAGATTTCATTGTAGATCGGGTCAACCTTCATGGCCATGTCAGCGTCGGTCATGATGGGCACGCAGCGAATGGAAGGATCTTCCACATCGGCTGGCATGTCTTCTTCCTTCATGTTGATCGGCTGCCACTGCCATGCACCGGCGGGGCTTTTTGCCAGCTCCCAATCGTAGCCGAACAGATTGTCGAAATAGCCCATGTCCCACTGGGTCGGATTGTAGGTCCATGCGCCTTCAATGCCGGAGACAACCGTGTCGCGACCGACACCGCGGCCTTTGGCGTTCATCCAACCCATGCCCTGCGATTCAGGACCGGCGGCTTCTGGATCTGCGCTCAGGTCGTCCGCGTTGCCGTTGCCGTGGCATTTACCGATGGTGTGGCCGCCGGCGGTCAGAGCCGCGGTTTCCTCATCATTCATTGCCATCCGTGCGAAGGTTTCGCGCACCTGCGCAGCGGTCTTCATCGGATCAGGCTTGCCGTTGACGCCTTCCGGGTTCACATAGATGAGACCCATCTGAACGGCGGCGAGTGGGTTTTCCATGGTTTCAGGCTTGTCGACATCCCCATAGCGGCCATCACTGTCAGCCAGCCATTCCTTCTCCGCACCCCAATAGACGTCCTTTTCCGGATGCCAGATGTCTTCGCGGCCAAAGCCGAAGCCAAAGGTCTTCAGGCCTGCGACTTCATAGGCAACCGTACCGGACAAGATGATCAGATCGGCCCAAGACAGCTTGTTGCCGTATTTTTTCTTGATCGGCCAAAGCAGACGGCGACCCTTGTCGGTATTGACGTTATCCGGCCATGAGTTGAGCGGGGCAAAGCGCTGGTTGCCCGTGCCGCCACCACCGCGGCCATCAGCCAAACGGTAGGATCCAGCTGTGTGCCACGCGACGCGCGCGAACATGCCAACATAGCTGCCCCAGTCTGCGGGCCACCAGTCCTGGCTCGTATTCATCAGGGCGCGCAGATCGGCCTTGACGGCTTCATAGTCCAGCTTCTGGACTTCCTCGCGGTAGTCGAAGCCATCATCGTATGGATTGGTCTTGCGGTCGTGCTGGTGCAGGATGTCGAGATTGAGGGCATTGGGCCACCAATCCATGACGCCGGTTCCCATGGACGTGTTGCTGCCGTGCATGACAGGGCATTTGCCGGTTGATTTGGTATCACTGTGGTCCATTTGATCCTCCGAGAGACGGTTTTATTGTTTGAGCAGCGCTAAGTCCGGCTGCCGGTTTCGGCCCTTTTCTGATCAAGCGCCGCATACCGTGATTGTTCTGTACCGTTGAATATACCTAGTTAATCTGATAAAATAAAATTGCATTTTCTAACCTTAATGATAAGAAAATCTAATGAATAAGTTCTCCATGAAGCATTTGCGCTACTTCGATGCACTCGCACGACTTGGCCATTTTGGCCGCGCCGCTGAATCCTGTTCTGTCACCCAACCCGCTTTGTCTGTGCAAATCAAAGAGTTGGAAGAGCTGATCGGGGCACCGCTGGTCGAGAGAAATGCGCGCAAAATTCACCTCACATCGCTTGGCAGCGCCTTTGCCGAGCGTGTGCAGGGGATTTTGCAATCCGTCGATGAACTGGAAGATCTGGTGCGCGCGTCAAACAACGCCTTTTCCGGCCAGTTCCGGTTCGGCGTCATCCCGACGGTGGCGCCCTATATGTTGTCCGATATCATCAAGCAACTGACCCTGACATTCCCGGCCCTCGACCTGCGGCCACGGGAGGCCAAGACGCAAAAGCTGGTGCGCGACATTCTGGATGCCCGGCTTGAAGCGGCCATCGTGGCCTTGCCGATTTCCGAGCCATCCTTGCATGAAGAATTGCTGTTCGAGGAAGACTTCGTCCTGTTGCGTTCCGAAGCTGATTCTGACAAGCCGGTGCCTGCTCCGGAGCGGCTAACAGAAATGCGCCTTTTGCTGCTGGAGGAAGGGCACTGTTTCCGCGATCAGGCCATCTCCTATTGTTCGACCATGTCCTCCCTGCCCCGCAATCTGATGGAGGGTAGCTCCCTGTCAACGCTGGTGCAGATGGTTGGCGCGGGCATCGGGGTGACATTGATCCCGCAAATGGCCGTGCCGGTCGAGTGCCGATCAGCGGCTGTGTCCGTCGCTCGCCTGCCCGAACCACAACCAAGCCGCGCCATTGGCATGGTCTGGCGCAAGTCGAACCCGCTTCAGGACCAGCTCAAGACAATTGCCGATCTCATTCGAACCGTCGGGCTGTCGCAGAAATCACAGTGAACTGGATACTGTGAACTGGATTTCGATAGTCGAAAGGATGGTGCGATCAGATGACGCTGATGGTCGCAGATTGAGATTTGTCACGTCATGGCGCTTTGATGCCTGCTATTTTTCGCACCGACCAAAAGAATCGCGCATCCGTGTGGCTTGACCGCGTTGCACGGTGCGTTGCAACGACGTGGCAGGGGACCGAAGCATGGCCATTGACTGGCAGGAGCACCGCAAGGAAGTTCATAACCTCGGGCAGGTACAGGAATTTCTCAAACAAATTGTCTATGGCGGCAATGACGGTATTGTCACGACCTTTGCCATCGTGGCTGGATTTGCAGGCGCACAGACCAGCGGAACGGCTCAGATCGGCGCCATCGCCGTGCTGGTGTTCGGGCTTGCCAACCTGTTCGCTGATGCGGTCTCGATGGGGCTGGGCGAGTTTTTGTCGACGCGCTCGCAGCGGGATCTCTATTCGAGGCAGCGGCGTTTCGTCTATCACGAACTGGAAGCCCACCCCAATCAGGAATATGAAGAGCTTTTGCAGATGATGGACGAACGGGGCCTTGGCAAGGAGTCGGCTCGCATCGTTGCGGATGAATTGATGAAAAGCCCCGAGCTTGTTGCCGATCTGATGATGAATTACGAGCTTGAAATGCACGACATGCGGCAAGTCTCACCGGCCATGGACGGGCTGGTCACGTTCCTGTCCTTTGTCCTGTTCGGTTCTATTCCGCTAGCGCCCTATTTCATCATGGACCCCTCAGCTATTGTTTTCGTCCTGTCTGTTCTGGCGACGTTCGGTGCGTTGGTCGGACTTGGGCTGCTGCGCTGGTGGTCGACCAAGGAGAATATCCTGCGCTGCGTCGGCGAGACGGTGATGATTGGCGGCGTCTGTGCCCTTGTTGCCTATGCGGTCGGTGCGATCGTCGGATAGCCGGTTTCCTTAAGCGGATTGCCATCTCGCTCGGGGGGTCTAGCCCCTGTTGTCGACAAAGCGTTTGAGCAAAAGATCAGCGCCCTTGTGCAGCAACAGGGTCATGGCCACCACGAGCACGAGCGCGGCAAACATCAATTCGGTGCGGGAGCGCGCGTTGGCCAACAGCATGAGATACCCCAGCCCCTTGGAGGCCCCGACCCATTCACCGATGACCGCCCCGGTGGGCGCGTAGGTGATGGCGATGCGGATGCTTGCGGCCAGTTGTGGCAAGGCATGAGGAAGGCGCAGCCAGACCAGCTCGCGCCAGCGGCTTGCCTTGGCGATGCGCCCAAGATCAAGCGTTGAGGCGGGTGTCGAGAGCATGCCGTCGAGCAGCCCCGAGGTGATCGGGAAGAAGATCAACAGAATGGTGATCGCGACCTTTGGCTCGATGCCATATCCGAACCAGAGGGTGAGGATGGGAGCGAGCACGAAAACCGGAATCGCCTGTGATGCATTGAGCAGCGGCCGCATATGCTGACGGATTGTCGGCGAAAGCATCATCACCACGGCAAAGATCAACCCCAGAGACGAGCCAATGACGAAGCCAAGCGCCACCTCACCGAAAGTGACCTGCAAATGCTCGAACAGCATGGGGGCTTTGGTCACCAAAGTCTCGGCAACCGCATAGGGGCCGGGCAGAATAAAGGGCGGCAACAGCTCGAAGAAAGCAATCAGTTCCCACAAGGCCAGCAACAAGGCGGGTAAGGCAATTTTTTTCATGCAGTCTTCCTGATACTGATCAGCAAATTGGCCGCCTCTGCGGACAGGGCCGGGTCGGCCAGATCATGCGGCGGATCGCCCGCAATGGGAGGCACACTGACCAGCGACTTGTTGGCCAACAGCCAGATCCGGCTGCCAAGCCGGAGTGCTTCGGTCGGATCGTGGGTGACGAGCAGAATTGTGCGCCCTTCAAACTGAGTGTGCGCCAGTTCCTGCATCGTGGCACGGGTGGCCGGATCAAGCGCGGAAAAGGGTTCATCAAGCAGGATCAAGTCGGCATCGCTCATCAGCGTACGAGCAAGCGCCACGCGCTGACGCTGACCACCCGATAGCGTTGTCGGCAGACGATCCCCATAGCCATCAAGGCCAACACGGGCGAGCAGATCACGCGCCCGGGCCTCGTCGGGCTTCCGCCCGGCGAGGGTTTCAATCAACATGACATTTTGCAGCACCGTCAGCCGTAGCTGCATGAGATCGCTCTGGGCCATCCAGCCAACCCGGTCAGGCACGGAAACATCGCCCTCAAAGCGGGTGCCGGTATCAAGGCCAGCAAGCAGACGCAGAATCGTCGACTTACCCGACCCGGATGGGCCGAGCAGACAGGTCCAGCCAGGGGCGAGGTCAAGCGCGAACGGCTTGACCAACACCTCTTGCTGCAGCGATATTGTGCCCGTAACACCGATGGTCGGGGTTCTGTTCATTGGTGCTATTCCGCGCCCAGATCAATGGCGATCTGGTCGACCTCTGGCACCTCATCGATCAACCCGATTTCTTTCATGTAAGTCCCAAATTCGGCATAGCGTTTGGGATCAAGCGTGATGGGATCATCGGCAAAGACGGGATAGGTGTCGAACCATGCGGCATGGTTGAGCTTGTCATCAAGCTCGTCCGCATAGGTCTTGAACTGTTCCCATGTGCCTTCCGGATCGGCCTTGATGTCAGCGGTGGCACGAGCGGTCGCCTTGAGGAATTTGCGGATGTCGGTGAAGTCGGTGCGCTTGCTGCTGGCCTCATAGATCAGCTCGTCATAGATCGGCACGCCATGATCTTCGGGGTTGAAGCATTTGCCTTTTCGGCCGATCGACGCCATCTGGTGAATTTCGATATTGCGGAACGCCCCTGAGGTGGCCTCAACTCTGCCTGAAGCAAGGGCAGAGGTTAGCGCGAAGTTCACGGTGATATGTTCCACATCCGCCGGGTCGACCCCGTTGGTGCGCAACATGCGGTGCATCAGGGCTTGTTCGATGCCAGGCACCGAATATCCAATCCGCTTGCCCTTCAGATCAGACAGGCTCTTGATGGGTCCATCCGCATCCACCATGACGCAGTAGAGCGGCGAATCGACCAGCGTGCCGACACGAACGACCGGCAGGTTGCGATGCTGCAGATAGAGATGCGGCTGGTAGGAGATGCCAAGATCCACCTGTCCGGCGGCTGCCATCTTGGGTGGGTCGGCGGGGTCGGCTGGCGGGATGATTTCCACGTCCAGCCCTTCATCCTTGAAGTAGCCCCGTTGCTCGGCGATGATGATCGGGCCGTGATCCGGATTAACGAACCAGTCCAGCATGATCGAGAATTTGCTCTCTTCAGCGCTAACTGCGGTGGTGAGTGAGGCTGCCAGAGCCAATGCGGTGATAATTGATTTCATGTCGCGTTCCTCTTGGCGCCTTTACGCTCCATCTCTCCTCTTGAAGATCGAGCGTGAAAGGCGCTGTTGTCCTGTTGTGTCGTTCTGCAACCGATCAGTGTCTCATTGCGAAGAAATGGTCGGTCGGGCCGTGACCGTGGCCGACGTCCAATCCGTCAGCGGCGGCGATGGCCTTCGAGATATAGATCTTGGCGGCCTTGGCTGCGGCTAGGTCAACCCGCGTCAACGCAAGATGCGTCGCCAATGCCGATGACAGGGTGCAGCCTGTGCCATGGGTGTTTTTGGTCGCCACGCGCAGAGACGGCAGCCATTCCATCTGATCCTCAGATAGGAAGAGATCCGGGCTTTCGTCGTCAGACAGATGCCCTCCCTTGAGAAAGACCGCTTTCGGCCCAAGAGCCAGCAAGGCCCGAGCCTGACGTTCCATCTCGTCGGGTGTGGTTGCCTCAATCTCGCCCAGCAGATCGGCCGCTTCGGGCAGGTTTGGCGTGATGATACGCGCACGAGGCATGAGCCTCTCACGCAGAGCATTGACCGCGTCCTCATGGAGCAGTCGATCGCCGCCCTTGGCAACCATGACCGTGTCAAGCACGATGGGCGCGTCGCAGTCCTTGAGAGCGTCGGCCACCGCCTCGACGATCGCGGAGGTTCCGAGCATGCCGATCTTGATGGCATCGACCCGAATGTCATCAAGGATCGCGGCAATCTGGGCCTTGATGAAGTCCGGCTCGGTTGGAACCCAGCCGGTCACCCCTTTGGTGCTCTGGGCCGTCATCGCGGCAATCACCGCCATGGCATAGCCGCCATTGGCCGAGATGGCCTTGATGTCCGCCTGAATGCCAGCGCCGCCGGACGGGTCAGACCCGGCTATGGAGAGAATGTTGGGGATCATGCTGCCTCCCATGCGGTGATGAGCGCGCGAGTTGCTGCTTCCGGGTCATCCGCCTCGGAAATGGCAGACACGACGGACAGCCCAGCACAGCCCCCGGCCTTGACGACCGGAATGTCGGCCTCTTTCACCCCGCCGATAGCAACGCACGGCACTGGCGCAGCCTTTGCGATCCGGCTGAGCGTTTCAAAGCCGATAGGCGTGGCATGGTTCAGCTTGGATGGTGTCGCCCGGACTGGTCCGCAGCCAATATAATCGAGCGTTCCCTCAGGAAGCGCCGCAGCGACAGCCAGTTGGTCTTCATTCTCGATGGAAAGCCCCAGGATTTTATCCGGGCCGAGTGCTTCGCGCATGGCGACCGGATCGCCATCCGACTGCCCCATATGAAGCCCGGAGGCGCCGCTTTCCAACGCCACTTTGAGCCGGTCATTGATGATGAAGGGCACGCCATACTCTTTCGCCAGCCCGGCAAGATGCGTCGCCTGTTTGATGAGCACGTCATCAGGTGCGGTTTTGTCGCGCAACTGGATTATGGATGCGCCTCCCCTCAGCGCAGCGGTGACCAGCGCATCATCGGGATTGTGCGGGGTTACGAAATAAACGGAGAGATTCATATTTTCTCGATCCTTGCTGCCTGCGACAGCTGTTCTGGTGAAATGGTGTAGAGCGCATCGACAAAGGCCGTGGCAAAACTGCCCGGAGCGCTGGTTGTCTTGGCGGCAACCTCGCCTGCGTGGCCGTAGTAGGCAATGGCAGCTGCGGTTGCTTCCAGATGCGGCTGGCCCACGATAAAGGCGGCAATCACCCCATTGAGGGAGCAGCCAAGCGCGGTCACCAACGGCATCATGTCATGACCATTGCGAACACGGTAAGCTGCTTGTCCATCAGTGATGAAATCTTCAGGCCCGGTGACCGCAACAATGCCGCCGATGGATTTGGCAAGCGCCCGTGCTCCGTCTTCGGCAGCGGTGACGCTGTCTGCGCTGTCTGCGCCCTTGCCTTTTGTCATGGCACCGGACACCGCCAGAATCTCGGACGCGTTGCCGCGAATGATGCTGGGCTTCATCGCTATGAGCTGTGCCGAAGTGTCTCTGCGATAGGTCGTGGCTCCGGCGGCAACCGGATCGAGCACCCAGGGTGTGCCCGCCTTGTTGGCCCCATCGGCAGCGGCGACCATGCCCCGAACCCAGTCCGCGGACAGGGTGCCGATGTTGATCGTCAAAGCCGATGCGATTGCAGCAAATTCACCGGATTCTTCTTCGGCATGCAGCATGGCAGGCGAAGCGCCCGACGACAGAATGACATTGGCCATGACATTCATCGCAACGAAGTTGGTGATATTCTGGATAAGTGGTGCGGTTTGCCGCATTTGGGAAAGGTGTTGGCCCCAGTCGGTCATTCTCAATCCTCCTGAGGCGGATGGAATGACGTTGAGCCGCCCGAGGCCATCAAGACCACATTCGGGCAAGTCCGCGACTTCCTCCGCCAGTACAAGCTGGTTCAGGTTCAAAGGGTTCATCTCAGCCCGATGCATCGGGCGCCCCTGTCACAAGCGCAAGGTAAACACTTTTCGGTTTGGATGGAAAGGGAGGTCACGGTATTTTTATCGGCACCCTTTATTGCGGCGCATATGGCAAGGGCCGCCATTTAGGCAGCCCTATGAAATTCTATATATTTTTCAATAACTTTACGCGCATGTGCAGTGACATCCGAATGGAACGGATGATCGATGCCAAGGGATTTACCCTGTGCACCACTGCCAAAGGGCGCGTGCTCGGGACATCTCGCTCAGAGCGTCACCGAACACAGCACACATTCATGATCGGACAGAGGGCCTTGATCATCAATCGCCTCCAGGAGCGGTCCAGACGTCCCGTCAAGGCCGCGCGAAAAAAACCAGTCGAGCTTCATCAAGGGCTCGTTGTTCGGCGTGATGAGGCTGCTACGGATGGTCATGCCGTCTGGCGTCAGATCCCAGCTATACCCCTGATCGCGGGCAAAATCGAACAGGGTTTCCTGACGCCAGTCATAGTCGGGCGGCACGTGATTGCCGGTGTTGAGATCACCGCCAATGAGGACGGGCATGTCAGGGGCAAAATCTTCGACGCACCTTAGCAATTTTGTGAACTCGGCCTTGCGGTAGTCGGCGTCCGCTGCGCTTTCCAGATGGGTGGAGACGACGCAAACCGGTCCGGCTTCGCTGTCGATGATGGCGGCAATGGCCATCCGCCCGCCCATGCGCGGCTCACCTGAGGCATCTTCGTGATCTGCACAGAACCAGCGGCCCTTCTCATCGAGCCGAAAGAGCGCCAGTTTCGTGAACGGCACGGTGGACAGGATGGCGTTGCCGTGCCAGCCAGACGCGTTGAAATCGTCCTTGCAGTAGGGCAGTTCAATCTCGCTGCCCAGTTCCAGTTCGAAGAATTCGACTCCATAGGCATAGTGCATGCCAAGAGCGCGGGCCATGTCGGCAGCGGTGTTGCGCTGGCCCGTCCGGGCCATGCCATTGTCCATTTCGCTTAACAGAATGATCGAAGGCCCATAGGGCGCAATATGGGCAGCGCTGCGACCCGGGAAATAACAGCGCTCCATGTTCCATGCCGCGACTTTGAAATTTCGCGGCAGTTTGGCCAAAGAGCCGTCGCCGCCCACTTCAAGCGAGGTCATGGCGGGGATGTCCGCCAAGAGCGCGCGATGCACCTCAGGGACGCGTTCGGCCGACTGAATCCGAGCGCGCTCCTCCTTGGTAATATCAGGAAGACGAGAAACCAAGGTCGTCATAGACGGACACCTGTATCGACAGCAAAGAAATGGGTCACATCGGGACCAATCGCGACCGAAACCGGACCGGTCTTGGCATCAACCGTCTTGGGAACGCTGACCGAGAAATCCTGATCCGCCAGCTTGCCGTGCAGCAGATGGTTTGCACCCAGTTCCTCGACGATGTCGACATCAAAGGTCATGGTGCCCTCTGCCCCCTCGGGAGCAACAATGATGTCTTCGGGGCGAACACCGAACAGGAACTCACTGGCTTCCTTTTTGGGGGCTGCAAGGTCAAGATCAGAGCCGTTGCCAAGATTGATCTTTCCCTCGTCCGTGCGGTGGGCTTTCAAAAGGTTCATCGGCGGCGCGCCCATGAAACCGGCCACGAAGGTGGAAGCGGGTTGATTGTAGATCTCGGACGGGGTGCCGATCTGTTCGACGCGGCCTTCGTTGAGCACGATGATGCGGTCGGCCATGGTCATGGCCTCGATCTGGTCGTGGGTCACATAGACGGCGGTGACGCCAAGGCGTCGCTGCAGAGAACGAATCTCGATGCGCATCTGGTTGCGCAGCTTGGCATCGAGGTTGGAGAGCGGTTCATCGAACAGGAACAGCTCGGGATTGCGCACGATGGCGCGCCCCATGGCAACACGCTGGCGCTGACCACCCGAAAGCTGGCTGGGGCGACGCCCCAGATAGTCTGAGAGGTTCAGCATCTTGGCTGCGTCCTTGACCTTCTGCTCGATCTCGGCTTTCGGCAGGCCCCGGTTTTTGAGGCCATAGGCCATGTTTTTGGCGACCGTCATGTGCGGGTAGAGCGCATAATTCTGAAACACCATGGCGATGTTGCGCCCGGCGGGATCGACATCATTGACGACGCGCTGGCCAATGGTGATGGTGCCGCCGCTGATTTCCTCCAGCCCAGCGATCATGCGCAGCAAGGTGGACTTGCCACAGCCCGAGGGGCCAACGAGCACGACAAATTCGCCATCGGGGATCTTGAAATTGCAGGGTTTGACCGCTTCAACGCCGTTCGCATAGATCTTGCGGACCATATCAAGAGATACTGTTGTCATTGTGGTGTCCTTATTTGTCAGACTCGGTCAGGCCCTTGACGAACCAGCTCTGGAAGAAGATGACGACGGCGACCGGCGGGATGACCGCGAGGATCGCCAAAAGGTTGCCGCGGCCATATTCGGGGATCTGCCCGTCATACATGGTTTGGGTGATCTGCTTGATGCCGCGCAGCAGCGTAAACATGTCTTCATCTGTGGTGATCATGGTCGGCCAGAGATACTGGTTCCAGCCATAGACGAACATGATGATGAAGATCGCCGCGATCATCGTGCGCGACAGAGGCACGAGGATATCGATGAAGAATTTGAACGGCCCGGCCCCATCGATGCGCGCCGCTTCCGCCAGTTCCTCCGGCACCGACAAAAAGAATTGCCGGAAGAAGAAGGTGGCCGTCGCCGACGCGATGAGCGGCACGATAAGGCCGGTGTATGTGTTGAGCAGGCCAAGCTGCTGCACGATCTCGTAGGACGGCAGGATCCGCACCTCGAGTGGCAACAGAAGCGTGGTGAAGATCAGCCAGAAGGCAAGGGTCGCAAAGCGCAGCCGAAAATAGACAATGGCATAGGCAGCCATCATCGAGATAATGATCTTGCCCAGAGCAAAGCCGACACCCAAGATGAGCGAATTCTTGAACATCGCCAGGCCTGTGTTCTCACCGGCAAAACCGGATGCGCCGAACAGGGCCTTGTTGAGGTTGGAGCCAAACTCGTCGCCGATGCTCAAGGATGGGCCGTGTTTGAGAATTTCCACGTCGGAGACGGTGGTCATCTGAAGCACCATCAAGAGCGGCACCATCATGATGAGTGCCCCGATGATAAGGATGATGTGATCAAAGATCACCCCGATCCTGATTCGACGCCTCGGATGGCTTGGTAGCGCAGTCTCGACACCGGTGGTTTGTGCAATATCAGTCATGGAACAACACCTTATGTGTAGTGAATACGCCGCTCGACAAGGCGGAACTGGAAGATCGTCATGGCAAGGACCAGCACCATCAGAATGACCGACTGGGCCGACGAGCCCCCCAGATCATTGCCCCGGAAGCCGTCCACATAGACTTTGTAGACAAGGGTCATCGGGTTGGAGGCAGGCTCCCCGCGCAGGATCGTGTCGATCGTGCCGAAGGTGTCGAACAGCGAATAGGTGAAGTTGGTGATCAGCAGGAAAAAGCCGGTGGGTGCCAACAGCGGAAAGGTGACATCCCAGAAGCGGCGAAAGGCCGAATTGTTATCAATGCGGGCCGCTTCGATGATGGCGCGCGGAATGGACTGAAGGCCGGACAGGAAGAAAATGAAATTGACCGGGATCTGTTTCCAGACCGAGGCAAGGATCATGGCCGCGGCAGTGTCGTTGTAATCGAGACCAACGCGGAAATCATACCCAAACGCATAATCAAGGAAGTTGGTCAACGGCCCCCAGCGCTGGGAAAACATGACCAGAAAGATGAAACCGGCAACAGGCGGCGCGACAGCATAGACCCACATCAGGAGCGTACGGTAGGCCTTGGCACCGCGGATCACCTTGTCGGCCTTGACGGCAAACAACAGAGCCAGCGCCAACGAAAAGAAGGTGACGGAAACGGAGAAGAAGACCGTGAAGCCTGCGATCTTGAGATATTCTGCGTTGTTGAGGATATCCGTATAGTTATCCAGTCCCACGAAGGTGGAGCCAAAGCCGAATGGGTCTTCGAGATAGAAGGACAGGTTCAGGGCCTGAAGGGCGGGCCAGTAGAAGAAAATGAAAATGATCGAAAGCTGCGGCAGCAGGAACAGCATGGGCAGCCATTTGTTGTTGAATCCGGCGCGTTTCACGTCTGAGCCTCTTGATCCTGGCGCACAGCATCAGGTCTCAAAGGATTGAGCCAGAGCTGCCGCACATCAAAGATCGAGACGGCCGCGCCTTGCGCGACCGTCTCATGAACAATCAGAAGGGTTTACTTCTGGGTCTTGGCGAAACGCTCGAGAAGGGCATTGCCATCTTTCTCGATGGTTGCCAGAGCGGTGTCGATGTCGGTTTCACCGTTGAGGAAACGGGTGAACTCGCGGTTTTCGACATCGCGAATCTGAACGTAGAAGCCCATGCGGTAGCCGCGGGTGTTTTCACCAGCCTGCAAGGAGAGCTGTTTGATGCCCACTTCGGCAGCCGGGAAGCGATCATAGTGACCGTCTTTCTTGGCGAGCTCGTAAGCTGCGGTGGTGATGGGAACATAACCGGATTCCTTGTGCCAGAAATACTGGATTTCAGGAGAGGTCATGAACTCGAAGAAAGCAGCGGTTGCCTTGTTTTCTTCTGCAGACTTGCCGGACATGGCAAACAGGGCTGCGCCACCGATGAAGGTCTGATAGCCTTCCTTGGTGATGGATTCCCAGTAAGGCAGGTTGGTTGCGGACCATTTGAAGTCGAGGTTTTTCTGCAAGAGGCCGCCAAAGGAGCCTGAAGAGCCGATCCAGAGGCCAACTTTGCCTTCTTCGAACTGAGACTGATTGTCACCCCAGGAGGTGCCGAAGAAACCGAAGTAACCTTCATCGAGCCATTCCTTGACCTTGCTCCAGTGCATTTTCTGCTCAGGAGAATTGATCAGGATTTTGGTGCCATCAGCACCAGCATAGCCGTTGTTGTTGGTGGCGAACGGCAGGTTGTGGCGGGAGAAGAAGTTCTCGACGAATTCCCAAGGCAGGTGAGACTGCACGAAAGGAATGTAACCGGCTTTTTTCAAAGCAGGAGCGGTAATTTTTTCAAACTCTTCGTAGGTCACCGGTGCTTCAACGCCAGCTTTTTTCAAAGCATCTTCGTTGTAGTACATGATGGGTGAAGAGGAGTTGAACGGCATGCCGATCATTTTGCCGTCGTTGTCGGCATAGAAATAACGAACACCGGAAATGTAGTTTTCGATGTTGAAGTCGATGCCGTTGTCTGCCAGCAGATCCTGAACAGGAACCGTTGCACCTTTGGCGCCGATGATGGTTGCGGAACCAGCATCGAAGACCTGCATGATGTTTGGCTGTTCGCCAGCGCGGAAAGCGGCGATACCAGCGGTCAGGGTGTCTTCATAGCCACCTTTGAAAACCGGTGTGACTTTGTAGTCATCCTGGGAAGCATTGAATTTTTCGGCAATGGCGTTGACGGTCTCGCCCAGCTGACCACCCATAGCGTGCCACCAGGTGATTTCGGTTTCAGCGTAAGCAGCACCAGTCATCAGGCTCAGCGCGGCGCTGGCTGCAGCAAGTTTCAGAAAATTCATTGTTTGCTCCAAGCAAATTTGCCAATTTGGCGTTTGGTATTTGAATGTGTCCTCTTCTGCCCAATGGGCCAGCTTCGGACGCCCCCTATTGCCGGGCTGACCCGACAGAAACACAGACATGGCAGCAATCCTGAAGCTTGAAACGCCGCTCCAAACCCGAGCGCGCAATCAACCTTCCAACCACTCACCCGACGCGCGCCGACCAGCGCACCCTTGAAAACAAAAAGCGGGTCGTTGATGTGCCTTTTGGCTTGCCACCAGTCTGCACACGTGTTCACATACAAGTTGAAAGTAACAGTCATGTGACGCATGAGTCAGGTCATAAAAACTTCATTTGAGCACGCGGAAGGTTCAAGCTTCATGTCCGGAGATGACGGCGAGAACAAAGACTATACAGGGACCCGGCGCAGCAAAAGGGTTACCGCTTCGGAGGTCGCCAAGGCGGCCGGGGTGTCGCGCCCGGCTGTTTCGCGCGCGTTCACGCCGGGGGCCTATCTTGACAATGCCAAGCGCGAGCTGATCCTTGAGACCGCCATGCAACTGGGCTATCGCCCCAATGCGCTGGCGGCCAGTCTTCACGGCACCAGCACCAATCTCGTCGGTGTGGTCGCAGGTGATCTCAACAATCATTACGATTCAGAATTCATCGCCCGGCTTGTTGCGCAGCTCAACGCGGCGAATAAATGGCCGATTGTTCTGGGAGGCGGTGACAGGTCGGTCAGCAAGCATGCGATCCTGTCACTGCTCAATTATCCACTCGATGCTCTGATCATACGCGGTGGCAGCATTCCCTCTTCGCTGATTTCCGACTGTGAGAAGCTCAGTATCCCGCTGCTTTTCTCGGGCCATGTCGTCAACGCGCCCTATACGGACTGCATTTGCTGCCGCAACGGGGTGGGCACATCCATGGCCGTTGAATTGCTCGTCGGGCGGGGCCGCACGGCATTCGGCTTCATCGGTGGTCCGAAGACGCGCACCTCATCGAACGAACGCTTGTCCGGGCTTTCTGACAGATTGGCAGAATTCGGGTTGGAATTGCAGGGTGTCGAGCATTCTGACTACACCTATGAGGGCGGGCGGGAAGCGTTGACACGCATGATCGACCAGCAACCGCTCGACGCAATCATATGCGCCAATGACGCCATGGCGCTCGGCGCCCTTTCGGCAGCGCAGTCGGAACTCGAGCTGAGGGTGCCCGAGGATCTTTCGATTATCGGCTTTGACGACATTCTCATGGCGTCATGGCCCGATTTCAACCTGACGACCATCCGCAACCCGCTGGAGACGACCGTCAGCGAGATCCTGCGTTTGCTCGAGGAAAGACTGGACAATCCTGAAAAGCCGGGAGAAATCTGTATGCTTGACCCGATCCTGCTTGAGCGCGGCACCCACTAGCGCTTAAAAGGATAGGATGACTTCACACTCCCAATGCTGACGGAGCGCTGGCATGAACCTGATCGACACCTCTCATCCGATGCTGCGTCCCTTATGGGTTCGCTTGCTGACCACTCTGGCTCCCAGCGCCTGGGCGCTGTTCGAGCTGTCACTGGGCAATGTGACCTGGGCCGTGATGTTCGGCGTGGTGGGATGCCTATGCCTCTTCTCCCTCATCCTCACCTATAAGGACCCGGGCGAGCCGGAGGAATAGCAGACCGTTTTTTCACCCATTGATTATTCCCTGTCCCGATCATCAGGAACGCGCTGCCATGACGACCTCTCTTGCCATCTCTATTGACGACATTCATCGCGCAGCCGAGCGCCTGAAAGGCCATGCGGTGCGAACGCCCCTGCTCGAGTTCGCCCCACTCAATGCCGTTGTGGGACGGCGGGTTCTGGTCAAGTTCGAAGGGGTCCAGCACACCGGGTCGTTCAAATTCCGCGGAGCTTTCAATCGGCTGTCCGCCATTGCGCCGGATGACCGTGCGGGCGGCGTCGTTGCCTGGTCCTCGGGCAACCATGCGCAAGGGGTCGCCTACGCGGCCCAGATGCTGGGGATCTCCGCAACCATTGTCATGCCCGGCGATGCCCCCCGGATCAAGGTGAACAACACGCTGGCCTATGGCGCCGACATCGTCACCTATGATCGCTACAGCGAATCCCGCGAGGAGATCGCCATCGGCATCGCCAAGGAGCGTGGGGCCGTGATTGTCCCCTCCTACAACGACCCGATGATCATTGCCGGTCAGGGAACGGCGGGTCTGGAAATCCTCGAACAGGCAGCAGAGCTTGGTGCCTCGGTGGGAACGGTTGTCGCCTGTTGTGGCGGAGGGGGACTGACGTCAGGCATCGCGACTGCCGTCAAGTCACAGATTGCGGATGCTGCCATCTTTGCCGCCGAACCGGAGGGGTTCGATTCCATGGGCCGGTCTCTCAGAAGCGACCATGCGATTGGCAATGATGAAGGTGCCCGCTCCATTTGCGATGCCCTGCAATCACCGCTGCCCGGCGAGATGACGCTCGCGATCAATCGCCATCTGGGTGTCGGCGGACTAGCCGTGTCAGACGACGAAGTTCGAAACGCGGTGCGCTTTGCATTTGAAAAGCTCAAGCTGGTGGCCGAACCCGGCGGCGCGGCGGCGTTGGCTGCAGCCCTTTCTGGCAAGGTGCCCGACAATGGCGGCGCGCTGGCACTGACGATTTCCGGCTCAAATGTCGACGAGGATGTGTTTCGCGACATTCTTACTCAATAGCAGAATAAAAGCGCCACCCTGCCTAGCCAAAAGCGCTCACAGGGTGGCCAAAAGAACCGCTAGTAGAGATGCTCGGCAAGCCAGCCGAAGGTGTCCTGCAATTCGGGCATGCTGTCGGCATGGGCGCTGACGATAAACGGCCCCTTGTTTTCGCTCGGGCTGTACTTGCGCCCGTCGAGCATGAGAGCAGCTCCCCCCAGCTCCTCGACCACCAGCACGCCTGCCGCGTGGTCCCAAGGGTTCATCGAAACCGTCAAAGAGACATCGTTGCGGCCCTGTGCCGTCAGGCGATATTCATGACAGGCACAGCGGTAATTGCCAAAGCGGCCCAGCCTCGCGGACAATTCGGCCAGTCTGGGGCCAAAGGGCTTGCGGAACAAAGAGCCGGGCAGAATGGCATGCATCTCCGAGAGTGGCTTTTTCTGAGCCATGGGCAAGCGTCGCGGAGCGGCTCCGGGGCGACCGAAGAAAGCCCCCTCGCCCTTGTTGGCAACAATCCAGTCATCCAGCACGGGATCATAAAGCAGACCGAAACAGGTCTCGCCTTTGTACGTGACAGCCAAAATAACCCCGAAGGTCGCCAACCCGTTGGCAAAGTTCCATGTGCCATCGACGGGATCGATAATCACCGCCCATTCGGCAGACGCTATGTTGCTGATGATATCGGGATTGAGCGCAGCGGCTTCCTCACCCACCACAATCGGATCGGAGAAGATCGACTGCACCCCGGCGGTGATCACCGCCTCGGCGCCCACGTCCGCATCAGTGACGACATCATCCGGTCCGCTCTTCTGGCGAATATCACCGCCTTCGAGATGGCGAAAGCGCGGCATGATTTCTGCCTTTGCTGCCTGACGAACGAGTTCGATCAGCGCTGTTTGCTCGGATTGGTCGAGATGCATGAGTCACTCCTGATTTGTCTTTCTAATCAATCGTGCCATGCATATAGGAAAAACAGATGGCTGTCAGATGACATTGTGTCTTGATGCACTTTGCCCGGTTCTTTTCGCCCTCACATGCCCTTTGAAACCGCAAAGTGGCTCCGGTGCTTTTTTCCGCTCATGGTTCCTTTATTTCCCGGTTCAAACGGTCTACAAGGCAGTCGGCCCCGGTCGGGATCTGGACAATGGAGCAATGATTTGACTGCGAACCTGCTTGCTGGCGTTGATGCCGTCATCTTCGATTTTGACGGTGTGGTGATTGACAGTGAACCCATTTCCCTTGGTGAGCTGGGTGTGACCCTGTCACAATTTGGCCTCGAGATGTCATGGCCAGAGCTGGTGACGTCCTTCATGGGCCATTCCGATATTGCGATTCAGGCCTATATCGAAGAAAAGATCGGCAAACCAACCGGTGACCTGTTCCCCGATGCGTGGCGTAAGCGCGTGAGGGAAGGCTTTGCCAAGTCATTGCCGGTCGTCGATGGCATTCCGGCGTTGTTCGAACGCCTAGACCGCGATGGCATTCCCCATTGCCTTGCAACAGGCAGCAGTCAGGCCCGTGTGGCCTTTGCGCTTGAGCAGATCGGCGAGACGGAGCGCTTTGCCGACACCGCCTTCAGCGCGGAACAGGTGAAAAATGGCAAACCCGCCCCGGACCTGTTTCTCTTTGCTGCGGACCAGCTCGGCGTAGATCCGGCGCGCTCCATGGTAATCGAAGACGGTCTTGCAGGCGTTGCGGGATCAAAAGCTGCCGGGATCGGGTTGATCGTCGGGTTTGTTGGGGCAAGCCACCTTAACGACGACGCGCTGCGCAAGGCACATGCCGAAAACCTGCGTGAAGCCGGAGCAACACACATCATCGAATCGATCTCAGACCTGTTGTAACGCGTCCCGCGCGGTCAGCTCTGTGACTTGAGATATTTCTCGAACGCTTCAAGCGTTCTTTGCGAGACATGGTGCTCGATGCCTTCGGCGTCGATCTCGGCGGTTTCGGGCGGCACGCCTACGGCAATCAGAAGCGAGACAACCGACCTGTGCCGGTCGCGGACACGGTCGGCCAGTGCGGCGCCCTCGTCGGTGAGAAAAATCCCCCTATAGGGGCGGGAAACCGCCAGCCCTTCCTTTTTCAATCGCGAGATGGCCTTGGTCGCGGTGGGGTGGGCCACGCCCATGCGTTCAGCAAGGTCGGCAACACGGGCCTCGCCATGCTCGGCAATCAGATCGCCGATCATCTCGACATAATCTTCCATCACCGCTTTGGCTTGCGCCTCACGCGCGCGGGCAAACCGTCTGGCTTGCGTGGCGTTTTCCCTTTTTCCCGCTGTCATTGCGTGGTCTGCCTGCCTCTTGGTGTTGATGCGCATTGAGAGGTGACGCACAGCACGAATGGCTTTGCCTGTCTCTCATTGTTAGACGCACAGAAATTAATATAGCCTTGGGTAAAGAATGCTCCCACGAAATGCAATTGGGAAATTGGCGCATATGAGTTTGACTTTGCAAAATGGCCGAACCCCAAACTGTGTTTAATAGTCGAGCCGCGACATTTTAGTACTTGGCATTAAAGTTAGCCGAGGCTATATTCTTCGCACAAGACGACATTTCATTGTTGCCTGAACCTTCTGGCTGTTTTCCGGCCAACGATCCATAAAACCCGCGTCAATTCAGATTTCAAGGCTCTTTCATGTTTGCAACCGACCAGACCCGCGAGGGAATGAATGCCGTATTGTCTGGTAAAAACCGCAGTTTCCGCGGGAAATTGCTCTTTGCTGGTCCAGCCATCATCGCGTCGGTCGCTTATATGGATCCGGGGAATTATGCCACCAACATTCAGGCAGGCGCCGGCTATGGCTATCGCCTTTTATGGGTCGTTCTGTTTGCCAATCTGATTGCGATGCTGTTTCAGGCCCTCTCGGCGCGCCTTGGAATCGTGACGGGCAAGAATCTGGCCGAGCTTTGCCGCGACAATTTTTCCGCGCCGGTGGTGTGGATTATGTGGGGCGTCAGCGAGATCGCTGCGATGGCGACGGATCTGGCGGAGTTTCTGGGTGGTGCCATCGGGCTCGCGCTGCTGTTCGAGATGCCGTTGATGGCAGGGATGGGCATCACGGCGATCGTGACTTACGGCATCCTCTTGTTTGAGAACCGAGGATTTCGGCCGATGGAGTTGATCATCGGCGCGATGGTCGGCGTGATCGGACTTTGCTATCTGGTCGAGATTTTTATCGCTCCGATCGCATGGGGTGATGCGGCCGTTGGCATGGTGACGCCGGAGTTGGCGGATGCAACCGCCCTGACCATCGCGATCGGCATCATCGGCGCAACCGTCATGCCCCATGCCATCTATCTGCATTCGGGGCTGACGCAATCGCGCAGCGAAATCCGCAATGAACAGCAACGCCGCAGGGTTCTGAAATTCTCCAACACCGAAGTGGTCATTGCGCTTGCCATTGCCGGCATGATCAACATGGCCATGGTGATGATGGCCTCCGCCGCTTTCCATCTGGGACATGAGGAAGTGGCCGAGATCGAAACCGCCTATCATACGCTGACGCCCCTGCTCGGCGGTGCTGCGGCTGCAGCCTTTCTTGTCTCGCTCATTGCATCGGGCATTTCCAGCTCGGTGGTTGGCACCATGGCCGGACAGATGATCATGCAGGGCTTTCTGCATTTCCGCATCCCCATCTGGTTACGCCGCCTCGTTACCATGGTCCCCGCCTTTGCTGTGGTTGCAATGGGTGTCAACGCCACGCAGGCGCTGGTCATCAGTCAGGTCATTCTGAGCATTGCGCTTCCCGTCCCGATGATTGCCCTGATCATCTTCGTCTCGCGTAAGGATATCATGGGACCTTATGCGAGCGGTCCGGTGATCCGGGTCCTTGCCATAGCGGGGGCGATGGCGGTTCTGACGCTCAATTTCGTGCTGCTTGCAGAAGTCTTTGGCGCACCGATCCCATTTATTGTCGGCTGAGGGTTCCCGTTTCCGAAGCTTCGCAAGAAGCCACATCCCAACGTGAGGCGATAAAGGGCGCATCACTCTGTTAACCTCTTTGCTCTCAAATGATTGAGAGGCACCAGAAGAGACGAATCAGACGGAACGATGCAGGAAACGGAACTCTACCCCCCGATCAAAGATTATCTCGAGGCTCAAGGCTATGAGGTGAAGGGCGAGATCGGAGCGGCTGATCTGGTCGCCTGCCGGGACGACGACGAGCCGGTGGTCGTCGAGCTGAAAGTCGGCTTTTCCCTTGCGCTGTTTCACCAAGCCATCGAACGACAATCGATGACCGACGCGGTTTATATCGCGGTGCCTGAAAGTAAGGGTGCGGCCTTCCAGCGATCCCTCAAGAACAATCGCTCCCTTTGCCGCCGACTGGGGCTTGGCTTGATCACGGTGCGTCTCAAGGACAATCTGGTAACAGTCCAACTCGATCCCGCGCCCTACAAGCCACGCAAGGTAAAGCCGCGCAAAGCGCGTCTCTTGCGCGAGTTTGCGCGGCGGGTGGGCGATCCGAACAGCGGCGGCTCCACGCGGCGGGGGCTGATCACATCCTATCGTCAGGATGCGCTCAAATGCCTCAAGCTTTTGTCTCTCAGCGGCCCGACCAAGGCCGCGATCGTCGCCCGCATGACCGGTGTGGATAGGGCCAGACCGATCCTGTCTGATGATCATTACGGCTGGTTCGAGCGGGTCTCCACGGGCATCTATCAGATGACCCCGAAGGGCGATGCCGCGCTGATTGAATATGCCAAGGAGCTCGAGGGACTTGAGGTGCCGCTTGAGGTCTCTGGCGCGTAGCCGCGTCATTGCGGCATCTTGTTATCCCGTTCTTGAAAGCCTATCTCAGACGTGCAGAGACAAAACTCAATCAGGCCTCCTCGTTGCCTCCTTCTGGACCTGCGCGGCCTGACACCGGAGCCAGACGTTGACTTCTTCACTCAAAATCGCCGTGACATCACAGAATTTCAAGACAGTGACCAACCATGCAGGGCGCGCACGCCGTTTTCTCGTCTATGGCGTCGAAACAGGGGCCGCCCCGGTCGAGATAGACCGCTTTGACCTGCCCAAAGAGATGTGCATTCACGAGCTTGGCGGTGCCGATGTGCCCCATCCGCTCGACGGTGTCGATGTGTTGATTTCCAACTCCTTCGGAGCAGGCTTTGCTCGCAACATGACCCGCAGGGGTGTGATTGCCAGCCTGACAGAGGAAAGCGACCCATTGCGCGCGATCGAAGACTATCAGGCCCATGGACAGCGACTGCCGGAGAAGACATGCACCAGCGGTCATCATCATAACCACGAGCATGGGCATTGATAGATTGGCAGCTGAATGGAGTCGCATGTAAAAAAGGGGCCGCAAGGCCCCTTCTTATTGTTCGCGATAACAATCCCGATCAGTTGATTGCGAGCACAGTGGTTTCCGGGAAGCGCGTGGTCATATCTTCGCACCAGCGATCGACCAACTCTTCCTTGACCAGAACCACAATCGAACCACCGAAGCCACCACCGGTTTGGCGCGCGCCGATTGCTCCCATCTGAAGGGCCATTTCGACCAGCGTGTCGGTCTCGTCCACGGTGATCTCATAGTCGTTCTTTTGCGACAGATGGCTCTGGACCATGAGCTTGCCAAAGCTTTCGGCATTGCCGGATTTCAGAGCTTCGACCCCGTCGAGCACACGCTGGTTGTCGGTAACGACGTGGCGGGCGCGTTTGGCTTCCACTCCGCCGATGGCGTTGATCCGATCCAGATCATCAGCGCTGACCTCACGCAAGGAGGCGATGCCAAGCTTTTCGCAGGCACTGTTGCATTCCTTCACCCGCTGCTCGTAGGAGCCATCGGTCAGCTTGTGCGTGACACCGGAATGCAACGTGATGAAGCGATGATCAGGGAAGAGCGGTGCCAATTCATAGTCGAGCCTTTGCGTGTCGAGGAACAGCGCCATGTTGTGGGTGCCAACCGATGAGGCAAACTGATCCATGATGCCGCACGGCATGCCGATAAATTCATTCTCGACCTTGCGGGCATTCTTCGCGATTGCGACAGGATCCGGCGTCTTGTCGCCCTGATAGGCAGCAATGGCGCGAAGGCTCGCCACCTCCAGCGCCGCGGAGCTGGAAATCCCGGCTCCCATCGGCAGGCTGGACCCAACGGCGAGACAGTAACCCGCTTTCAGATCCGGCTCGTGAGGTGACAGCTGGAAACTACCGAGAATGAAGTCGGTCCATTCATCGGCTTTGTCGCCATCCAGCGCAACATCGGCACGTGCATCGAAATTCAAGCTGTAGAGTTCCGCATGGCCTGGGTTCGGGCCGGGGCCAATCGCAATGCAAATTTCGAGATTGAGCGGCATGGGAAGGACGAAGCCGCCATTGTAATCCGTATGCTCCCCAAGCAGGTTGACGCGGCCAGGGGCAGAAACGATGGCGGTTGGCGCTGTACCGAACTGCTTCTCAAACGACTCACTGACATTTTGTCTCAGCATCGCTGTGTCCATCTCATTGCTCCTTGTAATGCACGTCAGAAAGGCTGCGCAGGCGATCTGCGGCGCTCTCTGCGGTCATATCGCGCTGGGCTTCTGACAGCAGTTCAAACCCGACCATGAATTTGCGGACGGTAGCAGAGCGTAGAAGCGGCGGGTAGAAATGGGCATGAAGCTGCCAGTGATCGAAATTGCCTTCCATGGTTGGCGCCCCATGCCAGCCCATGGAATAGGGAAATTCCGTCTCAAACAGATTGTCATAACGGCAGGTCAAACGCCGGAAGATATCGGCGCAGGCATCGCGCTCGGCGTCATCCAGATCAGTGAGGCGCAGAACGTGGCGTTTGGGCATGACAAGCGTTTCGAACGGCCATGTTGCCCAATAGGGCACCACCGCTATGAAATGCTCGTTCTCAACGACAGTACGCAGGCCGAGGCGGCTTTCTTGCGCCGCATAGTCAACCAGCAAGACGCTGTTTTTCTCTTCGAAATAGGCTTTCTGCTTCTCGTCCTCGCACGCGATTTCGTTGGGCAGGAAATTGCAGGCCCATATCTGGCCGTGCGGATGAGGCTGGGAGCACCCCATCATCTCGCCCTTGTTCTCGAACATGGCGACCCACTCATAGGTCGCGCCAAGCTCGGTGAGCTGCTCGGCCCAGAGATCCACCACCTTGCGTATGTCAGCGGCGCTCATTTCGGGCAATGTGATATCATGCCGCTCTGAGAAACAGATCACGCGGGCCGTGCCGCACACGGTTTCAGCGCGGAAAAGAGCGCCGTCGCCCGCCTCGCCCAACGGAGTGTCGGTCAGCAGCGCCGGGAAATCGTTATCAAAAACATAGGGGCCGTGATAATCCGGGTTCACCGCACCGGACGTGCGGGCATTGCCGGGGCAAAGATAGCATTTTTCGTCAAAGCGCGGCTTCTCATTGACCGGTGCTTTTTCCTGCTTGCCCATCCATGGGCGCTTGTTGCGGTGTGGCGAGACCAGCACCCATTCTCCCTTCAGCGGGTTGTACCGCCGATGTGGATCTTCTTCGAAATCAGTTTCACGCATCCATTCCTCCATGCGTCACCGTTCGATCATCATGTCTGAACAGATGGGTCCACCTGATCCTTTCCGGATCGGCTCCTCGCAGACTGCAGATATGCCAGACAACGGCGACGGTCTTCACTCGTGACCGGAACGATCAGCCGGTCGCCCTAAGACTAACGTCGTTATCAAAAAGGACCAGAGGCAATCGGGATCTATCCAGATTTATACATGGATGATGATGCCCTTTTCATACATGCGGCCCCGACGCGGCCAGTAAAAAGGGCCGTGCTATGAGAGGCACGACCCTTATCAGATATCCAGATTGTATGCGTCAGGCGGCTAATCGAGCTTACCGCCGATGGCCATCATGGCACCGCGCAATTCAGCAAGCCCGCGCAGACGACCGATGGCCGGGTAACCCGGATTGGAACGGCGGGTCAGATCATCAAGGATCTGGTGGCCATGGTCGGGGCGGAACGGAATGGACAGGCCCGTCTTTTCTTCGACCGCCTTGTAACGACGGATGACTTCAACCATGTCGACGTGACCGCCAAAGTGATCCGCCTCATAAAAGCTCTTGCCATCACGTTTGGTGGAACGCAGATGGAAGAAATAGATGAAATCGGCGAATTCATCGACCATGGCCGGCAGGTCATTGCCTTCATGCACGCCATAAGAGCCGGTGCACAGAGTGAAGCCGTTGGCAGGGCTGTCGTTGACCGCACGAAGTGCCCGCATGTCCTCGACATTGGAGACAATACGCGGCAGGCCGAACAGGGGACGCGGCGGATCATCGGGATGGATTGCGAGCTTGGAGCCAACCTCTTCGGCAATCGGCAGCACCTCGTTGAGGAAGTCACCGAGATGCTTGCGCAGCTGATCGGCATCGATGTCCTTGTAGAGATCGAGCTGGGCGGCAAACCGTTCGATGGTGTAGCTTTCTTCCGATCCAGGCAGGCCTGCGATCATGTTGCGCACGAGGAGATCCTTGTCCTCGTCACTCATGGCATCGAAACATGCCTTGGCAGATGCCTTTTCCGCGTCGGTATATTCACTCTGGGCCGCTTCGCGTTTCAGGATATAGAGATCAAAAGCGGCGAACCGGTCGGCATCAAAGCGCAGGCAGCGCGCACCGCTTGGCAGTTCCCAGGCAAGATCGGTGCGGGTCCAGTCGAGAACCGGCATGAAGTTGTAGCAAATGATCTTGATGCCCTCAGAGGCAAGATTGCGCAAGGACTCGCCCCAGTTGGCGATATAGGTCTTGTAGTCGCCACGCTGCAGTTTGACGTCTTCATGCAGGGGGATGGATTCCACGACGGACCAGACAAGGCCTGCCTCTTCGATCATTTTCTTGCGTTCTGCAATCGCTTCGCGGCTCCAGACGACTCCGTTGGGAATGTCATGAAGGGCGGTCACAATTCCTGTCGCACCCGCCTGACGAATGTCCTGAAGGGAGACAGGATCGTTGGGGCCGAACCAGCGCCAAGTTTGCTTCATTTGCTTGCCTCTTGTATTTGAAGTCTCTACGCGATGGCAGTCATCTCCCGATCACTGGCAGGCGCGGCTTCCTGAGTTTTAAGCGTTCCCCTTTTCAAAGCGTTCAGCGGCCTGAAAAGGGTCCTAGATATTCAGTTTGATGACCTTTGGCGTCTTGAACAGATCGCCATCGAATTTCGGGTCTTCCAGATCCGAGAGCACCAGAAGGGTGTTGCGGACATTTTCCATATGGTTCCACATGGCATCACGCGCCTTGCCCGGATCCTTGCGATTGAGCGCGGTCAGGATCTGTTGATGGTCGTCGAGCCATTGCTGACGATAGCTTTCGTCAAAAATGCGCGCATGCAGACCATCCCAGATCTGGTTGCCCTTGCGCAGTTGCCACATCTTGTCGACCATCTCGATGAGGACGCTGTTCTGGGTGGACTGGGCAATGAGATGGTGAAACATCTCGTCGCCATCATAGTCCTTGCGGCCGGAATCGATTGCCGCCACTTCCATATCGAGCGCGTCCTGCATCTTGACGATGTCGTTCTTGGTCACCATTGTCGCAGCAAAGGCTGCGATGTTGCTTTCGACCAGTTGGCGCGCCTGCAAGAGCTCGAACGGACCGATATCCGGACGGGCAATCGAATTGCGCTCTGACTGATTGGGCAGCCGTTCGATATAGATGCCAGACCCCTTGCGCACGGAGACCAGCCCTTCGATTTCGAGCATGATGATCGCCTCGCGCACGACCGAACGCGATACGTCATACTCTTCAGCAATCTGACGCTCGGTCGGCAACCGGGTGCCGATGGAAAGATCCTTGTCGATCATTTCCTTTTTGAGCGCTTCAGCGATTTCCTGATATCGTCTTTTGCCTGTCTCCGGGATCATTGAAAGCCCTCACTTCTCGCCTGTTCTATTTGCCAGCGTCGGACTGGCTTGCCTTCTCCTGATAGAAGGCGGCAAGCTTGTGAAACGCTTCCTTCTTGGTCTGCTTGTCACCGGCAATCAAACCCTTCTTGTTGCTTCCCTGCTGGAAGATGTTCTGGCGTCTTTCAACCCGGAAATCATAAAGAATCCACGGAGAAATACCCTTCACATAGTCCAGCGAGCGCAGAGTCTCGATTTGACGCTCGTATACCTCTGTCTGGTAGGCTTCACTGAACAGGCCTTTTTTCGGACCGGTGGAACTGATGTCCGCATCCGCCCCGGTTTCCGAAATCACAACAGGCTTGTTCGGTGATGAGTTGATTCCGATTTCAATCAGATCTTCAAAGTTTTCCTCGTACCAGCCATAATATTCATTGATACCGATCACATCGATGTAATCCGACAGACGATCTTCGATTTTCTTCTTGGCATGATTGATCAGGCAGGCTGCTGACGTGAGGCGGGTCGGGTCGAGATCCTTAGCCCGGGCTGCGAGCTTGCGCATGAACTCAAGGCGGGCATCGGTATCCGGATTTTCGTTGCCGACGGACCAGATGATCACGGACGCGCGGTTGCGGTCGCGTTTGATAAGTTCGCTGACCTGGTTGTGCGCATCGCGATAGGTGGCCGGATTTTCGAAATCGATGGCCCAATAGACAGGAATCTCTTCCCAAAGCAGAAGGCCCACTTCATCAGCGATCCGGGCTGCCATTTCGTGGTGCGGATAGTGGGCGAGACGGGCAAAATTGCAGTTGAGTTCTTTAACGTGCTCAAAGCGGCGGCGGATGTCTGCCTCGCTGGTGACCTTACCGGTTTCCTTGTCATCCTCATGCACCGATATGCCGCGCAAGAACAGCGGTTTGCCATTCAGGAAAAGGCTGGCACCCTTTTGTTCGATCTGACGGAAGCCGATGCGGTCGCGGACTTCGTCACCGCCAATGCGGGCAACAACGTCATAAAGACGCGGATTTTCCGGCGACCAGAGCTGAGGCTTGACGGTGAGTGTTGTCGTGATCCGGCCAGAGGCATCAGGCTTGAAGCGCCTGTCTATGCCGAGCTCGGGAATGGTGAAGGATACGTCGTCTTCAACCGGGCCGTCGATGGTGATGTCGAGGGCGATCTTGTCATAAGCCCCGTCCGGGACGAGACGCACAAAGAGATCCTTGATGACGGTCCGCGGCGTGGTGAACAGCGTCACTTCGCGATAGACACCGCCATAGTTGAACCAGTCGGTGTTGCGCATCGGCACGCGATCGGTGGTGCGCGTGTTGTTGACGCAGAGCATCAGCCAGTTTTCGCCCTGGTGTAGCTTACCGGTCAGTTCGGCAAAAAACGGGGTCGAGCCACCATAATGGTTGCCCAGAAATTCGCCGTTGAGGAAAATCTTGCAGTCATACTGGGCCGCGCCAATGCGCAGGATCTTGCGCTCGTCAGCAGCCAGTTCGTCGATGGTGATCGGCCGGGAATACCAGGCGCTGCCTTCGAAGAAATACCATTTCTCCTTGAGCATCTGCCAGTTGGAGGGAACCGTTACCTGTTCACCCATGAAGGGGTCGTAGTCATAGGGCTCGATGCGATCTTCGGGATCCATCTGCTCCATCTCAAACCATTTCTGGCGCAGTCCGGTATCAAGCAGGTCAACGCAGAAGTTCCAAGGTCCATCAAGGCTTTCGCCTTCGCGCCCACCCACGAACAGCATGGTTTCATGATTGAGATTCTGGGTATTGAACGGCGCGTCATAGGCTTCGTCATGAAGACACTGAAGTGCGTTTTCCGCCAGCTCTGAACGTTCGAGGACCATCGGTCTCTTTCCTGCTTTCTTGAAGTTCTTTCCAAGGGGCTGCATGGCGGGCAGGGGCCCGCCATGCTGTCACTCTTGCTGTGTTACCTGTCACTGCGGGGGCCTAACAGGCAACAATCAAGCGACGGATCGCTTATTCAACGGCCTTGATGCGAGAGATCAGGTCAGCCAGACGCTCGGATTTGGCGGCCACTTCTTCATGCATGGGCATAACAGCTTCCACGAAAGGAGCTTTTTCGACTTCGACAAATTCAACGCCGAGTTCGGATTTGGCTTTTTCGATTTCTGCTTTGACAATTTTGCCCCAGAGTTCACGATGGAAGTCCATGGACTCATCAGCAGCCTGCTTGACGGCTTTCTGCTGATCTTCGCTCAGAGCATCCCATTTCTTTGTGGACATCACCAGAACCGACGGGATCATGGTGTGTTCATCAACGGAGAAGACCTTGCTGACTTCGCCGTGACGCGCGGTGGTCATAGCGGTCGGGTTGTTTTCGGCACCGTCAACAACGCCCTGTTTCAGAGCAGAGTAGAGCTCACCCCAAGCGATCGGGGTCGGGTTGCCGCCGAGCAGTTCAACCATGCGGATCGCAGAGGGAGACGGCTGCACACGGATCTTCATGCCCTTGAGGTCTGCCGGGGAGTTGATTGCCTTGTTGGCATAGAAGGAGCGAGCGCCTTCATAGTAGTAGGTCAGACCAATGAAGCCCTTGTCTTTGGAGGCCATCAGAATGTCATCGCCGATTTCACCACCAAGAGCGTTGAAGAAGTGATCTTCAGAGGTGAACAGGTAAGGCAGGTTCAGCGCGCTGTAGGATTCCTCGAAGGCTTCCAGCTCAGAAGCGTTCGACTTGGCCATGGCCAGCGTGCCGTTCTGGACAAGCTCCATGGATTCACGCTGGGTGCCGAGCTGGGCGTTTGCGTAAATGCGGATTTTCACGTCGCCGCCGGTCAATTCCTTGACACGATCTGCCATGAAGCTCATGGACTTGTGCAACGGATGATCTTCCGGGTTGTTGTGGCTGATTTTCAGGGTCACTGCGCTGGCAGCAGTTGCAGTGATCGCGAAAGCTGCACCGGCAACGGCGCTAAGAATGGCTAGCTTGCGTTTCATCATTTCCCTCCCGAGAATATGAGTCAGTCGGTTATCGTTTGATGAGAGATCCGCTCGCACGGCGGGCCGGAAATCTCTGCTTATTGACACGGGGCTTCGGATTCGAGACCTTCACCTCACACCCTTACCACGCCCGGCCTAACCAATTTGATTTTTGGTCGACCAAACAATTGGTCATTTTCAAATTTTTGTCAAACGATTTTTATTTTGGTTGACCAATTTTGCTTTTTAAGCGATGACTATAGGCAACAGAGATGCCGAATGGCACTGAGAGTCTGCTGGCAAAATCGCCAAAGACGCTTCAAAAACAACAGGAAACGCCGAAAATCAGCGCCTTCCCTTCCTTTTGAAGATTGAAAGCAGACAGATTGCTGCCGTCAGCATCCCTCGGCTTTTTGCTGGCACGACATAGAGGAACCGGGTTCGCCCCTTCCAACTGCCGCGTCAGACACTGTCCATCAGGGAAGCAGCTGTTGATAAATTGGCAGACCAATTTTCCCCAAAGGCAGACATCGCGTTCGACAGCGTTCGAACTGAACCCAATCAGATAAGGAAGTGCAGCCATGAAACAAGCTGTTCGCCTGGTAAACACAGTCCTCGGTTCCATAACCGTTCTGGTCTTTACCATCCTCGTCATCTGCGTCGTTTGGCAGGTCGTATCCCGCTTCATTCTCGGCACCCCAAGCACGACCACCGATGAAATCGCCCGCTTCCTGTTCATGTGGGTGGCCTTTGTGGGCGCGGCCTACACGCTGGGCCAGAACCGGCATCTGGCCATCGACATTGTCAGCCTTTCACTGAGAGGCAAAGCCCTGCGCAATATCCGCATCTTCGTCATCATAATCATCGCCGCATTCTGTGGCGTCGTGATGGTTTATGGCGGTTGGGAACTGATGATCAAGACGCTCGAATCCGGTCAGATGACGCCGGCTTTGCGTCTGCCAATGGGCTATGTGTACGGCGCCATTCCCTTCTCTGGGCTGACAATGCTGTTCTACTGCGCCGCTCTGGTGTCCGACATTATGGACCCGGCCTATCTCGAAGCGCTCAACAGCAATGAAGCGGCCGTCGATGCCGCCACCAAAGACAAGTAAGATCGGATAAAGGGTTTAACGACAATGGAATGGCAAGCCACAATCACGCTGTTTTCGATCTTCATCGTCCTGATGGCGCTCAGCGTACCAATCTCCTTCGCGATCGGCATAGCGACCGTCTTCACCTTCCTGGTGATCGACATGTCGTTCGATCAGTCGATCTTCATCGTCGCCCAGCAGATGGCCTCCGGGCTTGACAGTTTCACGCTGCTGGCGATCCCCTTCTTCATTCTGGCAGGCAACATCATGAACCGCGGCGGCATCGCCATGCGGCTCATCGAGTTTGCCAAGATCCTTGGCGGCCGCCTGCCCGGCTCGCTGGCCCACTGTAACGTTCTGGCCAACATGATGTTCGGGGCCATTTCGGGGTCTGCGGTCGCTTCAGCTGCTGCCGTTGGTGGCGTGATGTCGCCAATCCAGAAAAAGGAAGGCTATGATCCGTCCTATTCTGCTGCGGTCAACATCGCCTCCTGCCCAACGGGCCTCTTGATCCCGCCGTCCACCACGTTCATCGTCTATTCCCTGATCACAGGCGGCACCTCGATTGCTGCGCTGTTCGTGGCCGGTTACGTACCGGGCATCCTGATGGGTCTGGGCCTCATGATCGTTGCCGGTATCATCGCCAAAAAGCGCGGCTACCCGGTTTCCGAACGTCCCAGTTGCCGCGAAATGTGGGACAAGACGCGCGATGCGATCCTGCCGCTTGGCCTGATCATCATCATCATGGGCGGCATCATCGGCGGCATCTTCACCGCGACCGAAGCATCGGCTGTCGCGGTTGTCTACACGCTGTTCCTTGCGCTGGTCTGGTATCGCGAAATCAAGATCTCCGATATGCCGAAGATCATTCTGGAATCAGCCATCACGACTTCCATCGTGCTGCTGATGGTTGGCTGCTCGATCGGCATGTCCAAGGCGATGGCCTTTTCTGATATTCCGTTCGCCATCTCTGATGCACTGCTCTCCATCTCGGACAATCCGATCGTCATCCTGTTGGTGATCAACCTTGCGCTGCTGGTGATCGGTACCTTCATGGACATGACCCCGGCCCTTCTGGTCTTCACCCCGATCTTCCTTCCTGTAGTTCAAGATCTGGGCATGGACCCGGTACACTTCGGTGTCATGATGACCTTCAACCTTTGCATCGGCATCTGTACGCCGCCGGTTGGGTCCGCCCTGTTCATCGGCTGCTCCGTTGCCAAGGTGCCAATCTCGAGCGTGCTCAAACCGATGCTGCCGTTCTATGCGGTCCTCGTGGTTCTGCTGCTCGCGGTTACCTTCATCCCTGAACTGTCCCTGACCCTGCCACACTTCTTCCTTGGCTACGGCGGTTAGGCCTGACAGTAACAAGCCGCGCAGTCTCCTCCCCTGCGCGGCTTCTTCCATACCCTGCACTTTGCAGGCAAGACCTTCAATGAGCCGATACGACCTGCCCGCAACAGATCGCCGCGGCTCGGAACCGGGATAAACTCACATGTATCAGTTAAAACAATGGTCGTTGCAGACCCAGACCGAAACCGGCGTCATTCTGCAGGTTGAAGGTCGCCATGCCATGCATATCGATATCCTCGAAGAAAGCATCATCCGGGTGCAGCTTCTCAAGGATGGCGCTTACCGCCTCAATCGCAGCTGGACCGTCGCGCCGGGCGGAGATGCGCCTATCGAGGGGCGTGATCGTTCAACGCTTGCCGGCTTCTCCTGTCCGTCCTTCTCCTTTGACAATGATGGCGACAGCGTAAGGCTCAGCACCGGGCTGCTGCGGGTCAAGGTTCGCCACCCGCTTGGCCTTGTCTGGGAAGCCCGCCCCAATGTCGACGCACCATGGGAGCAGATCGCCGAAGATCGCCCGACGGGTGCCTATATGCTGGGCCGCAAGGACCATGCGCACAGTCACTTCCTGCGCCGGACAAAAACCGATCGTTTCTATGGTCTGGGCGAAAAGGCCGGTGAACTGGAACGGTCGGGGCGCCGCTTCGAAATGCGCAACCTTGATGCCATGGGCTACAACGCCAGCACCACCGACCCGCTCTACAAGCATGTGCCCTTCACGATCACGCGGCTTGAAAGCGGTCTGAGCTATTCCCTGTTCTATGACAATCTGGCCCCCTGCTGGTTCGATCTGGGCAATGAGCTGGACAATTATCATCTGCCTTATCGCGCCTATCGCGCCGATGACGGCGACCTTGATTATTACTTCACGCTCGGGCCGACCATCTCGGATCTGTCCAAGGCTCAGGTGCGTCTGACAGGCGGCACCGCCTTCCTGCCCCGCTGGTCTTTGGGCTATTCCGGCTCGACCATGACCTATACCGATGCGGACAATGCGCAGCAACAACTCGAAGGCTTTGTCGACCTCGTCAAGGCTCATGACATTCCCTGCGACAGCTTCCAGCTGTCTTCGGGCTACACCTCAATCGGGCCGAAACGCTATGTGTTCAACTGGAACACCGACAAGGTGCCCGATGCCCATGGTATGGCGCGCAAATTTGCCGATGCGGGCATTGAGTTGGTCGCCAACATCAAGCCCTGCATGCTGCAGGATCACCCGCGCTATGGTGAAGCGGACGGGCTGGGTCTGTTCGTACGGGACGGTGAGACCGGCAAGGCCGAACGCTCCGTGTTCTGGGACGACGAGGGCAGCCATCTTGATTTCACCAATCCGGCAACGCAGGACTGGTGGAAGGGCAACGTTAAAACCGCGCTGCTTGAGTATGGCATCAACAGCACCTGGAATGACAACAACGAATATGAGATCTGGGACCGTCAGGCCCAGTGTGCTGGCTTCGGTACGCCGATCGATATCGACCTCATCCGACCGGTGCAGCCGCTTCTTATGACCCGCGCCTCCAATGATGCGCAGATCGATTTCTCGCCATCCAAACGTCCCTACCTGATCTCGCGTTCCGGCTGCCCGGGCATTCAGCGTTATGCCCAGACATGGTCCGGTGACAACCGCACCAACTGGAACAGCCTCAAATACAATATTCCGATGGGCCTCGGGATGAGCCTGTCAGGCCTTTACAACATCGGTCATGATGTTGGCGGCTTTTCCGGTGACCGTCCTGATCCGGAACTGTTCGTGCGCTGGGTGCAGAACGGCATCTTCCATCCGCGTTTCACCATCCACTCGTGGAATGACGACAAGACCGTCAACGAGCCGTGGATGTATCCCAAGGTGACGCACCACATCCGCAATGCGATCAAGCTGCGCTACACGTTGCTGCCCTATCTCTACACCCTGCTGTTCAAGTCCGTGGTGGAAGACGAAGCGATCATCCGCCCAACCTTCCTTGATCACGAGCATGACGCGCGTTGTTTCGAGCCAACCGATGATTTCTTCCTTGGCCGGGATCTGCTGGTTGCGAGCGTTGTGGAAGAAGGTGCGAGCGAACGCACGATCTATCTGCCAGATAACGGCGTTGGATATTATGACTTCTGGAGTGGTGCCTACCATGCAGGTGGTCGGGAGATTACCGTTCCGGTCGATCTTGGCTCCATTCCGCTGTTCGTGCGGGCCGGATCCATTCTACCGCTCTCCCCGGATGTTGATCGCTCTGGTCCGGTAAAAGGTCAGAAACGGGTTCTGGTGGTCTATCCTTGTGCGGATGCCGCGACCCACAGCTACGCCTGCGAGCTTTATGAAGATGCCGTGGACAATGTGGATGCCCTTGACGGCATGAGCCGCCTGACGACCATCAACGTGCTCCAGACAGCAACGACCCTTGATGTGTCCTGGTTGCATAAAGGGCAGTTCGAGCCGAAGCTTGCAGGGTGCGAGATCCAAGTCAGTGGCCTTGATACGCGCACGATGACGGCGCAGGGCAAGGCTTACACCAAGGGGGGGCTTCTGGATTTCTAGTCCCGACCCGCGAGGCTGCTCAGGCCTTGATCAACTGTTGGCGGCGGCATCGGTGCGCCGCCAACTCCTACGCATCATCTGCCGGAAAAACGTGCTTGCATTTGCATTTTGATGACAGGTATCAAGGCAGAGATTGCAACTTTAGTACAAACCACAACCACACGATGCACGTTGGTCCGGATGTCGACCATCCCGGAGCGTCTCAGCCACCATCGGCTTGGATATCCGCAATTCGGACAGCAGCGATGCTTGACGGGAGAGTGACACATGCACCAATTTCTTGGCCCAGACTTTCTGCTCGATACGGCAGCGGCTCGTCAGCTTTATCACGATGTGGCTGAAGAACTGCCAATCATTGACTATCACAACCATCTCGGTCCGCAGGACATCGCCAGCGACCGCAAGTGGGATGACATTGGAGCGATCTGGCTGGAAGGCGACCACTACAAATGGCGCGCCATGCGCTGGGCCGGTGTCGATGAAGCCAAGGTTTCAGGATCTGCCAGCTTCCGCGAGAAATTCAACGCCTTTGCCGAGATCATGCCGCGCTGTGTGGGCAATCCGCTCTATCACTGGACCCATCTCGAACTGCAACGCTATTTCAGCATCCGCGAGCTGCTGAGCCCGGAAACAGCCGACTCGATCTGGGAAAAGACCCAAGCGATGCTGGCCGAAGACAGCCACAGCGCCCGCGGCCTGTTGCGCCGCATGCAGGTGCGCTTCGTTGGCACCACGGACTTTCCTTGCGACAGTCTGGAGCATCACAAGGCCATAGCAGCGGACGAAAGCATCAACGACATGGTCGTTGCCCCAAGCTTCCGCCCCGATCAGGCCATCAAGATCGAGATGCCCGGCTTCAACGATTTCATTGCAACCCTGTCCACCACCACCGGTCGGCAGGTTGAAAGCTATTCGGCCCTGATGGCAGGCCTGATCAAGCGGCTTGATCACTTTGTCGCCCATGGCTGCCTTGCTACGGACCACGGTATTGATGTGCTGCGTTTTGCTGCTCCGGTCGATGATGCGGCGCTTGATGTGATCCTTGAGAAACGCCTATCGGGCGCTGACTTGAGCGAGCTTGAAATCGCCCAGTTCCAGACCCGTGTTCTGGTGGACCTGTCCAAGGCCTATTATGAGCGTGATCTGGTCATGCAGCTGCATATCGGTGCGATCCGCAACAACAACCATCGCCTCCATGCCTCGCTTGGCCCGGATGTCGGCGGTGACTCGATCAACGATCTGCCGGTGGCCGCCGGGCTCAATGGTCTGCTGGGCGAAATGGATCGCGATGGGCACTTGCCCAAGACCGTGCTCTATCACCTCAATCCAAACATGAACGAAGTGATGGTCACGACCGCAGGCAACTTCCAGGACGGCAGTGTCGCTGGCAAGGTGCAGGCCGGATCGGGCTGGTGGTTCAACGACCAGCTTGATGGCATGGAACGCCAAATGACCCAGCTCGCACAGATGGGCCTGTTCTCGCATTTCATCGGCATGCTGACCGACAGCCGTTCGTTCCTGTCTTTCCCGCGGCATGAGTATTTCCGCCGGCTGGTGTGCCAGATGATCGGTCGCTGGACTGAAACCGGCCACATTCCCAATGATCGTGAGCTGCTGGACGGGCTGGTGCGGGATGTCTGCTATCAGAATGCGGCAAACTGGTTCCTCAAGCAGGACTAACGCGCCGACATGAGACGCGCCGCTGAGGCCTCGGGGCTTGGGGCTTGGGGCCTGATGCGCGCTCCATCGATTTGATAAAAGGCGGGCCGCTACGCGCAGCTCGCCTTTTTTTACTGGATATCATAGGTATTATTGCCTAGCTTCGAATACACAGCTTTTTCACTCCTGTGTTCGGACCAACTGATGCTCTCGTTCTTTCCTTCCGCTTTTCGATCCCGAAACCTTGTCCGGTGCCTCGGTGCAGGCCTGGCGCTTCTCCTTGTGGCGAGCCAGCCCGTGCGAGCGGCCAGTGAGGACCAGACAATCGATCTGAGATTGTTCGGCAAGAATGTGACAGAGGCGTATGACGGCTGTCGCCTCGCCTTCTGGCAGGCAAACAGGGACCCTGAGACCGACACATATGCCTATGTCTTTTATGCGCCGTTCAACGATGGTGAGGAGCTGCCCGGCTGGATGAAGGTTGGCGGCACGGTCTATATGATGAACAGGGAAGACAGCGTACGCGCGTCCGGGCAGATGCTGGAGAGCCTGCGCCTTTACCGGGCATCAAAGGGCAGCTACACCGCCCTGATCGAGGTGCTTGATCAGCATGTGGAAGGTGACAATATTGTCGTCGACAAGGGCCAGATGACCATCACGCACGATGAGCGGTACCCCTTCGTCATCACGGTGAAAGGCGGCATCATCTGCCCCAACGCACAAGACAGTGCTCAGGACAGCGCCAAAGACACGGCTTGGGCCGACACTCGGGAAAACAGCTTTGTGGTGCCCAGCGGTCTTTATGGCGATGCAATTTCGCTTGGCCAAGCACAGCCGTTCAACGATCTTTCAGCCGTGCCAACCGGTATCCTCGATGCAGTCGCACAGAACGCCCCTGATTGTGACCCGCACAACACCACAGGCAACGGGGCGCGATATGCCATCAGTGATGCCATGACGCTTTGGGAAGTCCCGTGCAGCCTTTATGCCCGCAGCGCATCATCTGTTTATGTCACCGCTCTGAACGACAATCCGGCCTATGCGAATGTGCTGTTTCTGCCCGGTGTCCCCGATCACGGCGATATGGAGGGCCGCTACGAGTTGCTCAATCCGGTTCTGACGCCTTCCAATGCGGTGGTGCACGCGGAGGATCTGAATATCGAGCGCAATTGTGGCAGTTCTGAATATTACCAGCTGCGCGCGGTCGAGGGCGAAGCGCTCGAATTCTTTTTGCTCGAATATCGTGAAAAGTCCGAATGCTCCGGCCCGGAAAGGCCCGCCAGCGCCTTTCCCCTGATTTTCAGAGCGGAGTGATCCTGAGGCCCGCGTCAAAGAATGCCCTGTGCTCTAAACGCGAATGCGGTGCTTGTCTTCAAATTCGAAGCCAAGCATGTGCGGCTTTACAGGAGTTGGAGAGAGGGAATAAGTCGCCCGGCGCAGATAGTTCATCAAGGCTCGACTGTCGCGAGACAGAGGATCGAGAATTTCGCGCCCGATTGGTTCGCCAACCACGATTTTCACCGGCGTGTCGACGCGTTTCTTGAACTCCTGAATAAGCAGCCCCATGCGCAAGGTCACATGCAGGTGGCTTGCGATCTGAAACAGGCGCGAGGTGTGACCATCAAAGAAGATGGGAACCACCGTGGCGTTGGACTTGCCGATCATGCGCGCGGTGAAACCGCGCCAATTGGGGTCCATGGGCTGAGAAAAGGGCTTGGCGGCGGTGCTGACGGTGCCGCCGGGGAAAATCCCGATGGCCCCGCCCTGATCCAGATAATGAAGGGCGGTTTTGCGGGTGTCCAGATTCTGCCGGATCGCTTCACGGGTTTCTTCAAAGGAAATGGGTAGGATGACCCTGTCGATATCCTCGGCCTTGCGGAAGATCTTGTGGGCCAGAATGCGGAAATCGCCCCGCAGGGCGGACAGGATATAGCCCATCATCAGGCCATCAAGAATGCCATAGGGGTGGTTGGCGATGAGAATGAGGGGACCGTCAGCGGGGATGTTGTCAAGCGAGCCTGCGATGACATCCAGCGTCAGACCGTACCGCTCAATCATGACGGACCAGAAGTCGCGTCCAGCGGCCACCTCATGTTCATAGCCGTCTGCCCGCTTGATGATCTGAAGACGGCCGGTCGTATTTTCCAGAAACCGGATCATGGCACGCCCCCGGCGGGTTTCTGCCGAGAAGGCGTAGGTGATGTCGCGCGCGATGTGCCGACGTAACGTCATTGTTACATTCTCCGGTCCTGCCGACCCGCATGAGCCATTTGCTTTTAGGTAGAGGCCCTTCTGCTGAGCGGTCAAGACAAGAAAGGGCGAACCAAAGGCCCGCCCTATTCATTGTTGCAATTTGGCCGATTTCCGGGCTTTAACCGCAATCAGTGCATTATCAGAACTGGATAATATCCAGACCCGACAGCAGGATCAGCGCGATGGCAATCGGAGCGACGAATCGCAGGATGAAAATCCAAGCTTTCGTCAGCAGACCATGGTCTCCTTCGCCTGACACTTCCCGGATCGCCAAAGGCGTAATCACCCAGCCAGCAAAGATCGCAATCAGCATGCCACCGATCGGCAACATGAGGTTGGCGGTCAGGAAGTCCATCAGATCAAAGAAGTTCCTGTCGATGATCTTGAAATCGCTCAGCAAGCCAAAGGACAACGAACAGGGGATGCCCATAAGGAAAGTCAGGAAGCCCGAGGCGATGGTGATCTGCGCACGCGAGAAGCCCTTCGTCGAGAAAAAGGCAACCAGCGGCTCAAGCAACGAGACCGAAGAGGTCAGTGCGGCAATGGTCAACAGGCAGAAGAACAGCGGGCCAAAGATGTAACCACCCGGCATGGCCGAGAAAACAGCCGGAAGGGTGACGAACGTCAGGCCCGGACCTGCGCCGGGGTCCATGTTGAAGGCAAAGACGGCGGGCAGGATGGCGAGACCAGCGAGGATGGCCACCAAGGTGTCAAGAAAGGCAACCTGTGAGGCGGATTTGCCGATGTTGGCCGTCTTGTCGAGGTAGGAGCCATAGGTCAGGATCGCCCCCATGCCCAGCGACAGAGAGAAGAAGGCCTGCCCAAGGGCTGCCATGATGGTGGAGCCGGTGATCTTGGAGAAATCCGGAGCCAGGAAGAATTCGAGCCCGCGCTCTGCACCCGGCAGAGTGACGCCGCGAATGACCAGCGCAATGAGAATCACGAACAGCAGCGGCATCAGGATCTTGCCCGCCCGCTCGATGCCATTGGCAATACCGCCAAGCACGACGATGACCGTCAGGATTACAAATCCGCCCTGATAGAGGATCGGCTTAACCGGAGCCGCAATGAAGGAACCGAATTCGGCGCCAAGTTCAGCTCCGCCCATTCCGACAAAGTGCCCGCTGGCGAATTTGATGATGTAGGCGATGGTCCAGCCCGCAACAACACAATAGAAGGACAGGATCATGAAGGCAGCAGCAATGCCCATATAGCCCACGACCGAGAAACCGCCATGGCCAAGCTTTTTAAAGGCAGTGACAGCATCGGACTGGGTCGAGCGACCAATCATGATCTCGGCGAGCAAAACGGACAGGCCGATTGTGAAGACCAGAGCCAGGTAGATGATGATGAAGGCAGCGCCCCCATTCTCACCAGCCATATAGGGAAATTTCCAGATGTTACCAAGGCCAATCGCCGATCCGGCAGTCGCCATGATGAAACCGAGACGGGAGCCCCAGTGTTCGCGTTTGATGCTCATAGTTGTAATCAATCCCAACGGATGTTTCTTGTTGGCAACATCTGGCTCCGTCAGAAGCCGATGCCACCGTTATGGCATTTGCTCAAGCCCCCCCTTTGCTCCCGCAGGGTTGATCCGTTTCCTCCAACGATCCGCAATGTCTCCAAAAGACCTTCCGGCATAACGCCTGTTGGTGGCTGGCGTGGAGGACTTACGAGCAGTCCCCTCTTCTTCAGCCCGTGCGCAACAGGTCGTCTTCGGATCCGCTCATCTGTCCGGTCACGGTAAAGACTTGTTAAGCAGCAGATCCCCTTTTGCGCAATTTTCCATTGGGAGTCGACCACAGTCGTAGCTAAAAAGTTCAAAAAACAGACAAAAATCACAGTTTTCGCGATCATTTGTTGAGCAAACGTCCTCTTTTTGAGCCACGTCAACCAGAAATTTGATGTAGCTCAAAAAATCGCGAAAAAGTAATTCATTGGTAATTTTAACAATAAAAGCCTCACTTTGGCGGCGCGAGATGGGATGCCAGCGAAATGATCACCACCGTCAGAGAGGTGAGCAGCAGAAAGGCCCATTGCAGAGACAGGAACTCGGCGAAGAAGCCGATCAAGACCGGCCCGACGAGAATGGCGGCATATCCCAGCGTGGCGACGGACGCAATGGCCGTTCCGGGAGGAAGCCTGTCGTCTCTGGTTGCCCGCGACATGGCCAGAGGGATGACCACCGCATAGCCCACTCCCATCAAGGCAAAGCCAATAAGGGCAGTATAGTAGGAGCCTGCAAAGATTGCCGTCAGAGTGCCAAGACCGGCCACCAGCCCGCTGAGCCTTGCAGCCCTCACCGGACCGGTTCGCACGACAATGCGATCGGCAATCAACCGCATGAAGACCATCGCCAGCGAAAAGATGGTATAGCCCAAAGCCGCCTTTGCTTCCCCCACGCCGGTAACGGAAACCAGAAAGATGGCGCTCCAGTCCGCCATGGCGCCTTCGCCAATGCCCGAGCTCAGCGCGATGAGGCCAACGAGAATGAGAGCGCCCTTGGGCAAGGGAAAGATCGGGTCTCCCTTTTGGGATGCCCGTCGCTGGCTCTGCCAGGGAAGCGTTGCAAAGGGGAAGGTGATGGCAAAGGACACGAGCGCACCCACGACGAAATGCACCGCCGGGTCGGCACCGAGCTTGACCGCAAGGTACCCGGTTGCCGCCCCGAACCCGGCCCCGATGCTCCACATGGCATGGATGGATGACATCACCGGTTTGCCCAGATGCTTTTCGACCTCCCCTGCCCAGGCATTCATGGAGACATCCATCGCCCCATGGTTGGCACCGAAAAAGGCAAGAGCAAGCGCCAACGCCCAGATGCTTGGCGCAAGGGCCAGCGCCATGAGCGAGAAGGTGTAGACAACCGCTATGCACTTGGTCACAAGAGCGCTGCCATAGATATCCGACAAACGCCCGGCGAGCGGAAACGAGGCAATCGCCCCGATGGCCATCGCCAACAGCAAAAGGCCAAGCTCTGCCTTGTCGAGCGCGTGGATTTCGGTAATGGCCGGAATGCGCGAGGCCCAGATACCAATCAACATGCCATTGAAGGCGAATTGGGCGGACACTGCGCGCCGGGGAGTGCGCCAACGCGAGGCAGACGGCGGAGTGGGAAGGGCAAGGTTGCCGGTATGGTCAGACATGAATGATCTCCGCTCCTGCGGATAGAAAAGGCTGCATACTATCGCAAGAGGCGTCCGTGATAATGGTCCCCAACTGGTCGATAGGCAACACGCGGTGACGCGCTCGCTGGCCCAGCTTCGAGTGGGCCAGAATGAGAATGGTGCGACTGGCACTTGACGCCATGGCCCGCATGACGCCCGCTTCACTGGCGTCATCGGCAGACAGGCCAAAGTCGACATCAAGGCCACAAATGCCTACGAAGGCCAGATCGGCTGCCAAATTTCGAATGGCGCCTTCGGCCTCGGCACCGGTGGCAACGCCGCCCCAGGGGCTGATCTGGCCACCGATGAGATAGGTGGCGATGTCCTTTTCCAGCATGATAGCCGCGACCGTTGGTGAAGGTGTGACAACAAGCAGATTACGCAAAGGCGCAATGTGCCGAGCCAGATGAGTGAGGGTCGTGCCGCCATCAACCATGATTGTCATGCCCTCCTTGATCAGCGGCACAGCCGCCTTGACCAACGCATCACAATCGGTCTGAGGCTCTTCACGACGTTCCTTGTAGGTCGTGGAATGGCTGCGCACTGGCACCGCACCGCCACGCACGCGCTGCAATATGCCCAGCTCTTCCAAGGCGAGCAGATCCCGGCGAATGGTGTCGAGGGACAGGCCAAATTCACGCGCCAGATCAACGGCGATCAACGGATCTCCTGCTTGAAGGCGGGCGCGCAGCAGGTCCTGCCGCGTCAGAGGGTTATTCAGTGCAAGATCGACCATCGGTTTGTCTCTTGGAGCGTTGCTTTGGGACACATTGCACCAAAATGCATAAAAATGCAATACCATGCAGCAAATTGCAAAATAGCGCGCATGACCAAACAGTCCTATCCTTTACTCAACAACTGCGAGACGCTGATACTTTCTTTCCGGATTAGCATTGGAATAGCACAGCTTCTCTTGGTAAGGTTGCAACATCAACAAGGAGGAACACATGATCCGTTGGGGTATACTCAGCACAGCAAAAATTGCACGTGAAAATCTCGTCCCGGCCATGCAGGCTGCGCGTAACGGCAATGTACAGGCCGTCGCAAGCCGCAGTCAGGACAGCGCGGACACGTTCGCCAAACACTTCGGGATTCCGACAGCCTATGGCTCTTACGATGCGCTTTTGAGCAGCGACGAAGTGGATGCGATCTATATTCCTCTGCCGACCTCTCAACATGTGGAATGGACGATCAAGGCCCTTCAAGCGGGCAAGCATGTCCTGTGCGAAAAGCCGGTTTCCCTGCATGCCAAGGAAATCGACGCCATCATCGAAGCCCAGAAGACAAGCGGCTGCGTGATGTCCGAGGCCTTCATGGTCACCTATCATCCGCAATGGCTGAAGGTCAAAGAGCTTCTGGCATCCGGAGCCATCGGCACGTTACGGCACATTCAGGGGGTCTTCACCTATTACAATGTCGATCCCGACAATATGCGCAATCAGGTCAGTCTTGGTGGCGGCGGACTGCCAGACATCGGCGTCTATCCGACCGTGACGGCCCGCTTTGCAACCGGCAAGGATCCGGTCCGGGCGCGCGCCTCGATCGTGCGTGATCCGGATTTTGGCACCGATATCTATGCCAACTGCCAGTATGATTTCGGCAGCTTTGACATGACCTTCTATTGCGCTACCCAGCTTGCCAACCGTCAGAGCATGGTCTTCCACGGTGACAATGGCTGTATCGAGGTGACCGCCCCGTTCAACGCCCAGCTTTATGAAGGGGTTGACGTGATCCTGCATGATCGCGCCCATCTCGAAGAGCAGGTCTGGAAATTCCGGGGCATGAACCAGTATCAGCTGCAGGTCGAAGCCTTTGCCGACAAGATCGAAGGCAAGGATGTCGAGCTGTTCTCGCTTGAAAGCTCAAAGCGCAATCAGGCAGCGATTGACGCGCTTTATGCAGCCGACCTGTCCGATGGCTGGGTCAATGTCTAAGTTATGATCTGGTACGCCAGCACATAACAAGACCGGCTCCGGGTGCTCTCGGAAGCCGGTCTTTTTTTGTTGATGCGAACTCAGGCAATCAGCTCTTGGTCGCGGCCTTGAACCAGTTGACGATGGCGCGTCGCTCGGCGGGCTCCATATAGGACACATTGGCTGGCGGCATGGCGTTGGTCACGCCGGCCTGCAGGAAGATTTCCCGCGCAGCACTGGCAATCTCGGCTTCATTTTCCAGATAGATGCCGCGCGGTGCGGTACCGATCCCGTCCCATGCCGTTTCGCGCGCATGGCACATGGAACAGCGGCCCATGACAATGCCGCTCACTTCTTCAAAGCCTTCTGCTGACGCAAATTTCAGCTCATAAGGCGTCATCAGGCGACCAGACTCCTCATCCTCGATCACGGTGCCGAGATGCTTGGCGGGCAGAAGCGAAATCCAGATCACGGCCAGAAAGAGCGCGATGGTCACCGGAATGGTCCAGACAGGATTGCCGGCGCCAGCGTGCTTGGTGTTGAAATAGTGCCGGATCGTCACACCCATCAGGAACACCAGCGCCGCGATCACCCAGTTGTAGGGCGAGGCAAAGGCCAGCGGATAATGGTTGGAGAGCATCAGGAAGATGACCGGCAAGGTGAGGTAATTGTTGTGGGTCGAGCGCAGCTTGGCGATCTTGCCGTATTTCGGATCCGGCGTCCGGCCTGCCTTCAAATCGGCCACCACGATCTTCTGATTGGGTATGATGATGAAAAAGACGTTGGCCGTCATGATCGTGGCAGTGAAGGCCCCCAGATGCAACAGGACGGCACGGCCGGTGAAGACCTCGTTATAGCCCCACCCCATGATGACGAGCAGAATGAACAGCAGCACCATCAACAGGGTCGGCTTCTGATCCAGCTTGGACTTGCAGAGGAAATCGTAAACGAGCCAGCCGATGGTCAGTGAGGCGGCGGAAATCAGGATCGCCTGCCAGACCTCAAGGTCCATTTTTGCCGGATCGATCAGAAACAGCTCGGCCCCCGCCCAGTAGGTGACCATGAGCAGCGCCGCCCCGGACAGCCATGTCGAGTAGCTCTCCCATTTGAACCAGATCAGATGCTCGGGCATGTTTTCGGGCGCGACGAGAAACTTGCGGATGTGATAAAAGCCACCGCCATGCACCTGCCATTCCTCGCCATGGGCTCCGGTGGGCAGATCAGGAGCCTTGCGCAGGCCCAGATCCAGCGCGATGAAGTAAAAGCTCGATCCAATCCACGCCATGGCGGTGATCACATGGGTCCAGCGAATGGCAAATTCCAGCCAAGACCAAATGAGCGGTTGCAGTAATTCAGTATCAAGCATCAACAAACTCCAACAGTGACAAGGCACCTTGGCCATCGGGCCGAGATAACTCTATTGTACTGGGCTATTTTCTGGTATTAAGAAATAAACAGATCAGATTCAAAAAAAACAATAAAAAGCGGCGACTTGCAAGATGTCGTATTTCGACAATATCAAGACCTTCGTACGGGTGTATGAACTGGGCAGCATGTCAGCAGCGGCCCGGGACCAGCGTATCTCCCCCGCCGTGGCGTCAGCGCGGATTTCCCAGCTTGAAGACCATCTCAATGTAAGGCTTTTCCAGCGCACCACGCGCATGCTCACGCCAACCGAGCAGGGCAAATTGTTCTACCCCGGCGCTTGCCGTATCCTTGAAACCATCGAGGAAGCCGAGGCTCTGGTCTCAAGCGTGACGCTGAAGCCACGCGGCTCGATCTATGTCGCAGCGCCCTTGGGGATCGGAAGGCGCCTCGTCGCGCCTGCCGTGCCTGATTTCAAAAAGGAATTCCCGCTGATCGATGTGCGCATGCGCCTGTCGGACCGCAAGGTCGATCTGGCGGCAGAAGGGCTGGACGTGGCGTTCTTTCTTGGGGTGCCGGAGGATTCGAACCTCAGGATCCGCAAGATCGCCGATTGCCGCCGGGTGCTCTGTGCCGCGCCGCGCTATCTGGAAAGCCATGGCGAGCCGGAGAGCGGAGAGGATCTTTCCAAATCAGGTCATGCCTGCCTCAACCTGCATTTCCCCGGATCGCCGGAATTCCAATGGCCCCTGCAGACAGCAGACGGGGTCAAGCGCTTTGCGGTCTCCAGCCCGTTCGAGTCTGATGATGGCGACGTGCTGACCGACTGGGCGCTGAATGGTCATGGGATCGTTCTGAAGCCAGAATTCGAGGTGCTCGCCCATATCCGCTCGGGCGATTTGGTGCCGATCCTCACAGACACGCCGCCCGTTCCAATCCAGATGGCCTGTCTTTATTCCCACCGCAGACGGCAGGATCCCAAGATCCGCATGTTCATCGATTTCATCTCGGGCCACATTCGCACCGTCCTGTCCGAACAAGCCCGTGCGGTCGACGTCTCCCCGCGTTCGCAGGACGAGACCTAGCTGCCTCGATAGGTTGAATAGCCAAAGGGCGAGATCAGCAACGGCACGTGGTAGTGGCTTTCTTCGTTCATGCCGAAGCGAATCGGGATGACATCGAGGAATCGCGGCTTATTAGCCGCCGAATCCAGCCCATCAAGATAGCTGCCCGCATGAAAAACCAACTCATAGGTGCCGATCTCAAACTCCTCTGATGGGAGAATCTGTTCGTCCGTGCGTCCGTCAGCGTTGGTCACCAGCGACTTCAACAACTGTCTCTCCCCATCTTTCCCACCGATGCGGAACAGGTCGATCGTCATGCCCTCGGCAGGACAGCCCAACGCCGTATCCAATACGTGGGTTGTCAGATATCCGCTCATTGTCTCTCTCCTGTCTAGCCTATGGTGTTCGGAACACTTGTTTTTATGCCTTCAAAGCGCATTTGCCAAATGGGTCTTACGGCGCGATAGTGACCACGTCCATTCATCTTATAGTCCCCCACGACCAATACATTGCTTCATTTGCAAAAATAGCTATCGGAATTTCAAGAAAATACGACGCGATTTATTTGCTATAGAAGTAAATTAACAAAGGAGCCCAAACGTGACACGTTACCCTCGAGATCTTTCCGGTTATGGAGCCAACCCGCCCAAGGCCAACTGGCCGAACGGTGCCAAGATCGCTGTCCAGTTCGTGATCAATTATGAAGAGGGTGGTGAAAACTGTATCCTGCACGGCGATGCAGCGTCAGAGGCTTTTCTGTCCGAAATCGTGGGGGCGGCCCCGTGGCCCAGCCAGCGGCACTGGAACATGGAATCCATCTATGAGTACGGTGCCCGGGCCGGGTTCTGGCGCCTCCATCGCTTGTTCACCAAGCACAGGATTCCCGCCACCGTCTATGGCGTGGCAACGGCCCTTGCCCGCAGCCCCGAACAGGTCGCAGCCATGCAGGAAGCAGACTGGGAAATCGCCAGCCATGGTCTCAAATGGATCGAGTATAAGGATTATGCCCGCGAGGACGAGAAGGCCGACATGCTGGAGGCCATCCGCCTGCATGAAGAGGTCACCGGCTTCAAACCGCGCGGCTGGTACACGGGCCGCAGCTCCGACCAGACGGTGGATCTGGCCACCGAAATCGGCGGGCTCGACTATGTCTCGGACACCTATGCCGATGACCTGCCTTACTGGTATCAGTCCGGCTCGCGTGATCAGCTGATCATTCCCTATACCCTTGACTGCAACGACATGCGCTTTGCAACGCCGCAAGGGTTCAATTCGGGTGATCAGTTCTTCACCTATCTCAAGGATACCTTCGATTGTCTTTATGCCGAGGGACAGGCTGGCACGCCGAAGATGATGAACATCGGCCTTCATTGCCGTCTCATCGGTCGGCCGGGCCGCATCATGGCGCTGGAGCGCTTCATGGAATATGCCCGAAGCCGCGTCGATGTCTGGTTTGCGCGCCGCATCGACATCGCCCGCCATTGGCAAAATGCCCATCCGCCGGTGCGGCGGGATCGGCCCAGCCAGATGGATGCCGCTCGCTTTGTGCGCGAGTTCGGCGGCATTTTCGAGCATAGCCCATGGATCGCGGAACGGGCCCATGGGCTCGAACTTGGCACCTCGCATGATTCAGCCGTTGGTGTGCACAGTGCCCTTTGCCGCGCTTTCCGCTCTGCAAGCTTTGAAGAGAAACTGGGCGTTCTCAAGGCCCATCCCAACCTTGCGGGCAAACTTGCAGCAGCAGGAGAACTGACCGCCGCCTCGACGGTCGAGCAGGCAAGTGCCGGGCTAGACCTTTTGACAGACAACGAGCGCATTCTCTTCACCTCGCTCAATGAGACCTACATGGAGAAACACGGCTTCCCCTTCATCATTGCCGTGCGCGAGCATGACAAGGCCAGCATCCTTGCCGCCTTCCGCCGCCGTATCGGCAACAGCATCGAGATGGAATTCGCCGAGGCCTGCCGGCAGGTGGAGCGCATCGCGCATTATCGGCTCAATGATCTGCTCGAACCTCATCAAGCCGGGGCCAATTCATGAGTGCAGGTGACGTTCTCATCCAGCCTCTGACCCGTGAGGCCTTCGCGCCTTACGGAGACATCCTCGAGCTTGGCGCCGAGCCGACGATGATCATCAATCAGGGACTGTGCGGGCGCCATCACGATCTTGCCAAACTCGATTTCGTGATGACCGAAGAGGATGATGGACGCCCGGGCATCAGCCTGTTCGATGCCGAGCCGCGTAGCCTGCCCTATCGCCTCGATCTGGTTGAGCGCCATCCACTGGGCAGCCAGGCCTTTGTGCCCATGAGCCTTGATCCGTTCCTCGTGATTGTCGCACCGGATGAAGGTGGCACACCGGGGACACCGCTGGCGTTCGAGACGCACTCCGGGCAGGGCATCAATTTTCACCGCGACGTATGGCACGGAGTTCTCACTCCGCTCCATGCGCCGGGGCTATTTGCCGTTATCGACAGGATCGGAACGGCTAAAAATCTACAAGAACACTGGTTCGAGCGTCCCTACCGTGTCGCCCGCGCCTAACGACAAAAAGCAATCACAAAATAAAAAAAGAACCAACCCAATGTGCTGTTGGAGGAAAGACAACCATTCCAATGAGGGGTAACAACCATGGATAACAATTCAATCGGGACACCGGCGCAGCTCGCCGACCCCAACTATACGCCTCCCTTGCTCAAGGCCATTCCACTTGGCATCCAGCATGTTCTGGCGATGTTCATTGCCAACGTGACACCGGCCATCATCGTGGCGGGTGCTGCCGGGTTCGGATTCGGCTCCAATTCGCCGGATTTCCCAGAATTGCTCTACATGATCCAGATGTCGATGCTGTTCGCCGGGCTCGCTACCCTGCTGCAGACGATCACCATCGGACCGGTTGGTGCGGCGTTGCCCATTGTTCAGGGCACGAGCTTTGCGTTCCTGCCGATCATGATCCCGCTGGTTGCTGGCAAGGGTGTTGATGGCCTTGCAGCCCTTTATACGGGTATTTTCATCGGTGGTCTGTTCCATGCCTTTCTTGGCCTGTTCATCGGCAAGATCCGCTTTGCGCTGCCACCGCTCGTCACCGGCCTTGTGGTCACAATGATCGGTCTGGCGCTGGTCAAGGTCGGCATCCAGTATGCGGCTGGCGGGGTTCCTGCCATCGGCACGCCGGAATATGGCTCGGCTCTCAACTGGGGCGCTGCGCTGGTTGTTATCTTTGTCACGCTGGGTCTGAAGTTCTTCGCGCGTGGCATGCTGTCTGTCTCGGCGGTGCTGGTTGGCCTGATTGTGGGGTATATCTTTGCGCTCCTCACCGGCATGCTGACGGTCGATGCCATCACCACCTCTTGGGACCGCGCAGCCGCATTCGCCCTGCCGATGCCCTTCAAATATGGCTTCGAGCTGTCTTTTGCCGCCATCCTCGGCTTTTGCCTGATGGCTGTCATCTCGGCGATTGAAACCGTTGGTGACGTCTCGGGCATCACCAAAGGCGGGGCTGGGCGTGAAGCGACCGACAAGGAAATCTCCGGTGCAACCTTTGCCGATGGCCTTGGCACGGCACTCGCCGGTATCTTTGGCGCTTTGCCGAACACGTCCTTCTCCCAGAATGTGGGTCTGATTGCCATGACCCGCATCATGAGCCGCCATGTGGTGACCATCGGTGCGATCTTCCTGATCATCTGCGGCCTGATCCCGAAAGTGGGCGGCCTCATCCGCACCATCCCCATCGAAGTGCTGGGCGGCGGTGTGATCGTGATGTTCGGCATGGTGGTTGCTGCGGGCATTTCCATGCTTTCGGACGTGCACTGGAACCGCCGCAACATGGTGATCTTTGCGATTGCCCTGTCGGTCGGTCTTGGTCTGCAGCTTGAGCCGGGTGCCGTGCAGCATCTGCCGGGAACCTTGAAAATCCTGTTGACCTCCGGCTTGCTTCCCGCTGCGCTGATCGCGGTTGTGCTCAACCTCATCCTGCCGGAAGAACTGGCAGCTGAGTCGACCGAGGAAGTCTCCGGCGGCATGGCCGGTCACGGTGAAGGGTCTCTGCCAGGCGAGTGATCGCCTAGCATATGTGACAATGCAAAGCCCCCGGAAGCCAATGGTTTCCGGGGGCTTTTTCGTCTTGGATGCTTCCAGAATTGAGGGGATTTACGGGATCATCGCCCACCGGTTCTCTGGTGGCTGAGTTGATAGCTGGCGTGGGCCGTCTCCAGCGCAAGCATCACCTCGGCGACGGTCAAGGCAGCGATGACCGCCGGACGCTTGTCACGGCTGGCGCTGCCACCGATCGGGCAGGTGAGACGCTCATAGAGGGCGGGAGCATCCTTGCCCTCCTCTCCGCTCAGCCAATGCTTGAACGTGCCGCGTTTGCTCTTGGAGCCGATCATGCCGACATAGGCAGCATCCGCGCGACTGAGCGCCTCTCGCGCGAGCAGAAAATCCAGAGCGTGATCATGGGTGAGAATGACAAAGGCACTGCCCGGTGGCGCTGTGCGGACGTCCTGCTCCGGCAGGGGCGTGCAGCGCTGCTCGACAACTGGATCGCACAGGGCCAATTCCTCTTCGCGGCTATCAACAACAATGGCATGCACCGGCAGCAGCCGAAGGTTTGAGGCCAGCGCCCGGCCGACATGCCCTGCTCCGAAAATATAGACGTTGGGCCGGGTCGCGATCTCGCGGTCTTCGCGCCCGATGGCAAGTCGCTTTGCCCGGTGATCCATCAGCGAGAAATGCAGCGCCACGACGCCGCCGCAGCATTGACCGATTTCCGGCCCCAAGGGCACTGAGAGATTTTTCACCCCCTGCCTGAGGCGCAACATGCGGCGGGCTTCGTCGATGGCGATATATTCGAGCTGACCACCACCGATGGTGCCATGGATTGCACTCTCGGTGACGAAGATCGTCGCGCCAATTTCGCGCGGGGATGAGCCTTTCAGGTCCATCAGTTCGACGCGGATGATCGTGTCGTGCTTTTCAAGAAAAGATTGCAAGCTGATGGTCATGATCCGGTCTCCTATTATGGCTGCAACGCCTCCACGGCAAGCAGGACCCGCTCGGGGGTGGCGGGGGCATCAAGGCGGGGGCAGGTGCGATAGTCATCAACGCTGGCAACCGCCATGGACAGGGCTTCAAGCACAGAGATGGCCAGCATGAAGGGCGGCTCACCAACGGCCTTGGAGCGTTTGATGGTGCGCTCCTGATTTTCGGACCAGTTGGCCAGCTCGACATTGAAAACACGCGGGATATCGCTTGCAAGCGGGATCTTGTAGGTGCTGGGGGCATGGGTTCTGAGGCGGCCCTTGTCGTCCCACCACAGCTCCTCGGTGGTCAGCCAGCCCATGCCCTGAATGAAGGCCCCTTCCACCTGTCCCTTGTCGATGGCGGGATTGAGGGACTTGCCGACGTCATGGAGAATATCCGTGCGATCAATGACATATTCGCCGGTCAGCGTGTCGATGGTGACCTCGGAGACAGCCGCGCCATAGGCATAATAGAAGAAGGGGCGCCCCTTGCCTGCCTCCCTGTCCCAATGGATCTTGGGGGTCTTGTAGAAACCGGCAGCAGAAAGATGCACGCGCGCCTGATAGGCAAGCTTGATGAAGGCATCAAAGGGCATGACTTCCGCGCCGACCTTGACCGTGTTGGGCAGGAACTCGACCGCCTCCTCCGACACGCTCCATTTTTCCGCGGCAAAGGCGATGAGGCGTGCCTTTAACTGATTGGCTGCATCGAGCGCTGCCATCCCGTTGAGGTCCGTGCCCGAAGATGCGGCGGTGGCAGAGGTGTTCGGCACCTTGTCGGTCGCGGTTCGCGTGATCTTGATGCGACCAAGGTCGATCTGGAAGGCCTCGGCGACGACCTGCGCAACCTTGGTGTTGAGGCCCTGCCCCATTTCTGTGCCGCCATGGTTGAGCTGAACCGAGCCATCGGAATAGATGTGAATGAGGCTGCCCGCCTGATTGAAGTGAGTTGCCGTGAAGGAGATACCGAACTTGACCGGCGTGAAGGCGATACCCTTCCTCTTGATAGCGCCCGTCTCATTGGCCTTTTTGTTGTGGGCCAGAATATCGGCGCGGCGGGCCTGATAGTCCGAACTTATCTCGAGCTCATCGGTGATGCGCGCAAGGATGTTGTCCTCGACCTGCTGGTGGTAGGGGGTGTGGTCACGCCCCTCCTCGCCATAATAATTCAGCTTGCGGATCTCGAGCGGATCCTTGCCCAGCGCATAGGCAATCTCTTCGGTGATGCGTTCGGCGATGATGACCCCTTGCGGCCCGCCAAAGCCGCGAAAGGCGGTGTTCGAGACGGTGTTGGTCTTCATCGGATGGGAGCGTACGCGGACATTGGGGTAGAAATAGGCATTGTCAGCATGGAACAGCGCCCGGTCGGTCACGGCTCCGGACAGATCAGCGGAATAGCCGCAGCGGGCGGCAAAATCGCCCTCAACCGCCAGAATGCGGCCATCGTTATCAAAGGCGACATCATAATCGACGACAAAGTCGTGGCGCTTGCCGGTGGCGATCATGTCGTCATCGCGGTCAGGCCTGAGCTTGACGGGGCGGTCCAGCTTCTTTGCGGCCATGGCAGCGACCACGGCAAAGATATTCATCTGGGTTTCCTTGCCGCCAAAGCCGCCACCCATGCGGCGCACCTGTACCGTTACGGAATGGGACGGGATGCCAAGCACCTTGGCGACCATATGCTGGGCTTCGCTGGGGTGCTGGGTGGAGCAATAAAGCAGCACATCTTCATCCTCGCCCGGCAGGGCAAAGGCGATGTGGCCTTCCAGATACATATGATCCTGACCACCCACACGCATGCGAGCGGAGATGCGGTGGGGCGCATCGGCAAAGCCGGTTGCGACATCCCCCCGTTCAAGCTTCATGGGTTTGTAGACATGAGGGTAATCGGCCTCACGCGCCGCATCGACATCGGTCGCAAACGGCAGATCCTCATAATCGATCTTGGCCTTGAGCACCGCACGGCGGGCCAGATCACGGGTTTCAGCAATCACGGCAAACAGCGGCTGGCCGTAGAAATCAGTGATCTCTTCGGGAAAGACCGGTTCATCATCAAGATGGTTGGGGCTGATGTCGTTAACCGCGGGAATGTCGCTTGCGGTCAGAACGGCCACGACGCCCTCGCTCTCTTCACACTCGGAAAGATCCATGGCAAGGATCCGGGCGTGGGCGCGCTCAGACAAGCCAAGCGCGCCATGCAGGGTGCCAATCGGCTCCATCATGTCGTCGGTATAGTCCGCTCCGCCGGTGACATGCTTGATGGCAGACTCGTGAATTTGGCTGTCATGAGCAGCACCCTTGATGGCCGCATTGCCGCCGGGCGTCATGTTGGTGTCCTGTTTCATTCCGCAGCCACTCCCTCTTCAGAGACCGTATGCTCCAGCCAGAAGCGGCGGAAGAGATTTTGCGCCACCTTCATGCGGTAGGCATCGCTGGCTCGCCCGTCGCTGAGCGGTTTGAAATCATCCGGCAGCCGTTTGGCTGCGGCAAGAAGCGTGTCGAGCGCGAAGGGTTTGCCCTTGAGGGCCTTCTCGGCAGCGGATGCGCGCTTTGGCACGCCAGCCATGCCGCCAAAGGCAATGCGGGCGCGGGTGATGACGCCATCTGTCACATCAAGGCAGAAGCCGGCGCTGACCGATGAAATGTCCTCATCGCGACGCTTCGAAATTTTGTAAGCACTACAAAGGCTGGTCTCATCAAGAGTGGGGATGCGGATGATTTCGACAAAATCCCCGGCGGCGCGGTCCTGTTGGCCATAGTCGATGAAAAAGCGCTCCAGCGGCAAACAGCGCTGGTTCGAGCCGCGCCGCAGGATGAGTTCAGCACCGAGGGCAATGAGCACCGGTGGCAGATCACCAATCGGTGAGCCGTTGGCGATGTTGCCGCCGATGGTGCCCATGTTGCGGATCTGCGGACCGGCGATCCTCAGCCAGAAGTCATTCAAATGCGGAAAATGCTCCGCAATGGCTCCGGCAGCCTCGGTGTAGGTCACGCCCGCGCCGATGAAGAGGCTGTCTTCTGTTGCGTGGATGTCCTTGAGCTCCTCAAGGTGATTGATGAAGAGCACCGTGGAGAGGCGCTTGAGTTGCTTGGTCACCCAGAGGCCGACGTCCGTGTTGCCTGCGATGATAGTAGCCTCGGGCTCCTCCATGCGCACGGTGGCAAAATCTGCAAGGCTTGCGGGCAGGATCGCCCGTTCGCCATCCTTCTCGATCACCACCCGTGCGCCATCCTTGAGGTCGAGCAGACGCGCAAGGTTGGCTTCGCGTTCTCGCGCCAGCCAATCGGAGGCTGGATTGCCATACTGGCTGATGGCCATGGCCGCGTCGATGATCGGGCGGTAGCCGGTACAGCGGCAGAGATTGCCCTGAAGTGCGACTTCCACCGCCTCGCGTCCGGGATTGGGCGTCTGCATCCAGAGCGCATAAAGCGACATGACGATGCCCGGCGTGCAAAAGCCGCATTGGCTGCCGTGATGATCCACCATCGCCTGCTGCACAGGGTGCAGCGCCTCAGCTTCTCCCTTGAGCGCTTCGATGGTAACGATGTGGCACCCATCAAGGCTGGGCAGAAAGCGGATGCAGGCATTGACGGTCTCATAGACGAGCGTGCCCTTCATGAGCCGCCCGACAAGCACCGTACAGGCGCCACAGTCCCCTTCGGCACACCCTTCCTTGCTTCCAGTCAGGCGCTGCTCGATTCGCAAAAAATCGAGCAAGGTCTCGCAAGGCGAACAGGTGTCGCGTTGTACCAGCTGATCATTGAGCCAGAAGCGGATTTCCCTGCGAAGAGAAGGCATTGACGGTCCCCTTGAAATTTAGAATCGCGGGATATGAATGCAAATATCAGTATAGTAACAATCCCGGATATCTCGCAGCGTAGAAGACCGGCATCTTTTCAAAAACACAAAAAATTCTACGACAGTTTCAACAAAAGTCAAATAATGGAGACAATCAACACACAAGTGCTGCCAATGCGGCATCACCTGAGCGGTGCATCGCTAGAGGAAATCCATGTGGCGATTGACATCCTTGTAAAGGAGATAGCGGAAATTCTCCGGCCCACCCGCATAACAGGCCTGTGGGCAGAAGGCGCGCAACCACATATAGTCGCCCGCTTCCACTTCGACCCAATCCTGATTGAGGCGGTAAACGCCCTTGCCCTCAAGCACATAAAGCCCGTGCTCCATGACATGGGTTTCAAGGAAGGGAATCGCCGCTCCGGGCTTGAGCGTCACAATGGTGATGTGCATGTCGTGGCGCAGGTCTGCCGGATCGACAAAGCGCGTCGTTGCCCATGTGCCATCGGTATCCGGCATGGGAGATGGCTCGATGTCTGCCTCGCTTGCCACGAATAGCGGCTCGGGCCTGTCCAGACCGTCAACGTATACATAAGCCTTGCGGATCCAGTGGAACTGGGCAGTCTCGTCGCCATCGTTGCTGATCGTCCAGGTTTCTGCCGCAGGCAGATAGGCAAAGCCGCCAACACCAAGTTTCTCGCTCTTGCTGCCGATTGTGATTTTGATGCTGCCTGCCACGACAAAAAGCGCGCTTTGAGCACGGGCGTCCGTCTCCGGCCGTTCGCTGCCGCCACCGGGCTCCAGTTCGACGATATAGTGCGAGAAGCTCTCGGCAAAGCCGGACAACGGGCGGGCCAGAACCCACATGCGCATGCCTTGCCAGAAAGGCAGGCGGCTGCACGTGATGTCGCGCAGGGTGCCCTTTGGGATCACCGCATAGGCATCGGTGAAAACCGCCCGGTCGGTGAGCAACTGACTCTGGGGCGGCAATCCGCCTTCTGGTGTAAAGTAGCGTGTCTCTTGCATTTCTTGTCTTTCATCACATTCGACAACGACCGAACCACGTTTGGCTCTTGGCACGGCAGCGACCTGTCAGACCATCAAACCCTCTCCGATGGCATTTGCCAACCGCGCTTGTCACTGGTTTGAGAAGAAGCATCATCTTCCAATATTTGAAAATAATAGGATTTTTCAGCTTTTCAGGACCAATCCAATGGGGCCATAATCCCGCACACAAATTAAGGATCCCGCGCGGCATCATTCACACGCCGCGGCAAAACGGGACCGGGTCGAAGGGACGGAAACTATGCCGAGCAGACTGGACAAATTCGGATTGCAAGTGGACGAGCGGTTGGTGGCTTTGCTGGAGAAGGACATTCTGCCCGGCACCGAGCTGGACGCCGACACATTCTGGAAGGGCTTTGCCGACGGGGTCGCCGCCCTGACACCGGTCAACCGCAGCCTTCTGGCAAAGCGCGATTACCTGCAGGCGCGGATTGATGATTGGTGCCGCGCCCACAAGGGTCGCGACGTCAGCCTCGAGGACTACAGGGCCTTCCTTCAGGAAATCGGCTATCTTCTGCCTGAAGGCGAGGATTTCGAGATTGGCACGGATAATGTCGATGACGAAATCGCGCTGATCGCCGGACCGCAGCTCGTCGTTCCGGTGATGAATGCCCGGTTCGCCCTCAACGCAGCCAACGCCCGTTGGGGGAGCCTCTATGATGCCTTCTACGGCACCGACGCCCTGTCGCAGGAGGGAGAGTTGGCACCGGGGAAAATGTTCAACGAGGCGCGCGGGCGGGCCGTTATCGCCAAGACCTGCGCCTTTCTTGATGACGCCATTCCGCTCAAATCCGGCAGCCATGCCGATGTCGCTGCCTATAGCGTGTCCTATGATCACAGCCGTTTTGGCGTTCTGCTCAAGGACGGCAGCGAAACCGAACTCGTCGAGGCAAACCAGTATGCCGGACACGTCGAAGACGAGGTGATCCTGTTCGTCAACAACGGGCTTCATATCGAATTGCAGATCGACAAGGACCATCCCATCGGCAAGCTGTCACCAGCCGGGGTGAAGGATGTGGTGCTTGAATCCGCCATGAGCACCATTCAGGACTGCGAGGATTCGGTTGCTGCCGTCGATGCCGAGGACAAATGCCTTGTCTATCGCAACTGGCTGGGCCTGATGAAAGGCGATCTTGAGGATAGCTTCACCAAGGGCGACAACCAGCTGACGCGCAGGCTAAACGCGGATCGCAGCTATGTCGGCATTGATGGCGGCCCGATTGTGCTGCATGGCCGCAGCCTTCTATTGGTGCGCAACGTGGGTCACCTGATGACCAATGATGCCATTCTCGACAGCGAGGGACATGAGGTCTTCGAAGGCATCATGGATGCCTATTTCACGGTTGCCTGCGCGCTGCATGATCTGAGGCTTAAGGGCAACAGCCGAACGGGCAGTATCTATATCGTCAAACCCAAGATGCACGGCCCCGAAGAAGTCGCCTTTGCAGATCGTCTGTTTACCAGCGTCGAGGATGCCTTCTCCCTGCCGCGCAACACCATCAAGATAGGCGTCATGGACGAGGAGCGCCGCACCACGATCAACCTCAAGGAATGCATCCGTCCGGTGAAAGACCGGATCGTTTTCATCAACACCGGCTTTCTTGATCGCACCGGCGACGAGATCCACACCTCGATGAACTACGGGGCATTTCTGCCCAAGGGAGCCATCAAGGGCGAGCCTTGGATTGCCGCCTATGAAGACTGGAATGTCGATGTCGGGCTGGAAGCAGGCCTTCAAGGCAAGGCCCAGATCGGCAAGGGCATGTGGGCCATGCCGGACGAGATGGCCGAGATGATGAGTGCCAAAATCGGCCATCCCAAGGCTGGAGCGAGTTGCGCCTGGGTGCCCTCACCCACAGCGGCGACCCTTCACGCGACGCACTATCACATGGTCAGCGTTGCGTCGGTTCAGGACAGCCTCAAGGATCGGGCGCGCGCCTCGCTTGATGCCATTCTGACCGTGCCGCTTCTGAAGGGCTCGAATCTCGACGCCGACACAGTGCAGAAGGAACTCGACAACAACGCCCAAGGCATCCTTGGTTATGTGGTGCGCTGGGTCGATCAGGGCGTCGGCTGCTCCAAAGTGCCTGACATCAATGATGTGGCCCTGATGGAAGACCGCGCGACCTTGCGCATTTCCAGCCAGCACATGGCAAACTGGCTGCATCACGGACTTGTCACCGAAGAACAGGTGATGGAGACCATGAAGCGCATGGCCGCTGTCGTCGACAAGCAAAACGCGGGCGATCCGGCCTATCAGCCAATGGCGGGGCATTTCGAGACCTCGATTGCTTTCAAGGCGGCTTGCGATCTGGTCTTCAAGGGCAAGGAGCAGCCCAGCGGCTATACCGAACCTCTGCTGCACAAGCGCCGCCGCGAAGCAAAATCCGCGCAAAGCGCGTAAGGCTCTAAATACGCCAGCTTTGAAATCGCCTCATGCCCTAAGATAGAGGTTAAGTGGCACACGCAAACAAAAAGGCGCCCCGCTTCCGCCGGGCGCTTTCTTCTTGTCCGTCCTCGATGATCCAAAAATCCAAGAAATCTTAAGTGGCTTCGATGTTGAGGAAGTAACCCTCAGCGACATCAGGCAGAAGAAGACCAACGAACTGGTGTTCCCCGAATTCCGTTGTGAAATGCAAGACTCCCGCCTCGATATGGTATCGAGGTGGTTGTCGAGACCGTCAGGAGTGTTGCGATGCCATCGCTATTCCCATCTTTCTATCGATGAAAGAGAACAGATTTCCATCTTGAGACATTCCGGTCACTCGATCGGTTCAATCGGCGAGCTTGTTGGTCGTTGCAAATCCACGATCAGTCGCGAGTTGAGCCGTAATCGGCTGCCCTCAGGTCGCTATTCACCCAGCCATGCCGATGGGAGCTATTTGCTTCGTTGGCAGCGTCTTGCCATTCTCGAAGATGTTGAGAAGCTCGGCCAGTTTGTTCGGGACCGACTGTCGGAAGGCTGGATGCCGGAGCAGATTGCAGGCTGGCTGAAGGCAGGTAACGAGAAGGGTTTGCGCCCTATATGCTTTGAAACGATCTATAGCTTCATCTATCGAGCTGGCCAGAAAAGTGAAGCATTGTGGAAGCTTCTGACCCGTGGACATCGCATCCGCAGGCCTATGCGTGCCCGCCGTTCACGCGACAGGATCAAGGATCGGGCATCCATTCATGATCGGCCAGAAGCGGCAGAAAACCGCCAAGAAGCAGGGCATTGGGAAGCGGATCTGATCATCTGCAAGCGAACCCGCCCTGTGCTTGTGATCCACGAGAGAAAATCCCGGGTTACCCTGGCTGCTCGCATGACCGGCAAGAGCGCGGCCGAAACAGTCTCGGTGATGATGTCTATCTTCCGTCGCCTAGATCCGGCCTTGCGCAAGTCAGTCACATTCGACAATGACACAACCTTCGCCCAGCACAGCCTACTGCGCTCCATGTTCAACATGACGACATGGTTTTGCGATGCCTATGCCTCTTGGCAAAAGGGGGGAGTAGAGAATGCGAATGGTCGATTGAGGCGATGGTTGCCAAGGGACTTCGATATTGACGCGATGGACGACGAGGAGCTGCAAGACCTTGGTAAAGACGCCAAAATCTGCTTTGCTTAAACCTGTTGCACTTCGCGATGGAATCCACCCTGGCGTGATCTGCGATGAGATCTTCATATTGATATTTATGGAGTATCTCCATGGAGAGTACGGCGGAGTTTCTCACTCCTTCGCGGAGTGCGCGCGGGAGGCCACGCAAGTGGACGGATGAAGAGAAGGCGCAGATCGTATCGGAAAGCCTACAGCCGGGTGCTCGTGTTCGTGATGTTGCCGCGCTGCATGGGGTTCGGCCAAATCACCTTTCCGCATGGCGCACGCAAACCCGTCTTGGCAAGCTTGTGTTGCCGGAGCCTGAGGGCGCAATCGAGTTTGCCAGCCTGATTGTGGAAGAACCCGGCAGCGATTTGGAACCAGAGAGTGGCGGGCCGGTTACGAGCCATGACCGTCCGGAGATCGAATGTGGCTCTGTGATCGTTCGGCTCGAAGCAGGAGCAAGCGCAGGCAGGATAGTCGCTGTGGCGCGATCTCTTGCACGTTCGTCATGATTTTTCCTTCGAACCGGGTGAAGATCCTGGTGGCCAGCAAACCGGTGGACTTCCGAAAGGGCCATGATGGCCTCGCTGCGCTGGTCAGGAACGCGCTGAACAAGGAACCCTTCACTGGCACAGTGTTTGTCTTTCGCTCCCGCCGGGCAGATCGGCTGAAGCTTCTCTATTGGGATGGTACGGAGCTTGTGCTCGCCTACAAGCGTCTTGAGGAGCAGAGGTAATGGGATGAACTGCCTTTCCGCCAAATTCAAGCTATATTAGCTGAGATTGAGGGATAGGAGGATCATCATGATGAATATCGCGATCTTGGGCATAGATCTAGGCAAAACTGTATGCAGCCTCGCCGGTTTGGACAAGGATGGGGCCGTCATTTTCCGCAGACGCATTAAGCGTTTTAAATTGCTAGATTTTCTTGATGAGCTTTCCCCTTGTATTGTGGCTATGCAGAATTTTGTGCCCTGGCGCATTAATTACGCCATTGGGAAACGATCTTCGAACATTATGGCGAATTGGCTTTTCATTGAGTGCCATTCGCGCACGGAGCGTTTCCATTCCACAGAAGTAGCATTCAGGGCGAGATAAATCAATTTCGCAGCTGCCTCGTCACTGGGGAAATGCCCGCGGGAGCGAACGGCCCGGCGGATTTTCGAGTTCAGTGCTTCAATGGCGTTCGTGGTGTAGATCAGCCTGCGCACTTGGGGCGGATAGTCAAGGAACGGGATCACCTCGTTCCAAGTCCGGCGCCAACTCGGCGCGATTGCCGGGTATTTGGCGGCAAGGTCGCTGTTTTCGAACTCCGCCAGCGCAGTCTCCGCGGCTGCTGCGTCCACAGCGGTGTAGACAGCCTTAAGAGCCGCTGCGACGGCCTTGCGATCCTTGTAGCTGGCAAAGCTCATGGAATGGCGCAGCAGATGCACGATACAGGTCTAGACCTGGGTCTGAGGAAAGGCTGCCTCGATGGCCTGGGGGAAGCCCTTCAGACCGTCCACGACGGCGATGAGAATGTCCTGAACGCCACGGTTGCGCAGATCGCTGAGAACTTTAGCCCAGAACTTGGCACCCTCATTGGCCTGGAACCAAAGCCCCAGAACGTCGCGGGTGCCGTCCGGGAGAACAGCCAGGGCCACAAAAACCGCCTTGTTCAGAACCACGCCGTCGGTGCGGATCTTGACCCGGATCGCGTCCATGAACACAATCGGATAACACGGTTCCAGCGGGCGGTTCTGCCAGGCGGTCACTTCCTCCATCACGGCATCGGTGATCGCCGAAATCAGGCTCGGGGACGCCTCTATACCATAGATATCCTCGATATGCCCCTGGATCTCGCGGGTCGTCATCCCGCGCGCGTACATGCTGATGATCTTGGTGTCGAACTCGGGAAAGCGGCGCTGATACTTGGCGATCAGCAGAGGATCAAAGCTGCCGTTGCGGTCACGGGGAATGTCGAGAATGACCTTCCCGCTGTCGGTGGTCACCGTCTTCTGGCTGCGGCCATTGCGACGATTTGGCGCCTGGTTCGCGCCTTCAGGCGGCGCATCGGCGCGTTCTTCGGTCAGATGCTCGTCCAGTTCGGCGCTCAGGGCTCGTTCGGCCAGCGCCTTGGTCAGTTCTTGCAGAATCCCGTCCTCTCCGAACAGATCGCCCGCTTTGCGGCCTTCCATCAGATGATCCAAAAGGGCTTTGTCGATGCTCATACGTGGGTCTCCTCATATTAGAGTTACCACGCCAGGGCACAAAATTCTCCATAGTCCCCACTCTCAGGCTCTCTTGACTATTTTGTATTGCTCGACGGACTGCCTCTGTCGTCGTGGCGCTGCCGTGTAGAACTTGGCCCTTAGTGCTTCCCTCCATTCAAATGAGCAAGGTGCACCATCAAAGCATGGGATCAAACACCTAGAGTCCTTGAATCACAAACACAACAAAAAACAAACAACTTTTATGAATTTACAGCCTAAGACCACCTCACAAGCTTCGCAGCTTCGCTCACCTCGCCGGCGCCACTGAGGGCGTCAATGGCATCAACCCAACAAAAAGCCGCTGCTTGAAAAATCTTCAAACACCAGACTCGACATAAGCTCCACCTTCCCCCTATTTATTTGACAGCCAAATGCCGGACGTACTATTAACATCTTTCAAAGACAATACAATATTTAGATGGGGTTTGGGTCGGTCGATTTTCGCTTTGTTCGAAAGTAAGGGAGTAGTATTGCCAATGCTAAGAAGGTTTAGAATGTTTGCCGGAAGGGCTGAAGTGGCATTTAGAAAATTGACTTCAAGGCACGACTCGACTGGTCTGGCGGACGGTCAAACTGAGCTCTTGTTTTCAGGGTGGGAGGCTCTGGGGCAGAACCTCCAAGAAGAGGCACTTGATAAATTTAATCGGTGCATTTCTGTCGATCCGGACAATCTCAGTGCTTACATCGGCATTTTGGAAGGTCTGCACGCGCTGAAGAAATTTCAAAATGTGAAAGATGTTTTGAAGCGGATGCCAGACGGCATCAAAACAAATTCTGAGATACAGATGCGCTTGTTGCGAACACTGTCTGAGTTGGGCGATATTGGCGCCGCATGCATCAAATGGTGCGAGATTGATGAAAATCTACCTTCGATGCCGCCATATTTCTTCGACATAACTGGACAACTTTGGCTAGGTCTCTACAAAGACAAGCAAGCCGCAAATTCAGATGTTGGCGGACGAATGTTGGAACGACTGTTACTACAATCGGACGATTTGCCGCCAAGACATGTATCCACCCTCGGGCGTATTTTATTTGAGCAACGCGAATTCAACCCGTCTAGCTTTGATTTGCTCAATGAGTTCATCGTCGACTTTTGTAATGCAAAAAATATTGAGTATTCTGCAGGCCGGAATTTGGCTTGTTGGGCCCTAACTTACGACTGGGTCAGTGTTAACGAGAAGTGTAACCTACTCAAACGATACTTAATGGATTTTGATGCCTATGCTCATTTGCCTTACGTTCTTTGGGAGCAGGTCAAAAAGACCGATATACGCCGTCGCAGAGAGAATATCGAGTTGACGGCGGAACTGCTTCCTGAGCTTTGGCGGAGCGCTTCAAGCGCAAACGAAGCCTACCGAGTGTTTATTCTCGCTGCAATTTGCGGTGAGAGCTCTATGGCTTTAGCAAATGAGAGAATTAAGCTGCTCGAGGCAAAACAGCTCGGCGGAAGTCTGAAAAAAGACCTCGAATATATTGCCTCTTTTGCTCAAGTGGAGGGATTGGCTGTTCCGGCAATTCACACAAACTCGAAGCTAAGGATAGCCCTATGCCTCTCCGGGCAAATGCGGGGTTACAGACAAGCTTGGCCAAGCTTTAATTTGATGGGACTGCAGGGGCATGATGTAAGGATTTTTGTTCACACTTGGCTTGATGCGGGAAGCATCGAACCATTACCACCAAAAGACGTCCGACTTTTCACGGGTGAATTTGGGCCTGCGTGGCGGAGTGTTTGGAATGAAATGGGTAGCGCTCATATGTTACACCGTTATCCGAGATTTTTTCGCCTGTTTGACGCCAATATGACACAAGTCGATGAGGCTTCATTGAAGGGGTTTTATGGTACTGATCACGTTGTTGTCGAGGACGCCAATCTGCCGCAGTTCGCAGGTTTTACCAACAGCCGTAAGATGCACTACAAGATCATGATGGCAAACCGGCTGGCGCAAGACAGCGGCGAAGAGTTTGATCTGGTCATTCGCTTCAGGCCGGACATCGTCTTGTCCCCAAGGATGCGGCAGGAATTTAGTTTCGACTGGAACAATGCCTTTCTTACATCAAGAAAGGAGCGCAAATTATATGCTGATTATACATACTATATGTTTCCGCATATTGATATCTGTATGGGTGATCAAATGGCCATAGCTGTGCCGGAAGTCATGAACATATATGCAAACTCATATCAAGACACACTTGCATCCGAGGCGATTGGCAGCACGTTTCCAGAAGACTTCATGCCACATAGAAACCTTGCAATGACCTGCCTTTATCATGGAATTTCAATTCTGAGATGCCCGCTATTGACCTATTTACAGCATGCGCCAGGTTACTTGCCGCCGCGTCAACTGCTGATAGACGCATTGGAAAAAGATAGCGCTGGCCGCTCGGACATAAGTGATCGAATTCTTTTTGAAGCGATAGAGTTGGATAGTACCTTATAAGTGTGGGGAGAGGTGGTCCTGGATTTTGGACCATTCTGCAGCCCCAATAAGGTGGATCAGTTTTCACATCAGGCTGCGATTTTCTCGATGGTTGGTGTGGTGTCATATGCCTCGTTCGGGGTCAAGATGCCATGGCTGGAATGAGGTCGCTCGACATTGTAATAGGTAATCCATTTCGCGATACCAATCCTCGCCTCTGATCCTGTCTCGAAAGCATTGAGATAAATGCATTCGTATTTGATGGATCGCCAGAGCCGTTCAATCATACGGTTATCAACCCAGCGCCCTCGACCGTCTATTACCGGCAGTTGATGCGAAGCATCACCGAGAGGCATGGAGATTTTCACCTCAGCATCGGTCAGGGTCTGGATCCAGTCGGAACTGGTAAGTTGGGATCCCTGATCGCTATTCATGATTTCCGGCGGTCCGTATTTGACCAAGGCCTCTTTCAAAGCATCGACACAGAAACTGGCTTCCATGCTGTTGGAAAGCCGCCAGGACAAGACCTTCCGGCTATACCAGTCCATGATTGCCACCAGATATAGAAAGCCGCGACGCATCGGGATATAGGTGATGTCGACACACCAGACTTGGTTGGGCCGATCAATCGACACATCCTTCAGCAGATATGGCCAGATCTTGTGCGCCGGATGCTTCTTGCTGGTATTGGGTTCCCGGTAGATTGGAACCAGCCGCATCAATCGCATCAGACGGCGAACACGATGACGCCCGCATTTATAGCCCTGTCGTTTCATGTAGCGGGCCATTTGCCGGGAACCATACCAAGGCGTTTCCAGAAACTGCTTATCAATGATTTCCATGAACCGCAGATTCTCAGCACTTTCGCCGACCGGCTGATAATATAGACCCGAGCGCGACAGAGACAAAAGCTTGCATTGGCGACGGATACTGAGCTTGGAATGATCCCGCATCACCGCTTTTTGCCTCCATTCACGCCCAGTAGAACAGAGGCTTGTGATAAAAAATCCCGCTCCACGACCAACTGGCCAATCTTGGCGTGAAGCTTCACGATTTCCTCGGCACTGGCCTGGCTCTCTGTTTCCTTGCCCTTCGAAAAAGCTGTCGCCATATTCTCGATCGCGGCCCACTTCCAGGTGCTGATCATATTCGGGTGCACGTCATACTTCTTCGACAGCTCGGAAAGCGTCAATTCTTCCCGGATCGCTTCAAGCGCAACCTTGGCTTTAAAATCCGCAGAATAGCGTTTTCTCTTCGTCATTTCGGATCGTCTTTCTTTTCAGACGATCCACCTTAACATATGGTCCAAAATCCAGGACCATGTATGAACTGCCTCTCCTCTGCAAGCCCTTTTTGATGTTCCGTTGACCCTGCTTCTATGTATTCGGTCTTACCACGGAGCGTTTTTTTGCTCCTAACCAAGATGGGAAGTCGCGCATTCTTTGCCTCATTACCTCTTCGGCCTTTTGGCCATGGTCCCGGTCAGGCTTAAAAAACGCCGATTGGTCGTTGGTCCATCTCTATTTCGCTCGCAGATTTCGGCTTTGCCAGAAGTGTTTATTCTAGCCTATACTTCGATCAATCTACTGGCGTTGTATCTTTCACCCCTGGTAAGGATAACCCATGCAATTCGGGCCATCTTGTTCGCCATGGCAACGGCTACAACATTAACATGAGCTCGCTCTTTTAACCGATCAACCCACTGAGTGATTGGGGTGTTCCGATCCTGCACCAAGTGAAGAACTGTGCGTGCACCATGAATGAAGAGTTTTCGGAGGTAGCTGTTTCCATGCTTCGATATTCCTATCAGCTTGGCTTTTCCTCCTGTTGATACTTGTCGAGGAACCAGCCCAAGCCATGCGGCCATATCGCGGGCTTTGCCAAAATTCTCTGCTGCGCCCACTGCTGCGACTAGAGCACTCGCTATTGCTGGTCCAACACCAGGTATTTCCATAAGGCGACGCATATCATTGTCATGCTGAGCTGTTGATCGGATTTCTTGATCTAGACCACTAATCTGTTTATTCAATGCGGCCAGCTCCGAAGCCATACTCTCAAACATGACAATCATACGAGGCGATAAATCTAATTCGGCCTTGCTAGTCAGCATTTTCAGGGCCTTCTGGAAGACATGCCGTCCAGTTCCGATGCTAATCCCTCTTTCCATAAGGAGGCCGCGAGCTTGATTGATGAGACGCGTTCGGCTTTGAACCAACCTTTCACGATGACGATGGATAGCCTGAAGATCCAACTGTTCTTCAGATTTGATTGCAACGAAAGTCATCGTGGAGCGTGTTGCTGCTTCGGCGATCGCTTCTGCGTCACGGTCGTCATTCTTGTGTACCTTCACATAGGGACGCACATATAACGGCGACATTAGCCGAGGTTCGTGACCTTTGGTCAGGCAAAATCGGCCAATGTGATGGGCTCCTCCGCATGCTTCCATAGCCACAATACAAGGGGAAAGCTCATCAAGAAAATCTAGCAATTTAAAACGCTTAATGCGTCTGCGGAAAATGACGGCCCCATCCTTGTCCAAACCGGCGAGGCTGCATACAGTTTTGCCTAGATCTATGCCCAAGATCGCGATATTCATCATGATGATCCTCCTATCCCTCAATCTCAGCTAATATAGCTTGAATTTGGCGGAAAGGCAGTTCATCCCATTAACTCTGTTTTATGCGCTCAACCAGCCCGTCAGAGTTCATTTTACTAACTCTGACCTTTAAGCCAGAGTTCCCAATGTCGGGTCAGAGTTCCTATAACACCCTTAATTAAAACAGGATTTTATATTTCGCCACAATCGAGCGTCAAAATAACTCTGACGAACTATTTATCGCATAATGATGGGCGATTTATCAATCGCTCTGTCTTCATTCGTTAATCACAGCAGGCAGCCACAAAGGCTAACTGCAAGGTTCAGAAAAAAGCGGCCTGTTACAGCAGCCCGCTTTTCATGAGGAGACATTATGCCGAAGCGTAAGTGGGACAAGTATGCAATCAAAGCCGAGCTTCACCGCCAGGGCATGACCTTCACCGAGCTTGCCGCTCGGCACGGATGTCATCGCACCAATATTAGCGTGGCGCTAGATCGCCCCAACTCCACCGGCGAGAAAGCCATTTCTGAAGCCATCGGCGTACCTGCTGAAGAGCTTTGGCCTGACCGTTACCCCAAGTCTGCAACGTCTCATCGAATTTACGATAGCAGACGATATGGCCCTTGTACCAGTCAGAAGTTTGCAACTGGCGCTGACAATGAGTGTGCAGCATGAACCGGGTGGTGTCAGAGCGACTGTTTGATGCTGACAAGTGGGTCGCAGCCCTGTCGCGCTTCTATCACTGCTTTGATTATTGGCCTGATCAGAACGGCCTACGAGATCTGGCAGGATTGATTTCCCTTGTTTGCTTTCAAGCCTCTCTTGCCTTGTTCTGCTGGATCGCCAGCGGCTGGGTCATCGTCTGGATGATTGAGTGAATGACCTCTGAAGTCATGCGGGAATTCCATTCCCTTTTTTGGAGTACACGCGATGGTGTTCGCCTCAAGAATTGGGCCCTATCGGGCAAAGGGGCATTGAGGATCGACCTCGAGATCACCGGTGCTCATGAACTGGGGGACTTGGTTGGACAACTGAAGTCCATCGAAGCCGTCCAAGCCCAAAGCAAACCTCCTAAATCGAAACGTTAAAGGTCCATCTTCCACATGGCAAAAGCTCAGGGCGACAAGATGACTGGTGATCTTTTGAGTTGGGAACCACCCAAGGTGGCTCCCCGCTTTGAGGAAACGCGCGTGCGGGCTTCGTCTCTCGCTCGGAAGGTCTGTCGTGTTCTGGCCGAAGCTCTCAAAGAGGATGGAAGAAGCCGCGAGGACATTGCTGCTCAGCTTTCGGCATTCCTGGGCGAGGAAATCAGCCGGGACAGCATTGATGCATGGACCTCGGAAGCCCGCGAGAACAACAACATCACGACCTATCGCTTTTTTGCCCTCGCCCGAATTCTTGGCAGCGCCGAAATGCTCAACGAACTACTCACCGATACCACATGATTGTCGTCGACCAGAAGTATCAACCCCTCATCGAGCGCGAGCTGGCTCTTGAGAAAAAGGAAGCTCTGGAACAGTTCATCGCCAATCGCGACAAGGAATGGAGGCTGAGCAAATGACTGCTGATGTTTCCATCTTTGAAAGCTGTGCTTTCCGTGAATGGTTTACCGCTCGAGAATTGGCAGAGTTGCGACTGCCAGATCTACCTATAACTGAAAGCTCGCTCATTCGCCTTTCCAAACGTCACGATTGGCAATCCACCTCCTTGGCTCGCAAGCGCTCAGGGCGTGGCGGCGGTTGGGAATATCACATCGACTTGTTGCCAGAGGGCGCTCGGTCGGAATTGCAGAAACGCTTTGCTCTTGAGCGACACCAGGCGGACAACTCCCTTGTGCAAAGTAAGAGGGCTATTGCGGTTCAGAACCAGCAAGCATTTAACGCCCGTCAACGTGTGATGATGGAAGCACGGGCAGCTCTTCTCGTCGAAATCAAGCGCCGCTCTATCATCAGCGATCTGTCTCGTCGGAAAGCCATCCTGCAGTTTCTTGAAGATCTCAATCTCTATCGGGCTGGTTTGCCAACCAGCGACGAACACTCCAAAGACAAAACAGATTATGCAGCCCTGAGTGAAGCTGCAGAACTTGCTGCAGAGCGCCGGAACAGCCTGTCGCTTCGCTCTGTCTATGGCTGGTTCTCAGCTCGTGACGAAGGCGGGGTGACGGCTCTGGCTCCCCAGATCAAAAAGAAGACCAAGTCGCTTGCCGAGGTTGAATGGTTCGGGGGCTTCCTCAAATTCTATGCCCGACCATCCAAACCTTCCATTGCTCAGGCGTTGGGTGACTATATCGAGACGCTCGAAGACAAAAGCCTTGCCCCATCATACAAGCAGGTTCGCACGGCTCTGTCCAAACTGGGCAATGTGGATCGTGTCCGGGGCCCCGAAGGCGCTTTGACTGCGGATTTCAGAAATACCGGACAACGATTTCACGAAAACCCGGACAGCGATTTCAGTAATTCGCGAACAGCTGAGTAATGGCTGATCCTTTACCTGGTTCAGGTTTGTGGATTGATGGTTTTCTGTTCTGTTTGTTGGGTCAAGTTCTGATTTTCTTCTGATCGCCTCATACTTTCCCCTTTGAGCTCTATTCGGTGCGCATTGTGAATAATTTGATCAAGGATGGCATCGGCAATTGTCGGCTCGCCGATCATCTCGTGCCATGCCGAAACGGGAAGTTGAGCCGTGATGATGGTTGATTTGCGTTGGTATCTTTCCTCGAAGAGCTCGAGCAGATCGAGGCGCTGCTGGTCTGTGAGCGAATGGGTTCTCCAGTCATCCAGGATGAGCAACTGGACGCGAGCAAGTTTGTCGACCAGCCTTGGAAAGCGCCCATCGAGACGGGCCATGGCCATGTCCTCAAACAGGCGGGGCATTCTGACATAAAAGACGGAATAGTCGAGCCTGGCGGATTGGCGTCCGAAGGCGCAGGCGAGCCATGTTTTGCCGGTTCCGGTTTGCCCTGTGAGAATGATTTGTTCATGAGCCTTAATCCAGTCTCCTTGAGCGAGAGAAAGGATTTTGCTCTGATCAAGGCCACGATTGGCAGCGAAGCTGATGTCTTCGATGCATGCATCAGGAAAGCGCATTTTTGCATTGCGCAGCCTGTTGGCAAAACGCTTGTCGGCTCGGGATGCTACTTCCTGGTCGAGCATAAGGCCAAGCCATTCATTCCGATCTAGGGATTGCCCAGGATCTTGTTCATTCAGGCTCTTCCAAGCTTGTGCCATTCCGGTCATGCCGAGTGCGGCCATTTGGTTCAATGTCGGGTGTGTCAGCATTCTTTCTCTCCTGTTTTGATGTTTGTTGATTACTGGTAGTAGGTTGCGCCTCGGATATTGTCGTGGCTCGGTGCTGGAGGGGCGGGTTCCTGGTGCGCGGGTGCCTTGTCGAGACCGGATACCAGGATGGATTGAACGGATTTGTATCTGACCGTCTCGCATGTCAGAGCCCTTTGACAGGCTGCTTCCAGTCTGTCTGTTCCGAACCGGCGTTGTAGGCTCACCCCCCCCAGTGCCGAGCGGAAACCCTGCTCGGGGTGTGGCCGATCTCGCATCAGGCGTTCCACCAACAGGGCGGTGTGATATCCAATGCGGGCAGCCTGAGCGACGAGGGTTTGAGGCGTCATGCCTGCGTGACGCTGGTGGGCCTTGGGCATATGCTGTGTAATCGTGGAATGGCCACCCCGATCCCGCCTGCGCTGATGAACTGCAACCCGCTCATGATTGCAAAATATCTCGACAACACGATGGGTTAGCCGGACATCAACCTGCCGTCCGATTAGCTTGTGAGGGACGGAATAGAAACCTCGTAAAATCTCGACATGATAGTCGAGATGCACCTTGGCCCGTTTCCATTCGGCATATTCAAATGGAGTGTCGGGCAACAGACGCAGGGCAGGCCGTTCAATCTCTTCAAACAGTTCCTTGCGGGATCTTCCGATCCGCCGCATTTGCTTGTTGTTGAGCACCACCAGCAATTCCGCGATGGTATTGTTCAACGCTTCAATCGAGAAGAATTGCTGATTGCGCAGCCGGGCCAGGATCCAACGTTCGACAATCAGAACCGCTCCTTCCACCTTTGCCTTGTCGCGCGGCTTACGTGGTCGTGTCGGCAAAATGGTCGTGTCGTAATGGGTTGCCATGGCTTCAAAGGTGGCAGTTAGCGATGGCTCGAACCACAATGGTGTGGCCACGGCGGCCTTGAGATTGTCGCAAATGATGGCCTTGGTAACGCCGCCGAAAAACTTCAGTGACCGAACTTGCGCATCAATCCAGTCCGGCAGCTTCTGGCTTCGAGAGGCCCAGGCAAATGTGTAGTTCGAGGCTCCGAGGACTGCGACGAAAATCTGGGCCTGATATGCCTCTCCGGTCGCAGGATCAAAAACCGGAATAGTGTGGCCGGCATAATCGGTCTGAATGGCCGCACCCGCTTCATGCCGGTTGCGAAAACGGGGATTGGCCCGGCACTCGAATTCCCTGAAACGAGTGCAGAACCAAGTATAGCCGTAACCTTCGGGATGGACCGCCCTATATTCCTCCCAGAGCAAGGTCAGGGTCACACCCTTGCGCTTCAATTCCGTCGCAATATGGCGCCAATCAGGTTCTGCATCGTCACGCGGTGGTCGACCTACATTCTGAAACAGGGCTGCCCGCAATTGCTCGTCATCATCGCGATCGGCTGGTATTGGCCAGCTGTTCAAGCCAGCGTCACGGGCTCGGTGAAGGTAGGTGGCAACGGTTGTCTTGCTCAGCTTCATTCGCGCAGAGACCTCTCGTGTAGAAAGCCCCGGATCATGCGTCAGCCGTAATATCTCTCGTATATCTTGCACAGTCGTGCGCCTCACTTGCTTGCGTCGGGGCATGCTCCCTCCTGATCTGTTCTTCGACCAAAAGAGTGCCCCAATTAGGCAGGTAAGGATCAACCAAAATTATGCCTTGAAAACTGTCCGGGTTTTTGTGAAATCGCTGTCCGGTATTTAATGAAACGACTGTCCGGGAATTACTGAAACCCGCAGCTATAGCATGAGCCAGACCATGCGCTGATATTGCAAATGAAGACCACCCTCAATCTCACCGACGAAGAATTTCAGACCATGTGGCGTGAAGCCATGGTGCTTTAACGGAGCTGAATGATGACTGCCGCAACTTACTATACCCGCCTCACTAATATCGGCTCCAATGCCCTCAGCGCGGCCATTACCGGTGGCGCTTCGGTCTCTCTGACCCATCTTGCTGTGGGAGACGCCGATGGTTCTAGCTATGATCCGGACGGAACGGAAACCAATCTGGTGCACGAGACACATCGGCTCAATATCACGTCTATCACGCCAGACGTTCAGAACCCGGCTTGGCTGATTGTCGAGGCAATTCTCCCGCCTGACGTGGGTGGGTGGTGGATCCGCGAGGCAGGCCTGTTTGACGCCAATGGGGCAATGTTCGCCATCGCCAAACATCCGCCAACCTACAAGTCCATCCTTACGGATGGCACCGCCTCGACGCTCACGATCCAGATCGTCCTGCAGGTCACCAATACCGATAGCATTCAGTTGGTGGTCAACCCTCTTGACAGCTACGCCTCCCAAAACTGGGTTATATCCTCCTATCCGTGGGCCAACGAAGAAGAAGTGGTAGACGCAGCGATTGAAAAGAAGCTGGTGGATCCAAAACGTTTGGCAGCCGTATTGTCACAACTCGCCTTTGCCAGGCCTGAGGATTTAACGTCCTTGTCTGAGGCAATTGATCTTGCGTTGGAAGGCAAAGCAGCAATCAATCATAACCATGCCGGGGTTTATGCGCTAGCAGCCCATAACCACGACGGTGCCTATGCGTCGATCAATCACGCTCATGATCTTCTATATGCCGCCAAAAGCCATGGTCACCAGATCAGCGAAATCAGCGGCATCAATGGCATTTTCGATTTGGCAAATGGTTTGATCGATGGCCGGTTGCCGAGCCAATTAGGCGGGGGACCTGCCGCTTCGATTACGCACGAGATGGCCAATGGAGTTGACGGAGGCTGGCTTTACGCTGGCTCTTGGCAAGTGAGGCCCTACAACACGGAAGATGATCCATTTGGATTGATCTCACTGGCCAACAACAGCTTCACGCCAGCAGCCGACCTGTATATGAGTGGATGGGCTTCTATCAACGATACCGCTCAGACCTCCTCGCGGGTTTTTTGTGTAACAGATAATGCGGTTGTTGCCGTTGGATCAGGCGGGCATTCCAACCCGACCTATTATTGCACCTCGCACACCTTTCTCTCCGCGAAGCTTACGGCAGGAAAAACCTATCGTATTGAGATGCGTAGAGCGGAAACCTCTGTTGGCTTCGGGGTTTCCATGGTGTTGGGGCAAACTGAGCTTTATTCTCAAATCGATTTCTGGAGGCGATAAAAATGGTTGTTCTGATCAACGACGACCGCGTGATCCAACATGTTTGGAAGCATAAGACGATTAAGGATTTGGTAGAAATCCTAAAAGGCACTGAAGGCTTTTCGAAAGAGAACCTACTCGAGATGGATGGCGTGCCAGGTCAGATCGTCAATGAAGATGGGTCTTTGCGTAACCCTGCACCGGGTCCGGTACGGCTCGCTCCTATCACCCGTAAGCAGTTGATTGATGTGCTGATCAACCATGAATTGGATGAGACGGTCGAGCCTGCTCTTGAGGCCATCGCAGATGGCAAAGAGCGCAAGAAAGCTCTGAATGCTTGGCGGAACGCATCGATCTACAAGCCGGATCATGATCTTATCGGGCATATGAAGGCAGCTCTTGATCTTACCGAGGACCAATTCGCAGTCATGTGGCGAGAAGCCATGGTGCTTGAATAGGGCGTGGTGTGTGATGGTCTACCCGGACGCCCGTTGCCAGATCCGGAGCGGTGACCTTATTGCCTTTCGGGGCAAGGGGCCGGTTTCCTGGCTTATTCGCCATGTAACGGGCGGTTTCCACACTCATGTGGGCGTTGCCTGGTGGTTCAGGGGGCGGCTCTTCATTCTTGAAGCAAGGGAAGGCATTGGTGTTACCCTTCGTGCCGCCTGTGCCGCCCTGCCATTTGACTGGATCAGGCTCTCGGTTGATTGGTCGGCTTCAGTCGAGGATTTTGCTTTCTCTCAACTGGGCAAGCCCTACAGCTATATAGATGCCTTAGGAGCCGGGCTGGGCTTTCCCATGACGGCAGAGGGCTATATCTGCTCGGAATATGCAGCGGAAATCTTCTGGCGCTCCGACCTCGACTTCGATCTAAAATCAAGTGCAATTACACCAACCGCTTTGGTGGAATATTGGATCGAGCAAGGGGCCAGCCTGAACCATATCCCGCGATAGGAGCGGGAGACCTGGACGTTTTGTCCAGATACCGGGCTTAAGATTGCCGTCCTGACCCGGTCGATGACAGCAAACACAATCATCACTCCCGCCGCTTCTATCGATAGAGGCGCACTATGGGTGATTCTTGATCAAAAGAACATAGTGAGAACAAAAATGTTTGAGGCTGTCACTCTCGTCAAACCTGTTGCCGCCTATATTGGCGGCAAAAGCCAATTGGCCAAGCATATTGCAGGCCGCATCAACAAGATCGACCACGCCAATTATGTGGAACCCTTTGTTGGTATGGGCGGCATCTTCTTTCGGCGTTCGGAACGCCCCAAGTGCGAGGTGATCAACGACATCTCCAAAGATGTCATCACCCTGTTTCGGATCCTGCAGCGCCACTATCCGCAGTTCCTTGATACCCTCAAATTCCAGCTCACCAGCCGGTCAGAGTTCGAGCGGCTCAAGGCCACAGACCCGGACACGCTAACCGATCTGGAACGCGCCGCCCGGTTCCTTTATCTTCAGCGCACATCCTTTGCAGGCAAGGTGGGTGGCCGGACGTATGGCGTCGCACTGCGCGGAGCGCGGTTTGACCTGACCAAGATTGTCCCACTGCTGGAAGATGTTCACGAGCGCCTCAGCGGCGTCACCATCGAATGCTTGCCCTATGCCGACTGCATCAAACGCTACGACCGGCCCGAGACACTCTTCTATCTCGATCCGCCTTATTGGAACTGCGAGGACTATTACGGCAAGGGCATTTTCGGTCCGGAAGACTTCGAGACACTGGCCGAGCAATTGGCAGGGATCAAAGGGCGGTTTCTGTTCTCCATCAACGATGTGCCTGAAATCCGCGAAATCTTCTCAGGCTTTGATATCGAGGAAGTCACCCTCAGCTACACCGCCAACGACAAAGGGCAGAAGAAGGCCAAGGAATTGGTGATCGGGAATTGAGAAAACTCATCTGCTCTGAGCTGACGTTCGTGCCAACCGCACCGAAGATCGGGTCAGAGCCCAATGTGATGATTTTGAGCACCGCGGCCAATGTCAGCTGTTTGGACACTGGCCCAATTTAAATGGCGTTCTGTATTTTTACTCAAGCATGGTAAATGACTATTGACATTGACGCTAATGTCAATGGTGTAGCGCTGTTCTGGAAAGGGTATCACACATGCAAATTGCGGAAGCCGCTGACAGGTTGGGACTCAGTGCTCGAAGTCTGCGCCACTATGAGCAGATGGGGCTGATGTCGCCATCCCGAGACCAAAATGGTTACCGAAGCTATAGCGCGGTGGATATGAGACGGGCTGAGCGTGTTCGTGACATGATTGCTACCGGTTTCTCGACACGTGAAATTCTCGCGATGGCTCCGTGCCTGACCGATGAAGGAGCCGGGGCCTGTGATGACGGCCTTGCCAATCTGGAACATAAGCTCACGCAAATCGACCGTCTCATTGCTGATCTCCAGTCCAGAAGACAGACAACCGTCGAACGGATCGACAGTTTCCGGGGTGCCCTTTCGCAACACCAAAACAATGCGAGAGACCCGCTTCATGAACCCTCAGACGATAGTTCTATTTCTGATCGCCTTCCTCGTCGGAAGCGATGAATTTTTGCTTGGACCAATCCTGACGCCTGTCGGATCCGATCTCGGCGTAGTGCCAGAGAGGATTACCCTGTTTATCGGTGCCTACGCTCTCCCGTTGGCGCTCCTGGCCCCAGTGCTAGGTGGACTTTCGGACCGCTTCGGACGACAGAATGTTCTGCTGCCAGGGGTCGGACTGTTCTGCCTCGGATCGCTTGGCACCGCCTTGGCCTCTTCTTACGAATTCGCGCTTCTTACCCGCGTCGTGACTGGCATCGGCGCGGCGGGCATGCTTCCTGTGGCCTTCGCAACGGCAGCCGATAGTGGACCGGAACGCGCACCGGCAAACATTGCAGCAGTCCAAGCGGGGTTGACTGGGGGCATCATTCTTGCACCACTCTACGGAGCATGGATGACTGAAACGGTAGGCTGGCAATATGCCTTTGCAGGACTGGCTATTGCGGGCATCCTTTCGGTTCTGGGCATTGGTTGGCTGGGAAAAACGAAGAGTGAATTCACGCCGCCCACACCGAAAGGTTCGGTTCTTGTACCCGGCGCCTTGGGGGCTATCGTTGCCATGGGCTTTGGTCTGGGCGGAGCCATTGGCATTTATGCGCTGGTAGGAGAGCGGTTGAGAGATACCACCGATATTACAACCAGCGGCATTGGCCTGATTTATGCTGGCTTTGGGGCTGTTACTCTCTTGGGAAATCTCCTTATGCCGTGGGCGCTCAAGAAAGTGAGTGATGGACGGCAGCTCATGCAGATTAGCCTGATCGGCGTAATGCTATCTATCGTCGCTTTGTTCAGTCTACAGCTCGGTACCCTGACCGCCTGTCTCGCTCTCGGTATCTGGGCATTACTGGGCGGCACGGGTGCCCCTGGTCTGCAAACCTATCTCGCGAGCCTGTCAGAAACGAGGCGCGGCGTTCTGATGGCTCTTGGCGCAAGTGCAATGAACTTCGGCGTCGCTGCATGGTCTGCAGTTGCCGCCTTCGGATTCGAGTATGCTCCAATGGCAGTCGCCGCGCAGGCTGTTCTGACCATTGGGACAGGCATACTGGCATTAGCACAGGGTGCAACGTTAAAACGCGAACTAGACCAGACGTAGGCCTGTCGTGGAATACCGAAGTTGCCGTTCAGCAGATCAACCTCAATGGCAACTTCGTCCGCATTGTGTGAGTTCGAGAATCGAACAGCGAACGCCTGCTTCTTCATTATCCAAACAAGTTTTTATAGGGGGCAAAAATAGTCCTGAAAAAACACACGTTAAGCAGATACAAAAAGGCCCGCTAAAAGCGGGCTATCAATCAAGTGATACCAACGGCATTTAATTCTGACCTTCTTGAGCCCATTTTCTCATACCTATTGAATGGATGATGGTTGGGTTGGCGGAGAGGCTCTTCCATGCTTGGCAACCAGCATCAAGAATGGCGGCATAGTCTTCGAAGACCCGATTGGACAGGAAGGTACCGCGCAGATACTGCCAAATATTCTCAACTGGGTTCAGTTCCGGTGATTTGGAAGGCAACAGGAGGATGGTGATATTCTTGGGCACGTTGAGTCTGCTTGTCGTATGCCATCCGGCACGATCCATCAGCACCACGGCATGAGCGCCGCGCGCCACTGTCCTTGAGACTTCTTCGAGGTGCATTTGCATGGCCTGTGTATTTGCAAAAGGCATCATCAATCCCGCGCCAACGCCACGCGCTGGACATATTGCACCGAACAGATAGGCATTTTTATATCGCTGATCGGCTGGCAGACGTGGTCTGGTTCCCTTTTTTGCCCATAGTCGGGCCAGTCCATTCTTCTGACCAAGCCTAGCCTCATCTTGCCACCAAATCTCGATGGGCTTGTTCTTTGGCAAATGGCCTACATGCGCTGCCAACGTTGCGGAGAAGTTTTTTTGAAAGCATCAATGACTTCAGGCTTTTGTTCTGGATGTTGAGGTCGACCAGATATGCGCACATACCCCATGCGGCGCAAAAGATCCCGTACTCCACGTTCCTTGTAGGAGACCCCAAACCGCTCTTGGATCACACGCACCAGATCCTGGCTACGCCAGACAGAGACGCCGTCCTTCTCAGGATCAGGACCGGTTTCAACGATAGCAACAAACTCTTCGAGCTGTTCTGGGCTCAAGCGCATGGGAGCGCCGGTTGCTTTGATGTCGACAAGACCATCGGTGCCTTGCTCATTGAAGCGAAGAACCCAATCTCGCAAAGTCTGGCGGTCCATACCGCCGACTTTGGCGGCATCAGCACGGTTCATGCCGTCATAGACAGCCGCAATGGCCAGTAGGCGGCGGCTCTGTTTGGCATTGCGGCATCCTTTGGCAAGACGGCGCAAACTATCGGCGTCAAAAGCATCGCTAAGAATCAAAGCGGCAGACATGGCAAAATCTCCTTTGCCATGTTGAATCACGCCAGTGCTAAAAATGGAATCCCTAAAGAGTCAGAACTTCACGCCCTTGGTATGAGTTGTCCAGAAGATTTCGCCCACCTGTCCAGAAAATCGCGCCGCGCCACAGATGGAAATTTGTTTCTCAGAAATTGGGATGCATTTTCGCACGACGAGGTACTGGAAACAGAAATTCTGTTACCTTTTGTGTCACCTTAGGGCATCGAGGAAAAAGATGACTTCGAGCTAAGTCATTGAAAATGATGGCGCGCTGGGGAGGATTCGAACCCCCGACCCCCAGATTCGTAGTCTGGTGCTCTATCCAACTGAGCTACCAGCGCAACCTGTCCGCCGCCGCAAAAAGCGCGGCCGGTGAGGCTGTTGTCTAATGCTTCTTTGGCATGATGGCAAGGGCATAAGTTGCTTTTCTTGCATTTTTTTAACAGCGATCCTTTTGCCTGTGCATAGTCACCAACAAGCGCAATATGTGCGCTTTCTCAATCATGCCGCCACGGGGAGACCCCAAGGCGTCAACCGCGCCAGCTGTTCTCCTTCCACATGATGGAAAAAGCCTCGCGGTAGGTGGGGTAGCGCATGTCACCCTTGATCAGCTCGTGCAGCAACCTGTTGTCACAACGCTTGTTCTCGCCATAGAAACTGCGGGCCATGGGTGACATGTCGGCGTGTTCGAAGGGGATTTCCACCAGGGGGGGCTTGCCCATCAGCTCGGCGCAATAGGCCAGCACGTCCTGTGGCGGGGCCGGTTTGTCATCACAGACATTGAGGATGCCGCTATGCCGCTCTCTTGCGGCGATGGCGACGGCCAGAGCGATGTCGTCGACGTGAATGCGGTTGAAGACCTGTCCGGGCTTGTCGATGGCACGCGCCGTGCCTTCATCGATCTTGATCATCTGGTTCCGCCCCGGCCCATAGATGCCCGCGAGGCGATAAATGCCCAAAGGCTTGTCCAGCTTGGCAGCAAAGTCCATCCAGCCGATTTCCGCCGAGACGCGCTGGAGCGAGCGGGTCGACACCGGTCTTGGTTCGGTCTCCTCGCTCACCCACTCGCCATCGTGATCACCATAGACGCCGACGGTGGACAGGTAGCCGAGCCATTCAAGATCAGGACTGTGCGCGATATTCTCGCCATGGCAATGAAAGGCCGGATCTCCCATGGCCGTGGGGGCAATGGAAATCAGAACATGTGTGGCCTCTTTCAAGGCAGGAACAAGATTCGGATTGGGCTTTTTGCCGTCAAAGACAAACCCGCGAATCCCGTGTTCTTCCATCTCGGCACATTTGTCTGCGCTGCGGGATGTCGCCGCGATCCACTCGCATTCGCCTGAGAGTTTACGGGCGATGGCACGTGCGCTGTAGCCCAGTCCGAAAATGAAAAGCCTCATGTTGTCTCCTCTGCCATGGCTCTGTGCCATTCCTCTTGCACGTAGGGGTCAGTTTCACAGGGAACAAGGGGTGAGGCAAGACTTTCGAACGCCTCTTTGGATATCAGACGCCCGAGCGCCCAGATTGCAGCCCCCCTGACAATCGGCTCCGGATCAGACACGTGACGCCGGACGATCGGGCCGAGAGCCGGATTGTTCGAATTACCCGTTGCGATCAGCACATTGCGCAAGAACCGGTTCCGGCCGATGCGCTTGATGGGTGATCCGGAGAACAGCTTGCGAAATTCGGTATCGTCAAGCGCGAGCAGATCATGAAGCGACGGCTCGTTGAGATCGGTCCGGGCCTTGAGCTTGGCCTCGGAAGCAACTTGTGCGAACTTGTTCCACGGACAGGCGGCGAGGCAGTCATCGCAGCCATAGATCCGGTTGCCCATCGCCGAGCGGAATTCATGGGGGATCGGGCCTTTGTTCTCAATGGTGAGATAGGAAATGCAGCGGCGGGCGTCGATTTTATAAGGCTCTGGAAAGGCCTTCGTCGGGCAGGCATCAAGGCAAGCCCGGCAGGAACCGCAATGGTCGACTTCCGGCGCATCGGGTGCCAGATCGAGACTGGTGAAGATGGCACCGAGAAAGAACCACGAACCGATGTCGCGGCTGACAAGATTGGTGTGCTTGCCCTGCCAGCCGAGCCCTGCCGTGGCAGCAAGCATCTTTTCCATCACGGGCGCGGTGTCGACAAAGACCTTGATCTCGCCGTCTGGCTGGCTTTCACGCACACGCGCCAAAAGCTTGGCTGCCAGTTGTTTGAGCCGCCCTTTGAGGACATCGTGATAATCGCGATGTCGGGCATAGACCGATATGGAGGCACAATCGGTCTTGTGCAGTGTCGCAAGCGGGTCACCTTCGGGGCCATAGTTGAACCCGAGCATGATCACCGATCGCGCACCATCCCACAGCTTGTTCGGGTGAGAGCGGCGCGCGAGGGTCTCCTTAATCCATTCCATCGAGCCATGGTAGCCGTTTGCAGTGAAGCTGAGCAGGGTGTCCTCGTGATCCCTGACGTTGTCTGTCCGGCAAATACGCAAGTCCGAGAAGCCCAGTGCTTTGGCCTCCTTCTCGAGGAAAGTCCGCAATTTGGCCTGCTTTTCTGCTGGTCCGCTGGTCTCAGTCATGTCCACCACATTTCAAGCTCGGGCACAGCCGGGTCTAGAAGTCCAGGTCCATGTAGTGATTGGAAGGCGGAATGCCCTTCAAACTGTCGGCAAGAATGGGACGGAAGGCAGGCCGGGATTTGATGCGCTGATACCAGTCCTTGACCACAGGGGCGGCCTCCCACGGTATTTCGCCGATATAATCGATTGATGAAAGAAAGGCACCTGCAGCCAGATCGGCATAGGAGAAGTGCTCCCCCGCCATCCAGTTGCGCCGCTCTGCCAGATAGGCAATGTAATTGAGATGGATCTTGAGATTGGCACGCGCGGCCCTCAGGATCGTCGAATCGGGCGAGCTGTTGCCATCGTTGCGCTGGCGCTTATAGATCTTTTCCTCGATGAAGAATTGCGCGCTCTCGTCGACCGCCTTGACCAAAAACCAATGCATCAGGCGCCTGACTTCGGCGCGTTCGTTGGGATGATCGGGCAACAGACGCCGCGCGCCGAGAGAGTAGCCGCGTGTTTCGTCGAGATATTCGGCGATGACGCTGGCGCCGCAAACGGGCGGACCGTCGTTTTCACGCAAGACAGGGACAGATCCTGCTGGATTGACCAACAGGAAATCTTCCTTGCGCTCCCATGGCAGGATTTCGCTCAGTTCAGCTCCAGCCTTGCATTCGGCAAGAACAAGCCGGGCGAACCGCGACGGAATTGACATCTTCGTGTGATAGAGCAGCAACATGGCTTTGCGAACCCTTTGACCTCAAACTATCCCTACAGACTTCTAAGCATAGGGTTTGCATTCCAAGACTTCGTTAACAAACAGTATCCCTGCCCGACAAGACACGCGCAAAGCGGCAATTTTTCGGCAAGCACCCATCATAGGTCCCATTCAGGAGCAAATGACCGGCTGCACGGCAGCAACAAAAGCGTTCATCCACCGAAAGTGACTATCGCATCACGAGAGTGCGCTTGAAAGGCAGCGCAAACAAGGAATTTGTTATCGTTTGCAAAAATCCCGGATCTGCCAACAAAATCGCAACGGGTTCTGTGCAAACAAAGAAACATGCCCTAAAAGCACTCCAGCATTCGATAGAACGTCTGGGATACGCTCTTGTTCCGGCGAACCGGTTCGAGAAGACGGCGAACATACCGGCAGTCGCCCAGCACTGCCATAGAAGGATTGATCAAAAGATGGATTTGGCCACATATTTCGAAGCCGCGTTTCTTGGGCTGGTGGAAGGCATCACCGAATTTCTTCCGGTCTCCTCGACCGGTCACATTCTGCTGGTCGGCCATTTTCTCGGTTTCGAGAATGAGGGCAAGACCTTTGAGGTTCTGATCCAGCTCGGCGCGATTCTCGCCATCCTGTCGATCTACTTCGGGCGGTTGTGGAAAATCGCCATGGACCTGCCCAGCAGCACCAAAGCGCGGCGGTTCGTTGCCGCCATCCTTCTGGCCTTCCTGCCAGCCGCCGTTCTGGGCGCGTTCCTGCATGACTATATCAAGACTGTCTTGTTTGAGAGCCCGGCTTTGATCTGCTCGACGCTGATCATCGGCGGCGTTCTTCTGGCATGGATCGACCGTCTCGAGCTTCAGCCCAAATATACCGACGTCATGGATTATCCGCTGTCGCTTGCCTTCAAGATCGGGCTGTTCCAGTGTCTTGCGCTGGTGCCCGGCGTCTCCCGTTCCGGCTCGACCATTGCAGGGTCCCTTCTGATGGGCACAGACAAGCGTAGCGCCGCGGAATTCTCCTTCTTTCTGGCCATGCCGACGATGACCGGCGCCTTTGTCTATGACCTTTACAAGAACCGCGACATCATCTCGATGGATCAGGCAGGCGTCATTGCCGTGGGCTTCGTCATGGCGTTCATTGCAGGGCTCTTCGTGGTCAAGTCGTTGCTCGACTTCGTTTCCCGCCATGGCTTCATGCCCTTTGCAATCTGGCGCATTGTCGTCGGCATATTGGGGTTTATCGGTCTCGCCGTCTGGGGGTAAACATCAGGCGGAAAGCGCCTGCTTGATCGCACCCTTGAAGTTCTCGACACCCGCAGCCCCATTGACCAGATATTTCTGATCGAGAATGATCGCCGGCACGCCGCTGATACCTTGCCGGGTCCAGAATTGCATATGCTCGCCGACAACCGCAGCATAGGTCTCTTCTTGAAGCGCGGTACGGGCGGCCTCGACATCCAGTCCGACCGCTTGTGCGACATCCATCAACACGTCGATATCCGAGACATCGCGGCCATCGGTGAAGTAGGCCTTGAGCAAGGCCTGCTTGGTGTCGTGCTCGCGACCATTCTGGCTCGCAAAGTGAATGAGCTGGTGGGCGGCCATGGTGTTGTAGATGCGCATCTCGTCGGAGAAATTGATCTCGAACCCAACCTCGGCGGCAACCGTGGAAATGCGCTCCCGATTGCGGGCGCTCTCTTCAGGGGAAACGCCGTATTTCTCGGCCAGATGCTCACCCATATTCTGCCCCTCCGGCCCCATATCGGGATTGAGCTGGAAGGGGTGCCAATGGATCTCGGCATCGGTCCCGGTTTGCTCCAATGCCACGCGCAGCTGGTTGTAGCCTACAGCGCACCACGGACACACAACGTCAGACACGATATCAATGCGAAGGGGCTGGCTCATGATCTCTTCCTTCAGATTTGGCTTCAGATTTGGCAAAGTACCAACATAGGAATTCGATCAGGGGATTTACAGACCCAACTTGCCCTCACGCAGACGAAACAGGGTAATTCCCGTTGAAACAGCCAGATTGAGGCTCTCGGCACGCCCCGCCATCGGGATCTTGACCAGATGATCACAAGCTTCGGCGAAGGCATCCGGCAGGCCCGATTGCTCGTTACCCATCATCACCATCAGCGGCTCTTTTGCCTTGATCGTGCGGTAATCGACGGCACCCTTCAGGTGCGTTCCGACAATCTCGCCGGGCCAGCTTTTGCGCCAGTTGAGAAATTCCTCGCGGGTGGCACGATAGAGCGGGATATGAAAGATCGAGCCCATGGTGGCCCGCACCGCCTCAAGGCTAAAGGGGTCGGTGGTCTCGCCGATGAGCACAAGTGCACTGGCTCCGACCGCATCCGACGTGCGGATCGTGGTGCCAAGATTGCCCGGATCTTTCACGCCTTCCATGGCAACCACCATGTCGCCCCCAGCCGCCTCGACATCCTGAGCCAGATCCTCAAGGCTTCCAAAGCGCTGACGAAAAACGCCGATGACATGCTGCGGGTTGTCCCGATGGGTGAGCTTGGAGAGCACCTGCTCGGAGACTTCCAAAATCAGCCCGCCCTTGGCGTAGACCTTGGCGGCCACCTTCTGCACCAGCTCGTGGGTCTTGATATTCTTGGCATAGACCAGCGTCTCTGCTTCCCAGCCCGCGTCAAGGGCAAAGGCAACAAGCTGTAGCCCTTCGGCCATAAAGAGACCTGTCTCGTTGCGTACCTTGCGGCGATCCAGAGCGCGGATGTCCTTGATGTGCTGGTTGGAGACAGCGGTGATTTCCTTGATCAGCCCTTTTCGGGTGGCGCGGCTTTCGGTCATCCCTCGCTCTCCTGTTCAGCGTTGAGTTCGTCCTTGGATAGGGGACGCCAGCGCGTGTAAAGCGATGTGTTGAGGGTGCGTTGTCCGTTCTCTTCGGCGATCATCAGCTCGCCGGATTCGACAATCCCGCCCTTGCCGGTCATCACTTCGATCATCAATTCATCGAACGCCGCGTAGGACGCACGCATCGCGTAGGAGGTCAGCGTGAAGAAAAGCGCCTCCTTTGACAGGATCTGGCGGCAAGCATCGAGCATTTCGGGCAACATTTCAAACAGCTGCCAAACCTCGCCCTTGGGTCCACGACCGAACTTGGGCGGGTCGAGCAGAATACCGTCATAGACATTGCCGCGGCGGATTTCGCGCTGAACAAATTTCATGGCATCATCGACGATCCAGCGGATGGGCTTGTCATCAAGGCCGGCCAGCATCTGGTTTTCCTTGCCGTAAGCAACGGCCTTTTTGGAGGCATCCACATGGGTGACCTCGGCCCCTGCCCTTGCGGCCACCAGTGAGGCAACACCGGAATAGCCAAACAGGTTGAGGACCCGGGGAGGACGCGCCAGAAAGGCCGAACGGAGTTGTTTGTCCATCCATTGCCAGTGCGCAGCCTGCTCAGGGAAAAAGCCGACGTGTCGGAAGGCTGTGAAACGACCATAAAAACGAATGCCGTCCCAGTGGGTCTCCCATGTCTCTCCGAGCGGATCGGGATAGCGCCAGCGGCCCGGGCCTTCTTCTTCCAGATCACCAGAGAAGATCGCATCAGCCTTGTCCCATACGGACTTGGCGAGATGCGGACTGCCCATGGCCTGTGTCTCGGGGCGCACGATGGTATAGGGGCCGTAGCGTTCGAGCTTTTCGCTGTGGCCCATGTCCAGCAGGGCATAATCGTCCCATGCTTCGGTCACCATCAGCGAGAAGGGTGCGCGGCGCGGTACCGGGCCTTCTGGACGGGGCGGCAGGATGAACGGCTCGCGGGTCTCGGCCTGCGACTTCGGACGAGCCTCATCGCGATTGCCCTTCTTGATCACACGGCCGGGGGTGAAGGTCGGCTTGGGTGCGCCGGACTTGCCTGCCCCTGATTTTGCCCCTGATGGCTTGTCGCGTTGTGGCCCGCGAGCGGGTGCACGATTGCGACCGCCGGGATCGCCGCCCTGCCTGTCGTTCCTCTGCCCCGGATTGCGTGTCGGTTTGCCTCCGCGCCGGTTTGCCATCGCCGATTGTGCCTTGTGCCTGTAGCCCTTGTGTTGGGCTCGTGTCCTTAAAGTCGGGTCCATGCTGGCCATCCCTGAGGCGAAGCCCCAAAAAAGAAATAAATGCCAGCGCATCGCGCCGCTATGGTCGCGCTTTTGGCGCGCCCAAACGGGACGAAGGAACTTGAGGTGCCCTTGATAGTCAAAAACGGGGGCGGGTGCAATTGTTCAGTCTTGTGCCACGGCCTTCAAGTCGCAAAAAAGGGCGGGATGATCCCGCCCTTGATGATTGCTGGCCTATGCCGTGCCTCAAGCCCGCTTTGCGACACGGGCGAGGAACCGGTCGACCGTCCCCGAAAGCCCCTCGGCGCAGGCGTTCACATCGGCTGAGACGGAATTGACCTCATCGACTGCCTGACGGGTTTGCTCTGCGGCACTGGAGACCACTTCGATATCTTGCGAAACCGTCGTTGTCCCCCGCGAGGCTTCCTGAATGGAACTGGCGATTTCGTTGGTTGCCAGATTCTGTTGCTCGACGGCTTCAGAAATGGAGGCTGTGTAGGTGTTGACCTGCTCGATCGTCGTGCCGATTTCTTCGATCGAGTGCACAGCTTCCTGCGTTTCGGTCTGGATGGTCGAAATTTGATGACTGATCTGCTCGGTTGCCTTGGAGGTCTGGGTTGCCAGTTCCTTGACTTCAGCGGCCACAACGGCAAAACCCTTGCCCATCTCTCCGGCACGCGCCGCCTCAATCGTGGCGTTAAGTGCCAACAGATTGGTTTGCTCGGCGATATCCCGGATCAAACTGACAACGTCACCGATTTGCTGCGCGGCAGCGTCAAGACTGCCAACCCGTTCGTTGGCGGCGCCGGTCGTGACCATGGCATTGTTGACGGCACTGGTTGCCTGTTCAACCTGACGACCGATTTCTCCGATTGAGGCAACGAACTCCTCACTGGCCGCAGCGACGGTCTGCACATTGGAGGACGCCAGCGAAGCTGCGTCCAGCGCCTGCCCCGAACGCTCGGCCGTGGACCGCGAAAGCTCTGTCAGGCTGCCCGCCGTGGTGCGAAGGCGATCCATCTGCTGGGTCACCACGTGCAGCTCCCGGCTCGATTCAGTGCGGAATGCTTCGATCAATTCGTCAATTTCGGCCTGTCGTTGGGCCTGACCGGCCTGATCCTTGTGCTGTTGCTCGGCAAGCACCATGCGCTCGGCATTCATATCTCTAAAGGTCTTGACCGCTTGCGCCATCTCTCCCAGTTCGTCCTTGCGGTCTTCAGCCGGAACCGCGTTGATCGGCTCGTTGTTGGCAAGACGCAGCATGGCGCGCTTCAATGATCCCATCGGCAAGAGAATGGAGCGCAGCGTGTACCATGCCATGGCCAGCCCAAGCAGCGTCACGATCGCGCCAAGCAGCAAGGCTGTTCTGGTGTTGTGCCAAAGGATGCCCTGCAGTTCATCCATATAGACGCCGGTTCCCACGACCCAGCCCCAAGGTGCAAAGCCCTTGACATAGGAGAGCTTGTCGACCGGGTCATCCTGACCGGGTTTTGGCCAGAGATAGCCTACAAATCCGCCCCCATCGGCCTTGACCGTCTGAACGAAGGCGGGAAAGATCTGAACCCCATTGGCGTCCTTGAGATCGGTCAGGTCCTTGCCGTCAAGATCCGGTTTGACCGAATGCATCACAACGACACTGTTCATATCGTTGATCCAGAAATACTCCTGACCGCGATAGCGCATGGCCTTGATGGCAACCATCGCTGCCTGCTTGGCCTGCTCCTCGCTCATCTCCCCGGCCTTGAAGGCTTCATACTTCGACTTCGCAACATGCACTGCGACATCAACCAGGCTCTTGAGTTCCGACGCCTTCTGATCCCTCAAGTTCGAAGCGGCATTCTGGTTGAGCGTAACGACCATCGCGGCAATTCCGACGAGGAAAACTGCAACCAGAAGATACAATCTCTTGGCAATAGTGAAGCGCATTGTGTCTTTTCCACCTTTGCTCTCTTGCTCCTCCAGAGCGAGCGTGCTGGTTCCAGACCGACAGCACACGTCTCAGGGCAACAGAAGTTGTTCCTTTCCTTCAGAAGAAATAATCGCCTGAAGGGCTCTACATCCCTGGATAATTGTACCTATGAAAAATTTTTTACTTATTAAAATTCGCCTCAATTTTACCGGGTAATTCGTTTTTTTGTTCGCCTTTGGCGATTAATTTTCTGTCTTTGCGCAACAAAAATTCCTGAAAATGAGGATTGATAAAATTTTTGTCTTGAATTAAAGCGCGCCATTTCATTGGGCGGTTTTTGTCATTTCGCCGCCCATCGAAGCAGAAAGCCGGCTCCAGCGTTCTATTTACGATCCCGCTTACAGGTAAGCTTCATTCTCACTGCGCCCGATCCCTCTTCTTCTTGCCCACCAAAGAAAAGAGGCCGGCGCTTTTTGGCGCCAGCCTCTCGTATCAGGTCGATTTGGGGGACGACGATCCGAAAGATCGTGTCATTTCTAGGAGAGCTCTATTTTGCCAGAGACCGCACTTCGGAAGAACAGGCAATGGTTGTATCCGTTGCATAGGCCTGATGGTGTTCCTCGATTTTGGCCTCGTTGTAGAGATAGTTCACCATCACGCCCCAGCTGTTCTTCTTGCCGTTGGCAGACAGATCGGCGTTGGCATGGACCTTGTGCAGGATCGCTCCGTTGCCAAGGTGGAAGTTGGCAACCGGATCAAAGGCCGTGCCGCGCTTGCTGCGGGCATTGAGCAGATAGCGGGCGGCCAGCCGGGCAGCGAATTCGGGAGACGGTACATCGTCTTCTCCGAGTGCTTCGAGCTTGCTGCGATCTTCCGCACTGAGCAGAGGCTCATCGCCCTCAAGCGCCTGATTGACCCAGCGACGCAGGCCGGGTACCGGCGAAAGCGTGACGAAGGTGTTGAGCGATGGAATAGCGCGCTGCAATTCGGCAACCACCTGCTTGATGAGGAAGTTACCGAAGGAAATGCCGCGCAACCCGTTCTGGCAGTTGGAAATCGAGTAGAAAATCGCCGAGGTCGCCGCATTGGCGTCGATAGGCTCCCGATCCTGCTCGAGAATTTCGGTGATCGAGCCGGGGATCTTTTTGGTCAATGCGACTTCAACAAAGATCAGAGGGTCGCCGGGCATGGCCGGGTGGAAAAAGGCGAACATGCGTCGATCCACCTCTGCCACTCGCTGGCGCAGGTCATCCCAGCCGTGAATCTGGTGAACGGCTTCATAAGCGATGATCTTTTCAAGAATGGACGCCGGTGTTGACCAGTCGATCTGGCTGATTTCGAGAAAGCCGCGGGTGAACCAGAAGGAAAAGAGATGCTGAAAGTCGTGATCAAGCGCCTTGAGGCTGGGTTCTTCCTTCACGAAGCTCAAGAGATCGGCACGCATGCGCACCAGACGAGCCGCGCCCCCGGGCACACGGTTGAGCCGACGGATCAGCTCCTGACTGCGCGGTTGCGCCGCGAAATACAATTCTCGGGCCGCAGTGTTGTCACCGGGCTGCCAGTTAGCCACGGCCTTTTCCAGTCCGTTATGGTTGACACCGAATTTCTCGGCCATATCGAGGAAGAAGCTTCTCCGCTCCTCCATGGTCGCGGTGTCATAGATGTCCATGATCTTGAAAGCGGTTTTCAGCCCGGACGCCTCACCCTTGTCGCTGACCAGTTCTTCGCAGAGCTCGATGAGGTTCTCCGGTGTCAGCGGCAGCTTGGAGGATAGAAACGGCCCGGCTCGGGCTATGCGTTGGAGCATGTCGCTCAGGAAGCTTTTTTCTGACATCGGGCTGCACCTCGTTCTTGTGTGGGTGTTCTTGTCCTCAAAAAGGGCAATCGACTCGGAGGGGAGCATAGGTGCCCGACCCCCGCTTCGACAAGTAAGCTCTAAGCACGGCTCCACAGAGAGTTGGCGTAAAACCGGCAACGCAAACCAGCCATGTCCTCATCGAACACAGCGCTTGTAACCATGAAGTAGGAACGGAAGGGACTGCGTGCAATAGCTGTAAGGATTGGTACCCATGCGCGACAGGAGATACCGCGACGGGATCACGACCGATGGTACATGTCGACAAAGCGGATGATGTCATCCTCACCAAGGTAGGCCCCGGTTTGAACCTCGATCAACACCGCAGGCAGTTTGCCCGGATTTTCAAGGCGGTGAACCGCACCTTGCGGGATGTAGATCGATTGATTCTCGGTCAGCAACTCACTTTCATCATCCAAAGTGATGCGGGCCGTGCCCTCGACCAGGACCCAGTGTTCCGAGCGGTGGTGATGGGATTGCAGGGACATGCTGGCACCTGGATGCACGACGATGCGGTTGACCTGAAAGCGATCCCCAAGCACCAATCTCTCATACCAGCCCCACGGACGGTGCTCGAGCTGGAAAGCTTCGGCTTGCTCTGCCCTTTTTACCTTGAGCGCCTCGACGACCTTTCCAACATCCTGCGCCCGATGCACACCCGCAACGAGAACTGCGTCAGGCATCGCGACGGCCACGATATTGCGCACTCCTATGCCGACCAGTTCCTGGGTTTCGTCTTCTGAGCGCAAAAGGGAATTCTGGCATTCGATCGCCGTAACCGGCCCTGAAACAGCAACCCCGTTTTCATCCTTTTCGCTGACCCGCCAGATCGCATCCCAACCGCCCAGATCGGACCATTCCGAACCAAAAGGAACGACGACCAGATTCTCCGCTTTTTCCATCACCGCATAATCGACGGAAATGTCCTCCAGCTTGTCCCAGAAGAAGGGGTCCAGACGCAAGAAACCAAGATCCATCGTGCGATAGTGCAGCGCCTGCTCGACTTGCTCAACAATCGCGGGTGCATGCTGGCGGAAGGCCTTAATGATCGTTTTGACCGAAAAAAGGAAAATCCCGGCATTCCAGAGATGGGCTCCGGATGCCACCATTCTTTCCGCATCCTCAGGATCCGGCTTTTCGACAAAGCACTTGAGTTCAAAGGCCCGGGCAGCCTCTCCCCGCACGCATTCGGCCAGTTCGAGATAGCCATATCCGGTTTCGGGATATCTTGGCCTAATGCCAAAGGTCACGAGTTTTCCATCCTGAGCGGCCTTGCATCCCACAGCGACCGCCTCGCGAAAAGCCTCGGCATCGGGCACAAGATGATCGGACGGTGCGACCAGCATCAGGGCCTCGGGGTCAAGATCCTGTTGCAACAGGGCCGCGGCCAGAACGGACGGAGCGGTGTTGCGCTTCGAAGGCTCGATAACAACAGCACCCGGTTCGATGCCTACTTCAAGCAGTTGCTCGGTGACGATGAACCGAAAGTCCTGATTGGTGATGACCATTGGCGCGGCATAGTCCTCACCGGACAGGCGTCGGGCCGAAGCCTGAAACAGCGTATCGGCCCCCACCAGCTGGACAAACTGCTTGGGATAGCTTTTGCGAGAAAGGGGCCAGAGGCGCGTTCCGGACCCACCGCAAAGAAGAACAGGGATGATCACGGCGTCTTCTCTCCACACGGGCATGGATCGTTGCCGCTCATGGCAGGATGCATGCGGATCAGAGGTTTGACCGGCGTGACAATCCTCGACGGGATTGCAGCCAAGGCGATCGAGCCTTTCTCTGGCACGAGCAAGCAAACGGTTTGGCATTGCTATGCCGCGTCTGCCTGAACAGATGCGGCCTCACGCTGGCGAACTCCGGTTTTGCTTTTGTTAACCATGATTGCGCCCGAAATGGGACGCTTTTGCAAGTGTCTTTTTGCGCCTTTACACCAATGGATGGCTTTGATGGGCACGCCCGTCTGACAGGTCACAGCGCAGAAGCTGCTCCCCGGTCTGCGATTAGCTGGTCTTTGCGATGAAGTAGGGATTGGCAAAGGGAGCATCATCCTGCGTGCATTTGCCATAGGTAAGACGCTCGCCACAGGTGCGGGTGACGGTTCCGCCAGCTGCCGAAAGAATCGCATCCCCTGCGGCGGTGTCCCATTCCATGGTGCGGCTGAAACGTGGGTAAAGGTCAGCTTCACCTGATGCCAACAGACAGAACTTGAGGGACGAGCCGATCGATTTCTTCTCGCGCACGGGAAAACCCTGCAGATAATCATCGGTTTCGAGCGAGTTGTGGGACCGTGATCCGACCACGTCGACCTGTTCGCCTGGTTTGCGTACGCAAATGTCGCGCCGGTTGGTCACGGTATGGCTCACGCGCGGGTCTGCGACTTCTCCGCGCCACGCGCCCTTTCCCACTTCTCCAACAAACAGCCAGCCCTTGGCGGGGGTGAAGATCACTCCCAGCGCTGGCACATTGTCCCGGATAAGGGCGATGTTGACCGTGAACTCGCCGTTGCGCGCAATGAACTCCTTGGTGCCATCCAGCGGATCGACCAGGAAAAACACCCCGTTCACATCGGGGATATGTCCGGCAGCTGCGGCTTCTTCGGCAACCACGGGGATGTCCGGAGCCGCAGCTGCAAGGTGAGCAAGAATGATCGCCTCGGCCTCCCTGTCAGCCTTTGTCACCGGCGTTTCATCACCCTTGATCTCGACAACGAAGCCAGCCTCGTAGATATCGAGGATCACCTCCGATGCTGCCAGCGTGGCTTCGACAAGCTGATCACACAGACCAGTCATGGATCTCTCCCGACAGCAGATAGGTGGCGATGATCTCGGCGGCTTCCTCAGCTGTCATGGTTGCCGTGTTGACATGAATGTCCGGGTTGACCGGCTCTTCGTAGGGGCTGTCGATGCCGGTGAAGTTCTTCAGCTGACCGGACCGGGCCTTGGCATAAAGGCCCTTGATGTCGCGCGCCTCGCAAACATCGAGCGGTGTATCTACAAAGATCTCCACGAATTCCCCCTCACCGAGCATTTCGCGTATCATACGGCGTTCGGCGGCATAGGGCGAGATAAAAGCGGTGAGGACGATGAGACCCGCGTCGACCATCAGCTTGGAGACCTCGCCGATGCGGCGGATGTTCTCCACGCGGTCGACGTCTGTAAAGCCCAGATCCTTGTTGAGGCCATGCCGGACGTTGTCGCCATCCAACAGATAGGTGTGGCGGCCCTCATTGTGCAGCTTCTTCTCGACAAGGTTGGCAATGGTTGATTTGCCCGAGCCGGAGAGGCCGGTGAACCAGAGCACCTTGGGCGTCTGGTATTTCATCGACGCACGTGCCCCCTTGTCGACATCCACGGCCTGCCAATGGATATTGTCAGCCCGTCGCAAGCCATACCAGACAAGGCCGGCTGCCACCGTCTGGTTGGTGAAGCGGTCGATGAGAATGAAGGAGCCTGTCTTGCGGTTCTCTTCATAGGTGTCCATCGCCAAGGGATCGGAGAAGGCAAGATTGCAGAAGCCGATCTCGTTGAGCTCAAGCGCCTTGCCCGCCATCTGATGGGTGGAATCGTTGACGTCCAGCTTGTGCTTCAAGGATGTGACCGTCGCCTGCGTCTGCTGGCTGCCCATCTTGATGATGTAGGGGCGTCCGATCAAAAGATGGCTCGTATCCATCCAGATCAGGTGGGCCGAGATCTGATCGGAGACCAGCGGACGATGCGTGGTGGGTGCCAAAAGATCGCCGCGTGAGATGTCAATCTCGTCTTCGAGCGTGATGGTGACCGCGTCCCCCGCCTCGGTCTCGAGCAAGTCGCCATCCATGGTGACGATCTTTTTGATGCGGCTGGTCTTGCCGGACTTGGCGACAACCAACTCATCGCCAACCCGGGCATGGCCGGACGCGACGGTGCCTGAGAAGCCGCGGAAGTTGAGGTTGGGGCGGTTCACCCACTGCACCGGGAAACGGAAGGGAAGAGAACGATCAGCACTCTCCACATCGATTTCTTCCAGATAGCCCAAGAGGGTCGGCCCCTCATACCAAGGCATTCTGTCGCTTTGGGCGACGACGTTGTCGCCATAACGGGCCGAGATGGGCACCGGCGTGATGGTCTCGAATTCAAAGCTTCGCGCGAATTCCTCATAGTCGGCAACGATCTTGTCGTAGACCTCTTGGGAATAGTCCATCAGGTCCATCTTGTTGATCGCCAGCACCACATGGCGCACACCGATCAGCGAGTTGATGAAGCTGTGGCGGCGGGTCTGGGTCAAGACACCCTTGCGGGCGTCGATGAGGATCACCGCCAGATCGCAGTTGGACGCGCCGGTTGCCATGTTGCGGGTATATTGCTCGTGGCCCGGCGTGTCGGCGACAATGAACTTGCGCTTGTCGGTCGCAAAGAAGCGGTAAGCCACATCGATGGTGATGCCCTGCTCCTGCTCGGCCTGCAGGCCATCAAGCAGCAGTGCCAGATCAATGTCATCGCCGGTGGTGCCGTGTTTCTTGCTGACCGCTTCCAGTGCGGACATCTGGTCTTCGAAAATCGTCTTGCTGTCGAACAACAGGCGGCCAATGAGGGTGGACTTGCCATCGTCGACGCTGCCGCAGGTCAGGAAGCGCAGGATGTCGCGGCTCTCCTCGCGGGCAAAGTCTTCGCCTTTGAGGATGGCTTGGCCTGAAGCGGTATCGGTTGCAGTGGTCATCAGAAATATCCCTCCCGCTTCTTCTTCTCCATGGAGGCGGTGTCGTCATGATCGATCATGCGGCCTTCGCGCTCGGAGGTGCGCGCCACAAGCATTTCCTCGAAGATTTCCTCAAGGGTGCTGGCGGGGCTTTCGACCGCGCCTGTGAGCGGATAGCAGCCAAGGGTGCGGAAACGCACCAGCCTTTTCTCGGGCACTTCACCCTCGCTCAGCGGCAGGCGCTCGTCGTCGACCATGATCCATGTGCCGTCGCGCTTCACCACCGGGCGTTGCTTGGCGAAGTAGAGCGGCACGATGGGGATATTCTCGAGCATGATATATTGCCAGATGTCCTGCTCGGTCCAGTTGGAGAGCGGGAAGACGCGGATGCTCTCGCCGGGCTTGATGCGGGTGTTGAAGACATTCCATAGCTCGGGGCGCTGGTTCTTGGGGTCCCAGCCGTGCTGGGCATTGCGGAATGAGAAGATGCGTTCCTTGGCGCGGGATTTCTCCTCGTCGCGGCGCGCCCCGCCAAAGGCCGCATCATAGCCCCCCGCCGTCAGCGCCTGCTTGAGAGCATCGGTCTTCATCACCTGCGTGTAAAGCGAAGAGCCATGATCGAACGGGTTCACATTGTTTGCCCGTCCCTCTTCATTGGTATGCACGATGAGATCAAGATCATAGTCCCTGACCATGCGATCCCGGAACTCGATCATCTCACGGAATTTCCATGTGGTATCGACGTGCAGGAGCGGAAACGGCAGGCGCGAGGGATAGAAGGCCTTGCGCGCCAGATGCAGCATCACCGCGCTATCCTTGCCGATGGAATAGAGCATCACCGGGTTCTTGAACTCGGACGCCACCTCACGGATGATGTGAATGCTCTCGTTCTCAAGCGCCTTTAGATGAGACTTTGCCTGCTGTAGTGTCGAATGTCTGTCCGTGGTCATGTTCAGAATGCAGCCGGGTTGGCGGTAAGCGGCATCGTTCGTCCAGACCCCATGTCATTGGACGGTGCATCACAGCTTAACGCTAGTGTCTGATATCAGGAAAGACATGTCTGGATCAGACAGCTCTCCGAACGAAACTAAGAGGAAATGTGAGTCATGCTCTGTTGTGCCCCTTCTCAATCAGCGTGCGCTCCCAATCGAGCGCCGTGCGAACGATGAGGTCGAGATCGTCATGCTGCGGGAGCCAGCCGGTGATCGAGCGAAGGCGTGAGGAGTCCGCGACCAGCGTTGCCGGATCGCCATCGCGCCGGGGAACAATCGCCGCTTCGAAGTTGACGTCCGACACCCGGCGCACCGCCTCGACGACTTCGAGCACGGAATACCCCTTGCCATAGCCACAGTTGGCAACAAAGGGCTCATGTCCGTTGAGCAAGGCATCAAGGGCAAGAGCGTGAGCGGCCACCAGATCACTGACGTGAATATAGTCGCGGATGCAGGTTCCGTCCGGCGTGGGATAGTCGTTGCCAAAGATGGCCAAGGCATCGCGTTGGCCGAGCGCGACCTGATTGGCCACCTTGATGAGATGAGTTGCAGTGGGCGTTGACTGCCCCGTGCGACCGGCCGGATCTGCACCGGCGACGTTGAAATAGCGAAGGGCGGCATATTTCAAGCCATAGGCCACCGCGCTGTCACGCAGCATCAATTCGGTCATCAGCTTGGAGGTGCCGTAAGGCGAGATGGGCTCCAGCGACAGCTCCTCGGTCAGGGGCTTGTCCGTTTCGGCCGGATTGCCGTAAACCGCAGCGGTTGAGGAAAAGATGAAGGCCTTCACCCCGGCCTTGACCGCATTCTCGATCAACGAGCGCGACTTCACGGTGTTGTTGAAATAGTAGCCCAGAGGATCCTTGACCGAGTCTGGCACAACGATGGAGCCGGCAAAGTGGATAACGGCCTCGACCTTGTGATCGCGCATCACCTTGGCGACCAGATCTGCGTCTCCGATATCTCCCTCGATGACAGGGACGCCATCGGGAACCAGCCAGGAGAAGCCGGTTGAAAGGTTGTCGATGATCACGACGTCTTTTCCGGCATCATGCAGGTTCCACGTCATGTGGCTTCCAATGTAACCACAGCCACCCGTCACCAAAATACTCATTCTCTTACACCTTTAATCTTGCATTGCGCCCGCCAAAGAAGACACCCAATCGGTGCCGATCTCTTGCCTGTCTTGTCGGCATTGCCAGTCGACAATGTCTTCATACTTAAAGGCTCAACAGTCCCTGACGCAAGTCACAAGAGCAATCGCGCCGTTAAATAAGTCTAGGTTTCGAATGGATCGGCTTTTGGGAACAGCCCTGTTTCAACGCCTGCATTTTCCTTGAAAAAAAATTTTGCGCCTTTCGCCTTCGCTGGCCGTCGTGATTGCCATCGGGCCATCTGATGCGACCTTTTGTCGTCAATTTAATGTCGGCAATAACAAAAAGGGGCAAGCCGTGAAGCTTGCCCCTCAATCGGGTCATTCGGTCACAAGGACCTCATCGTTCTGATCAGGCGTTCAACAGGCGAACCGTGTGCCGTGCGATCATGAACTCTTCGTCGGTGGGAATGATGAAGGTCGGGATAGACCCTTCTGCCGAGATCACATGATCGTTGGCAGCATTCTTGGCAGCGTCGATTTCAAAGCCCAACCAGCCGAGTTGATCAAGGATCTTCTTACGCTGGATCGAACCATGCTCGCCAATCCCTGCGGTAAAGACAAGACCGTCAATACCGCCGATGGAAACGCCGAGAGACGCGATCTGCTTGGCCACACGCGAGCAGAAAAGGTCAATAGCCAAAATCGCAGCAGGGTCGGTATTCTCTTCAAGGTCGCGCATATCGTTGGAAATACCGGATACGCCAAGCAAGCCGGACTCGTGATAGAGAAATTTCTCTATAGCGTCGGCATCCATGTCATATTCGCGCATAAGATACAAAAGGATGCCCGGATCAATGCTGCCCGGACGGGTGCCCATGGGAACACCCTCAAGCGCCGTAAAGCCCATCGAGGTATCGATGCTGACGCCATCTTTGAGAGCCGTAAGGCTGGCGCCGTTGCCCAGATGGGCAACAATAACGCGTCCCTTGGCAAGGTCTGGTTTGGTCTCACAGAGATTGTGCGCAATATATTCATAGGAAAGGCCATGCATGCCATAACGGCGAACACCTGCCTCGGTGAAGCGTTTCGGAATGGCATAGGTGCTCGATACCTTGGGCATGGTATGATGGAAGGCCGTGTCGAAACAAGCCACCTGGCGCAGTTCCGGGCGGCTATCGGCAAGCGCCTTGATCGCGGCCACGTTCTGGAGCTGGTGCAGGGGCGCAAGCGGGCTGAAGCTGGCCAGTTCGTTCAGCACATTGCCATCGATGAGAACCGGTTTGTCGTATTTCACACTGCCATGCACCACACGGTGGCCCGCGCCGATGAGCGGCAGCTCAGTCGGCAAGTTCTTTTCAATCCATTCAAGCAAGTTCGGAAGGATGGCAGGCACGGAGCCCTTGTCGTATTGCGCCCAGGATTCCTTGGCGAGCAACTCACCGGCTTCCGATTTGGCCTTGAGGACCGCGTCCGTGCCGATGCCGGTCAACTGGCCCGCAAACAACGGCGTTATATTGTCACTCTCAAGCTCAAATAGGGAAAATTTCACACTTGAGGACCCACTGTTGAGAACCAGCAAGGCTCCCTTATTCAAAGCAGACTTCGTCATTATTTCAAAACTCTCAATCACATCATTTTTGTTTTAGTGCAGGCGGGCGTCAGCACCACCAGCCTTGAAGGCGGATTGTAGAACCCGAGGACCGGGTGAAGGCTCGGCCTCTCCCTTGAGAGGTGCGAGCCGGAACGTGACGAGCCAAGACACGCTCTGGCAGCCACTGGTTTGGTCCTGAGCACGCATCCGGCTCGACGGATACGGTCGATCGGGACTATATGGGATTTGTGCACTGCGGCATTGATCGAGATAAAATCTCGTCAGGCAGGCACCCCGAACATAGTTAGACTTTGGTATATCATTTGCGTTTGAAGCATGTCCAGACGACGACCCATTCCTATTTCGCATCCCTGCCACCAATTTCATTGAACATCCGGTGAAATCTGGCCTCGCCGGTTCTGACTCTGATCGCTCAGATCGCTTTATTTGCAAGACGTTAGGACAACTGCAAGACTGCATATCTGGCATGCAAAAATACATACCTTAAGAGCGCACCGGTTTCGTTCCTTGTCAGATTGGCCGACCCGATCGGGTCGATCGGCATCGAAGCCCCGCATGACTGAATATCCAAATAGACTGAAATAACTAGACAATCTCGACTACCACGCCGAAATACTTGTATCAAAACCCGGTTTTTTCTGAGCTGTGATAGTGCGTTTATGAAATAGTCTTTATTCAAAAAAGCATCGCGACCTTTACCGCGGCATTACCATACTTCAACCAGTATATTTTTCAGTAACGACTTATGAACATTAAGGAATATTTATATATTCCTGTCCACAATATGTCCAAACTAAATCGCATCTAGGTAGTCCCCAAATGTCATTGTCAAAGTTCCCCCTGTCTTGGAAGATTGCTCTTCCTTCACTGCTCATCTTTCTACTCGCGGCCAGTCTGTCTGCATTCAACATGTCTAAACAATGGGACACCATGTTGTCCGATCGAGCAGACAGCCTGAAGTATATCGTGACTTCGGCCAAGACAATCGCCATGCGCTATCAGGAAATGGAAGCTGCTGGCGAGATGAGCCGGGAAGAGGCGCAGGCCCGCGCCAAGGAAGCCATCGACGCGATACGTTTCGACGACGGGACTGGATATGTCTTTGTCTATCAGTATGACGGCACCAATCTGGTGCTGCCAAACAAGAAGCTGGTCAACACAAACCTTTGGGACATGCAGGACAAGGCCGGCAACAACCTGGTTCAGGACCTTATCAAAATCGCCAAGAATGGCGGTGGCAGTTATGTCTATTACTGGACGAAACCGGGCGTTGACAGCACGTTCGAGAAATACAGCTGGGCAGAAGGTCTGCCGCAGTGGCAATGGATGATCGGCACTGGTGTCTATATTGATGACCTCGAAGCTGCGTTCTGGGAACAGACATTGTTCATGATCATCATCAGCCTGATCGGTCTTGCCGTTGTCGGCGCTCTGGCGCTCATCGTCATTCGCTCGATCAACCGCCCCATGACCGCGCTGGTCACCAACATGGGCGAACTCGCCCAGGGCAACAGCGACATAACTGTATCCGACACCGAACGCGGAGACGAAATCGGCAAGATGGCGCAAGCCATGAAAGTCTTCGTCGACAACGAACAAAGCCGCAAGGATCTTATGAAGGAGCAGGAAGCCGTCCGCAATGAAGCGCTTGCCCGCGGTGAGAGCGTCCAGTCACTCTGCATGGACTTCGACAGGGAAGTCGCCGAGTTGCTGCTCAACGTTTCCAACGCAGCAGGCCACCTCAGAACAGCCGCAGACGACATGAGCTCGATCGCTCAGGGCACATCCGCGCAGTCGGTGCAGGTTTCTGCCGCATCGCAACAGGCCTCGTCCAACGTCGAGACCGTCGCATCCGCCGCCGAAGAACTGGCAGCATCGGTCAGCGAAGTGACCCGTCAGGTGCAGTCCTCCAACGACATTGCCGTGCAGGCCTCATCCGAAGCGCGCAACACCAATGATCGCATCGAACGGCTGGCCACTTCGGCCAAGCAGATTTCCGAAGTCGTCACCCTCATTCAGGCGATTGCCGAACAGACCAACCTACTGGCGCTCAACGCCACCATCGAAGCGGCCCGCGCCGGGGAAGCGGGCAAGGGCTTTGCCGTGGTCGCAGCTGAAGTGAAGGAGCTGGCCAACCAGACCTCCAAGGCGACCGAGGAAATCGACAAGCAGATCTCGGAAATTCAGGGTGAGACCAACGAGGCCGTCAATGCCATCGGCGCCATTTCCAAGACCATCGACAATCTGAGCGATATTTCCAGCCAGATCGCCGCAGCTGTCGAGCAGCAGCGTGCAGCAACGGACGAAATCGCATCCAACGTCACGCAGGCCTCACGCATGACCCTCGAGGTGTCCGACAATATCGGCTCGGTGACCGAAGCTGCCGAGAGCACCCGCGAGACAGCAACCACCGTCAACGAATCCTCGACCATGTTGCAAGAAAAGGCTGACGAGTTGCGCAAGCGGGTCGACACCTTCCTTACCGATGTCAAACGCCATGCCGTGGTCAATGGCTGACCCAATCCAGCTCGGAGCCCAATGACAGGGCTCTGGCGCTGGTTCCGGCCTTGATGCTGCACACGGCAACATATCACGAATGGATCCCCCGGCTTCGTTGCGCAGGTTCGGGGGATTTTTCTTTGCCGTTCCCGGTGAGGAGCGCAGGCATGAAGGGATCGTCTCAAACCACGGTCTCATGAGCCTTTGTTGTCACAGCATTGCAAAAACGATGGTTGATCCCCTTCTGGCATCTGGTTTATGCGTTCAGCACTTTTTCAACGAAAGGCTGGTGTGGGCGCAACGGTCTGATTGCTCCCCGACCGAGCCACTCGCCTGCCGCCGGTTCGGGCTTTCAGGCCTTATGCCATTTCAATTTTCCGAACGAGGCTTTTCCAACCCTATGCTGCGAAACAGGATCTAGCGAATGACCGTTCAAAACGCAGGCGATCGCCTTTTCGGCTGGCTCATTGTTATCATCATTGCCCTGCAGGCGATTCATGAATGGGTTGGCTTGGACTGGGTCCGGCTGCCCTTGCTGGTTTGCCTGCTCGGGATTGTCGTGCTGATGGCACGCAAAGCCTCAAGGACCGGCCGGGTCTTTCTATTGGTCTGTATTGCCCTGACGCTTGCTCTGATTGCCATCAATGACAATTGGCGTGAGGTCTTGTGGGGCGTTATTGTCAACGCGGGCTTTCTGGCCTCCTTCTTCAGCGCCCTGACGATCCTGCGCAATGCCGCCTCCCTGTCCGAGGCCATGTCAAAGGCGGGGGGATTTCTGGCAGCGCAGCCACCGGGCAGGCGGTATATCTCGCTCTCGTTCGGAACGCAGCTCTTCAGTCTTCTGCTCAACTACGGCTCGATCCAGTTGCTCGGAGCGCTGGCGCTTTCAAGCGCCAAGAACGAACCGGACGAGGAAATCCGAAAGATCAGGGCCCGCCGGATGCTTCTGGCGATCCAGCGGGGCTTCATATCGGGCCTCACATGGTCGCCCATGGCCTTCTCGACCGCCATGGCCGTGTCCTTCATTCCCGGCCTCAACTGGCTGACTGTCGCCCTGCCCGGTCTCGTCAGTTCTGCCATCCTGCTTGGGGCTGGCTGGGCCATCGACACGATCTTCAAACCCAAGCTTTCCCGTCCGCGCAAATCCTCGGGCCTGACGACGGATCATCGCTGGACGGCGCTCATCCCGCTCGGTGTGCTGCTGGTTGCCATTCTTGTGCCAGTGCTGTCGATCGAGCTCCTTCTGGGTATTCGCAGCGTCGGCATCGTGCTGGTGGTGGTTCCGCTCGTTTCGATCATCTGGCTCTTGCTGCAGTTCCGGAACATCGGCACGCTGCGGCGTCATCTGGCGGCCTATGTCCAGACAGAACTGCCCGCATTCCAGCCCGACCTGCTGCTGCTCATGAGTGCCGGATATATCGGCGTCATCGGTTCGGCGCTGCTGGTGCCGTTGATGGGAGAAGCTGGCATCGATCTGACCGTCGTGCCCGGCTGGCTGTTGCTGATCATCATTTTGTGGATCATGCCCGTTGCCGGTCAATTCGGAGGCAACCCCATTCTGACCCTGTCGCTGGTGGCGCCCCTGCTGCCCGATGCGGCCCTGTTCGGACTGCATCCGTCGGCCTTTGCGGTATCCATGCTGTGCGGCTGGTCTCTCACTGGCCTAACATCCCCCTTTACCGCGACCAACATGCTGATCGCCCGCTTTGGCAACATTCCCACCGTGGACGTCGGCCGCGTCTGGAACCGTCTGTATTTTCTGGTCGCAGTCACGCTATTGTCGGTGTGGTCCTTGATCTACGCCTATCTGATCGCGTGAGGTGCTAAGCGCGCACAAGACGGACTATCTGCCGATTTTCTCCGCATATTTGCATAGCCGCCCTGCGATAAATCGATATCGTCCTTAAAGACGTAAAAATCCGATCAATCCGCGGCGCAAAGTCGCACATCAACTGTTGAAAGCTCAGGATGAACCTAGGATTCTCCTAAAGTTTCCGTTAAAACGCCCCAAGCAGGCTCAAACTTTGGTTGTAGAAAGACTGCACCTTAGAGACAGCTTGTATGTGACGATCAAGGCTCCTAGTTTCCCCCATGCAAACCGGTCAATTGATTAATGGTTTTTAAAGTTCAGTCTTTAAAACCAACCGGACGAACGACATGGTGCATCCTCGTTGGATGCGGCTTGCTTTTGGGTGTAAAGTTAGTTTTCTGAAAAGCAAATCGTTCATGCCGCAAAAAGAAGAAGGAGGTTCCCATGCCCTGCATAGACGCAATGGTCGATAAAGTGGTCAGTCTGGACCCAGATCATACCGTTGAAGAAGCAATGAAAATCCTCGAAAGTCACCACATCCGCAAAGCGCCTGTCCTTGACAAGGACAACATCCTTCTGGGGATGTTTGGATTCGACTCGCTTCTGGAAGAAATGCTTCCCGTTTCGGTCAAGATGATTGAGGGTCTCGACAGGCTCGACTTTGTGCGTGGTGCCAAACCTGACATTGCCCGCCGCCTGCGTGTGATCAAATCGCAATCGCTCACCAGTGCAATGGATGATAACCCAATTATCCTTCGTCCAGATCTCTCGGTCTGGGAAGGAATTCGCAAGCTGGCCAAACACGGCAGTCCTCTGTCTGTCGTGGAGAAAGGTACCGGGAAGTTCCTGGGCATCGTGACGGAACAATCCGCCATCGCCGAACTGGAACGCGACGAGTACAATTCCTGATTAACTCGGCCAAGCAAAAAATAGAAAGCCTAGACCGGATGTGTGCTCGATCTGATGCGGCACATCCGTCTATAAGTGGAAGAGCTTTAGTGTATCGATGGAACATGCCAGTGAACTAGCCACAAGCGCGGCCTTCGGTTTGCCGCCCATGATCGTGGCAACGGTCATCCTGATTGCGGCTTATTTCTTTATCATCACCGAAAAAGTCAACCGCGCAATCGTTTCCCTTCTGGGTGCTGGACTGCTCGTCCTGCTCGGCGTGCTGAACTTCAAGCTCGTGGTCGAGGGAATCGACTTCAACACGATCTTTCTTTTGATCGGCATGATGGTCATTGTCGCCATCACCAGGGAATCCGGCGTCTTCCAGTTCGTCGCGATCTACACCGCCAAGGCGGTCAAGGCCAATCCGCGCATGTTGCTCGCCGCTCTGGCGATTATCACTGCGGTCTTCTCGGCCCTCCTTGATAACGTGACAACGGTTCTGCTCATCGTTCCTGTTACGCTGCTGCTTACGGACCAGCTCAATCTCAGGGCTTATCCGTTCCTGTTTTCCCAGATTTTTGCCTCCAACGTCGGAGGTACCTCAACCTTGATTGGTGACCCGCCGAACATTCTGATCGGTTCCGCCGTTGGCCTTGGCTTCATGGATTTTGTCGACTGGGTCGGCCCGCCTGCCCTGATCGTGCTGATCTTCTGCCTTGTCTTCTTCGACTTCCTCTGGGGTCGCAAGATGAAAGCCAGCGAAGAAGACAAAGCTGCGATGATGCAGTACAACGCCTTCGAAGCCATCGAGGACAAGGTGCTGCTGGTGAAATCCCTCATCACCCTTGCTCTGGTGCTGTTCGGCTTTATCTATGGCCACGGCCTTGGCTGGGCGCCGGGCACAATCGCCCTGACCGGTGCGGCCTTCCTTCTGTTGCTGCACAGCTTCGGCGGCTCTCCTGAAGAGCAGTCCCACAAGGTGCACAAATTCTTCCAGGAAGTGGAATGGGAAACGATCTTCTTCTTCCTTGGTCTGTTCGTGCTCGTCTACGGTGTTGAACACACCGGTCTGCTCAAGATCGTGGCATCCGAAATGCTCAGCGTGACCGGAACCAATATCGAACTCGCAGGCATGCTCATTCTGGGTTCCTCTGCCGTGCTCTCGGCCATCGTCGACAACATCCCGTTCGTTGCCACCATGATCCCGCTGATCAAGGCCATGCAGGCCGATCTTGGCGGACCTGCTGCCATTGAGCCGCTGTGGTGGTGTCTGTCGCTGGGTGCCTGTCTTGGTGGTAACGGCACGCTCATCGGTGCCAGTGCCAACGTCATGGTTGCCAGCTTTGCCGAACGCGCCGGACAACGCATCTCGTTCGTCCAGTTCTTGAAACTGGCCTTCCCGCTGATGCTGTTCACCACCGCAATCTCGGCCGTGTACGCTTACCTGTTTTACTTCTGATAGCAAAAGGGCAGCCTCTGCCCGCATGGAAGCAATCACATTTCGCCGCCTGCCGGATCCTCTCCGGCAGGCGGCTTTTTCATGCGAGGGAACAAGAGGCGAAAGAGTTATGGCGTTTCGCCGTTCCAAGGAGACCAGATGCCGAGGCACCCGATCTCCCCTGTCCACCTTCTAGAGCTTGGTTCTACGCAAACGATACGGCAGCAAACTGGCCTTGGTCATGAAACCATTGAAGTCTACGCTTTCGGGCCAATTTGCAAAACCGGGTCAGATGTCCCATGCGGTTTGTCAGCACAAGCCCGTTCCAATGTTCCGGTTATGATCTCATTTGTTCCATTTATTTGGACGTTTCTGATCAATTATTGTCATTTTCCACAATTTTTGAGCAAATTCTTTCGTCAACTGTCGTCAGCCAAGAGAGTACAAACCTCAGGCGAGCATCTTCTAAGCCTATGAAACTGAACTTCTTTTTCAGCACTGACGGCGCTCAATCGGCAATGTTCACGTGCGAGGGCTCCAGATTGGAATTTTCAGGCAAAATCTCCAACTTTCCTTCTTCCGCCGCCTGCCGTACCTGATAGGACAGAACATGCGTCGCACCTAACCCGGTCTTTGCGTATGAGGCGATGAATGCACTGAGTGTGAGGAGCCCATCTGTAACCAAGGGCGAATTGATCAATTCTGCCAGAAATGGTCGATTGTCGAGACGTGTTTTTTCATCTCGTACCTCTTGCCGGACGATCCCCTGCAACCGCAAGATCTGCGTCCGGCATGTCCCCCGTCCGATCCGCGAGTGTTTTGCGGCGCATCTGGAGAATTGCCTGAATGAGCGATAACAAGGAAAGCTATCTGGCACGCGCCGCGCAGCGCGGATCCCATGGCCGTCAACAGGAGGAAGGCGTGCTGGTGATCCGAACCATCGCAATGCCCGCCGACACCAATCCCTCAGGCGACATTTTCGGCGGCTGGCTGATGTCTCAGATGGACCTTGCGGCAGGCAACATGGCCGGCCGCGTCTCACAGGGGCGAAGTGCCACGGTGTCCGTCGAGGCGATGCAGTTCCTAAGGCCGGTTAAGGTCGGCGATGAGGTCACTTTGTATGCGACCCTGCGCAAGGTGGGGCGCACCTCGATGCGCATTCACGTCGATGCCTGGGGTCGGCCACGCTATTCGGATAAAGGGGAGAAGGTGACCGATGCGGATTTCGTCTTTGTTGCCCTTGATGAGAATGGTGCGCCACGCCCGGTATTCGAAGAGACGTGACACCGGCACTAGGTAGGCCCGATCACCCTTTGCTTCAAAAAAGGCGATGGAGGGATACCTGTCCACTCCATCGCCATCATATTGCGGGATGGGATCCCGGTTTGATCAGTTCGCCCGAATCTGCAGGACAAACTTGTCCATCTCTGCCTTGAGAATTTCGGACTGCTTGGCCAATTCCTCGGAAGACGCCAGAACCTGACTGGAGGAACTACCCGCCTCTTGCGAAGCCTTGTTCACCGAATTGATATTCTCGTTCACCAGCTCGGAGCCCTTGGCAGCCTGATGAATATTGCTCGAGACTTCGCTGATCGCAGCATTCTGTTCTTCCATTGCCGCTGCGATCGCGGCCGAAATTTCATTCAGGTTCTGGATCACATGGCTGACTTCTTCCATTGAGCTTGACGACAGCTTTGTTGCATTCTGAACTTCTGCGATCTGCTGCCCGATCTGCTCGGTTGCCTTTGAGGTCTGGTTGGCCAGTTCCTTGACTTCAGCGGCAACAACGGCAAAGCCCTTGCCAGCCACGCCTGCCCTAGCAGATTCGATCGTCGCATTGAGAGCCAGAAGGTTGGTTTGTTCGGCGATTGTCGAGATCATTTCCACCACTTCGCCAATGGTTGACGCAGTTTGCGACAGGATGGCCATTTGCTCGTTTGTGCTGCTCACCTTGGTCACAGCTTCTGAGGCCGATCTGGATGCGGTTGCCACCTGCTCGGAAATCTCGGCGATGGTGCTCGTCATTTCTTCCGTCGCTGAGGCAATGGTCTGAACACTTGCGGTGGTCTGCTGCGAGGCAGAGGCGGCCTGTGTCGCCTGCTCAAGGGTGACCTGGCTCACATCCGTCATGGACTGGGCGCTCGCATTCAATTCGACCGAGTTGGACGAGACAGCCTGAATGATCGAGCCGACCTGTTGTTCAAACTCGTCCGCCATCTGTTCCATGAGCCTGCGTTTTTCCGCTTCGGCCTTTTCCTTCATGGTGGCCTGTTCGGCTTCAAGCTGCTTGGTCCTGATCATGTTCTGCTTGAACACCTCAACAGCCTCGGCCATTTCGCCGATTTCATCCTTGCGGTTCTGACCCGGAATCTCGGACGCCACATCGTCATTGGCTAGACGGTTCATGGCTGCCGTAAGGGTCTTGACCGGGCTGGTGATACCGCGTGCAATCACGTATGCGGCCGCAACACCGATCAGAAACGCAACCACGGCAATGATCATGAGCTGTTTTTCTACGCTTTCAAGTTTTGCGAAAAACTGCTGCCGCAGGTCTTTTTCTTCTGCTGCAGCTGACAGCGCCACGGCTCGTGCAGAGGAAAAAACGGCCTCAGTGCTGGTCTTCAGGGTGCCATCGCGAATAGCATTACGCTTGAGAATGACCTCGGCCAGCTCTGTGGTGAAGGCTTCGTAGGCATCAGCCAGGACCTTCGTCTCTTTCTGTGTCCTAAGACGTTGCGGGTTCGACAATGATCTGCCCAAGTCGGCCAGAGCCTTGTCGAAGGTCCTCAACTCCTCAATCGCACGATCAAGTGTATCTTTGGTGTTGTCATCAAGGAACTTCATCACATAAAGCCGCGCGAGCAGCAGGTGTTCCTGTGAGGTTCCCGCGTAGCTCGCCGACTCGTAGTCACCGGCGCCAAACGCCCCGCGACGAATGTTCGTCAGATTCTCACGAATCTTCAAACCGGTTGGACCAAGCTCCTTGTACACCAGATGGTTCCTGCGATCACCCAACTGCGAAACCTCATCAAACCCGGCCTTGTAGGTAACCAGCGCATCATCAATCTCGTTCAGATGCTCAACCCGCTTTGGATTGACAATTGCACTCTTCGCTTTGTCCATGAGTGCGACCACGCGCTCATACTGCTCAACGAAAGCTGTCTTTTCCGCCTCTCCGGTCGATGCGAAATAGTTTCTCTGTGCCAACTGGGTTCGGATGGCCTCTTTGTTCATATTCTCGACAAGAGTGGCATCCGACGCCATCTCGCTGTAGGTCGTGAACTGCGTGTCCTGATCACGGAACGACAGGATACTCATCCCCGACAGCATGACCAGCAATACAAGGAGCACCAGAAAACCTGCATAGATCCTGTGCCCGACTTTGAAACGAGAAAAAAGGGATATATCGCCTCCCGAAGGCGCTTGTTTGATCGCGTTCATGATTGTTCCATCCTACTGCGAATTGGTAGGTTCAGTGCTTGCCCAGCACTCATCCCTCAACCTGAAGTGTTAACAACCTTAGTTAACCGAAAGTAAATTTGCATTCTTTTCTAAACTTTAATTATTGATTTACGCAGTATTACGCAATATTTTGTACAGCAACGAAAATTATATACTTATTGTACTTTGATAAACAATTAATATATTTGGACACACCAAATCAAAAGACAACCCTTTGTTATCTCTCGTGACGATGAGCCATCGCTCTCAAGAAAAGTCTAGTCAAGCAAGGTCTCGTCCTCTATTTGTAGTCACAGAGACAAAATCCGGTGACCTGACCACAGGCGACGGGGCGGTCTTCAACCATGCCTTTACATCCAGTCTCTTTTTGACATACCGAAGATGAAGACCTTGTTCGAAACCGCTGACTCGACCGGTTATTGGATTTATTCCGATCCATCTCATCAGACCAGCCCCCGGTTCTAGCCGCATGATCTACAGAAGAGAAATCGATGGCCTGCGCGCCATAGCTGTTGTCCCCGTTGTCTTGTTTCACGCAGGGATCGACGTCGTCAGCGGTGGTTTTCTGGGTGTGGATGTCTTCTTTGTCATTTCGGGCTATCTTATCACCTCGATTTTGATCGACGATCTCGAGAAAGACCGCTTTTCAATTCTTCGCTTCTATGAGCGGCGCGTGCGCCGCATTCTGCCCGCTCTCATTGCAGTTTTGCTCTTCTCTTTGGCTTGCGCATGTATCTGGATCTTTCCAAGAGAGCTGATGTATTTCTCGCGCAGCCTGCTTTCGGTTCTCTTCTTCTATTCCAATATTCAGTTTTTCAACAATACGGGCTATTTCTCCCCCGAAGCAGAAGTCCAGCCACTGCTACACACGTGGAGTCTCGCGGTTGAAGAGCAGTTTTATCTGGTTTTTCCGTTGCTGCTCGCTCTTGTCTGGCGTTTCGGTCGAAAAGGCGCCATTTATGTGATCTCCGCGCTTGGTCTCAAGGGTGCGCCTTGGCGTTTCAGCGGCGAAACCGCCCGGATCTTGTCCGCCCAGAATGACAAAAGCGCCAACGAAGCGTCCTGCATGCGTTATGCGGCAGAGTTTCGGGACGCGGCGCAATCACATTATCCGTTGACCGATTGCGTGTTCCCCAAAGGCCATGATCAGATTGATGTCGCCATTGTTGGCGATAGCCATGCGTCCGCATTGTCCGGCGCGGTGAGCGCCGACCTGACCAGAGATGGTCTAACGACGGCAGTGCTTACGGTCGCAGGCTGCGCGCCATGGGTTGGAATCACGAAATGCGAGACCTCCACCAAGCTGATCAACAAGGCGCTCATGGACCGTGACATTCAAATCGTCGTGCTTGCGGCGCGCTATTCGATGACGGTCGACGGCTCCCCCTTTGTCAATGGTGTGGGCGGCGCCGAGAAAAAGCCCGTCGAGACTGTCGAATTCTCAAACGCGATCTGCACTGAGAGGACGGCGGACTGCCGACAGAAGAACGCCTTTCATTCCTTTCGCACAGAGTTAGACCTGCTGGTGAATGCTGGCAAGACGGTCATCCTCGTCTACCCCGTTCCGGAAGGCGGATGGCATGTTCCCAAAGCCTATGCGCGCCTGAGGTCCACCGGTGGCCCCAAAGTCCTTTCCTATCCCTACCCAGCCTATGAAGACCGCTACGGTGCGGTCATTAAGTTCCTCGATTCCCTCGACCTTCACTCCCTTTATCGCGTGAAGCCAGCCCAGATCTTCTGCCAGCAAATGCAGCCGGGTTCATGCGTGCAGGCCAAGGGCGATGAGGTTTACTATTTTGATGACGATCATCTGTCCAATGCCGGCGCTCGACTGGTCAGTGAGCAGATCATGTCGATTGTTCGCGCGCTGGATATTGAAAAGCCTCAATAAAACCGCAGCAGCTCTCCTTCACAGAATCTTCGTGCTTCGCATTGGCTTTGCGCGTCCGTGCACCGAGTGGTCATTGACTTGGCCCCGGTTGAATGCTTGGGTGCCATAAATGCATTGCTTGTGAATGAATTAAGGTGGGCCTTATGAAGCGAATTTTTGCAGTTCTAATTTTGGTGTTTCCGGTCAGCGCCCATGCTGACGGTTTTGGGTTCATGACCCCGTCTACAAATATCTACTGCAATGGCTACGTGAGCAATGGTGGCGGGATCGACTGCACCATCGTATCGCGTCAGGGTGCACCTGCGATGCCTCGCCCCAAATCCTGTTCCGGGACATGGGGGCACGCGTTTTCGGTCGAGGGCTCGGGTCGGGCGACCATGAGCTGCGGCGGGCGCCCTTCACGCGTCGACTATTCCGATATCGCATCCTATGGCCGCTCAGCCAACTTCGGGGATATTCGCTGCACGTCAAAGCGCACCGGCCTGACCTGCCGCAACAAAAGCGGCCATGGCTTCTTCTTGTCTCGTCGACAACAAAAGATCTTCTGATCTGATGCCCGGCAAAAATCAGACCGCCCCGCAGTCGTTTAGTCGCAGTTCGCACAGGGTGCAAAGCTCTTGGGAAAGCGCAACCGCACCGAGGCACGATGCCAGCAGTCAAGACAGTCAAGTCTTCTAATTTTCGGAAAGACAAATGGTGCCCAGGAGAAGCGGGATTTTGTGTTCTATTCCCGTTACAGGCACCTACACAGCAGGTAACTCCAGCAAAACAAGGGATAACCGGTGGCTTGAGCATCTGTCAACAGGCGTCAGCGGGTCTACGGTTTGGTCTACGGCATCGTGGCTGCCTGGGAGACCTCCTTGCCTTGATCAACGAGCAGCCCACACGAGCGTTCAGTTCCCCCACAGCGACAAGCTTTGGAAGGCACCTGCTCCGACACTTAAGAAGGCTTGGCTTCACTGAGAGAGCGCCCCAGGGCCATGGGGGAATGTTCGAACGTCCAGCATATAGATAGGGCGCTCACATTTTTGACCCCAATAGCTCATGGGATGGTGGGGGCTGGATTGGTGTCTAAGTGGTGACGCACTCACACACCCTAAATCGGATAAGCGCGGGGGGCTGGAGCGACCAGGCTGGATAGACGTGAAGTGAACTCTCATACCAACGGCATTTAATTCTGACCTTCTTGAGCCCATTTTCTCATACCTATTGAATGGATGATGGTTGGGTTGGCGGAGAGGCTCTTCCATGCTTGGCAACCAGCATCAAGAATGGCGGCATAGTCTTCGAAGACCCGATTGGACAGGAAGGTACCGCGCAGATACTGCCAAATATTCTCAACTGGGTTCAGTTCCGGTGATTTGGAAGGCAACAGGAGGATGGTGATATTCTTGGGCACGTTGAGTCTGCTTGTCGTATGCCATCCGGCACGATCCATCAGCACCACGGCATGAGCGCCGCGCGCCACTGTCCTTGAGACTTCTTCGAGGTGCATTTGCATGGCCTGTGTATTTGCAAAAGGCATCATCAATCCCGCGCCAACGCCACGCGCTGGACATATTGCACCGAACAGATAGGCATTTTTATATCGCTGATCGGCTGGCAGACGTGGTCTGGTTCCCTTTTTTGCCCATAGTCGGGCCAGTCCATTCTTCTGACCAAGCCTAGCCTCATCTTGCCACCAAATCTCGATGGGCTTGTTCTTTGGCAAATGGCCTACATGCGCTGCCAACGTTGCGGAGAAGTTTTTTTGAAAGCATCAATGACTTCAGGCTTTTGTTCTGGATGTTGAGGTCGACCAGATATGCGCACATACCCCATGCGGCGCAAAAGATCCCGTACTCCACGTTCCTTGTAGGAGACCCCAAACCGCTCTTGGATCACACGCACCAGATCCTGGCTACGCCAGACAGAGACGCCGTCCTTCTCAGGATCAGGACCGGTTTCAACGATAGCAACAAACTCTTCGAGCTGTTCTGGGCTCAAGCGCATGGGAGCGCCGGTTGCTTTGATGTCGACAAGACCATCGGTGCCTTGCTCATTGAAGCGAAGAACCCAATCTCGCAAAGTCTGGCGGTCCATACCGCCGACTTTGGCGGCATCAGCACGGTTCATGCCGTCATAGACAGCCGCAATGGCCAGTAGGCGGCGGCTCTGTTTGGCATTGCGGCATCCTTTGGCAAGACGGCGCAAACTATCGGCGTCAAAAGCATCGCTAAGAATCAAAGCGGCAGACATGGCAAAATCTCCTTTGCCATGTTGAATCACGCCAGTGCTAAAAATGGAATCCCTAAAGAGTCAGAACTTCACGCCCTTGGTATCAGGTCAGCAGCGGTGAGCGTGTAGTGGGTCGCGAGGGGAGTCTTGGTTCGTAGCTATGGATGTGTGTGGGGTGTTGGGGTATGGGAACGCTTCACAAGCGCTGATCCGCCATGTCGAGCCGTTGCAGAAGAATACCATAACGATTCGTTCGGGTATTCGCGGCAATCCCAACAAAACTGTCATTTCCGAAGGTGGCCTTTACGCCCTGAGGCTTGATATCGACGGCGAGCCTTGGTTCGTCGCCAAGGATGTCTGTGATGTGCTGGGATACACACATACTGGGACTGCCCTGCGTAGCCATGTCGATCCTTCCCAACAGAATACAGTGTCAATTCGACACGGTATTCGCGGCAACCCCAACAAAGCTGTCATTTCCGAAGGTGGTCTTTACGCTCTGGTCCTCGGCTCCAAGCTCCCGCAGGCCATACGCTTCAAGCTCTGGGTCACTGACGTGGTGCTCTTGGTTGTCGCCATCCCCGAAAAGGGAAGCCGTATAACCGGTGAAATAATTCAAGATACGTCAGAAGCTAGTATGAAAAGGCCCAAAACAAAATTGGCCCATTCTGGTCACTCATCTACTATCGTCTGCGGCAAGACGACTTCCCCCCATGGCTGACGTACGAACAAAATGCAGCATTCTTTCAAACATATTCTTCAGACATCGATTTCCACGGCTTCTGCTTCTTCGGCTTGGTCTTCAGCTACCCCGATTAGGTATTTGTCATAGGTCTTTTTCAGATACAGCAACGCCGTATCTTTATCGACATTGGCCTTTAGCTGTTCCTGAACAAAGTGCATTCGTGCTTTGCAGGCTTGGAGCACTTCTCCCCAGCTTTTGACCCAAACCTGAATATTGCCGTCATCAGAGATAAACACACGACCAGGTGGCTGATCTTTCTGGCGCGTCTTGGTGGTAGCGTAAGCGTCGAGATCATTGGATACGACCCAAAAGCTCCATCGGGTTTTAACAGACTTAAAGCGTTCATCATTGGCGATGGTGAAAGCGTATTTCTCAACCTGCGTGATTTCGTCCGAACCGATCTTACATTTGGGTCGTTTCAGTTCGACCACTAAGTGTTCGCGTTCGTCAGAGCGGCTTTGGGGGACTGCACGTGACAACATAAGGTCAACGATGCCTTTTTTGCCGTCGACACGTATAACAGGAGCGTCGATCTTGGTCTCTGTGCCGATCAGCTTTTGGTGTTTGCGTAGCACTTCGGTAAGGGACTGATCATCCACCGTTAGGTTGAACTCTTCGCCAAATATCCATGTATTATCCTCAGCGATCATCCGGTGAAGCTGGCTACGCTCTTTCAGGAGATTTTTGCTCTCGGCTTCAAATATCAACGCTTCCAAACCGTGGACAAACTTTAGCCTATCGGAAACAAGGCGAGAGGCGCTAATAACATTGGCAAGATCGGCCTCTTCGAGCAGTCTGGACATTTCCCTCTGGGTTTTCTGCGGGAGTTCCAGAACCTCGGTGAGGATATGCTGTAGTTCGTCAGGGCCTTTTTCAATGGCTTGCCGGAGCATCCGCATTTGAAACGCTCTGCTCTTTGAGCTTTGAGCTTTGAAGTCTGGCAAGTGCTTGTTGACGTTCAGCGCAACGATATCGAAGACTTTGCGCTCTGCCACTTCGACAGAGGACTGAGGTTCAACTCTATAAGGGTAGACCTCTTCTTCCTTCCATTGTTCAATTTCAGTCTTAGCGATTGCGGCGTCCTTCTTCTCAAAGTAACGCTTGATGACCTCTATGGCCGCGTCCTGAGCGTGAGAGAGCGCCGGTGTAACCATCTCAGCGAGGTCGAGTTCGCCACGCTCCTGCAACTCGTCAATGAAGCTAGATTTCAAATAGACCGAAAACTGATACCCAGGCACCTGAAACCGTGGCTTGACGCGTTGAAAAGGAAAGCCATGCCGTCCACAAAGGAAAAACCAGCGTTCTGTCGATTTCTTCCATTCGATCAAATCGAGCTTTACTGGGTATGATTTGGCGTCACCACCTTCACCGTCAACTAAAGGCTCCAAGTCAAAACTGGCTTTTTCTTTGATTGCTTTGTTCGGATCTAGCCGGTTTGTTTCGACAAAGATTGACACGTCTTTGTAGTCGGTCAAATACAGTGCGAAGACCTCAGACAGCGACTGCACCGAATTGGCAGGTTCTAGGGACCGATAGTTCTTATCAAGCTCCGACACTTGGACCTCGACCCCCGTACCGAGCGCGGGCTCGGCTTCCTTAGGCTCTGTAACTCGGACATCAATCAAATCATCCTTGAGAAGTGACACCTTATATCCGAGAAGCTTGCCGCCTTCACTCCGATAGCGAACGGTCCATTCAGCCGACCGCCCGAGTGCCAGTGCCTTCAGGCGACCTTTGCCTTCCTTTCCGTGCAGAATACGTTTCTTGCCTTTGGAACGGTTTCCGTGACGTTTCCAAGATCCGCCAATGCTGCCGAAGAGTTGCTCAATCTCATCGTGGGGAATACCGTGACCGTTATCACGAACGATGATCGACCGCATCGCAATGTCATCGTTATCGATCTCTATGTCCACACGTGTGGCGTCGGCATCTACAGAGTTCCAGATCAATTCGGATAGCGCCTTGATGGGGTCAGCGCTTGCAAGTTTCTTTAAGTGGTCTTTTTCCACCTGCACTCGAAAATGGGCGTCCGTCATAGAATTCCCCAGCCTTATATTTCGTTCTTAATTGCCAATTAGCCTAATCATCAGGCGACTGTAGAGCAGTCATTTTCCAGTTCTGGGCAGACAATTTTTCGTTGTCAATGATGGCTTGTCGACCCTATCACTTTGCTAACGCAGCCAGCACAAAATCAGCGAGAGCTTTCGGCGCTTCATTTTCACAGAAGCTAGCAATCGCTAATTGTGAGAGTGAAACATCCATATTTTTATCAGGAGAAATAACACTGAACATTACTCGACATTTAGCCTTATCACCACCCTGCCCGGCGATTGCACTCTGAACATCAGACCAATCGAGTTCATTTTTCTTCGCAATACCCTCAACGAATGCCACTGCCTCAGAATACACTAAGGGGTTGTGCCGTTCAAAGCCACTTAAAATTAGCTTTTCGATAGCTCCTTGATCGCTGTTATTGGGGAGAGAGAAGATGCCGATGTTGACGTCTCCTTCTCCGATCACACCCACTTCCGTGGGAAGAGTGATGTTTCTGTCCTCAGAAATGCTAGCTAGATGACAAGACAGAACGTCATATAAAATTTGGCATATCGAGGCAAAGCGCTCCGCAATCACAACATCATCAGAGTCGACAATGACCAACACAGAGTTAGGCAGATCGGGGATAATTTGTGCGAGTGTTTCCTTTAGTTTACTAGAAATGCAGTCTATACCGCCGCAGTTGAGAATAACGAGGTAGTCACCATCCAAGTGTAATATTTCCGGGTATGGGTTCACTCGATTGAGGCGGGTGCCCCTTAATGGGAATTGCCTCGGAAACAGGCTATTCATTGGTTTGGGAACCATAGATAGGTCATCAATTGAAGTGAACCCACGAAATTTCATCAACGCAGTAACAAGCGCTGAATCGGTGCTTCCCTCTACTAATAGAAGATGCATCCTCATCATCTGATATCGAGCCCACTTTCAAGCACCATTGAGTATAGATCACGTCCAGATATTGGGAAAGCCAGCCCTTCCTTCAGTCCAAGTCTATAAGCTTTCAATGGTAATTCTGGTCTATCACTCGTAACCTCCGCAAGGGCCGTAATTGCTTCCAGACTATGGCAAGTCGCCACGATTTGAACATCAAGCCTTTGGGCCTCCTCAATTAGCCACGCATAAACATTTTTGAGAATACCCACATGAAAAGCAGCTTCTACTTCATCCAAAAGTAGAACGCCAGATTTTGCAGCTTGCATTGAAGCAGCGAGGCTAAAAATCCTACGAATACCATCCCCCATGGCGGCAAGAGGGACAACATTCTCGCCATCAATGTTCACAAAAACACGCCCCCCTCTGCGACCTGGCAATGGTGCATAGATGAAGTCTTTGATTCTAGGGTCCAACTTTGCCAGCATCTCGACAACTTCATTTCGCAAGTTGCTATCTTCAGCAGCGATCTTTGCAAACCTTTCTGCATTGTTGCTATTCCGATGTCCATACGGGCTAACGTATTCGTAGGCAAGGATTCTACGTGAACGTTCGTAAGAGCGAAAAAGGCTTTCTCCAGCCTTAATCCGATACGATAATTCATCTACAACAACAGCTTGATTCGTTCGTTTATCGTGCTGTTGCCCGCCTATACTTAATGAGAGAACTGGGTTGTAGGTCGGTTCCACAAATCCAAGGTCAGGCTCCCTTTCAGTTTCCTTTACACAACGGGCCCATACACATTCCACCGTACTACCTAGCGTTGCTGAAAGCGAAATTTCTCCTTCAAAGGTTTCATCAATAAACGCGTTTCCAGCAGCAGGAAAAATCGCTTGAATCACGTCGATGAGATAATAGGGGCCGGATAGGGCGACATTAGAGCGGCTGTCCCGCTCACGCACCGAACGAAACAACCTTAGCAAATCGCCTCTCGAAAGGACGAATGCCAGGGCCTCCAAAATTGAAGTTTTTCCCGAGTTGTTCCTGCCAACCAATAAGTTGAATCGCGACAGATCCTTTAACTTCAGTCCCTTGACCCCACGAAAGGTCGAAATATCTAGCTCAGATACGTGGCCATATGACACGCTTGAATTTTCCAAAAAATAATTTGGTGACATTGGCAAAATCTTTCATCTGCATTGTTCCGGGTGGCCGGAACCTGTTCTAAGTTTGGCAACTTTACCAAGCACGTCCATGCTTGCAAAGAAGTCGATAGTATCTAGGTTGAGTCCCCTGCGAGTATATTGCCATTCAAAACTTCAGACTTTTGAACGGACCATGTCTGCTGATGCCTCACATTGCCAGTTCTCGAGCCGCTACCTGCGCATCTCGATCTTTCATGCGATGCGTAGTGATTTCACACTTCCCGCCCTCTGCGTTCATCGACATGCCAATCCAAAACGTGATGAGTAGCGTTGAGCGCACCTAGCCACCTGGCGGTCAAGACCCTTTGATGCTTTGTGGGGGACGGGTTCTGGTGCCGCTCGAATTAAGTTCCACCATCGATCAGACAAAAGCTCCAGATCAAAAAGCCACCGGCCAACGCGTCGTCGTTGCGCCTCTCGGGTGAGGCATAGACCCTCCCCAACATCCCCTCTCTCCAAACAAAATCTTCAAGGAATGCTCATGTCACAAGCTGTCGCTTTGGCCAATGGGTACGGCTGCGCTTCGCCTCCAGTCTCCGCCCCAGTGGTACAAAACCCATTAAAGCCTTTATATAGAGATTGTACCAGCTACAGCTTGGCTGACACCACCACCTCTTCCCTGATCACTGAACTGGAGAAACGTGGAGGGGGGACCACACAGCAGGATGTTGAAGAGGCGCTGCGTGAACTGGTCGCGACAATGGTAGCTATGGCTGAAGGGGCTGCCTCCCCCAACTTCTTCTTATCCAGTCTCGATCCTGGTGTCGGGAAGACCACAGCTATGGTTCACTTCATACGAGAACTCGTGAGGTCTGAACAGCACAGCGGTGCTTCGGCTCTTCTTTGCTTCTCACGCCATGAGGAGATTGTCAGGGTCGCTAAAGAGTTGAAGCTTCATCCCGCAGACTATGCGGTCTTCACCTCCGAAGAAGGTGTCAATCGCTTGAGCTGCACACCACCAAACGAAGCCCGTGTCTTGCTCACGACCCACGCCATGGTCAAGAGTCGTTGCCGTGATAACAGCTTTAGCGACGCAGATGTCTTCCACTACCAAGGTAAGGCGCGTGTTGTCCGAGTTTGGGACGAAGCAATGGTGTTCAGCGAAGTCATCTCAGTCAACACCGATCAGCTCGCTTCTTTGCGTGACCCGTTGAGACCATCCCATCCTGTTCTGGCTGAGTTTGTCACGGGTTTGGAGATGGAGTTGGTCTCTATCGGTGCTTCAGGCATCTTCACTTGGCCTGACGTTGAGAATGTTACCAAGGTTTGCCGCTGGTCCGCAAAACGAGGGCTTGGACCGAAACAGGCTTCACTCCTGGACACGATATATGCCCTCTCAGGGCGGCATGTGCTTCTTCGCCCACCCCGCAAAGGTTCCTCTGTCATTTCCGCGCTCAACAACCGAGACGCAATACCCGATGACTTGGCACCGATTGTGATTCTTGACGCTTCAGGGCGTGTCAGATCAAGCTATGACCTGTTGGGAAAGTCCAAAGGAAATCTCGTGAAGTTGCCTTCAGTTGCCAGGAATTATCGCAACCTTACGATTGGTATCATGCACAAGGGGTCCGGCAAGGACGCTTGGTTGAAGAATGGTGACACCTTGGCTCAGGAGGTCGCCCAGCTGATCGACAGCAAACCCGACGAGGAATGGCTGGTTATCTATCTCAAGGGCGCTATTGGTGGGAGGACACCAGAACGCATCAAGGAGTTACTGATCTCGGATGCGGGTCGGGTACAGTTCCTGAATTGGGGTAAGCATCAGGGAACAAATGACTTCCGCCACATCCAGAACGTGATCCTTGCCAGCTTGAATAACTACCCTGAAACTGACTATGAGATGACGGCACGGCATTGCAGTGGCACCCCAAATGACCAGGCCATTGCTGCGACCGTGGTGTCACAAGTCCAGGCTGGCGAACACATGCATCACATCTTGCAAGCCTTGTGTCGCTCTTATGTTAGGCAGGGTTCCGGCAATGAGTGTGGGGTTTGCAATGCATACATCATAGCCCCACCCTGTTCAGGTGCCCGCGCGTTCCTGCCCAAGGTCTTTCCGGGTTGCCAGATCACGACCTGGAAGCCAGCGAAGGTGAAGCTGAAGGGGTGGGTTGCTGATGCGATCAGACAGATCGAGGCCTATTTCGCCGAGAATCCAGATGGCACCTATCTTTACAAAGACCTCCGGAAACAACTTGGCGTGAAGGACATTTCCAACTTTAACAAGCGCGTCCGCAAACACGACAGCTTCAAAATAGCTCTCGATGACCTGGGGCTAGAAGAGGTCACCCAAGGGAACGGACGCTACTCCAATGCTCTGGCGAAGAAGAAGTCCGCATTCGAGCCTATTGCTGGCTCAACCTGCATCGCGGATGTTCCTGGCTAAAAACTGTGAGCGCCCTATCAAACGCTGGGGCGTTCGCGCATCCCCTCAATGGCAGGGCGTCGCACAGGACATCTAGCGACAACCAAGAGCACCACGTCAGTGACCCAGAGCTTGAAGCGTATGGCCTGCGGGAGCTTGGAGCCGAGGACCAGAGCGTAAAGACCACCTTCGGAAATGACAGCTTTGTTGGGGTTGCCGCGAATACCGTGTCGAATTGACACTGTATTCTGTTGGGAAGGATCGACATGGCTACGCAGGGCAGTCCCAGTATGTGTGTATCCCAGCACATCACAGACATCCTTGGCGACGAACCAAGGCTCGCCGTCGATATCAAGCCTCAGGGCGTAAAGGCCACCTTCGGAAATGACAGTTTTGTTGGGATTGCCGCGAATACCCGAACGAATCGTTATGGTATTCTTCTGCAACGGCTCGACATGGCGGATCAGCGCTTGTGAAGCGTTCCCATACCCCAACACCCCACACACATCCATAGCTACGAACCAAGACTCCCCTCGCGACCCACTACACGCTCACCGCTGCTGACCTGAGAGTTCACTTCACGTCTATCCAGCCTGGTCGCTCCAGCCCCCCGCGCTTATCCGATTTAGGGTGTGTGAGTGCGTCACCACCTAGACACCAATCCAGCCCCCACCATCCCATGAGCTATTGGGGTCAAAAATGTGAGCGCCCTATCTATATGCTGGACGTTCGAACATTCCCCCATGGCCCTGGGGCGCTCTCTCAGTGAAGCCAAGCCTTCTTAAGTGTCGGAGCAGGTGCCTTCCAAAGCTTGTCGCTGTGGGGGAACTGAACGCTCGTGTGGGCTGCTCGTTGATCAAGGCAAGGAGGTCTCCCAGGCAGCCACGATGCCGTAGACCAAACCGTAGACCCGCTGACGCCTGTTGACAGATGCTCAAGCCACCGGTTATCCCTTGTTTTGCTGGAGTTACCTGCTGTGTAGGTGCCTGTAACGGGAATAGAACACAAAATCCCGCTTCTCCTGGGCACCATTTACTCACTTAAGCCATTGTTTTCGCTCCAGCTTTTAGCAACCGCTAGGAGCCGTAGACCATGTCGGCTCCCGTTATGGCCTTCATCCACTTCCTGAGCACCTCCAGCGGATATCCCGAACCATACCCATGGCCGACCCCGTCAGTCTGCCACCCGCCAATTTGATCAACAATGTCGGCTGGGCATTCAACTGCTCTGAGGCGATCTCTCATCGAATGGCGGAAACTGTGCATTGAACATCCTTCAGGCACGTATTCCTTCAACCATTTGTTCAAAGCAGCGCTAGCGGAGTTCGCGTTTGTCGTATCCGATGTGTTGTAGCGGGGAAAAGCGAACTTTGATGCTGTATCCTGGCTAAGGATGCGCAATGCCGCCCATCTGGCTTCCCCTTCAAGTGGAACTTCCCGCTCACTGCCTTTTGTTTTGAGGCGACGCCAAGGGTGTGGTCGAACACGCACAAAGAGAGAACCGTCGTCAGCTCTTACGATATCGTCTCGCGTCATTCCAACGGCTTCAGCCAAACGCATTCCCGTGTCGGACACAAGAGAAACAAGCCAGCGCAGATCATCGTCAAGACGACGGCTCTTGGCTTGCACAATGGTAACGGCTTCAGGAGGAACCGGCGTTCGGTCTGAGACCCCTGCCGACCGGTCGTAATAAACGCCAGAGAATGGGTTGTTGATTGTCAGGCCCAGTTCGCTAGCGGCAAAGTTGGTGACAGCCCTCACGGTTCCAAAGACCCGTGTGATACTGCTGCCTGCGAGTTCACGCTTGATCAAGGAGTCCCGAAAGGCGTTTGCGTCTGCCTTGGTGTATGTATCGAGAGGCTTATCTCCACAGGCGTCAATGACGTAGCCGCAGGCTCTTTCTGCAGCACGGTGGAAGGTGGCAGGACGCCCCTTTCCTTTCAGCTTCAGGTATATCCCGACGGCTTCTGACAAACAGACAAATGTGGAGGGAAGGACAGGTGAAACATCAGCGGGCCGCGTTCCGACGTCTCCTTGCAGGCGCAGCAGGTGTTTGCCAGGCAACTCTCTGTCTTGGCACCGCAACTGATACCAATACTCATCGAGTTGATCAGCCGCTCTTCTGGCTCTGGCGTCTGCGATACGTGGAGACCTCGTTCGGAGTGAATAGGCTATCCGACGAGATGTGTAGTGAGATTGAAGCTCTTTGGGGATGCGGCGGGTAAAGTAAAAAACGCCAGATTTCACGAAGGTAAACGGGTGTGAAATGGTCTCCGACATGGTCTACGGCTCCTAGCGGTTGCTAAAAGCTGGAGCGAAAACAATGGCTTAAGTGAGTAAATGGTGCCCAGGAGAGGACTCGAACCTCCACTTCCATACAGAAACTAGCACCTGAAGCTAGCGCGTCTACCAGTTCCGCCACCTGGGCAATCTCAGATGTGAGGCGGTTTTTACGGCGTGACATGGTCAATGTCAATCTAAAGAATTGGAAAAAGTGCACAATTCACATCATAAAAGAGGATTGTGACACAGAGCCTTGGAAAACCGGCTTGCACAGCCTTTCTCTTGAGCAGACAAGGGATTAGATGTGCGGCAACGTACAAAAATGAAATATGTCGCAACTTCAATTTCATGGGTGCCTTTGAAGGCTCGCTTGAGCCTATCTGCAACAGCCCGCACAACCGCTTCATACGCAGGCCGATCGCACCGGAAAAGCTTCCATGCATTGAGATCAACGTCGCTTTTATCAGCGAAATGGTTGAATATGAGTCCTTTTTCGTCTTCACTGATAGGTATCAAGATGGTGGAGCATAATGGTGTTCACGGATGCAACGGACGGGAACAGGCCGAGCGCCAGAATGAGCACAGGGAGACATTGATGAACAAGTCTACAGGCGGGATCGTCACGGTATTCGGAGGCTCCGGTTTTCTGGGGCGCCATGTGGTTCGAGCTCTGGCCCTCAAGGGCTACCGGATTCGCGTTGCCGTGCGGCGGCCAGATCTTGCCGGCTTCCTGCAGCCGCTGGGAAATGTCGGCCAAGTCATGCCGATGCAGGCCAACTTGCGGGATGCAAACTCCGTTGCGCGCGCTGTTGAAGGCGCAGAGGCGGTCGTCAATCTGGTCGGCATTCTGCATCAAGCCGGCAAGCAGAGCTTTGACGCAGTTCAGCACATCGGAGCCCAGACCATTGCCGAGGCGACGGCCCGGGCTGGCATTTCAAAGCTGGTTCAGATTTCCGCCATCGGCGCGTCGGAGGAGTCGCCCTCAGACTATGCCCGGAGCAAGGCCAACGGCGAGATCGCCGCTCTTTCAGCGGTCCCCGGCGCGGTGATCGTGCGCCCCTCTCTGCTGATTGGCACGGAAGACAATTTCTTCAATAAATTCGCTGAAATGAGCCGGCTTTCGCCGTTCCTACCGCTGGTCGGCGGTGGCAAGACGAAATTCCAGCCAGCCTTTGTCGGCGATGTCGCCAATGTCATTGCGCGCGGTGTCGATGGATTGCTGACGCCCGGTGCCACTTATGAACTGGGCGGCCCGGAGGTCAAGACCTTCAAGGAATTGCTGGAAATGATGATGGCCGTCACACACCATCAGCGGCTGTTGATGCCCATCCCTTTCTGGGCAGCCCATGCCATGGGATCGGTCTTTGAGCGGCTCCCCTTGACGCCGCCGCTGACCAGCGATCAGGTGACACTGCTCAAGTTCGACAATGTGGTCTCGGATCTTGCCAAGGCCGAAGGGCGCACCTTCGAAGGACTGGACATCAATCCAATGGCCATCGAGGCGGTGATTCCGACCTATTTGTGGAGCTATCGCTCAACCGGGCAATATGAAACCAACCGGGTGCAGTGATAAGCGCTATCGCCAGACCGTGCGACAATCCACCGTCCGCAAGCCTTGAGATATGCCGTCAGCCTTCGGTTGGCGGCATTGTCTGGATCAGGCTCTGGCGCGCGGCAAAGCTTTGCCAGCGTTTGTGCTCGGGTCGCGTCCAGGCACTCTCTGCAATGGCAGAAAAGCGCGGGAAAACCATGTGATTGAACAAGGAGCGCGACACCAGATTTTCGCTCCAGATGCATCCCTGCAGCCCCAAGACCCGTGAGGTATCGTCAAAGTCCGCCAGCGGATCGAAATCGTAGGTCTGTTGCGGCGAAGAGGTGCCCGCCCAACTAAGGCCCGGCTCATGCCAATCATCCGACTGGGCCATGTCGAGATAATAGGCTTCACCCGGACACATGACGACGCGGTAGCCCTTGGCGACGAGCTCTGGACCGCTTTGCGCTTTCATCCATGCCATGAGGATTGTCTCTTCCGGATCAAGTCCGCCGCCCTTTGCGGCTTCCTCCCAAGCCATCGGCACCTTACCGGCCGAGACGAGCCTGTCGGAGACGAACCGCAAAAGCGCGGCCTGCATCTTCATGCTGTCGGGATTGCCTGCAGCATCGACATGGCCTTTGGCGCGGGCCCAGCTTTCTGCTGCACGCGATCCGGCCCATGCCGCGTCAGCCACCTCATCGCCGCCCATATGGATATAGCGACCGGGGAAGAGATCACTGAGCTCCCCGAATATGCGCTCCAGAAACTGCCATGTGGCCGACAATCCGGGATTGAGGGCATTGTTGACATACCCCTGCACCGAAACCCCACCCGCCATGGCACTGGGATCGACCAGCTCGGGAACCGAGACGAGCGCCGCGTAACAATGGCCCGGCACGTCGATCTCCGGCACAACTTCAATGCTGAGACTGGTGGCGTGATCAAGGATCTCCTTGATGTCTGCCTGACTGAAAAAGCCACCATGCCGCGCCGCCCCCGAGCCATGCTGGGGCAACAGGGGCAAGCGATGGCCGCGCCATGCGCCGACTTGGGTGAGTTGCGGGTAGAGTTTGCTTTCAAAGCGCCAGCCCTCGTCGTCGGTCAGGTGCCAATGGAAGCGGTTGAGCCTGTGCCATGCCAGCCGATCGAGAAAGTCGAGAATGGAGTCCTTGGTGTAGATCTGACGGGAGACATCCAGATGCATGCCGCGCCAATCATGAGCGGGTTCATCGGACAGATACCCCTCAAGCGGAAAATGGAAGCTTTCCGGCTCGGTGCGGGCGGCCCGCCAGATCTGGGCAAGAGCAATGAGGCCATAGTGCAGGCCCGGGCCGGTTGCTGTGAGGGTAACGGTGGCGTGTGAAAAGTCGAGGCGATAGCCTTCCGTCGATTTCAGCCCATCAGGCGAGGCTTCGACAACCTCCAGCAGCACTCCGGCAGAATCGGTCCGAAAAGGCCAGAATTCGTTCGGGAAAATGCGCCCAAACAGCGCATTGACGGTTTCGATCGCCTCGCTCCACTCAGCGACACTCAAGCTCGCAGGAGCCACTTCCGACCAGCGTTCTACCGCCACCTCCTTGGCCATGGGTATCAGGCCCAGCCGTTCGGGGCAGGTCCCCTCGCCCGCTTCGGGGTGGACACGCGTCAGTTCCGCGGGCGCAGCTTGCTCCCCCTCAGGGGCGAGCGGCGCGCAGTCAACCGGGATCGTCTCGCCGTCAGGGCAAAGGATGAAAGCGGATTTCGGACCGTCGGTACAATGAGCAGGCCGGTGCGACAGAACCGGGATATTGATCCGCCAAGGCGTATCCGGCCCAACCATCACGGTCTTTTCCGGGGCCAGTTCGTGATAGTTCGCCGTGCGGCTGACGAACCGGGCTCCGGTCACATCCGTGCCCGGCGGAATACGGGTTATCGCGGTGAACGCAAGGATGTGCCGCGGGGTGAGCTCAAGCCCTTCAGCGGAGGCCAATGACAGGTGCATCTGTCCCGTTTTGCTGCCGTCATCAATCCAGTGGCTTTCGAGAGAGAAAGCGGCCTCGTTGCTCATATCTTGCCCAATCATGTCGTTCTGATCCTGCCTTTGGCGCAACGGCACCAAAGCAGCCCCCTTCACCGGTTGAAACTCCGCGGAACAAAGTTGATTGTATTGGCCTTGATTTGGCTTTGCTCGTCAAGCGGGATGAGGTTACTTATAGCGACTAAGATTGCGAAGAACAGAAGGAGCGGGACATGGTTCGCCAGATGATTTCGACAGGGTCGAGCATGGAAGCCGAAGCAGGCTACAGCCGGGCAATCGTGGATGGAGACTGGTGCTTCGTATCCGGCACGACCGGGTATAATTATGATACGATGGTCATGCCGGAAACGCTGACGGCGCAGACGCATAATTGTTTTTCGACGATCAAGAAAACCCTTGGCGAGGCCGGTTTCGAGCTGTCGGACATTGTCCGCATCCGCTATTTCGTGACATCCCGCGCCTATGCGGACGAGGCTTTTCCCATTTTCGGCAAATATCTGAGTGACATCCGACCCGCAGCAACTCTGATTATCTGCGAGTTGTTGCGCCCTGAAATGAAGATCGAGATTGAAGTAACGGCCAAGAAGCCGGAAAGCGGCTTCTGGACTGGCACGTCGGATCCACTGATGCTGTTTGACTGATCGTGTTTGACTACCGCCAAACGAGAAAAAGGCCCGCTCAGCGGGCCTTTTTGCATTATCAGATTGCAGCAGCTGCTGCTCCCGTAGGTCCTCGATAGAGGCGTGTCTCTCGATGCAAAATGTAGAGGGAGGCGGCAACGATCAGCAATGCCCCGAGCCAGAATTGTCCGACTGGCGCAAAGCCAAAGGCGATCCAGCCAGCAGCAACATTGAACGGCAACTTGACGTGATCGAAGGGCTGTACATAGGCGGCATCGGCGCTCGAATAGGCGCGGGCGATCAGCCATTGAGACAGCAGCACGAAAAAGCCCGACAGACCAATGATCGCTATGGCATCCATGCCCGGCATGGCAAAGCCGCTGCCAACGGCGAGCAATCCATTGAACGGCGTCATGAACAACAGCAGATAGAGGGTAACCGCTTCGGGCGCCTCGTTTCCTGTCAGGGTCTTGGTCAACAGGGATGTGCCCGCCCAGAAGATGGCGGCCACCACGGGCCAAAGGGCATAGAAGCTGAAGCTATCGGACCACGGCGCCAGAATGATCATGCCACCGACAAAGCCGAGAATCGTCGCGGCGAGGCGATGGATGCCGATTTTCTCTTTCAAGATCAGATGCGCACCAAGGGTGACAAAAAAAGGTGACGTCATGATGAGCGCAATGCCCTGCCAGATCGGCACATGCGCAAGCCCGGCGACCCAGGCCTGAACCCCGAGCACGGCAAAGATGACACGCAGCAAATGCTTGCCGGTTGCATTGGTGCGGGCCGCCCGGATCCCCACCTTCAACAGCCATGGCAGGCTGAAGAGCAGAGCAGCAAAATATTGCCCGAAGGCAACAACGGGCGAGGTCACGCCAAGACTCATGGTCAGATATTGCGTGGCCAGATTGACCAACGCAAAGGATAAACCGGCACAGATCATGTAGATGGCGCCCATAAAGGCGCCCGAATTGATCAGCGGCGGCTGAGGAAGTGCAGTTTGGGAAATCTGATTCATTTCGCTTTCCGAAAAAAGGCTGCCAGCAAAAGGCATGGCGAGCACAGCCAAAGTGAATCAGGACGAAATGACAGGTCTTCGCGCTCGCCGGATTTTCGGCAAGGGATTGGTGGCTGTCACATTCTCTTTCATCCGGACTGTAACCGTCGGCTCCGGAATCACACCGGATCTGCTGACCATCCTTGCGGAGAGCAAGAATGCGCTCGCGGGCTTCAGAGACAGGCTCCTTTACCGCCGGTGGGGACTTTCACCCCGCCCCGAGAACAAGGCCCTTACAGACACTGCAAAGATGCATTCTGTACGGACCAAAAAGAAAATGGCTCTTTTCTGCAAATTTTGCAAGTAGGAAGAATACGCCGGTGGCTCATCTGTTGCATGAGCGAAATGAATAGCTGGCGATGGCAGAGCGGCACAACCGCACTGCAGACAAACAAAAAGCGGGAGTCAAGGTCCCGCCCTTTTGTTCATATGGTGTGTGCCTTGAGACAAGGACTTGGGTGGCTTTCGCCGAAGGTTATGCTCCCTGATCGTTATAGGGGGCCCCTTCGGACGGAGCGGTTGGATTGGAATTGTGCCGCGCCGCCATGAAGCGGTCGAACTCTTCCTTGTCCTTCACGCGCCGCAGTTCGGTGAGGAAGTCTTCGAATTCAGCCCGTTCTGCTTCGAGCTTGCGACGTTCCTCTTCGAGACGCTGCAGTTCTGCCTTGCGATATTCGTCAAAGGCCACATTGCCCGTCGGTTCGAAACCGCCGCGTCGATAGTGTCTGTGACGCTGGCCGCATTTCGATCCTTTGAACTCCTGGTCCACTCGTGTTTTGAAATCCTTGAAAAGTTCTCGCATTTCTTCACCCCAGATCATGTAGGCCAACATAGCAAGACCAAGCGGCCAGAAGAAAACAAAACCAAGTATCATCAAACCCACATGCTGGATTTTCCAAGATGACTTGGCAGCTCTAATCTGTGACATTGTCTTCCTTTCGGTTGGAATTACATTCATTTTCTACATCGAGTTTCGAGTCTTCGCCTTTTTCAAAACCCGATGCGCTCTCACACTGCAAGAGGTGGTGAAGTATTCATCCGTGTTCAAGAGAATTTGTTTGAAATTTATTTCACCCTTTCACTCTTGAAATCGCAGCCAATCTTACCGTTGCTCCGTCAAGAGGGCTATTTTGATCGAAATCTGGTCCAAATCGCGATTTTGTCGCAGTTCCTTTGGAAAAAAGATCGCGGCAATTCCCATCCCAAAGCGGGAGAAACCATGCGACCTTTCGCTGCTCAAGCAGTTTTCCGCCCTTCCCGTCGCTTTTTGCAACAAAAAAGCCCCGGACTGGATCCGGGGCTTGTTGCCACTTTATCTGATGTTATACGCCAAGAAGCTCAATCGAGCGTCGTGACAAAATCCTCAGAAGGCCGACGAACCTTTTTCAGATTGACCAGCCAGTCGCCTTCTTTATCGCGATAGCCAAGCGGCAGAATGCTGACCGAGCGCAAACCGCGGGCCCTCAGATCGAGGATCTCATCAAGCTTGTCTGCATCAAAGCCTTCCATCGGGGTGGAATCCACCTCTTCAAAGGCCGCGGCCATCAAGGCGACCCCCAGACCAATATAGGCCTGACGGGCCGTATGCTCGAAATTCACGGCCTCATCACGCGGCACATAGCCTGCAAGGAGCCGCTGACGATAGGCTTCCCAACCTTCATCGGCGAACCCGCGTTCTTCGTTCACCAGATCAAACATGCCGTTGATCCGATCCGCCGTGTAGTTGTCCCAAGCGGCGAAGACCAGCAAATGAGACCCATCGGTGATCTGGGCCTGACCATAGGCGGCTTCGCAGATTTTTGCGCGCAGCTCGGGATTGGTAATCACCAGAAGCTCAAACGGCTGCAGTCCGCTTGAGGTCGGCGCGAGGCGCACCGCTTCTACAATGCGATCAACCTTTTCCTGCGGGACTGGTTTGGAGGGATTCATTTTCTTGGCAGCATAGCGCCAGTTCAGTTTTTCAATATACACGTCTTTGCCTTCTTCGCTTTGTGCTCATGGCCGTTGGCCATCGCTCATGGGCTGGCGGGAGGAAGCAGCCCGTGGTAACTATTCGTAACTATGCCTATATACGGAACCACAACATCCATGCAAGCAGGCACAAATTTGATACCTAGTTACAGAATGGCGACGGAGGAAGGCGCATGAACAAACAATATGATCACGCCAAATGCAGCACGGTGCGCGAATTGCTCTCGCGGCTGGGTGACAAATGGACCGTGCTGGTGATCATCATGCTCAGGGATGGCCCGATGCGCTTCAGCGTCCTCAAACGTTCGGTTGCCGGCATTTCGCAGCGCATGCTGACGCTGACTCTCAGAACACTGGAACGGGATGGACTGGTGAGCCGGACGGTTCATCCGACTGTGCCACCCGCCGTGGAATATGCCTTGACCGATCTTGGCCATTCCTTCGCCGAGCCAATCATGGCGCTGGGGGATTGGGTGTTTCACCACCATGCCGAAATCCAGTCGGCCCGGATGATATTCGATGACAATCAGGCCCAATCGACGCCGCCGGCCCGCAAGCCACAACCCGAACAAGCAGAACAGGCTCCGATAGCGATCGGCGCATCAGCCATAGACCATGGCTAATCGCGGCTAAGGGAAACAGAGACTGTGGCCTTGATGTCTGCGCTATGCGCGCTCTTGATCATGGGTGCGGATGAAATCGGAAACACGCGGCGCAATCTCGGACCTAAAGCGTGAGCCGTTGAAGACACCATAATGTCCGACGCCCTCTTGGTCGTAATGAACCTTCATCGCCTCTTCCAATCCGGAACACAGCGCATGAGCGGCCTTGGTCTGGCCGGTGCCGGTGATGTCGTCCTTTTCGCCTTCAATCGTCATCAAGGCGGTCTTGGTGATGGCTGACGCGTCAATGCGGTTGCCGCGATAGGTCATCTTGCCATCAGGCAGGGCATGCTCGATGAAGACAGTTTGCAACGTCTCGAGATAGAATTCCTCAGTCATGTCCATGACCGCGAGATATTCGTCATAGAAGTCACGATGCTTCTCGGCCGAGTCGCCATCCCCAACCACCAGATGATTGTAAAATTCCTGATGGGCGCTGACATGGCGATCCAGATTCATGCCCATGAAGCCGCCCAATTGCAGAAAACCGGGGTAAACCCGCCGGCCAAAACCGGCATGAGGGAAGGGAACGGGCAGGATGACATTGTTGCGGAACCAGTCGATGCCCTTGCTGTTGGCATAATCATTGACGGCGGTGGGCGAAATGCGCGTGTCGATCGGGCCGCCCATCAGGATCATGGATGCCGGTGTCCGCGGATCATCTGCCGCGTTCATGTGAGCAACCGCAGCCATGACTGGCACAGAAGGCTGGCAAACAGCCATGACATGAGTGTTGGGTCCCAGATAATGCAGCATGTCGATAATATAGTCGATATAGTCATCGAGCCCGAACTCGCCGTCCTGCAACGGCACGAGGCGGGCATCGATCCAATCGGTGATGTATACCTCGTGATTGGGCAGCATCGTCTCGACCGTGCCGCGCAGAAGCGTTGCATAGTGGCCAGACATCGGCGCGACGATCAATAGCTTGGGGTCCTTGCCGTGTCCGGCAGGCAGCATCCGCTCAAAATGGATGAGATTGCAGAAGGGGTGACGCCAGACGGTCTTTTCATGCACCGAGGTCGCCTGACCATCGATCGAGACCTCATGAATGCCGAATTCGGGTTTGCCATAGCGGCGTGTGGTGCGCTCGAACAGCTCTGCCACGGCGGCCATCGTCTTGCCCCATGGCGTTTGGGAGAGCGGGTTGACCGGGTTTTGCATGAAGACCCGCGTTGCATCGGCCGCAGCCCGCCATGGACTGAGCATCGCATGGTTCCACTCGTACATCTGGTAAACGGGCATGGGAAGCATGGACATGTCCAGCTCCGTCATGTCGCTGAAATCGAAGGCATCATAGAAAGGCAGACCAGAGAACAGGGTCTTGGGATCGAACGCATTGAGATCGAACTTGTTCGGGTCAAACCAAGCGCCGTAAGAAAATGGGCGATTTGTCATTGCGTTTTCCATCATGTCCGTTGTCAATCGCGCAGGATAGCCGATCAAGCTTTGCAAGCATTCGGGGTCGTGATCGGCTCCCCTGAACAGCCGCGTCTGCGTCTGCGTCTTCGTTGATTGTGCATGGCAATATTGTAATTGCCACCCAACCGTCGAAACAGGCGGATAACCTAGGCCTTTTGGCTAAGAAACGCCTCGTCCTTCCTATTGCAACACACTTTATGCTGCATTGCAACATAAACATCTGAGCAAACCGGTTAGCCGGACTTGCACTGCCTGTCTTGATGGTGACACTATAGCCTCCCAAGCAAGTTGCTTGCTTCATCGCCGTTTAACTGTCATGCATTCCAAAGCCTTCCCAAATGGACTTCTCCCCCCTCCCCACCTCGGAATTTGCCACTTTGCAAATCAAGCTCGATACGCTGGTGCGCCTGCGTTGGCTCGCTATTCTGGGGCAGGCGATTGCCGTGGTGCTGGTCTGGTTGGGGCTTGGCTATGATTTCGACGCGGTGCTGTGTCTTGCGTTGGTCGGCCTCTCGGCGGGGCTCAATCTCTATCTGCAGGCCAAATTCCGCAAGAGCGTGCGGCTCTCTCCCCTGCCCGCAACAGGGCTGCTTGCCTATGACACGGCGCAACTGGGTGGCCTTTTGTATCTGACCGGCGGTCTGCAAAACCCCTTTTCCCTTCTTCTGCTCGTCCCGGCGGTGGTCTCTGCGACGATGCAGCCGCCACGCTATACCGTGTTTCTGGCCTGTCTCATCACGATCATTGCGACTGCACTTGTGATCTTTCACCAGCCCCTGCCATGGGTCGGGCACAGGCCGCCCACCATGCCGGTGTTGTATATGGCAGGGATCTGGATTGCCCTCATCCTGACCATGGGTTTCATGAGCATCTACACGTTTCGCATTGCCAAGGAAGGGCACATGCTTGCCAATGCATTGTCGGCCACCGAGCTGGTTCTGGCAAACGAGCAGCATTTAACCAACCTTGACGGGCTGGCAACCGCCGCAGCGCATGAATTGGGCACCCCGTTGTCGACCATCCAGCTGGTCGCAAAAGAGCTGGAGCGCGATCTCAGCCCGGATGATCCGTTGCATGAGGATATGGTGCTTTTGCGAACGCAGGCCGAGCGATGCCGGGATATCCTTGGCAAATTGCGCTCGCTTTCGGGCGACGAGCACAACAATTTCACCAAAATGCGCATCACCAGCCTGATCTGTGAGATCGTGGAGCCTTTCGAGACTATGGGTGTTGAGATCGAACAGGTCTTTCCCGACGATCTTGCCCGACAACCGGTGGTCTGGCGCAACCCCGGCATTCTGTTCGGGCTTGGCAACCTTATCGAGAATGCGGTGGAATTTGCCCATAGTCGCGTTGAAGTCACCGCGCATTGGGGTGAAAGCAACGTCTTGATCCGGATATCTGACGATGGACCGGGTTTTTCTGAAGAGATCATGAAACATCTGGGCGATCCCTTCGTTACGACGCGCAGCAATCGCACAAGAACGGCCCGGGCGGCCCTTGCCAACCCGGCGACAAAAGGACACTCTGGTGCAAGCTTCAGCGGTGGCGGGTTGGGCCTTGGCTTCTTCATCGCCAAGACATTGCTCGAACGAACTGGTGGAAAAGTGAGTATCGCCAACCGAAATGGATCCAAAACCGCGCTCCAGTCGAACAATACTTTTGAAAACAGTGGAGCAATGATCGATATACTTTGGCCTAGGTCCGCGCTTGAGACAGATCAATAAAAGAAGTAAGTTTGATGCTAGATTAAAAGGGCGAGACCGATTGCCACACCCCCTGTGACGGCAAACAGGCCATGTGGGTAGAAAGGCAAAGCAAACAGGACCAGCAAATGACACTAATCGAACAAGCCGTGAGCGCCCAGACGGGCTACCTGTTGCTGGTTGATGATGATCGACCATTTCTTATACGGCTGGCGCGAGCGATGGAAAGCCGAGGCCTTTCCATCCAGTCAGCTGATACCGTTGCAGAAGCCCTGGCGTTGGTAAAACAGGAGCCTCCGCGTTATGCGGTGGTGGACATGCGCCTTGGAGACGGCAACGGACTTGATGTGATCGAGGCGATCCGCGCAGCCAATCCCGATGCACGCACGATCATGCTGACTGGCTACGGCAACATCACGACCGCTGTCACCGCCGTGAAGCTGGGTGCCGTCGATTATCTCGCCAAACCGGCGGATGCCGACGATATCTATGCTGCACTGATGAATGAGAGTGCAGCCAAGGCCGAACCGCCGGAAAACCCGATGTCGGCCGACAGGGTCCGGTGGGAGCATATCCAGCGGGTCTATGAAATGTGTGACCGCAACGTGTCAGAGACCGCCCGTCGGCTCAACATGCATCGCCGGACATTGCAACGCATTCTGGCCAAACGCGCCCCGCGCTAGGCCATCCTGACGATCAGACTGCTCATCCGGTCCTGCTGCGCACTCTACAATTTGTTGGGTTCGATATGGACCGGCACGCCCGGATCGTGAATGGCATGCAGCCGGGCAGCGGCCAACTGGGCAAAGCGCAAGGTGACTGCCTTGCGTCTGGCCGCAGCCAGTTTCTGCTCTTCCACATGGCGCACGATTTCCGCACCGTGGGCATCGGCTATGATCAGCCCGGCCTCCTGAGGGAAAATATCCGCTGGCGTTTCCTGATTGGTGGCAAAGAACAGTCGATCACAGAAGTCCCAATAGTCGGGCCATTTGTTGTCTGCCCGGAAATCGGCGACCGAGGATTTGATCTCGATGATCCAGACCTCGCCCTTGTTGTTGATCCCGAACAGATCGGCCCGCCTGCCTGACTTCAGTGTCATTTCCGGCAAACAGACAAAACCGTGGCGGCGCAAAAGGCGGCTCGTCCCGCGCTGGATTTCCATGGCTCTTTGCGACTGACGGCCATCCACCGGGGCGGTGATGTCCGGTTCGATCATTCTGCTCATGAGGGACCCTGTTGGATAGTTTCACCATGCGATTCGATTGGGCAAGCCTAGCACAACTGTCGTCAAACCTTCGCTCGGCAGACGCTCAAAGGGCCAAGCCGGCGGCGCGACCGCTGGCCCAGGCCCACTGAAAATTATAGCCTCCGAGCTGACCAGTCACGTCCACCACCTCACCGATGAAATAAAGGCCAGGTACGTCGCGTGCTTCCATGGTCTTTTGCGACAGGGCGCGGGTGTCGACCCCGCCAAGCGTCACTTCAGCGGTGCGATAGCCCTCTGTTCCGATCGGGTTCACCTGCCAGCGGTGAACGCACTCATCAAGCCTGCGCAAGGCCTTGTCTCCGAGCTGAGCAATGTTGCCGCTGATCTTTTCGCGCTCGCAGATGGCCTTGGCAAGACGCTTGGGGAGGACGGTTGCCAGAACCGTTGCAACATCCTGCTTGGGGCGAGACATGCGCGCCTCCTGCAATGTGGCGAGGGCATCGCCATCGGGGGCGAGATTGATGCTCACAGACTTGCCCTCGGACCAGTAGGACGAAATCTGAAGAATGGACGGCCCCGACAGTCCGCGATGCGTGAAGAGCAAGCCCTCCCGGAAAGTCACCTTGCCGAACCGCACTTCGGCATCCACCGACAGCCCCGAAAGAGGAACGGACCACGCCTTGTCCACTTCTGAAAAGGTGAAGGGAACCAATGCGGCGCGGGTTGATTGAAGATCAAGGCCGAATTGCCGGGCAATGTCATAGCCAAAGCCGGTTGCCCCCATTTTGGGGATCGACTTTCCGCCCGTTGCAATCACCAACGAGCGGCAAAACTCGGTGCCGCGAGAAGTGGCGACGTGGTAGAGGTCATCGCTTTTCTCTACCATCTTCACATCGATCCCGAGGCGCAGTTTGCCGCCGGCTCCCGACAGCTCGTCGAGCAGCATGTCGATGATCTGCTGGGCGCTGTCATCACAGAAAAGCTGACCCAATGCCTTTTCATGCCAGGCAATCCGGTGCGCTTCGACCATGGCGAGGAAATCTTGCGGCTTGAAGCCCCGCAAGGCGGAAATGCAGAAGCGGGGATTGGCAGAAAGGAAATTCTTCTCGGTGGTGCCCAGATTGGTGAAATTGCACCGCCCACCGCCCGAGATGCGGATTTTCTCCGCTGGCTTTCGAGCGTGATCCAAGACCAGAACACGCCGCCCCCGCTGCGCTGCCGTCAGACCCGCCATGAGACCGGCCGCACCGCCACCAATGATGATTGCATCCCAGATGTCTTTGCTCTGAGGCCCGGATTGCTCTGGATTGGATTGCGGTGTCTGTTCTGAAATGCTGGTCATGAGGCTCGTTGCTGGTATGGGACCGCCGGTCATCAAACGAGCCGTGCAGCACGCTCATTGCGATGGTGCAACAGCTAGGGCGCGTCTGACCGATTGGCTCACCGCAATAGCCGACGCAGGCTTTCAGCGTCAAGCAATCTTATTGAATTCGCATCAATTGGCGACTGCGATCCTGTCTTCACGCCCCGCGTAGCCAGCCATGTCCGGCTTGGGAAGTGCGACATTCAGCATGTCTTCCAGCGCCTCAATCGACAGACGCATGTCGTTGGCAAGCTCCAGCACGTGATCGCCGCCCTCCTCGTGAAGCTCAGCGGCTGACATGTGCCGCCATGACAGGCAGAGCCGGAAAACCGCCTGAGCGCCGACGTTGGCCGCAGCGGACCGCAACGCATGGGCTCTGTCGCGGAATTCGGCATCATCGCAGTCTTTCACCGCTTCATTGAGGTGTTTGAGAGCGTCGATACCGTCCTCGGTGAATTGATGGGCCAGTTGGACGACGAACTCTTCTCCACCCAAATCCTTCAAATCCATCAGGGTCTGTTCGGACAGGAGTTTTCCATCATCTGATCTGTTTGACTGGAGCATCTCGTGTTCCTCTTCGATCTGGAGTTCGCATTCGGGCTTGGGGCCATAAAGATCAAGCAGCACCTTGAGCTTCGCGCGATCAATGGGTTTGTGCAGACAGGCAACCATCCCGGATTGCTGGCACCGTTTTTCCATTTCGGGTGATGCGTCCGCAGTTAGCGCCAGAATATTGGGTCGCACGGTCAGGCCGCGCTGGTTGGCAAGTCGGACATATCGCTCGGAAGTTTCAAGCCCGTTCAGGAGCGGCATGTTGATATCAAGAAAGACAAGGTCGAAGACCTCATCGGAGAGGCGTCTGAGCGCCAGTTCGCCATCGGAGACCAACTCCACCTGATGTCCCAGTGTCTGAAGCATCCGCTCAATGACCATCTGGTTGGTGCGATTGTCATCGGCGACAAGAATGCGCAACTGTTGGCCATCAAGGCACTTTTCAACCGGTTGCCGTTTTTCCTGACTGTCATAAAGATTTGCGGCCAGACGCAAGAGAGTCTCCAGCCGCAGTTGAACGTCACGCCGATGCAGATAGGCCATGCCCAACTCGGGCGCAGTGCGCGTCAATTCGGCAGGATCCTCGCTGTCCTTGCAAACCCACACCACACTGACCTGCTGGCCAGCCAGGAGGTGCGAGATCTCTTCATTCAGGGCCGGGAGCGAGTGGGGATAGGATCGGCGATCAACCAACAGCAGAGGGGCGACGCCTTCGGTCCGGCACAGGCGAACCATTTCGGTGACAGCGGGTTCGAGAGCGGTGAAATGATGACTGAACGGATGGCTGGAACGCACGGACATCCTGAGGTGCCAGTCTTCGGTCACCAAGGCCAGAGCGAGCCCGCGACCAGCGGAGTTCTTGCCCTGCCGAACGATCTCGCTGTATTTCTGCGCCGGATCAAGGGGCAGATCGACCCAAAAGGTGCTGCCCGTACCGAGCTGGGAGGAGAGACGGATGCGCGTCCCCATCTGCTGGGCATATTGCTGACACAGGGCAAGACCGAGACCGGAGCCGCCATACTTGTTCATGATGCCGTCGTCGGATTGGGTGAAGCTCTCGAAAATGCGGTCATGGGCAGCGGCATCTATGCCGAGGCCTGTGTCGATCACTTCCAAGCGAACCCGTTGCATTTGCTCGCCCGCCCGAAGCAGGGAAGCGCGCACCGTGATGCTGCCATTTTCCGTGAACTTGACCGCGTTTCCGATCAGGTTGATCAGAATGTCTTCAATGAAACGGCCATTGCCCCGATAGAATCTGCGCATGGCCGGATCGACATGGATGTTGAACTGGAGATCCTTTTGGGATGTCTCAAGGCGAAACAGGCGGTGGATACGCCCAAACATGGCGTAAAAGTCGAAATCCTCAAGATGTTCAGGCATCTTGCCACTTTCGGCGCGCGACAAATCCAACAGATGATTGATCAGCACAAGAAGCGAATTGCCGGATTCGGAAATGGTCGAGACCATCCGTCTCTGATCCGCATTGAGCTTTGTGTCGCACAGAAGATCGCTCAAGCCGTTGATGGCATTCAGCGGTGTGCGAACTTCATGGGAAATGCTCGCAAGAAACCGCGACTTTGCCTTGCTGGCGCGCTGTTCCCCCTTGATGGCCTCCCGGATTGTTCGAAGGAATGATGAGACCGCCGCCGAGAGCGCGATAATGCCGCCAATCTGGACGATGCAGACAACGGGACTGCTTTGCCACAGACCAAATTCGGTGAAGAGGCTCGCAAGGCAAAGAACGGACGTCAGTGCAGCAATCAGCAGATAGGTTGGGCCATAGCGAAATCCAGCCGCAAAGATAAGCCAGTAGTAGAAAGGGTAAAGGCCCGTGCCATCTGGTCCCAGCGTATAGGTCGCAAAGTAGAGCATCCACTGATCATTGATGAGGGACACGCCACGGCGAACCATCGAGACGCCGGGAGAATACAGCAAATGCCCCAGTTGCAACGTCAGCACCGCAACATAAAACGGGATCGCAATGAGCATGTCGTCGTGAAACAGGGTCGCTGTTTCATTGTTCACGGTCAGACCGAAAGCGACCAGCGCATAGGTGGCCGCAATGATGCCATAGCGATAGAAGATCGCCGTGTGCTCAGTATCCTCTCGGGCCGCCAGACGCAGATGCAACGCTTTCAACCCATCAAGAGGGCGGGAAACAAACCGGATTGTCATGATCAGGCCGGCTCCTGCAAGCTCTCGACCAATCTGGTGCCATATCTGAGTTGTTTCTGCATGGCCTGCTCGAACTCATCGGCGGGCGCGGGGCGGGAGAAATAGTAGCCTTGCGCTCTGTCGCAATGCTCAAGCAGCAAAGCGTTGGCAACAGCCCTATCCTCAACGCCTTCTGCGATCACTTCCAGCCCCAGTGAATGGCCCAGATTGATCGTCGCACGTACGATGGCCGTGTCAGACGGGTTCTTGAGCATGTCACGCACGAACGACTGGTCGATCTTGAGCCGGTCGACAGGGAAATGCTTGACGTAGGACAGCGAGGAACATCCTGTCCCGAAATCATCAATCGAAATCTTGATACCCAGCGTGCGCAATTGACTGAGCTGCTGCGCGACTTGCTTGCGATCATGCAGCACGATGCTTTCGGTCAATTCGAGATCGAGGCAATGGGCCGGCATACCGGTCTCTGCGAGGATCCGGGCGACCAGAAGCGGCACAGACTGGCGCTGGAACTGAACGGGAGACAGGTTTACACCGATGGTGAAGTCCGTATAGCCCTTGGAGTGCCACTCGGCCCCCTGACGGCAGGCTTCATAGATCACCCATTCGTTGATCGGCATGATCATGCCGTTGCGTTCGGCACGGGCGAGGAAGTCCGCTGGTGCGATCAGCGCCCCGTCTTCACCCCGCATGCGCAACAGGGCTTCGCAGCCGCATATGTCGCCGCTTTTCAGGTCCACTTGTGGCTGGTAGAGCAACTCGAAGCGCCGATCGTCAAGCGCGGCCTTAAGGGCATCGTCGACGCGGCGCTCCGCTTCGGCACGGGCATCGAGATTGGTGGCATAAAGACAAAAACCATTGCCACTCGCCGCCTTGGTCTTGTACATGGCCTGATCGGCATTGCTCATCAGCTTTTCGAAGGAATTGCCATCCTCGGGATGAACGGCAATGCCGATGGACGCTGTCACACTGGTCGACAGGTCGATAAGCGAGATCGCATCAGGCATCGCGTTGGTGATTGCCTGGCCCAACTGTTCGACATGCGTGTCATTCTTGACGTTGGTCTGAAGGATGGCGAATTCATCGCCGCCCAAACGCGCAACCAGATCATTCGGACTGGCAACATTGCGCAATTGTTCACCAACCCGAACCAGCAGCTCATCCCCGGTTGCGTGGCCGTGCACATCATTGACCTGCTTGAAACCGTCCAGATCGATCAGATGCAATGCAAAGCGGCCATCACCGCGGCGGCAGCGTCCGATTTCGCGGTCGACCCGGTCGCGCAGAAGCGACCGGTTTGCAAGGCCCGTCAAACCATCGTGATGGGCCATGTGATGCAAGTGCGTTTCAGCAGCCTTGCGATCCGTGATGTCCTGCGACGACGTTACCACACCGATCACCCGCTTGCCTTCGATAAGCGGACTTTTGGTGGTCATGAAGATCTTTCGCGTGCCCTTGCTACTGACGATTTCCTCCTCGAAGGAACGCAAATCAGTGCCCGAGGCGATGACCAGTTGATCGATTGCGGTGTTCCGCTCAGCAACCTGCTCACCCAACACCTCGGTACAGGAGCGGCCAACCACGTCCTCGGCTTTCAAGCCCAGATAATTCGCCTTGTTGGAATTCATGAAGAGGAAACAGCCATCAACATCCGTGGCGCTGACCATCACCGGCAGGGTGTTGATCACGTTGACGAGGCGGCTTTCGTTCTCGCGCTGGGTCCAGGCAAGAATGCTTTCGCTTTTCTTGAGAGACTCCAGAAGCGAACTGGCCCGGTTCGACAGCACCTGACTCTGACGATGCATCTTGAGAAGATTTCGGGCTCGGGCAACGAATTCCCGATGGTCAACAGGACTGATCAACAGATCCGTCGCTCCGGCATCAAGCGCCCGCAGTCTGAGATTGCGGTCCTCGAACACGGTCACAACAATGATCGGAACATCGGCGAAGCGAGGATTGGCTCTGATTTGACCAATGAAATCGTCTCCATGCATGCCGGGCATGTTGAAGTCGGTCAGAATCAGATCCGGGTCATTGTGATCAAGCCATTTGAGGGCATCATGCGAGCCCGCGCAGGTCACAACATCCGTTCCGTCCTCTATTCGCCGTGCAATTTGGGAATAAATCTGTCTATTGGTATTTTGATCGTCAACGATCAGAATAAGTGCCATTTTTCGCCCCAAGTCGTCCGCCCGTCCCCCCTGGATACGGTCGTCTTTGAATCTCGTCGTATTCTAGTTAGAAGAAGTTAAAGCGAGAGGAACGTACTCGGTGCTGACCCGTTTTGGAGGCAAAAGATCGCGTCATCGTTAATGAAAAATGAAGCTTGAGGAGGCTGCCCGATATGGCTAGCGCAATCCGCTCCAGGGATCATCAGATTTGCGCGGCCCGGTTGTCTTTACTTTCTGGGACTTAGGTCGGTTCATCTGTTCCGCGCGCGCAATCGCAGCAACAGCTTCCGGTGCATATTGCAACTGTGCCTTGCGCGCACCTGACACTGTCAACTGGCCTGTGGCCGCCAGGAAACTGTAGATCGCGATCACCGAATCGGCCTTGGAATAGATTTCCAGCTCTTGAGCATCGAGCAACGACACCTCCGCATCAAGGATGTCCAAGAAGGACCGTTGCCCCGCCTTTTCCTCGATCTTGATGCCACGCAAGAGGTCTCGTACGGCGCGAACCTCGGCGGAGGCCTGCTTCAAGGCGACCTGTGCTGCACGGTTCCTGAGAAACTGCTCTCTGGCGTCGGCCTTGATGCGCGCTGACAGTGCGTGGGAGGCGTATTTCTGCTGATCGCGCAGGGCACGCGCCTTCTGGACATCGGCCATCCGTGCCCCTCCGTCAAAAATCGGCAGGCTGAGACGAAGGGAGAAGGCACCTTCCGCCTTGTTGGTTTCCGCATGACTCGAGGCATAGTTGCGGTTGACTTCGCCGCTCACATCAAGCGTCGGCAGAAACGCTCCTTGTGCGGACTTGACCGCATATTCCGACGCCTTGACGCTTGCGCGGGAGGCGCGCAAATCGGGATGCATCTGCAGGGCCTTGCGCTCTGCTTCCTCAACCGTCTGCGGCAAGTGGCTGACTGGCATCTGAGGGAAGATCAATTCCGCCGGTTTGTATCCCACCAACGATTCGTAGCGACCAACGGCAGCCCCCAGATCAGCCGATGCTCCCTCCAGCGAGGCGCGTGCGCGATAAATCAGTGCGTCGGTTTTGGACAGATCGGTGCGGGTCAGTTCTCCGGCACGAATGCGTGCCTTGGTGCCGCGCTGCTGATCGAGCAGATTGGTCAGATACCGACGCCGCAGATTGATCATCTTGCGCGCGGCAAAGACGTCCATATAGGCCTTGACCGCTTCGAGCAGGATCTGGCGCTCCTTGTTGCGGACCTGATAAAGGCTTGAACGTTCCGTATATTTGGAGCTGATCAGGTTGTTGCGGTTCTGGAAGCCATTGAACAGACGATGGCTCGCGCTCAAGCCATATTGCGTTGTTCGGGTTCTGGTGCGTCCGCCGGCCTTGAGGCGCTCTTCAACCATGGAATGCCCCGCTGTCGCATTGATCTTGGGGGCATAGGCCGATGCTGCCTTGCGGGTGCTTGCCCTGCTCGCTTCGAGCGCTGCCTCTTGAGCCCGAATGTCGGGATTGTTGTCATAGACGTCGTAAAGCATTTGGGCGAGATTGTCGGCTCTGGCTGTTGCCGCACCCAAGAGGGGCGCAATGATCGCAGCCAAGACCAGACAGGTCCGCACGCCACGGCTGATTCCCGTCGCAGTCGCGCTGAAGCAAAGCTCCGATCCCGTGTTGCTGTGTATCAGCTTCATGACTGCTCTACTCTTGACCCAAAGAAGCACGAAGGCGGCACATCTGTGCCATCTGGTGTCCCGTTGAGGGTCACCGCCCCGATCAATTTGCTTACCAACTCCCTATCACTATTAGGGTTTTATGGTTAACAAGGGCTAAATGCGGAGTTTTAAATTCAGCGTTAGCGCTCGGAGAAGGCGATGTCCATTGACCGATAGACCGGCTTCAGGAGGTAGCGTGCGAGAGACTTTCTGCCCGTCACGATATCCGCCGTCACCACCATGCCCGGCAGAACCGGATAGGTCTTGTCGCCATGAGACAGTTCATTCTTGTCAAGCGAGACATGCACCTTGAAATAGGGCTGACCCTGCTCATCCTCAAAGGATGTGGCTGAGATCGTCTTGACCTGTCCTTCGATGGTGCCAAAGACATAGGGATCGAAAGTCGAAACCGTAATCTTGGCATTCGCTCCCTCATGGATGTGGCCAATATCCTTTGGCTGAACGCGCACTTCGGCGAGGATCTTGCGATCATCTGGCACGATCCGGGCAACGACTTCACCCGAGCGCACCACCGCACCCACGGTGTTGACCGCCAGTTCCTGAACCAGACCGCTGGTCGGCGCAACGAGATCAAGGCTTTCGACCCGGTCTTGCTGCTTGGTCAGAAGGCGGTCAAGTTCTGCCAGTTCCGTGGCGCTCTTGGAGCGTTCCTTTGCCAGCTCGCTGCGCAGGGACGCGCGGGTTTCTTCCAACTGGATTTCCGCTTCAGTCACCTGTTCCCGTGTGGTCGCGATCTTGCCATCCAGCACATAGAGCCGGGACCGCGCTTCTTCCAGCGAGGCCTGCGCTTCGAGGACGGACCGGCGGGAGGCATATTGCTGCTTGAGCAGATTTTCGAGCATGACAAATTGCTCTTTGGCGATCTCGGCGCGCTTGTTGACGCTTTTCTGTTCGGCAACAGCGGCGTGCCATTCGGCCTTGCGCCGAACCACCTGGGAAGCAAACTTGGCTTCCTCTCGCTCAATGCGGGTCTTTTCAGACAAGAAGACGTTGTATTGGGAATTTGCCAGATTGGGATAGGAGTGAAACAGGGAGCCAAAATCCGGCTGATCCTTGCCATCCATAAGCGCATCAAGGCTGGCGATGGACATTTTGAGACCCGCAGCCCGGACCACCAGTTGATCCCGCTCGCTTTCGGTCGCTGTAGAGCGCAGGCGCATGATCGGCTGGCCAGCGGCAACCCGGTCCCCTTCGTGGACCAGAACCTGCTGGACATAGCCCCCTTCCAGATGCTGAACCGTCTGCACCTGAGTGGTGGGCTGGACCTGTCCCATCGCATGGGTCACCTCCAGCACAGAGGTAACGAAAGCCCAGATGACAAATGCCGCCATGAAAAGGACGCATCCCGACACCACATAGGCAAATAGCTGGGGCGGTTGCTCCGCTTCCAGCGCCAGAGGCAATGTCAGAGTCCGCGCGTCAAGCTCACTCTGTTTTGACTGAAACAACTTCAAAGACCCAATACCCTGTAAAAAGACAACCAGAAACGCAGGTCCGTGCGCTTTGTGCGCACACGTTCAATATGCCCTCTCAGGGTTAATACATTGTGTTCACGATCAAAAAGTTTTTAAGAAAACCCGGTCAGGCGACCGCTTTGTTGAACGAATCCAGCTGTGGCAAGACCTGCTCGGGAGGACCATTAAGGATGACCTGTCCTTCATGCAACACGATGATGCGATCGGCTTCCTTCATGTGGCTGGGGCGCTGAGTGGTGAACAGCGTGGTCGCCCTGCCCTTCAGGGTTGCCAGATGGGCCATGAACTTGCGATCGGTCTCGAAGTCCAGATAGTTGGCGGGTTCATCAAGGAAATAGTAGGACGCATGCTTGGAAAAGCTGCGGCAGAGCAACAGCTTCTGCTTCAGGCTGTCGGCCATCTGATGCACCGTTTCGGCCTTCAGCCGCGTGTCCAGAGCACCGTCCGGCAGATCGGGATGATCCTCGGTGATATTGAAGTGCGTCATCAATGCCTGCATCTCATTCCGCATCGTCTTTGGATCATTGAGATGGAAATTCTGCTCAACAGTGCCGTAGAAGAAGGTGGGATGATCTGGCTGGTAGCTGATTTCGGCGCGCAATTCGCCAAGATCCATCTGCCGGATGTCGAGGTGATCGAAACCGACAACGCCCGCAACCGGCCGGTAGAGTCCCGCCAGAAGCTTGAGGAAGGTCGACTTACCGCCGCCACTGGGGCCTGTTATGGCGACCAGCTCACCGGGATTGATGACGACATTGGCATTCTTGATCGCCGCATCGGACGCCTGCGGATAGCGGAAGCTGAGATTCTTGGTCGAGATATGGCCGCTGAATTTGCGCGAAATGCTGGGCACAGCACCGGGAGTGCGTTCCGGTTGCATGCGCATCAGATTGTTCACCATGCGCACGGCTTCGATGAGCTTGCCAACGCGGGACAGGCTGAGGAACGCATTCTGCAGCGGCGACAGGACCCGCCAGATCAGGGCCATGATTGCAATCAATCCGCCAACGCCCAGATCGCCAGCCATGACCATCAGCGTGCCGACGCTCAGCGTGGTCAGTCCGGCGGTCATCGACATGGACTGACTGATGATCTGGATTTTCTGAGAGAAGTGCTGCGCCCGGAAATCAAGGGCGGCGAAACTCGCCGCAGCGCGTTCGAAGCGTTCCTGCCAGATCTGCTCGGCACCGGTGTTGCGGATGTCGCGATGCATCAGGAACAGTTCCATCATGATGTTCTGTTTCTTGGTCTTGGCATCACCGGACTGCATGGTCTGGCGCTTGGCTACCGGAATGCTGAAAGCGGCAAGAATGAAATAGCCCGCGAGCAGAACCGCCGGAATCGCCGCGATCCACCCCCCAATCATGGCAATGGCGATGATGAAGACGAACACGAACGGCAGATCGAGCACCGCTGTGCCCAGCGACCCCAGAAAGATTTCTCTGAGCTTCTCGAACTGACGCAAGCGCGACAACTGCGCTCCGATGGTCGCATTCTGGACCATGCCGTAAGACATGAAGAGCAGGCGCTGGAAGATCTCAACGGACAAGGCGGTATCGAAACGCGCTCCGATATAGGCCAGAACCCGGGTTCTCAGCCTTCGCAGGGCATAGTCAGCAGCAATGATCAGACCGACCCCGGCGATGAACATCACAAGACTGCCCGGCGCCTTTGATGGGATGGCATAGCCATAGACAGCCATGATGAAAATCGGCACGGCAAGGGCAGCAAGGTTGATGCCGAAATTGATCACGAACAGCGATAAAAACAGCCGCCGAAAGGCCGTTGCGGCATGGGTAACCCAACCGAAAGACTGCACGAAGCGGGTCTGATGAGCCAGATCGATCGAATTGATCAGATAGATCGTCTCGGTGCGATCAAGACAGCTGATGTCTTCTTCGGCGCCGGTTGCTCCATTAAAGCAGGTGACCGTGCCCTCACCGTGATTAACGGACAGGAGAATACGCACCGTCCCGTTCTGATCCTCGAACAGGCATGGCAGCTTCTCGTTCGACAGCGATGCAAGGCGGGTTTCGCCCGCGATCGCAGCAAAATTCAGACGGGAAAGCACGGCCCTGAGGCCGTTCATGTCATGAATGGTATTGAAGTGCGGCAGGGCCTGCGCCAGATGGCGCCCGTCGCCGCCCCAGCCGAGAAGCGCGAGAAGCACCTGCAGGCAGCGCCCAGCGGAACTGTGGTAGTCGATCCCGGACCACCGTTCCTTCACGCCTATCAAGGTCTCGAAGTCCGTGAACGCAGGGCCTTGGGCTTCTGTCCCGGCAGCCGCTCCTTTTGACAGCAAATCACTCGGCGCAGCATCGAACTGTATGTCCTCTGCGCTAAATTGGATCTCCTGCTCCGCATCAGGTTGCGCTCTTTCAGCGACCTGATCCGTTTCAAAGGCTTGCACATTCGGGTCCGATGCGACCTCTGCTTTCCGCACTGGCTTCACTTCATCCGCCGATGTTGCGAAATTGCGTTCGGCAGAATAGCGCGAAAGCTCTTTCAGTGAGATTCCACCGGATTGCAGCTTGCGAATGAATTCGGACTGGCCATTGTCATCGGGCGATTGCGATCCTGGGTCTTTTTCGCTCATGCGGACCTCCCGATCGCCTGTCTTGTCTGTTGAGCCAGAACGGATTTTTCTGAACCGGCTCCCCTGGCATCAGCGGCGTCTCTTTGCTGGCCTCCATGCACTTGCAACTGGCCTTCCTTGAGGATGAACTGCTTGTCTGCCATGGCAAGGAAAGAGGGACGGTTTGAGAGGAAAACGATGGTCATCGTGCCGCGCAATTGCTCCAGTCCCTTCCTCAGAAGGTTGTCCGCACGTTGATCGAGCAGGGCATTGGCCTCCTCAAGCACCAGAATACTCGGTTTCTGGGCGATGGCGCGGGCAATGCAGATACGCTGGCGGAAGCTGGGCGGCAGTGTTTCGTTGCCGCCTGTCCCGATGTTCATGTCATACCCATGCGGCAATTGCTGAATGTCGCTTTCAAGGCCGATCAATTGTGTTGCCTCACGCGCTCTTTGCAGTCCGTCGCGCGGGTTGAACAGGGTCAGGTTTTCAAGGATCGTTCCGCTGAAAATCGCAGGACTGTTGGGCACATAGGCGATGGAGGAGGACAGATCCGCATCGATCAATTCGGCACTTGAGTACCCACCGATCAAGACCTCGCCAACCTCTGGATCGAGCTTGCCGCGAAGGATCTCGAGAAACTGGTGATCATCGCGCGGCAGATTGCCCTTGAGCCCGATGATGCTGCCGTGCGGGATGGTCAGCGAAACCCGATATGGCTTGTTGTTAGGCATATACGAGTTGATTATCACATTGCGAACACTGATCGCGCCGTCATCAAGAGTGATCCTCTCTGCGATCTGATCCGGGTTGGGATTGATGCTGAGCAATTCATCGACATTCTGTTTGACCAGATCGAAGTTGCTCATTTCACTCCAAGATCGCACCGACCGGACAAGCACTTCCACCGCTCGCCCGCCAAGCAGCAGGCAGCAGGCAAGAGACCCGATCGACTGGGTTCCCTCGATGACGAGCAGAGCACCGCTACTCACGATTGTGACCATGGTAACGGCGGCAAACACCGCACTCAGGGACTGGGTCTCTCCATCCATGCGCACCGAATTGTGAAAGGCGACGGCAATGGATTCCTGCAAGCGCTCATATCGCCGCATCATTTGCGGCTCGCAGGCCATGGTCTTGATCGTCTCGATCCCAGACAATGCCTCGATCACGAAATCATATTTGCGCCGGTCGAGTTGTTGCCGCTCGTCCTGCAGGAGCTGGATTTCCCGAGCCTTGACCAGCAGTCGCCAGGCAAAGATGCCAAACAGACAGACGAGCAGCCCAGCGATCACCGGACTGACAATTGCCATGACCGCGAGGAAAACAAAAATGAATGGCAGGTCAACCAGCCCCATCCGGGCCGGACCGGCAAACATCCGTGCCGTGGCCGAGAGCGCATTCATGCGGTCGATATGTGTGCTTGCCGCTTCCTGTTCGACGGCTTCGGGTGGCGCGTGCATCGCACGTCTGACCGCTTCCACACCGGCCACATAGTCGATGTACGATGATGACCAGCCGGAGATATGCGACCGGATTACCTTAAGGGTCGTGTCGACAAGCATCACGATCACCAGACCGCCCATCAGGTAGAACAGCGTGTCGTATGATAAATTGGGGATAATTCGGTCATAGATCTGCAAAATCACCAAAGGCATGCCGAGGCCAAGCATGTTGATGACAAAAGAGGCCGCCATGATCCGCTTGGGAACCTTGATCAGATCCGCAAACCAGGCCGACTGCATGGAGCGAGGCGGCTGAAAGATATCGTGCAGGCGCTCGAGCTTTTGCCCGAAACGTGACCGATTGCCGCGCTGCCCGTCTGGATATGGTTCTGTCATTGATCCCAATTTCTCGGTTATTCGGCCCATGTCGCCCGGGCTTGGTGCGCCAAAAGCACAAACCACTCTCTCTTTATGCGCCTAGTCTCTTGAACTTTTCTTAACCAAGTTTGAACTTTTCCGTCCAAAATGCCGTTATAGATAGTCTGAAATGTTATTTTTACGTATTCCTAACCAATTAAAAGAACCACCGATTAATCAGCCTCACGATAGCTTTCTGTCCAATTGCCTGCCCCAAGGGGCCAAGAAGCTAAGGACAGGTCTATGGCTGACACCTCGACTCCCAACATCAAGATCAACAGCAGTTCCACCAAACTAGAAGCCAACCGCGCACAGGACTCGGCCCAGAAAGCCGATCAGTACAAGGGTGGCAGTGATTACGACACCGGTGATCACATTGCAGCGCGTCAGGACATCCTGAACCCGAACCTGCATTATGGTGTAACAGTCGAGAGCGAACTGCCATTTACCGATACGCAAAGCGGAGCTGCGGATGACAGTGGCGCGCGCGTATCTGGCGAGCCGATCAACAATGGCGCGCCTCAAACCACACCAAGTGCCTTTGCCAACGGTCCCCAATCTCCTCTTTCTTCGACAGGCCCGTCAGCCCCTGCCGAAGGTGCGTTCGCGATGTCCGGCGGCCTTGAGGGCGTTCAATCCATCGACAATGGTGCTGCTTTGGCCTCGGCTTCTCCGTTTTCTGCTCAAGCCACCAACACGGGTGCGGCACCCAGCTTTGCGCCTGCAAACACTGCAAGAAATGATGGTGCGGTATCGACCCCGGGTGGCGGAGGCAGTGGTGGCGAAACCAACCATGCCGTGACCGCTGAAGACGCCGCCGAGACCACAGGTGAGAATACCCCGCTCTCAAGCAGTGTCACCGCGACGGATCTTGATGGCGATGCGATCGCCTATAGCCTTGATGGCCAGCCATCCGAGGGTGCTGTCACCTTCAATCCCGATGGCTCCTACAGCTTTGATCCCGGCACCGACTTTGATGATCTGGCCGTCGGCGAAAGCCGCACCGTCAGCTTCAACTTCACGGCTGACGATGGCAGGGGCTCCACCGATAGCGGCACCGTCAACATCGAGGTGACCGGCACCAATGATGCCCCCACCGCCGTGGACCTCACCGCCAACACCATCGATGAGAATGATGCGGGGGCCGTGATCGGCACCCTCAGCACCACCGATGTCGATAGCTCCGACAGCCACAGTTACACCGTCTCCGATAATCGCTTCGAAGTGGTTGATGATGGCGCGGGCAATATGGTGCTCAAGCTCAAGGAAGGCGTGACGCTCGATCATGAGACGGAAGCTTCCGTCCCTCTCACCGTCACCACCGACGATGGCCATAACGGCACCTTCAGCGAAGACTTCACCATCAATGTCGCCGACCTCAATGAGGCCGTCACCGCTGATGATGCGGCAGAGATCACCGGTGAGAATACCCCGCTCTCCAGCAGTGTCACCGCGACGGACCTTGATGGCGATGCGATTGCCTATAGCCTTGATGGTCAGCCGTCCGAAGGTGCTGTCACCTTCAATCCCGATGGCTCCTACAGCTTTGATCCCGGCACCGACTTTGATGATCTGGCCGTCGGCGAAAGCCGCACCGTCAGCTTCAACTTCACGGCTGACGATGGCAGGGGCTCCACCGATAGCGGCACCGTCAACATCGAGGTGACCGGCACCAATGATGCCCCCACCGCCGTGGACCTCACCGCCAACACCATCGATGAGAATGATGCGGGGGCCGTGATCGGCACCCTCAGCACCACCGATGTCGATAGCTCCGACAGCCACAGTTACACCGTCTCCGATAATCGCTTCGAAGTGGTTGATGATGGCGCGGGCAATATGGTGCTCAAGCTCAAGGAAGGCGTGACGCTCGATCATGAGACGGAAGCTTCCGTCCCTCTCACCGTCACCACCGACGATGGCCATAACGGCACCTTCAGCGAAGACTTCACCATCAATGTCGCCGACCTCAATGAGGCCGTCACCGCTGATGATGCGGCAGAGATCACCGGTGAGAATACCCCGCTCTCCAGCAGTGTCACCGCGACGGACCTTGATGGCGATGCGATTGCCTATAGCCTTGATGGTCAGCCGTCCGAAGGTGCTGTCACCTTCAATCCCGATGGCTCCTACAGCTTTGATCCCGGCTCCGACTTTGATGATCTCGCCGTTGGCGAAAGCCGTACCGTCAGCTTTAAATTCACCGCCGATGATGGCAATGGCTCCACCGATGACGGCACCGTCAACATCGAGGTGACCGGCACCAATGATGCCCCCACCGCCGTGGACCTCACCGCCAACAGCATTGATGAGAATGATGCGGGGGCCGTGATCGGCACCCTCAGCACCACCGATGTCGATAGCTCCGACAGCCACAGTTACACCGTCTCCGATAATCGCTTCGAAGTGGTTGATGATGGCGCGGGCAATATGGTGCTCAAGCTCAAGGAAGGCGTGACGCTCGATCATGAGACGGAAGCTTCCGTCCCTCTCACCGTCACCACCGACGATGGCCATGACGGCACCTTCAGCGAGAACTTCACCATCAATGTCGCTGACCTCAATGAGGCCGTGACCGCTGAAGACGCCGCCGAGACCACAGGTGAGAATACCCCGCTCTCAAGCAGTGTCACCGCGACGGATCTTGATGGCGATGCGATCGCCTATAGCCTTGATGGCCAGCCATCCGAGGGTGCTGTCACCTTCAATCCCGATGGCTCCTACAGCTTTGATCCCGGCACCGACTTTGATGATCTGGCCGTCGGCGAAAGCCGCACCGTCAGCTTCAACTTCACGGCTGACGATGGCAGGGGCTCCACCGATAGCGGCACCGTCAACATCGAGGTGACCGGCACCAATGATGCCCCCACCGCCGTGGACCTCACCGCCAACACCATCGATGAGAATGATGCGGGGGCCGTGATCGGCACCCTCAGCACCACCGATGTCGATAGCTCCGACAGCCACAGTTACACCGTCTCCGATAATCGCTTCGAAGTGGTTGATGATGGCGCGGGCAATATGGTGCTCAAGCTCAAGGAAGGCGTGACGCTCGATCATGAGACGGAAGCTTCCGTCCCTCTCACCGTCACCACCGACGATGGCCATAACGGCACCTTCAGCGAAGACTTCACCGTCAATGTCGCCGACCTCAATGAGGCCGTCACCGCTGATGATGCGGCAGAGATCACCGGTGAGAATACCCCGCTCTCCAGCAGTGTCACCGCGACGGACCTTGATGGCGATGCGATTGCCTATAGCCTTGATGGTCAGCCGTCCGAAGGTGCTGTCACCTTCAATCCCGATGGCTCCTACAGCTTTGATCCCGGCTCCGACTTTGATGATCTCGCCGTTGGCGAAAGCCGTACCGTCAGCTTTAAATTCACCGCCGATGATGGCAATGGCTCCACCGATGACGGCACCGTCAACATCGAGGTGACCGGCACCAATGATGCCCCCACCGCCGTGGACCTCACCGCCAACAGCATTGATGAGAATGATGCGGGGGCCGTGATCGGCACCCTCAGCACCACCGATGTCGATAGCTCCGACAGCCACAGTTACACCGTCTCCGATAATCGCTTCGAAGTGGTTGATGATGGCGCGGGCAATATGGTGCTCAAGCTCAAGGAAGGCGTGACGCTCGATCATGAGACGGAAGCTTCCGTCCCTCTCACCGTCACCACCGACGATGGCCATGACGGCACCTTCAGCGAGAACTTCACCATCAATGTCGCTGACCTCAATGAGGCCGTGACCGCTGAAGACGCCGCCGAGACCACAGGTGAGAATACCCCGCTCTCAAGCAGTGTCACCGCGACGGATCTTGATGGCGATGCGATCGCCTATAGCCTTGATGGCCAGCCATCCGAGGGTGCTGTCACCTTCAATCCCGATGGCTCCTACAGCTTTGATCCCGGCACCGACTTTGATGATCTGGCCGTCGGCGAAAGCCGCACCGTCAGCTTCAACTTCACGGCTGACGATGGCAGGGGCTCCACCGATAGCGGCACCGTCAACATCGAGGTGACCGGCACCAATGATGCCCCCACCGCCGTGGACCTCACCGCCAACACCATCGATGAGAATGATGCGGGGGCCGTGATCGGCACCCTCAGCACCACCGATGTCGATAGCTCCGACAGCCACAGTTACACCGTCTCCGATAATCGCTTCGAAGTGGTTGATGATGGCGCGGGCAATATGGTGCTCAAGCTCAAGGAAGGCGTGACGCTCGATCATGAGACGGAAGCTTCCGTCCCTCTCACCGTCACCACCGACGATGGCCATAACGGCACCTTCAGCGAAGACTTCACCGTCAATGTCGCCGACCTCAATGAGGCCGTCACCGCTGATGATGCGGCAGAGATCACCGGTGAGAATACCCCGCTCTCCAGCAGTGTCACCGCGACGGACCTTGATGGCGATGCGATTGCCTATAGCCTTGATGGTCAGCCGTCCGAAGGTGCTGTCACCTTCAATCCCGATGGCTCCTACAGCTTTGATCCCGGCTCCGACTTTGATGATCTCGCCGTTGGCGAAAGCCGTACCGTCAGCTTTAAATTCACCGCCGATGATGGCAATGGCTCCACCGATGACGGCACCGTCAACATCGAGGTGACCGGCACCAATGATGCCCCCACCGCCGTGGACCTCACCGCCAACAGCATTGATGAGAATGATGCGGGGGCCGTGATCGGCACCCTCAGCACCACCGATGTCGATAGCTCCGACAGCCACAGTTACACCGTCTCCGATAATCGCTTCGAAGTGGTTGATGATGGCGCGGGCAATATGGTGCTCAAGCTCAAGGAAGGCGTGACGCTCGATCATGAGACGGAAGCCTCCGTCCCTCTCACCGTCACCACCGACGATGGCCATCACGGCACCTTCAGCGAAGACTTCACCATCAATGTCGCTGATATCGACGAAGGCGTGGTTGCTCAGAATGAAAATGGCACGACGACGGAAGATGACGCCCTGAATAGTGTTGCGCATGCCCAGAGCGTGAATGGAGGCGACATCAGCTACAGTCTCACCGGCCAGCCGGGAGAAGGGTCCGTTGTCATGAATCCGGACGGGTCTTACACGTTTGATCCGGGCCAGGATTTCCAGGACCTCAACCTCCATGAAAGCCGGACGGTAACATTTGAGTATTCCGCAACGGATAGCAGCGGCCAAAACGGCACCGGTACCGTGACGATCGAGGTTAGCGGCACCAATGATGCGCCAACTGCAATCGAGATTTCCAATTCGAGTTTCGACGAGAACAGCGATGGTTCCATCATCGGCACTCTCTCGACGACCGATGTGGATACCAATGACAGTCACACCTACACCGTCAATGATAACCGCTTTGAGGTGGTCGATGATGGCGCGGGCAACATGGTCCTGAAAGTGAAGGACGGCGTCAGCTTCGATCATGAGACCGATCAGAGCGTTGATGTTGTGGTCACCACCACTGATCAGGGCGGTCTCAGTCACAGCGAAAGCCTGACGATCAATGTGGCAGACGTGAATGAAGGCCTCTCGCTGAGCGCGGAAGGATCCTACAATTTCCTCTACAACGGCAGCTTCGAGCATTTCAGCAATGGCGAGCATGGCGGCGGCGAGGGAACCGGATGGTTCGCCGGCGCAACCATTGACGGCTGGTCACAGACCGACATCGATGTGCACGAAGCTGGGCACCAAGGCTTGGGCGCAACTGATGGCGAATACCATGTCGATCTGGCAGGTACGACCAACGGGACCTTGACCCGCGAGATGAACGGGCTGGAAGATGACCAGACCTACACCCTGGCCATGGACCTCAAATCCCGCGGATCGAACGGCCACGGCACTGGCAATGAGCAAGACGCCCTTGGACAGTCGGTCGTCAAGATCGTCTGGAATGGCGAAGTCATCGCAACCGTGGACCCGGCAGAAGACGGATTGGGCTGGCACACCTACAACTTTGATATCGTTGGCGGGTCTGGAGATGGCTCCGATACCATCAACTTCATCGAGGTGGGTTCGGAAAACAATTTCGGCACGCTCCTTGATAACTTCCGGATCACCGACTCCGAGGGCTTCGGCGTTCTGGAGAATGAAGCGGGAGCCGAGGTTGCTACTCTTGCTGTTGCCGATCCCGATGCGGGGGATAGTCATACCTATGTCGTCTCCGATGACCGCTTCGAGGTTGTCCAGTTGGATGGTGAGACCGTTCTGAAGTTGAAAGACGGCATCAGCCTTGATCACGAAACAACGGCAAATATCGATGTCACCGTTACGGTCACAGATAGCGGGGGCAACAGCGACAGTCAGGTGTTGGGCATTCAAGTGGGTGACGTCAATGACGCACCGACCGAGGTTATCCTTGATGGCAGTCAGGTGACCGAGAATGAGGCTGGTGATGTCATCGGCACGTTGACGACGACGGACGCCGATGCTCATGAGGCCTTTGACTACAGCGTCTCGGATAACCGTTTCGAAGTGGTCGATGACGGCACAGGCACCATGATGCTCAAACTCAAGGATGGAGAATCTCTTGATGCTGGTAGCGAGCCGACAATCAATCTGGCGATCACGTCGACAGACAGTGGTGGCGAGTCGGTTACCGATTCCTTCGATCTGTCGGTGCAGGATGTAACCCACGGCACTGACAGCAACGATACCATTCAAGGGTCCGGTCTGGACGATGTTCTCTATGGTGAGGGCGGCAATGACAGTCTTTATGGTGGGGCTGGCAATGATACGCTCATCGGCGGCGACGGAAACGACTTCCTGTCGGGTGGTGACGGTGATGATGCCTTCATCTACATGGTGGGCGACGGCAACGACACGATCGACGGCGGGGCTGGCGGAGACTGGACGGACAGCATCGAGATCTTTGCGGCTGACGGATCGGCTTCAACCGAGATGGGAACCGATTGGACCATCTCGCTTACCCATGGCTCGGTAGAGACGGTCGGCACTGATGAGTTGCAGCTCTCGGATGATGCCTCGGGCACCATCGATTTTGACGATGGCAGCCAAATCGCCTTCGACAATGTCGAGCGGATCGGCTGGTGATCTAGTCGCGGGGTTTTAAAGACAAGGACTGACAGCCTTCCTTATGGGAAAGCTGCCAGTCTTTTTGTTTTTGATTGTCATCGTTAGCATCAATTAACATAATTTTAGAGTCGGTCGGATACCATGGGCTGGACTTCAAGAAATGAGGCAAGCTAATGCTGGATACCATCACCGATCTTGCGCGAGAAAAATCGAGCGACAAGCGACGCGAACTCCTCGGCCGTGTGGCCGATATGTTCTTTGATGGAGCAGAGCTGCACACCGATCACGAAGCAATTCTTTTTCGCGACATCGTCCTGAAGATGCTCAACGATGTGGGTGCAGAAGGTCGCGCCATATTCTCCGAGCGCGCCTCCAAGGAACCCACTCTGCCAATCGAAATTGCACGCAATCTTGCACAGGATGACGTTGAAATCGCAGCTCCCGTACTCAAGAACAGCCCGGTGTTGACCGACGAGGATTTTGTTGCCCTCTCTCAAACGCTGTCCCCGGCGCATCTTGAAACCATCGCAGAGCGAGAGTCGCTGAGCGGCACAGTCACCGATGCCCTGATTGAGAACGGCACCAGAGCTGTCTGGCACAAGGTCACACAGAACCAAAGCGCCGAGATCACTGACAAGGGTTTTGACACGCTTGTTGATAATGCAACGGATGACGAGATCCTGCAAACCAGCCTGAGCTCTCGTAAAGATATCCCTGAACACGCGGCCAAAAAGCTGTTGCCGCTGTTGCCGCCTGAGGGCAAGGCCCGTCTCGCCAAGCTGTTCCGACATGATCCCCACGCTGCCGGTGACCTTGTTGCCGGGGCGCAGAAGAAGTTTATCGAGCATAGCCTTTCAGAACGCAGCGAACGGATCGAAGCCAAGGTTCTGATCAGTCAAGTTAAGCAGGGTACGCGGGCATTATCCGATGCGGTGTCCCTTCTGGCTGAGGCCCAGCGCGGCTCCGACATCATCATGTTGCTCGCGGCAATCATCGGCCTTGATCAGGCGATCATCTCGAATGTGTTCTATCAGAGCAACGACGAACCGATTGCCATCCTTTGCAAATCGATGGATCTGGAAACGAATGCGTTTGCCAAGCTGATGAATGTCCGTCAGGAAAAGCTTGGTCTTTCGCTATCGGCGGTTGGGCGCAGCATTGCGCACTTCAAAGAGCTGGACGTTGCCTCCTCTCAGCGGGCCATGCGCTTCGTCCAGATGCGCAACAATGTTGCGAAAACCCAATAATCGAGCTCGGCGCGAATGATGTGGTCGAGCCTTTAAAGCATATCGCAATTAATTAACCTCATACCCGGCAGCTTTGAAGTCGTTCAGACACTCCTTGGCAGAATAGAGGTCACAAATGTCACCGATCGCGTCTGAGATTGTATCGAAGCTTCTGGCTGCTCGCTTGCGCAGCAGTGTCTTGAGTTTGGAATATGCCATTTCGATGGGATTGAGGTCCGGTGAATATGGCGGAAGAAACAGCAGCCATGCTCCCTTTGATTTGACGAGCTTGTGAGCTTTCTCACTTTTGTGGAAGGCGACATTATCGAGGATGACGATGTCGCCAGCTGACAGGGTCGGCAGTAGTTGAGTTTCAATCCAAGTTTCAAAGATACGTCGGTTCATCGGAGCATTGACGATCCAGGGCGCAACCATCCCACGGGATCTCAAACCAGCGATGAAGGTCTGGGATTTCCAATGACCAAAAGAAGCGTGGGCGCGATAGCGCTGTCCTTTTGGTGACCATCCAGACCGTTTGGTCAGCTTCGTGTTGGTTGATGTCTCATCGATAAAGATCAATCGGGACAATGCTTTGTTGAAGAAAGGCCGGCGCTGATTGATCCATACATACCGATCATGAGCAATCGCGGCCCGTAGCTGTTCAGTGGCTACCAGACTTTTTTTTATGGCTCAGGCCGAGCCTGTGAAGCACGCGCCCAACGCTAGAGCGATGCACATGGACCCCGCGTTCAGCCAATTCCAGACAAAGCTCATCAAGCGTCAGATCGCCATTCTCAGACATGCGCCTTGTGATCCATTCATGATGCACACCCAACTTGCCTTTGTCTGGTCGGCCTTGCTTGCGAGGCTGCACAGAACCCGTCTCTTTCTTGAGAAGCATCAGGTTATTGACAAACCGTGGTGACACGCGGAAATGGCTGGCGGCCGCCCGATGCGAATGACCGGCATCAACAAATGAAGCAACACGTTCGCGCAATGCAATAGGAAGTGATTTGCCCATGATGATCCCCTTTTCTCAAAGGGAATCACAATTGGCAAAAAATGGGAATCCTGAATCTCATTAACTGCGACACGCTTTAGTCCCATCCACCGGCTTGAATATAAAAAAAGGGTGCCAACACAGGTTGGCACCCTTTTTTATTATCTCGTCCAAGATTGCAACCAAACGGCTCATCGAGGAACGGGTCTGCCAGTCGCCACGGGCCGGCTGGCTGATTGAGCGATCAGCTCGGTTCCTTGACAGCATCCCCTTCGGTGCCGGCTTTGGCTTTCGCGGTTTCATCTTCGGCTTCCTCGTCTTCAGAAGCTTCGGAACTCAGCACTTCAGCAAGGGCGTCACGGGACAGTGAGCCAACGAATTCGCCATCTTCTCCAACCACCGGCACAGGATAGTCCGCAGACAGGGTTCCTGGCAGGACTTCTTCCAGAGGGGCATCCGGAGAGATGTGCTGTACATCGTAATAGTGCTCTTCGGAGATCTTGCTGTCCGCATTGTCCTTGTAATATTCCTCAAGGCTCTCTTGCGTCAGGGTCCCCTGATAGCCATCGTCGGTGACGTGATAGGCGTAATCGTCCTTGTGGGCCTTCATCTGCTTGTAGGCCTCGCCGATGGTTTTGGCCGTGATGCGGAAGGTCTGCGGCTGCATCACAGTCTCAACGTTCAGCGCACGGGCACGGTTCACATCCTTGACGAAGGCCTCGACATAGTCATTGGCCGGATTGAGCAGAATTTCTTCAGGCTTGTCATCCTGCACCAGTTCACCGTCCTTGAGGATGGCGATGGTGCTGCCAAGACGCAGGGCTTCATCAAGATCGTGGGTGATGAAAATGATGGTCTTGTGCAGTTTTTCCTGCAGCTCGACGAGCTGATCCTGCATTTCGGAGCGAATAAGCGGGTCAAGCGCGGAAAAGGCCTCATCCATCAGAAGGACTTCGGCGTTGGTGGCAAGGGCGCGCGCCAGACCGACACGCTGCTGCTGACCACCCGAAAGCTGTGCCGGATACTGGTTCTCGTATCCAGCCAGACCAACCGTCTCGAGCCACTCAACAGCCCGATCATGGGCTTCGGACTTCTTGACGTTCTGAATGTGCAGGCCGTAGGCAACATTGTCGAGAACCGTGCGGTGCGGCAGGAGCCCGAAGCGCTGGAAGACCATCGACATCTTGTGACGCCGAAACTGCTCGAGTTCCTTGATCGAAAGATTCATCACGTCGGTACCGTCAACCAGAATCTGACCTTCGGTCGGATCAATCAGGCGGTTGAAGTGGCGGATCAGGGTCGACTTGCCCGAACCTGACAGGCCCATGATGACCGAGATTTCACCCTTCTGAATGCTGAGGTTGATATCCTTGAGACCAAGGGTGTGACCGGTTTGAGCAAGGATCTCGTCCTTGCTCAGCCCTTGGTGCACCAACGGCATATATTTCTTGGGGTCGTTGCCGAAAAGCTTGTAGAGCCCTTTGATTTCAATCAGCACTTCACTCATTAGTGGGCTCCCTTCATGTGTTTCTGACTTCGCGTGGCATATGCCTGCGAAACACGGTCAAAGATGATAGCAAGCGCCACAATGGCTAGACCGTTGAAGAGACCCAGCGTGAAGTACTGGTTCTGAATGGATTTGAGAACCGGCTGGCCAAGACCTTTCACACCGATCATTGATGCGACCACGACCATGGCGAGCGCCATCATGATGGTCTGGTTGATACCGGCCATGATGGTTGGCATGGCGAGCGGAACCTGCACCCCGAACAGGCGCTGGGTCGGGTTTGCACCAAAAGCGGTGGCCGCTTCGAGCACTTCCTTGTCGACCAGACGAATACCGAGGTTGGTCAGGCGGATAACCGGCGGAATGGCGTAGATCACAACCGAAATGAGGCCTGGAATCTTGCCGATGCCGAGCAACATGACAACGGGAATAAGATAAACAAAGGCTGGCATGGTCTGCATGACGTCGAGAATCGGTGTCATCACTTTCTGGAAGCGATCGGACCGCGCCATGCCAATGCCAACCGGAATGCCAACCACAATGGACATGAGCGTACAGACGGTAATCATCGACAGGGTGCTCATCGTGTCTTCCCACATGCCGAAATAGCCAATCAGCAGCAGAGAAACAACAACACCAAGAAGCAACTTCCATGAGCGGCTGGCGGAATAGACGATTGCACCGATAACAATAATGATAATCGGCCATGGCGTGTTGAGGAGCAGCTTCTCGAACCATACGAGGAACTGGAGAAGGGGGTGGAACAAGCCTTCGATAAACTCGCCATACTCCCGAGAGAATGCTTTGTAAGCGCCATCTAGCGTCTTGCGTATCGCAAGAAGATCAAGACGATCCAACTGCGGAAATTCTGTTAGCCATGACAATTCCGCCATACGCGGTCTCCAGTTCAGTCCAAAGGTGGTGAGCACGGGGGTCAAGCTCAAACGCGCCTTGTTGATTGGTCACAATCATCCGCTTTTCAGGCGTCAGGGTGCTCGATGAAACAGAGTGCGTGACGATGGAAAAGCAGACATTCTTTACGAAAGAACCCGGGCCACCTGAGGTCGCCCGGGCACAGCACCCCTTTTGGGGTGTCAGTCTTACATCTCTGCGACAGCAGCCTTGACTTTGGCAGCCATGTCGTCAGAAAGCCACTCGGTCCATTTGTCCTCATGGTTTTTGAGGAAATAGATACCAGCGATTTCACCGTCAGCCTGGTTGTCTTCCATCCATGCCAACAGAGCGTTCATCTCTTTGTTGGTGAAGGAAAGCTTGCCAAGGAAATCCATGATTTCCGGATTGTTCTTGGCGAATTCACCGGTGGTAATCGCCTGAACGAGAGACGGCGGATACATGGTCACTTTCGGATCTGCACAATCGTTCTGCGTGGTGCAGCCTTTGAACTCTTCTTCGTCGATGCCAGAGCCGAAATCAACCTTGGTCATCTGGTATTTGCCGAGAACAGCAGTCGGCGCCCAATAGTAGCCGAACCAGCCTTCGCCGCGCTCATAAGCCTTGGCGATGGAACCAGAGAGGCCAGCCCCCGAACCCGGATCAACGATTTCAAAACCAGCGTCTTCAAGATTCATAGCGCGGAACAGGTTGCCGGAAGAGATCTGACAGTTCCAGCCTGCCGGGCAGCCATAGAATGCGCTCTTGGTGTCATCTTCCGGATGTGGGAAGAGATCGGCATGCTCGATGACGCCTTCGATGGTGGCAAGGCTGGGCTCTTTCTCAACCATGTAGTTGGGAACCCAGAAGCCTTCTTCCCCGCCGTCGGACAGAGATTTGCCGGCGATGGCCAGACGGCCCTCTTCGACACCCTTGTCGATAACTTCGCGCATGGAGTTGGACCAGAATTCGGGAGCGATATCTGGTTCGCCTTTTTCGGTCATGGATGCGCCGGTCGGCATGGTGTCGCCCGGAATCAATTCGGCATCACAACCGAACCCTTGCGTGAGAATAATTTTCTCCACATTTGCGATCAGGGTCGCAGAGCTCCAGTTCATGTCAGCGATGGTGACTTTGCCGCAATCAGCCGCGTTTGAAGAAAGGGCCGAGCCTGACAGCATCAGGGCAGCAAGCAGGAGTCGTTTCATATGAATAAACCTCCGAGATGGTTTTCAATTTGCTTTGACAACTTATGTGCGGCCACACAGAGCATGACCACGTTGTTCATCATGGAATTTGCATTACCCAGTGCGAACCATGCACAGGGATACGGACCCGGACAGAAATTTTCAGCTTCGTCCGACCCCGTCATAAAGAATAAAATCTTGCCTACATTCCACCGGATCAGTCTTCCCTCACCAGTAGCTGGCGCAAATTCGTTTCACGCACAAGAGAATAACAATTCTTGCAAACCTACGTCAATGACAGATCCGATTTTGCATGACTATCATATCTGAGCACTCGAGCGGAAAGCGAAAAGTATTTTTTGGTTGTTTTTTGAAAAGGGTGCGAAAATTTGTTTGCAGGCGAAATTTACTTTGAACTATTGTCAAACACCACTTTATGCGCTGAAAGTGCTTGGTTTTTACAGCCTCATCAACTTGATCACGATGAGGCAAGAGGCCAGAAAGCACCTATCCGGAAAGACTTCTTGGCCGCTTCCAGGAAATAAAAATACGCAATGTGCGGCGACTCGACCCTACAGGAACTACTTGAAATTGCGCACTATTTTTGCGGGGAAAACTTTTTTAAAAGGAGCCATTAGCGCTCATTCCGGACTGAAAATCGTCATTGGATGCGGGCCTGTTTTAGATCCGCATGCGCACTCGGTGCGCACAATGTGATCAAATTTTCGCGCTGAGATTCTGAGCAAAGCGCTCTCTATTCTCCCTCGCCGAACCGATCGTCAATCAGGTCCGAAATGGCCTTGAGCACCTCTTCTGCCTGGTTTCCTGATGCAACGACATCGATGCAGCAGCCCGGAGCCGCCGCCAACATCATCAGCCCCATGATGGAATTGCCCCAGACTGTCTGTCCGTCCTTGGACACCGTAACCGAGGCATCATACATGTCGACGAGCTGGACGAATTTGGCCGACGCCCGGGCGTGCAGGCCTCGCTTGTTTTGGATGGTCAGAGTGCCAGAAAAGGATTGGTCGGTCACGAAAAGGCTAGTCTCTTGCTATCAAAGGAACGCCGGGGATCATGTCTGAACGTCGCCCCTTAAGCACCGGTTGTCTCAATTGCGTGTCCGAGGGTCATTCTCCGGCCAGCAACTTGCTGGCTATGTTAATGTATTTCCGCCCGGCTTCACAAGCCTCATGCACCGCCTCGGTGATCGAGCGGTCCGAGCGAACGCTTGCGAGCTTGATCAGCATCGGCAAGTTCACGCCAGCCAACACTTCAACGCGCTCGCTGTCCATGACGGAAATGGCCATGTTGGACGGCGTGCCACCGAACATGTCGGTCAGAAGGACAACGCCCTGCTTATCGTCAACCGCCGCGACAGCATCGATTATGTCCTGCCGCCGTTGTTCCATGTCGTCGTCGGGACCGATGCAGATGGTCTCGATCAGCTCCTGAGGGCCAACGACATGCTCAAGCGCAGATCGAAATTCCTCTGCCAGATGACCATGTGTAACGAGGACAAGACCGATCATAGTGCCTCACTTCTCCTGATTGTCGGAGCCAGAGCTCCTTACGCTCTCTTGCGGCCATACCGTCGAACCATGGCGCGATCGCCGGACAGACAGCCGTCAAAGATTTTCTATCTTGACCAGCAGCGTTTGGAACGCAAGCCCAAATGTCATTTTTGGGCCGGTTCGGTCAATGCTTCCATGTGGAAAGAAGCGCAAACACCATATCGCAGGCCACATCCACCGAACGCTGCGGGACGGCAAGGTGTGCTACCTCATGACCAAGACAAGGTTTCGACCTTGCCATTTTTCTCGGCATTCGTTCAATTTCTTCCGGCGCAACCATATCGACCAGCAGATGAATCACGGCACGCGAGAGCACATGCTCCGGTTCAAGCTTGAGGACGCCGATGCCCCGCACCTCCTGCAAACGATGTGTGGGCACGGGCGAGAAGGCCAGCAACGGCGGCACAGCCTCCTCTTTGCCATCAGGCCCGGGGCGTGACAGGCGCACATAGTCATCGCTGATCAAAGCCGCAAACATGCCTCGCGCACGCGCCTCCTGGCGCAACCGCCGCTGCAGCATCGACTTGCCGCTGCCTGAAGGCCCGCACAAAAGAAGGCCGTAGCGGTGCAGCACCAGCCCACTGGCCTGCATGATTTCGCTGCCGTCTTCGAGACGAGCAGGAAGGTCGAAGGCCGGCCCTTGAGTGGCATGGTCCCTGTCAGGGTCAAGATAGTTGGACATGGCTTGCTCCTTTTTACGGGCAACCGATGGTGTCAGGCCTGATCGTCGCGCTCTGTCGTGTGGTCGGACTTCCTATGAGCCGTCGTCTTGTGGTGCGTCGGCTTATGGGCTGTTGTCTTTGCCATCACCGGGAAGCGCGCGCAGAAGCGGGCACCCAGTATCTCAGGATCGCTCTCTGACGAGCTTTCGTCAATGCGGTTGAAAGCCTCAATCTGCCCCTGATAGGCCTCGACGATCTGCTTGGAAATGGACAGCCCGAGACCCGAGTTCTGACCAAAATCCTCTCCTTGCGGGCGATCGGTGTAGAAGCGCTCGAAGACGCGATTGACATCCTCCGCCTGAATGCCGGGGCCGCAGTCATCAACCGTGACCTCCACCCAATTGTCTTCGCGCGACAGACTGACGACCACTTCGGAGCCATCTGGGGAGAAGGAGCGAGCGTTGTCGATGAGATTGACGAAGACCTGACCGATGCGGCTGTCATTGCCATTGACGAAAAAGCGCCTGTCGTCCTTGGCGGGTTCGCCATCGGTCTCGAGCTTGACGCGTACGCCGACCTTGGCTCCAATCTCATCTTGAATGGTGACAATGGTGTCGAGCAGTGCATGAAGGTCGATGGCATCCGAGTCCTGTCGTGCCAACTCCGCATCAAGGCGAGACGCATCGGAAATATCCGAAATCAGCCGATCAAGGCGTCTGACGTCATGCAGAATGATGCCGGTAAGACGCTCTCGCGCTTCGGGCTTCTTGGCCAATGGCAGGGTTTCCACCGCCGAGCGCAGAGATGTCAGAGGGTTCTTGAGCTCGTGCGCCACATCGGCAGCAAAGGCCTCGATGGCATCCATGCGCTGATAGAGGGTCTTGGTCATGTCGCGCAGAGATTGGCTCAATTGGCCGATTTCGTCCTTGCGATCAGAAAAATCCGGGATCTGCTCGCGGGACTTGACGCCCCGGCGCACGCGTTCGGCTGCCTCGGAGAGCCGGCGTACAGGGCCGGCGATGGTGCCAGCCAACAGGAAGGACAGCGTGCTCGTCACAACGGCGGCAATGAGGAAAACCCGCAGAATACCAAGACGCTCGGCGGTCACGATTTCGTCGATCTCACCATCGCGTGTCGACAAAAGGAGCGCACCGGCGATGACACGCGAGCGCTGAATGGGCACTGCAACGGAGACGATCAGCCGACCCTTGTCATTGACGCGCACGATGGAGGCAGCAGATCCATCCAGTGCCAGCGTTACTTCCGGATAGCCCCGGCCTTCGCTGCTCCCCAGCTCTTTATAGAGGGGGTGCTCTGCCTGCCGGATCCAGCTGATGAAGCGGCTCCACTTGTCCATCCAGCCGCCGTCTTTCTCCTCGACCGGATCGGGCAGATTGAAGCGCAGAATGCCGCTGGCATTGAGCTGGCGCGAGTCCACCACCAGATTGCCGGACAGATCGTAGATCCGGGCCCGTGTGTCCGTGGTTGAAATCGCAGCACGCAGAATAGGAGCCGCGCGCTCGGGATCGATGGGAAATTCGAAGAAGCCGAAGGTGTCATCGGACGGGGTGAAGCTCTCGCCGGCCTGCAGCTCGAGCAGGCGATCCGGGCTGATGGTGATGGCGTCGGCGTCGGATGCAGCCGAGGCGGCAATCGCACCGGCAATGATGTTGCCCTGTGTCATCAAAGAACGCACGCGGCTGTCGATGAGTCCTTCGCGGAACTGGTTGAGATAAAGAATACCAATCACCAGCACTGCGAGCGCGGCGAGATTGAGGAACACGATGCGGCGGGTCAGGGATGAAAAGGCGACCGATGACGTTACGATGCCGAGAAAGCGATTGAACCGGCCTTTGTTCCGTTTGGCCGATTGCGCGCGCTTCTGCTTTTCCGAGCCCTGATTGTTTTTCTGCTGCAGCATGCGGTTCCATTGTTGGCAGCATTCGGATGTCAATCGGATCGAGACCTTATCCCGTCCTGTTGCCGAAATGCGAGAGGGGCCGCAGAGCGGCCCGGCACAAGGTGGCTGATAGTGTCAACCCAGACGCTGTTCGTTGCAAGTCATTCCGTGGTCTGAGAAATTGGCCATCTCTTTATGCGCTTCAGATCTTTGTGCGTTTCAGGCCGCTCCGTGCGCTTCAAATGTCGCGCACGGTCGTGATATGCACGCCCAGGTGCTTTTCTCAGGCACTTTCACGGAAGCGATAGCCAACGCCGTAGAGGGTTTCGATCATGTCGAAATTGTCGTCGACGGCCTTGAACTTCTTACGCAGGCGCTTGATGTGGCTGTCGATGGTGCGATCATCCACATAGACCTGATCTTCATAGGCAGCATCCATCAAGGCATTGCGGCTCTTGACCACCCCGGGGCGCTGGGCAAGCGAGAAAAGAATCAAAAACTCGGTGACCGTCAAGGTAACAGGTTTACCGTCCCAACTGCAGGTGTGGCGTTCCTGATCCATCGACAGAAGACCGCGCTCAAGCAGATCGGACTTGTTCACCTGGCCCTCGCCCTTGATTACTGTTTCGCGGGCTTGCGCGCGCCTGAGTACCGCCTTGACCCGCTCAACAAGCAGACGTTGGGAGAAGGGTTTGTGGATGAAATCATCTGCGCCCATCTTCAGACCAAACAATTCATCGATCTCGTCATCCTTGGATGTCAGGAAGATGACCGGAAGGTCCGTTTTCTGGCGCAGACGTCGCAGCAGTTCCATGCCGTCCATGCGCGGCATCTTGATATCGAGGATTGCAAGATCGGGCGGCGCGTGCAGCAGGCCATCGAGCCCGGAGGCACCATCTGTATAGGTATCGACCTTGTATCCCTCGCTCTCCAGAGCAATGGAGACGGACGTCAGAATATTTCGATCATCGTCGACAAGCGCAATCGTTGCCATGTCGCTTCCTTTCCATAACCGGTTTTGCTGACCGGCTCGTGATTTTGCGGTTTTACCGCCAAGCAGGCATTCCGCTACGAATATAGGCCGCCCATTGCTTTCATCAACAGGCACGGCGATTCAAAGCTCTTCAGACCTGCCATTCGGACCTGACAGATATGCCAAAAACACATTTCTGTCACCTATGACGGTTGATATGGAGCGATCATCGCCAAAATATGGCCTGCAACATCAATCCACAGGCACGAAAATGCGCAACAAATGAAAACAATTCGCACTCACATGGTCATTTTTGATGTCTTTTGCGCTCTTTTCTGACACGACCGAAGCCAAATTGGCATCACTTTTGTCGAAAGGTCGAACTATTCGACTCTAGCACTTTAGTATAGAAAATTGCGACATAAAGACGTACTTCCCGTTTGCAACTTTGCGGGAAATCAACGACACTCCAGAGTGTCCCGTCTAGAAGTGGCTCGAGTTCGACATAAGGACTGTTACGGAGCCGCCTCCTGCGACCAAGTATGAATGGCGCGACGGCTTCTGGAGGAAGAGACGTCATAAAAAGAGCGGTCATATCCGCCCGACGAACCTGACTTCCGCTTTTCTTTTTGCGGACGATCGATTGCGGTGGCTTGCCGCAATCGGGCTGACCTATAGGTCAGTTTCCCACAACCTAGTGTGTCTCAAGGGGCTTTTAAAGTGAAACAATTCGGCACGATCAACGAATCTTACGGCGTGGATAAAAACGGTCTGCGCAATCTGGAAGCCGTTCATTGGAACTATCGGTATCCAAAACTGGTAGAAGAAGCATTGGCTCGCGGCGAAGGTCGCCTGATCCATGGCGGCGCCTTTGCAGTTGATACCGGTGTTCACACCGGTCGCTCTCCTAAAGACAAATTCACCGTACGCGACGACGTTTCTGAGAACACCATCTGGTGGGACAACAACAAGGCGATGACCCCGGAATCCTTCGATCTTCTGTTCGAAGACATGATGGCTTACGCTGAAGGCAAAGAGCTGTTTGTTCAGGACCTTTACGGCGGCGCTGACATCGACCATCGCCTGCCAACCCGTGTTGTTACCGAACTGGCATGGCAGTCGCACTTCATCCGCAACATGCTGATCCGTCCTGAACATGAAGAACTTGCCTCCTTCATGCCCGAGTTGACCGTTATCGATCTGCCGAGCTTCGAATGCGATCCTGAAAAATATGGTATCCGTTCCAGCACCTGCATCGCGCTGAACCTGAAGAAAAAGATCATTCTGGTTGCTGGCTCTTCCTATGCAGGCGAAATCAAGAAATCTGTCTTCACCACGCTCAACTACCTGCTGCCTGAAAAAGGCATCATGCCGATGCACTGCTCGGCCAACGTTGACGACGAAGGCAACACCGCGATCTTCTTCGGTCTGTCTGGCACCGGTAAAACCACCCTGTCCGCTGACCCGAACCGCACTCTGATCGGTGATGACGAACACGGCTGGGGCGAAAACGGCGTCTTCAACTTCGAAGGTGGCTGCTACGCAAAAACCATCCGCCTGTCTGCTGAAGCAGAACCGGAAATCTTTGCAACCACGCATACTTTCGGTGCAATCGTCGAAAACATGGTTATCGATCCTATTACCGATATCCCTGATTTCGAAGACGGTTCCAAAACGGAAAACACCCGTGTTTCCTATCCGATCGACTTCATCCCGAACGCATCGTTGACCGGCCGTGCTCCGCAGCCGAAAAACATCATCATGCTGACGGCTGACGCTTTCGGTGTGCTGCCTCCGATCGCTAAACTGACCCCGGAACAGGCTATGTATCACTTCCTGTCCGGTTACACCGCGAAAGTGGCTGGTACCGAAAAAGGTGTTACCGAACCTGAAGCAACCTTCTCTACCTGCTTCGGTGCTCCGTTCATGCCGCGCCATCCGTCCGAGTACGGCAATCTTCTGCGCGAAATGATGGAAAAACATCAGGTTACCTGCTGGCTGGTTAACACCGGTTGGACCGGTGGTGCTTACGGCGTCGGTTCCCGCATGCCGATCAAGGCAACCCGCGCCCTGCTGACCGCAGCGCTCAACGGCTCCCTGAGCGACATGGAATTCCGGACCAACGAAATCTTCGGCATCCAGGTTCCGCTTTCCTGCCCTGGCGTTGATGACAAGCTGCTTATGCCTCGCGACACCTGGGCTGACAAAGATGCCTTCGATGCACAGGCCAAGAAACTGGCTGGTATGTTCGTGAAAAACTTCGAATACTACCTGCCACATGTTGACGAAGCAGTAAAAGCTGCCGCTCCGAAAGCCTAGGGCTTTCGCGACATCAAGACACGAAAGGCCCGCCAATGGCGGGCCTTATGCTTTTCAAACACCGCGCTTGATTGCTTCACTGAGATCCAATGGTCAGACTTGCGAAGACGCTGTGTCGCATTCCGCCGACCATCATATGGCCTTATCTTGCCACGAAACCCTTCAATAGACCCCGTTCTGAGAGCCTGCATTTTCACCACACACCGGCGGGGTAGGATTTACCATGGAAATTCGCGAAGAAACCTCTGCTGACGCGGCGGACATTCATACCCTGACACAAAGAGCGTTTGCGCCCATGCCCTACAGCTCTGGCAGCGAAGGCGAGATCATCGACCAATTGCGCCGGGATGGCGATCTTGTGCTGTCGTTGGTGATGGATGATGATGGCATGATTGTCGGCCATGTGGCTTTTTCGAAAATCCAGATCGATGGCACATGGGACAAATGGTATTGCCTCGGCCCTATCTCGGTTGCTCCAGACAAACAGAATCAGGGCATCGGCAAGGCTCTGGTTGGCGAAGGTATGAGGCGCCTTCGCGCTCTTGGTGCCAATGGTTGTATCCTGATCGGCAACCCCGCCTACTATGTCCGGCTCGGGTTCGAATGCGATGGCCAATTACGCTATGGCGCACTGGATCCTTCACTCATTCAGCACATGACCTTTCAAGGCCCCGCACCAAAAGGCACATTGTCCCACGCCGATGCCTTCGAGCAGGCTTTGCAGCAATGAACTCTTGATCAGAGCGTGACGACAATTGGTCCTTTCTTGCTGACAATCACCGTATGCTCGAATTGAGCGGTGAGGCAGCCGGGCGTAAAGAGCTCCCACTCCTTGTCGCCATCAAGCGCGAATTCGGCACCGGTCGACAGAAACGGCTCGATGGCAAGCACCATGCCCTCGACCAGCTTGCGCTTGTCGCGCCGGTCCGGAATGGCGAGCACTTCGGGCTTGTCATGAAGGGTTTCACCCACACCGTGACAGCCGAGCAGATTCTCGATGACCGTATAGCCGCCTTCCAGCGCGATCTCGGCAAAGGCGTTGGGGATCACCTGCATGGCGGCGCCATCTCGGATCTTGCTGACGGCACGATCCCGGGCCTTTTGGGCGGCCTCGACCAATTGCGCCTTTTCAGGCGTGACAGGAGGCAGGATGAAGGTTGCTCCCGCATCGGTGAAGAACCCGCCCTTGCTGGCGGAGACGTCGATATTCACAAGATCGCCGGCCTTGATGACCCGCGTATCCGCCCAGCCATGTGCAATAACCGGTTCGACAGAGATGCAGGTCGCACCGGGAAAGTCATAGACCTGCTCGGGCGCAGACCGCGCCCCTTCTCTTTCAAGGATCTTTCGGCCCAGATCATCAAGTTCCTTGATTGTCATACCCGGTTCGAGTGCCTTGCCCATTTCCTCGATTGCCATGGCGACCGCCTTGCCGCAGTCCTTGAAACCTTCGAGTTGGTCGTTGTTGGTGATGATCATAGTGGCGTGAAGATCCTTGGCGTTTTGCATGATATAACACATGCTTATCGCATTTGACATTGCGCTGACAAGCTGTGATCGCTCCCACCAGCATCAACGCGCCTCGCTTTATCCGGGAGACTTCGCCTCATGGCTACAGAAAAGACATACTCCTGTGTCACGGAACCAATGTGCGTGCGAAATAGTTGTCTTGAGAGATATTCAAACATAGAGAGGCGCAAATCATGAAAAGGCAAATTGCTGCAGCATTCATGGCTGCCTGTATTGGCATGGTTGCCGTTCCTGTATCGGCTGAACCGCTTCCGCCATTCAAGCACTTCAAGAAAGAACGACATTACAACGACAAGCGAAACTTCAAGCGGCACTGGGGACGTAATGATCACAGACGCCCCAGAATGGCGCCTCGCAATCACAGGCGCCATCATCGCGACGACGACGACAATGGTGCGGCGCTCGCAGCAGGGGCCATCTTCGGGGCGATCGCCGGGACGATCCTGTCCGACATGAACAAGCGCCAGGCGCCGCCGCCAGAGTATGGCGGGTACTGCAACTATGATGCGTGCGCCAATCGATATCGCAGCTTCCGGGGTTCGGATTGCACCTTCCAGCCCTACAATGGCCCGCGACGCTATTGTCGCATGTAGCAAGTGCATTGCCAAAGGCCGAAATGCCGGAACACAGTGCTCGAATGAAAAAGGCCCGCAGACAGCGGGCCTTTGTTGTTTCTCTGTCACGCCATCAAGCGCTACTTGATCGCCCACAGGGTGGTGGTGCCGGAGACTTCGTTGGCGACGGCCAGCATCGGTTTGCCGCTTGGGCTGTCTTCACCAGCGATGAACTTGACGCCTTCCGGGCCGATGTCGCCTGCGGTCAGCTTTTCGGATTCACCCTCAAGCTTGGCGTTGCTGGCATAGGTTACGAAAGAGGACTTGGCTGGATCGGTGATGTCATAGACCATGATGCCGCTCTGACGCTCAAGACCGACGAAGGCGTAGAGCTTGCCATCCACTTCACCCAGTTCGATGGCCTCGGGCTCAGCGCCCTTGTCATCGGAGCGATTGTCGAAGCTTTCGTTTGCGCCCTGACTGTTGAAAGCGCTCGGCGCCAGTTCGGCGATCTTGGCTTCGATTTCGGTGCCGCTGTCAAAGACCATTTCGCCCATCTCGTTGAAGATTGAGAAAGACCGACCGCCGTAGCCATAGATGACGTCGAAATCGCCATCGCCATCACGATCCCCTTGCGAGGTGGTGATTTTGAGACGACCAAGATTTTCCTTTTTCTGCAGCTCTTCGGCATTCGGGAAGGCCGCCGGGTCGAGTTTGGCCTTGCCAAGTCGGGTTTCTTCGGAATAGCCGTCATAATCGCGGCTATCGCCTTCGTTGGCCATGACGACATAATTCACGCCATCCTTGGTGAAGGCGTCAATGGTGTCCGGCATGCGGAAAGACAGAACAGGCCAGTTCTGGCGGTTTATTTTGCCGTCCTTATCGGAAAGATCGACGAGCTCTTTGGAATAGTCCTGAAACCCGAGCGTGAAGACCTTTTTCAGGGCGGCACTGTCGACGTCAATCACTGCAATCGCGTTGCTTTCCTGCAGGGACACAAAAGCGGTCTTGCTGTCCGGCGTGATCGCAACATATTCCGGCTCGATCTGCTGGGTGAAGGAGATACCCTCAGGAGCAGCCGTGTGGAAGTCATCGCCGAAATCTTTGGCTTTCAGCGCGTCAAACGTGATCGTCTTCACCTCAAGCGAAGGGACGGACACGATGGAAACGGTGCCTTCAGGATCGGTCTTGAAATCGTCGGACGGCTCGCCTTCGTTGGCAACAATCACAAAGTCACCATTGGGAGCAAAGACAACGCAATCGGGTAGAGCGCCGACGGTGGCTTCACCGACGAGCGTTCCGTCGGTTTTGTAGAGGACCAGTTTGCCGTCAGCCTGCTTGTCTTCCGCTTCCACTGCGATGGCAACATACTCACCATGAACCGACACGGAATTGGCGCCCTTGCCGTGCTTGGTGACATCAATTGCACCGGCCTTCTTGATCTCAGCCGGGTTGGAGATATCCAGCATGTCGATGGATTTGTCGAGACCATTGACGACATAGAGCATCTTGCCTGCCTTGTCATAGGAGACAATTTCAGCGGCCCCCTCGTCGAAGACGCCTACGGAATAGGTCGAGATCGGCTCGATGGTAAGGGCTGCAGCTTCAGAGGCGAAGGGCAGTGCGAGGCAGCTGGTCAGAAGCAGCGCCTTGGAGAAACTTTTTAGCATCGGTGTTCCCTTGGTTCGGTAATGAAACATGCCTCCCCTTAACGGCCCGATGTGACAGCCACGTGAAGTCCATACCGATGCACCAGATCTGTACTTCAGGCCCACTCTTGCGGATGGGCCTTGCGGATTGATTGTTGCTTTGCAATTCTGTATTGCAAAGCAATCGCTCGATGGATTTTTGGAAACCAGACATGCCCCAGCCGCCCCCCCTTCGTTCAGGTCATCAATTTGTGGCGCCAAGAAGACCGTCGCCAAGCGATGTCAAAACGCCTGTCTGATCTCAATATCGATTATCAAATTCTCGACGCGGTGGATTTCAAGGATCTGGAGCCGACGATCAAACGGCATTTCTCTTTAAGGATGCTCCGGGTTCTCTCGCTGGGTGAAATTGCCTGCGCGATGAGCCATCGTCTTGCCCTTCAGCGCATCGTTGACGGCGGACACCCTTACGGGATCGTCCTAGAGGATGACGCGATCCTGCCCGATGACTTCAGCGACTGGATCGATAGCCTCTCGGCCTATCCAGACGACATGGAGCTGGTCAAGCTCAGCGGGCATTATGCGCCCTATCAACATGCCTGGAAGTTCGGCGAGCACAAGCAACGGGATATTCTGTTTGCGCCGCGCTGCTCGTCGGGAACAGCGTGCTATCTGGTCAAGGCGGGCGCAGCCAAAAAGCTGGCCGCCAATCTCTCGATCATCGATGAACCGATCGACCGCCTCCTCGCCAACCAGTATCGCAACCGCATCAATCTCTATGAGGTTTGCCCTTTCCCCGTACGGCTCGACGAATGCGAGTCGACCATATCGGACCGGCTCAACAAGCCGCTGAAGAAAGACTTCAAGCTCGTCATTCAGAAGAAAATCTGGCGGTTCCAGCAATCTATGGGGATGCGCTACATGATCTTACGCAAGCTTGGTCTGTTTGCCGCCATTAATGCCAAAACAAAAGCGTAACGCGCCCTTTTGAGCGGGTAGTCACCGCCGAAAGCGAAACCGCCGCCCATGACTTGTGCACTTCGGGAGCTCCTCATGTGCCTGCGCCTTGCCGCAAATAAGCACAACAGTGTATTTGAAAAGCTCAGCCAATTTCTTTTGCCGACAGGAGAGCAAGATGTGCCGCTGGATCGCATACAAGGGGCAACCGGTTTTTCTGGAGCATTACATCACCACAGCCGAGCACTCGCTCATTCATCAAAGTCTTCATGCCGAACAGGGCAAGACCGAAACCAACGGCGACGGCTTTGGCATCGGATGGTACGGATCGCGGCCAGAGCCGGGCATTTACCGCGAGATTTTGCCCGCGTGGAATGATGGCAATCTCAAAAGCCTCGCCTCACAGATCCAGTCACGCCTGTTCTTCGCTCACGTCCGCGCCTCGACCGGAACAGAGACCAGCCGCGCCAATTGCCACCCCTTCGCACTTGATCAATGGATGTTCATGCACAATGGCCAGGTCGGTGGGTATGGCGCCTTGCGACGGCTGCTTGAGAGCATGCTCGATGATGACCACTATGCGCACCGGACCGGCACCACAGATTCCGAGCTGTTGTTCCTTTTGGCCATGCAGGAGGATCTTCGCTCCTGCCCCAAAAAGGCTCTTGCCAAGGTTCTCAGGCGGGTCGTTAACGGCATGGCGGAGAAAGGCATCTCCACCCCCTTGCGCTTCACCTCCTGCCTCTCCGATGGCGAACGTCTGATCGGGTTTCGCTGCTCAAGCGATCATCAGGCTCCGTCGCTGTTTTATCGCCGCTATGACAATGGCGACGTCATTCTGGTCTCCGAACCCATCGACAGGCAGCTTGAATGCTGGCAGGAAGTGCCGCAAGATCATGTGGTCTGCTTCACGGGCGGTAAAATGGTGATGAGCGAGATGGCGATACAGGTACAATGACGCAGTCTCTTGACAAGATGAGCAAGGACGTTGAGGCCGCTTTTGCAGCGTTTCCCGATCCCGCACGGATGGCCTTGTTGACGGTTCGGCGTTGGATCCATGAAATTGCCGGGGCGCGAAGCGATGTCGGTGCGATCCATGAAGAAGTCAAATGGGGGCAACCCAGCTTTGCCACGCGCCCCAAGACCGGGTGCCCGATCCGGCTGGGGATGCCCAAAGATGGCAGAAGCGCTGCGCTTTATGTGCCCTGTCAAAGCAAGCTGATCGCACAATTGAGGGAGCATTATGATGCCTCCCCTCCGGCCAACTGGCAGTTCGAGGGCAAACGGGCCATCCATTTCGACCCGACCAAACCACTGCCAGAAACCGAATTGCGCCATGCGATCACGCTTGGCCTGACCTATTACAGCGCCAAGCGCGACTGACTGGCGCCGGCCAACGTACATGCCCGCCGATTGTCTGGCCGCACGTCTGAACGCATCCAGACGCTGGATTCTCTTGTGAGACCGTGTTAATGGCCCGAGAGCGCCGTGAGAAACGCGGCGCCCCTGCCCTGAAAGAAGACAATGCCTCTTTGGATCGCCATCACGATTTCTGCTGCGTTTTTGCAGAATATCCGCTCTGTGCTGCAAAAACACCTGAAGGGCACGCTCAGCACCACCGGAGCGACGTTCATTCGCTTCGCGTTTGGTGTTCCCTTCGCCCTTATCTATCTGTTTGGCTATGCCTGGCTGACGGGTGCGGCCATCCCTTCAGCAAACGGCGATTTCGTCTTCTGGGTGGTCATCGCGGCTTTGGCACAGATTGGCGGGCAGATGTTGCTGGTGATGCTGTTTTCCTTCCGCAACTTTGCGGTGGGCACGGCCTACAGCCGCACAGAACCGGCGCAGGCGGCTCTCTTTGCCTTCATCGTCTTTGCCGAAACCATCTCGGCAACGGCGATCCTTGCCATCGTGATGGCTGTGCTCGGGGTGATGCTCATATCGGTTGCCCGCACGCCCTTCTCATGGCGCAGCCTTGTCATTTCGACCTTTTCGCGCACCGCGCTCATCGGGCTCGGGTCCGGGGCCTTCTTCGGCATCGCTGCGGCCGGGTTTCGCGCCGCATCGCTGTCTCTCGAACCTGACATGGCCTCGCCAGACTTCATCCTGCAGGCCGGGTTCACGCTGGTTGCCGCGACGGGCTTTCAGACGCTTTTAATGGGATGTTACATGGCGCTCAAACAGCCAGAGCAGTTCGGCAATATCGCACGCGCATGGAAACCGTCGCTGGCGACCGGTTTTGTCGGTGCAACCGCATCCTTTGGCTGGTTCATGGCGATGACCTTGCAACAATCGGCGATCGTCAAGGCACTGGCCCAGATCGAAATGCTGTTCTCTTTTGCGTCCTCGGTCTTCATCTTCAAGGAAAGCATAAACCGGCTCGAGATCACCGGATGCCTGTTCATCGTCTGCGGCGTGCTCATTCTGGTTCTGGGATAGAACCAAGCCGGTTCAGCCGCGATGTCACTGCGCTGGCTGCTCGCCCAGCTCCAGCGAGGCCGTCTCCTTGTCATGGGGCAGGTATTTCTTGAGATAGGGATAGACAAGAAACACCGCCATGATTACCGATACCAGATCGGCGGTCGGCTGGGCAAAGACCACGCCATCCAGACCAAACCATGCATTCATCACAAACAGCATAGGGATGAAAACAAAGCCCTGACGGCTGATTGAAAGAACCAGCGATTCCCGTGCCGCTCCCATGGCCTGCAACGTGTTGATGAAGACAAACATCACACCGACAATGGGACCGGAGAAGAGCAGGATATGCACGAAGCGGACGCCCTGATCGACGACGCTCTTGTCTTCGATGAAGGCGCTGATGATAAGGTCCGAGCTGAGAAAGGTCACCAGTGTCAGGACGCTGCCCATCACCAGTGCATAGACCATCGAAACATTGAGGATCGAACGAAAGCGCTGGGCATTGCCCGCCCCGAAGCTATAGCCCAGAAGCGGCTGGATGCCGGCACCAAGACCGATCTGCAACAGGACCGCGATCATCATCACCTTGGATGCAATGCCCATGGCGGCGATGGCCACATCGCCATATGCGGTGAGCACATTGTTCAGAATGATGACCGACGTGCTCATCATGACATTGTTGAGCGCCGCCGGCACACCGATGGCAACAACCGGCCAGAGAACGCCCTTGATGCGGAAATCCTTGAAGGCAATGGACAGCCTGAAGCGGCCACGCGAAAACATGGAGAGGAAGTATCCCGCCGAGACGATGTTGCCGATCAGCGTTGCAACGGCAGCACCGGCAACGCCCATGTCCAGTCCGATGATAAAGATCGGATCGAGCAGGATGTTGAGGGCGGTGCCCAGCATCATGCCGATCATGGCCTGCTTGGCCTTGCCTTCGGCCCGAACGATGTTGCCAAAGGCAATCGAGATGATCACAAAGGGCGCACTGGGCGCGATATACAACAGATATTGCCGTGTCGGTCCAATCGTATCCTCGCTGACGCCGATGGCTGACAGAATGGTCGACATCTCGACAAAGAAGACAAGCGAGAACAGGATGCCAACGATCCATGAGGCATAAAAACAAAAGGAGCTGACCTGCTGGGCGTAGGCTTGACGTTTCTCACCAAAGGCACGAGAAATGACCGACGTGCCCCCAATGCCGATGAGGTTACCGGTTGCCATGAAAAGCAAGAACACCGGGGTCGCCAACGAAACGGCGGCGACCTGTATCGGGTCATTGGTCTGGCCAACGAAGAAGGTGTCGGCAATGTTGTAGATCAGGATGACAATCATGCCAACAATGGTCGGAATGGCATTCTTCAGAATGGCTTTCGGGACCGACATGCTTTCGAATTGTTCGTTGTCATTATCCATGCTGGTTATTCTCTTGTTCTTGCTTGCCGCCGTTTTTGCGACGTCAGCCTAATCCTGTATATTGGCGAGCAACCGCTCGAGCATGATCTTCAGATCCGCGACCTCTTGGGGGGTCATTTTGTCGATCAGGCAGGCTTCTATGGTTTGCCTGGTGGCCTGCACCTGACGATGTATCTGCTGCTCGGCGGGAGCGAGGGTGATGATCTTGCGTCGCCCGTCTTCCGGGTCGGGCATCGCCGCGATCAATTCCTTTTGCTCCAGACGTTTCAAGACACCAACCACGGTCGGGTGGGCAATCCCGAAGTGTTCCTCAAAATGCTTGGGCGTCGTTGTCTTGCCCATGCGGGTGCGCAGGAAATACAGAAACTGGGCTTGCGTCATCGTCAGCCCGAAAGGCTGCAATTTCGCATCCACCATCTGTTTCGTGCCATCGTTGAGTTGTTTGAGGAGGAAGCCGATTGTTTTTTCTTCGTGCTCACCACGTTCATTGGGCATCGGCTCCCTCCTCATTAACGGCCTTCGTTTTGCGGGGACCGTTTCGTCCTGTCTATATATGTAGCGTGCTACATTTTACAACGCAAAAAAATGTGAAGGGTTAACAAGCCCCGTCCCTTGTTGAGAATTCTGTTGATATTACGAGCCGCAAAGACAGCCTGAAGCGCTTTTCCTTAGGGGAAAAGATTGTACTTACCCCAGTCATTCCTTGGGATCTTGTCGCCCTTGCTAAAATCGAACTCGACGATCTCCATGCGGTCTGCGCTGGTGGTGCAGCTGTAGCTCAGGCGATACCAGACACCAGCCTTGCGATAAGCCGCCCCGGGCGCATCGAGATGATTGCCTTTATAGTGCATCGGCTCGAAGGTGTAGGCAACCACGCGGTCTGCGTTGAGCTTGGCCAGCGTTTCCAGCTCGCAGCGCTGGATGAGCTGTTCGGACGGCTCCATATCCTTAAGCGCGGCGAGCTCGCGCTTGTGCAGCCCCCGAGCATCGACTGACTGGCTCAATGCCACAAGGGACACGAGTGAGAGGGCCAGAAGAGACAGTGTCAGGCGGGAAAGGGGCATTAGGGAAGAGGATAGAATGCTGATTTGGTGTTTCATTGTGCCTCAATATCGCGTCGCAGGCGGGTCTGCAAGCTGAGATCTGGTATCGGAGCCCATCGGAGGATACAAGCCGCTGATGCTCAGTTCGGATTTTGGACCATGGACGTATCGGCACAAGGGGCTGCTGTCTTTGACGTCGGTCAGTTGCCTTGAAAGCGGGTGTCGGTCATCCACCACGGACTTGGCCTGGCTCGGATTTGGCTTGGCTCGGATTTGACTTGGCCGAAGCCCGGACCGCTGCCGTTGATCCGGCAGCTTTATGCCCCCCGAATGCGGTAAAAATTTGGCTAGAAACAACTGCAACGCCTCTCGGCAGCAAAAACTGTTAAGCAACTAATAATTGAACAGGAGACGTGCTATACTAATATTCAAATGGAAACGGAAAATGGAAACTTGGAATGACAAGTTCAACTCGCTGCGCGATTATTTATGATTTCGATGGAACTTTGGCAAAGGGAAACCTGCAAGAAACCAGTTTCATTCCGGAAGTTGGTCTAACGAAAGAAGAGTTTTGGTCAGAAGTTAAATCTCGCACAAAAGCTAACGATGCAGATGAAATATTGGTCTATATGCAATTGATGCTCGAACTGTCGGCATCTAATAACAAACCTCTCACAAAGTCGATGCTAAGTAATCATGGACAGGCTGCCCAGCTTTTCCCAGGTCTCAGCGACAAAACTTGGTTCAAGAGAATTAATCAGCATGCGAAGAAACTAAACCTATCTTTAGAGCACTATATTATTTCGTCTGGAATCGACGAAATGATTGACGGCTGCTCAATAAGAGATTGCTTTACTAAAATATTCGCCTCTAAGTTTATTTATGAATCAGAGAAAGCTGTTTGGCCCGGAGCAGGAATTAATTACACAACGAAAACACAATATTTATTTCGCATCAACAAAGGCATCAATAATCACTGGGACAATACTACCATAAATAGCTACATTCCTGAACCAGAAAGACCTATTCCTTTTGAGCATATGGTCTTTCTGGGTGATGGAGATACAGACATTCCTACTATGAAAATGTTGACCTATAAGGGAGGTAACTCAATAGCTGTTTATGATGAGAGCAAGAATTCAAGAGATCTAGACAAAATCCATACATTGATTTCTGACGGGAGAGTAAATTTTATTGCTCCCGCAAACTATAAAGAGCATTCTTCTCTAGACATAATTGTAAAAGGCATCATCGGCAGGATAGCTCGGCAACAGGGTTATCGTCCATAATTCCCCCTCAATGCGCCTCGTCCCAGTTGTCGGCGGCTTCGGCGTCGACTTTCAGGGGGACCGAAAGCTGGAGCGTTGGCATGGGGGCGTCGATCATGATTTTCTGCACCAGCGGGATCGTTGCCTCAACCTCGCCTTCGGGCACTTCAAAAATCAATTCATCGTGCACCTGAAGCAGCATCTGGGCGCTGAGCTTTGAGGCTTCCAGCGCGTCGTCCATGCGGATCATGGCGCGGCGCAGGATGTCGGCTGCCGAGCCCTGAATGGGGGCGTTGATGGCGGCGCGCTCCTGGAACGACTTCATGTTGGGATTTTTGGAATTGATCTCCGGATAGTGGATCTTGCGGCCAAAGATGGTTTCCACATAGCCATGCTCGCGGGCCTGTTTCTTGGTCTCTTCCATATAGTCGCGGATACCGGGGAAGCGCTCGAAATAGGTGTCGATATACTCCTTGGCCTCGGTGCGCGAAATGCCAAGCTGGTTGGCAAGACCAAAGGCCGAGATGCCATAGATGATGCCGAAGTTGATCGCCTTGGCGCGGCGGCGGGTGGCCGAATCCATGCCCTCGATGGGCACGTTGAACATTTCCGACGCCGTCATGGCATGAATGTCCTGTCCGTCCTCGAAGGCTTTTTTCAGTTGCTCGATCCCGGCGATATGGGCGAGCACCCGCAACTCGATCTGGCTATAGTCGGCCGAGATCAGTTTTTGGCCCGGTGTGGCGACAAAGGCGGTGCGGATTTTGCGCCCTTCCTGCGTGCGAACCGGAATGTTCTGCAGGTTCGGATCAGACGATGAGAGCCGCCCCGTGCTGGTTGCCGCCAGTGAATAGGAGGTGTGAACCCGCTTTGTCTCAGGATTGATGAAGGTTGGCAGCGCGTCGGTGTAGGTGCTCTTGAGCTTGGAAAGCTGGCGCCAGTCGACGACTTTGCGCGGCAGTTCGTGGCCCGTGGCGGCGAGGTCTTCGAGTACGCCAGCCGAGGTCGACCAGGCACCGGTCTTGGTCTTCTTGCCACCGGGCAGGCCCTGTTCGCCAAACAGGATATCGCCCAACTGCTTGGGGCTGCCAATATTGAAAGGCTTGCCCGCGAGGGTATGGATTTCCTCCTCCAGCGCGGCCATCCCTTGGGCAAAGGTGCCGGACAGGCGCGACAGGATCTGGCGGTCCACCGAAATGCCGCGGCGCTCCATCTTGGTCAGGACAGGAAGCAATGGACGCTCAAGGCGCTCATAGACGCGGGTCATCCGGTCGGCAGCAAGGCGCGGCTTCAGCACCATCCAGAGGCGCAGGGTGACGTCGGCATCCTCGGCGGCATAGGCGGTGGCCTTGTCGATGGCGATCTTGTCAAAGGTGAGTTGGTTCTTGCCGCTACCCGCCACTTCCTTGAAGGGGATTGGCTGGTGGCCGAGCCAGAGGTCGGACAGCTCATCCATGCCGTGGCCATGCTTGCCCGCGTCGAGTGCATAGGATAGCAGCATGGTGTCATCAAAGGGCGCGAGATCGATGTCGTAGCGACTGAGCAGCAGGGTGTCATATTTGAGATTCTGCCCGATCTTGAGGATGGTGGGATCCTCGAGCAGGGATTTGAGCATGGCGAGTGCATCATCAAAGGCAATCTGGCCCTCGGCGCGGCCACCTCCGAACATGTCGCCGTCACCCACTGTGTGATCGAGCGGGATGTAACAGGCCTTGCCCGGCTCGGTCGCGAGCGACACGCCGACCAGTTTGGCCTGCATGGCATCAAGGCTGTTGGTCTCGGTGTCGACAGACACATGGCCGATGCGCTTGGCCTCATCGAGCCAGACTTGCAGCTCGTCTGTGGTGGTAACGGTCTGATAGGCGTCCCGGTCGATGGGTAGAGCGGCCACGTCGGCGGCAATCTTGGCCGCCAGATGGGCCGGTGTTTTCAGACCATCATCCGCGTCTTCAGCCTTTTCGGCCTTTTCGGGTGCTTCCCAGCCGACGATTTCCAGCGCGCATGGTTCGACCACATCCGCCTCGGTCTCGGTCGCCTCGGCAACGCGGCGGGTCAGCGAGGTAAATTGCATCGTCTTGAGAAAGGAGACGATCTTGACGCCGTCCAGATCGCAGCAGACCAGATCATCGATACCGAGCGGCAGCGGCACATCGCGCTTGAGATAGACCAACTCTTTGGAAATCCGAGCCTGATCGGCAAATTCGATGAGGTTTTCGCGCCGCTTCTTCTGTTTGATGCCGTCGGCTTGGGCCAGCAGGGTTTCCAGATCACCATAATCATTGATCAGCTGGGCTGCGGTCTTGATGCCAATGCCGGGCACGCCGGGGATGTTGTCGACCGAATCGCCCGCCAGCGATTGCACCTCGACCACCTTGTCAGGCGCGACGCCGAACTTGGCCAGCACCTCCTCCTCGTTAATCACCTTGTTCTTCATGGTATCGACCATCAGCACGCCGGGCCGGACGAGCTGCATCAGATCCTTGTCCGAGCCGATGATGGTGACATCCGCACCCGCTTCCAGCGCACGCTCGGAATAGGTGGCGATGATATCATCGGCCTCATAGCCTTCAAGCTCGATGCAGGCGATGTTGAAGGCCCGGACGGCATCGCGGATGAGGCCGAACTGCGGGATAAGATCTTCCGGTGCTGGTGGCCGGTGGGCCTTGTATTGCTCATAGATATCGCTGCGGAAAGTCTTGCCCTTGGCGTCGAAAATCACTGCCATGTGGGTGGGGGTGACCCCGGCGAGCCCGTTGTCGCCCTCCTGCATCAGCTTCCAGAGCATGTTGCAAAAGCCGGAAACCGCGCCGATCGGTAGCCCATCGCTCTTGCGGGTCAGCGGCGGCAGCGCGTGGTAGGCGCGGAAAATATAGGACGAGCCGTCAACCAGAAAGAGATGCGGTTTTTGTGCCATTGGATGTCCTTCGTCGCTCTGCCGGTTGTTCACCGGATATGTGAACAAACCATGATCATGATTGGCTCAGACCTTAGCCAACGACGGGGGGAAAGAAAAGACCAAAAACAAAAAGCCCCGCATGCCGGACGGCACGGGGGCTTGAGAGGTTAGGCAGATGGCCGCAGTGATTTATTCGGCTGGAACCATTTCCACACGGCGCAGTCTCAACCGGGCCCACTCGGGCCGCACATAAAGAAAAGTTCCGATCTTCAGGCGCTTGACCGCTTCAAACATCACAATCGCACCGGCAATCGCTGTCAGGGATACCAGAAAGGCGATGGTGCCGACATCGATCACATCGGTAAAGCGGGAGAGCGCAAGACGGGACACGCCCATGGGCAGGAAAAAGCCCAGATAGATCGGCAGGGACCGCTGGCCACAGAACCGCAGGAGGTGCGCCGGGGTTCCGGCAAGGCCGCTCTTGGGCACTATCGCGATCAGACCGATCACCGCCACGAAGCCCAACACGCCCATCAGTATGGTCACCGGCAGGATGTCACCATAGCCGAGATAGACGACTGCGCCATTCACACCGGCCCAAAGCGACAGTCCCGCAAACACCGTGTATCGATTCCGGTCTGCTGCTCCGGCGAGGGAGAACCACAGGTCCCGCCCAAAATGCCCGGCCAGAAAGAAGACGTAATATTTCGAGAAGAAATCGACGACATTGATGCCGGTGTGCGTGAGATAGGCCTTGCAGGCAATGGCGATGACAAATTGCGCCAGCATTGGTACGGGCTTCGTGACACGCAGCACGAGAAAATAGATCGGCAACAGATAGATGAACCAGAGCAGACCGAAAGGCTGGACGAAGGACGCGATATAGTAGGAGAGTGTGCCCTCTGATCCCAATGTCTGGATGAAGAAGGGCGTCTTGAAGATGAACTGGATCGTCATCCAGATCACATAGAAATAGGCGAAGTGGACAAACTTGCTGTCAAGGAACGTGCGCCAGTCCTTGGAAATGGCGTTGGCCGCGAACAGCCCCGCAACAGCAAAGAACACAGGCATCCGGAAAGGCGTTGCAAAGGCGAGCACGTGATGCATCCAGCCTTCGCTGTCGAAATGAAGCTCGACCCCTCCGGTAGAATGCATGATAACCACGAGCAAAATGGTGAGGCCCTTGGCAAGGTCAATCCACTCGATTCGCTGCTTGTTTGCTACTGGCTGTTGCGCCATTTCCCGGCTCCGTCCTTTTCTTAGGAATTTCGTTCCAAATTTAGTCATCGGTGCCACTATGATCGCGATGGACACACGAGTCCCACGCCATCCGTATTTAACCTTAACGCAATATCCAAGTATTTGATTTGTAAATATTATTCCGACATCACATTGATGTGAGAGGGGAGCCGGTACGGGCAGTTTAGGTTAATGGCCTGTCGCATCTCATGCGTCTCGGGCGCTGATATGTGGATGTTAACGGGCTTTTTGGGATCGCGCGGTTAATATTTTTGCCGAATCATTGCCCAGCTCCCTGAAAGTGCGGGGCGCTCACGAATTTGCCGTATTGTGGGGGCAAATCTCCCGCTGAAACCATCAGGATCCATGCCTTTGCCGCAGCCCAAACCCGAAGGCACACGGTAAAAGCACCAACCAAAGAGCCACCCGACAGCCCATGCCGCGTCAAACCCCTCCATCCCGCGCTCCCGGCGACATTCGCCTCAGCGAAGATGACCGCAGCCAACCTGCCCAGACCAAGAGACGGGCGAAAAAGCCGACCGGCGCAAAGAAAGGCGCTGGTGCAAAACGCACGCCTGCCAATGCCCGCAATGCAAAGAACGGCAATGGATCAGGCAATGGCGGAGGTCGTGGCAAGGGGCCTTCCAATGGATCTGGCAACGGCGGTCGCAGGAAAGGTGGTCGCAAACGGGGCCCCAAAAGCGGGTCGCTTCTGGGGCGCATGTTCCGTGTTGTTCGTGAGCTGGTCTACTGGCTGGTGATCGCCGGTCTTTGGGGCGGGATCATCGCGGGCTGCATCCTGTTGTGGTATGGCGCTCAATTGCCAAGATCGACCGACTGGCGCATTCCTGATCGTCCGCCCAACATCCAGATCGTCTCTCTTGATGGGGCGCTTGTGGCCAACCGGGGCGAAACCGGCGGGCAGAAGGTGCGCATCTCTTCGCTGCCGCCCTATCTCGTCGATGCGGTTGTCGCCATCGAGGACCATCGCTTCTATTCGCATTTCGGCTTTGATCCCATCGGCTTCACACGCGCCATGGTAACCAACATCGTTCGCGGGCGGTTGTCGCAGGGTGGCTCGACGCTGTCCCAGCAGCTTGCCAAGAACCTGTTCCTCGAGCACAAACGCACCATTGAGCGCAAGGTGCAGGAGCTGATCCTCGCGATCTGGCTGGAAACCAAGTTCAGCAAGGACGAAATCCTCGAGATGTATCTCAACCGGGTCTATCTGGGCTCTGGTGCAACGGGGGTCGATGCGGCGGCCCGAACCTATTACAACAAGCCGGCCTCAATGCTGACCCTGTCGGAGGCTGCAACCATTGCCGGGCTCTTGAAGGCCCCGTCCCGTTTGGCGCCCAACCGGCACCCGAAGGCAGCCCGTGCGCGCGCCAAACTGGTCCTGGCGGCCATGGCGCGGGAAGGGTTCATCACGCCCGAAGAGCAAAAACTGGCGCTGACACAATCGGTCAACACCGTGGCGCGCCATCGGGCCAGTTCGCTCAATTATATCGCTGACTGGGTGATGGAGCAGGTGCCCGATCTGGTGGGGGACATGAAAGAGGATCTGATCGTCGAAACCACCATCGACATGCGCATGCAGACCCTTGCAGAAACCGCAATCGCCGATGCCATCGAGGATCAGGGCAAGAAATATGGCGTCAGTCAGGGAGCACTCGTCTCGGCGACGCCTGACGGCGCTGTGCGGGCAATGGTTGGTGGCAAATCCTATCGCGAAAGCCAGTTCAACCGTGCGGTCAATGCCAAGCGACAGCCGGGCAGCTCCTTCAAGCCGTTCGTCTATCTGGCGTCGCTGGAGCGCGGCAACCAGCCCAACAGCCTGCGCGTTGACGAGCCGATTTCCTACAACGGCTGGACACCCCAGAATTACTCGAAAAAATACGTGGGTCAGATCACCCTGAGAAAGGCGCTGGCCCTTTCGATCAACACCATAGCGGCGCAGTTGACCTTCGAGGTCGGCCCGCAGCAGGTGGCCGAAGTGGCGCACCGGCTCGGCATCCATTCAAAGCTCAGTGACAATCTGTCGATCGCTCTGGGAACGGCGGAAGTCTCACCGCTCGAGATGGTTGGCGCCTATCTGCCCTTTGCCAACGGTGGCATACGAGCCAATCCCTATGTCATTCAGCGGATCGTCAACAAGGATGGCGAGGTTCTCTACCTCAAACCCAACATGCCCGGCCCTCGCGTGATCGAGCCGCAGATTTTGTCGATGATGAACTCCATGATGCAGGAGACCCTGATCTCTGGCACCGGCAAGAAAGCCCTATTGCCCGGACGGCCTGCAGGCGGGAAAACAGGCACGACGCAGAATTACCGCGATGCCTGGTTTGTCGGCTACACGGCGAACCTCGTAACCGATGTCTGGTTTGGCAATGACGATGGCTCACCGACCAAACATGCATCAGGCGGCAATATCCCGGCAGCAACATGGAAAAAGTATATGGTCGGCGCGCACAATGGCATGGTGATTGCCGGACTGCCCGGGGTCAGCGTTGAGCAATTGGCCGAGACCCGCCGGACCCTCGGTGGTGAGAAAAACCCGTGGATCAATCCCGACCTGTTGCCTGCGGATCAAACGCCGCCGACCGCCTCTGCGCCAGAGCCCAAGGAACGCAAGGGCTTCTTCTCGCGGCTGTTCGGAAACTAGAGCGCTTTGAAGATAAACCGGGTCACCGGTTTAGATTTAAACGCCATTTGTCAGTATGTTATTGCATTCTCGTGAACGAGTGTTCCCGAGAATTGCTCTAGTCAGGCACGGGCTGCCCTATTCGACACCGTAGGTGTGGAGCTGGCGTCCGTGCGTGCGCAACCACGCCTTGCCTTCCTCGAAGTCCGGGCAAAGCGCTTCGACATGTGCCCAGAAGCGTGCGGAATGGTTCATCTCGCGCAAGTGCGCGACTTCATGCGCAGCGAGATAATCCAGCACGAAGGGCGGTGCCATGATGACGCGCCATGAGAAGGACAGCTCGCGCGCCGAGCTGCATGAGCCCCAGCGGCTTGTGGTATCCTTGATGCGCAAGGAAGAAGGCTTGATGCCGATGGCGTCCGCATGACGATCAACCGCTTCGGTCAGGTCCGCTTTGGCTTCCTTCTTCAGCCAGTCGGTGACGCGCCTTTGCATATGCTGCCCCTGCCCGCTGACCATCAGGACATGCTCGCCATGCTGCTCAAGCAGACGAACCGTGCCGCGCGTCTGGCCCACATGCTGAAGGCGGTGGGGAACGTCGCGCACGGGAATGATGGCGCCATCTTCAAACGGCACATTGGGTTGCCGCAATCCCTGTTTCTCGATCAGCCAGTCCACATGGTTCTGGAGAAACTGTCCTATCTTGAGTGTGCTGACGCCCGGTGGACAGGTGGCGACCGGCTCGCCGGAGCGCGAGTCTAGCCGCAGGATCAGGCGACGTGCCCGTGCATTGTGCTTGAGCTTGACGTCAATGGGGCCGCTCTCGTGAGTAAGGCGGATCACCTTGGGCAGCGAAGCTGAAGCAGATCCGGATTTGCGCAAAGACGATATCTCCCGGCGGCACCTAGGGTGCGAGGCGGTCTCTATGTTTCAAATTGCAGTTTGACCAGATTGGCATAAAGCCCGTTCTGGCTGTTAAGCTCGGCGTGGGTCCCCTCTTCGGCCACCCGGCCCCCCTTGATCACACAGATCTTGTCTGCATTGCGGATCGTTGACAGCCGATGGGCGATCACGAGGGTCGTGCGTCCTTCGCTGAGACGATCGAACGCGGCCTGCACCTTGGCCTCGGATTCAGAATCAAGCGCGGACGTTGCCTCGTCAAGCAAAACAATCGGGGCATCCTTGATCATGGCTCGGGCGATGGCCAGCCGCTGCTTCTGTCCGCCTGAAAGCGAAGCGCCATTCTCGCCGATGGGGGTGTCATAACCGTTGGGCAAATTGGCGATGAACTCATGTGCGTTGGCGTTCCGGGCGGCTTCCTCGATCTGCTCGTCGCTGGCATCCTGACGGCCAAAGCGGATGTTATCCCGGATCGAGCCGGAGAACAGCATGGTATCCTGAGTCACCAGCGCGATGTGGGAGTTGAGCGAGGCGAGCGAACAATCCCGAAGGTCCGTGCCATTGATGCGCACGGCCCCTTTGGAGACATCGTGAAACCGCTGCACAAGCGCCATGATGGTCGACTTGCCGCCGCCCGACGGGCCGACAAGCGCCGTTGTTTTGTTGCCAGCGATGGTAAAGGACAGATCCGTCAGGACCGGTTCGTCGGGTGCATAGGAGAAGCTGACATCATCGAAAGTGATGGTGCCGTCTGTCACCTCGAGTTCACAGGCATCCGGGCGTTCGACAACCCGGCTCGGACGATCGAGAATCTCATACATCAGACGCACACCGACAAGGCCGCTTTCGAGCGCGACCTGAAGACGGCTCAAACGCTTGGCTGGATCATAGGCCAGAAGCAGCGCCGTCAAAAAAGAGATGAACTCACCCGGCGTCTGACCGCCAACAATGGTGCGCCAACCGCTGTAGAGAATGACCAGAGCAATGGCGAAGCCGCCCAGTGTTTCCATCAGGGGGCTCGTGCGGGCGCCCAGAGTGGCGATCTTGTTGGCACGCTGCTCGACGCCAGAGATGGCGTAGTCCATTCGGCTCGCCATCACGCTTTCCAGGCCGAAGGTGCGGATGATGCGAAATCCCTGTGCACTCTCCTGCATGGTCTGGGTGGTCTGGGTGAGCGATACGAACTGATCCTTGGCGATGCGTTTGACCCGGCGCACCAGCCGCGAGACGAAATAGATCGCGGGTGGCGCAACAAACAGGGCGATCAGAGACATCACCGGATCCTGTATGACCATCACAGCGACAAGACCGATGAGCGAGAGCAGATCACGCCCCAGACTGGTGACAATCATGTCCATCACGCCACGCGCCGCACCGGCATTGTGCGAAATACGCGTGATCAGCTCGCTTGACGGATATTCCTGAAAGAAATCGGCACCCTGCTGCATGAAATGGCGATAGAGCTTTCTTTGCAGATTGGCGACATTGGCATTGCCGATCCGGGCAAGGGTGGTGGCCTGCACGTAGGTGGCGAAGCCTTTGGTTATGAAGATCGCGGTGACCGCAAGTGAAATAAGCAGAACCTCGCTGAAGTCCTTGGAAATGAAAATCTCATTGACGATGTCGCGCATGATCCAGGCGCTGAGCGCGGTGGTCGCGGCAACAATCCCCATAAAGAAGAAGGCGAGGGCATAGCGCTTTGCGTAGAGATGGAAATTCTCTGACAGAAGTCGATAGACGAGATATCGCGAGGTGTCTGGATTTGAGAAAAATCGGCGCCATCTTTGGCGCAAGCGTTCGGCGTTCATGCCTGTCCTTAAGTCCGTTGCTTGCTGGCCTTGCTCAAGCGTTCCGTCGAGATATGGGCGCATCCAGCCCTTGACCTGTTGGCGCTTTGTTTATCGCTTTTTTACGGCAGATGAAAGACGCATTTTTCTCCTCCTCCGCAATTGATGGCCCTGCCCGCTGACCTGCGGCTCCCAAACCGCACGAAAGCAGTTCCTGAGGCAACTTGATCCCTTGTCCGTCAGGCCAAGTGAAATCGAGCCCGATTAGGGGTATGGTAGAGAAGAGAAGCGAAGGCAAGGTGCGTGCGGTTGATCATGAGATGACAAAAAACGCGACGGGATTAGAACCATCCGCGTCTTCGCGACGACCAACGTAGGTGACAGAAGGACGTTTCATACATCAATTTCACCAACAAGGAGTGGCACGATGCTCTCTTTCGTATCGCAAACATCCCGCCGCCGGGAACCGGTGCTCAGACGAACGAAGTCACGTCTGGTCCCCCTTCTGCTGGCAACAATTTCCCTTCACATCAGCGTTGGTCTCAGCCCCTCGTTGGCCCAGTCCGGCCCGATGACCAACGGCGAAAGCTTCCTCACGCGGTTCTCCGGTCTGGTCGACAATGGCATGGGCCTGCCCCCCCGATCCCCAAGGGGTTGTGGGATCGATCTATGATGTCAGCCAGCCTGCCGCCGAGGCAATGGGACAGAAGCTTGGCTCGATCATCAGCCGGTTCGACATTCTGGCCTCCGATGTCGGGCAGGTCTTCGGCATTGCCCTTGATCCGGAAACCTCTGACATCTATCTGTCGGCCAGCTCGGCCTATGGCCTGTTCCGAACCGCAGACAACAGCGACTGGGCAGATGGCATGTGGGGGCCGGGTGGCGGACCGGGCACCATCTGGCGTCTGCGGGCCGAAACCGGCTATACACCGGAAATCTTCACCGATATCAATCTCGAAGGCCGAACCAACACGGGTGCCTCTCTTGGCAACATCGCCATTGATAGCCAGAACCGGCAGCTTTTCGTCACGGATCTGGAAAGTGGCAAGATCCACCGTCTGTCCCTTGAGGATGGTATGGAACTTGGACGCTACGATCATGGCGAAACCGGCCGCAGCAACTTCATTGATCAGACAGAGCTGGGCGAGGCCGGTCTTGCTCCCGTCTCTTTCAATCCCGGTACAGCAGCGCTCGTTGACACCTGCCCGTTTGGCATCTTTGACGAAACGCCGGGGTGCTGGAACTTTGCCGATTTCCGGCGCCGTGTCTTTGGTGTCGCCGTTCGCAAGGATGTGCAGACCGGGGCAAACCGGTTGTTCTATTCTGTCTGGGGCTCTCAGGGCTTTGGTCATCCGGCTTGGGCTGCAGCCAGTCCGTCGGAGAAACAGAATTCACTCTGGTCGATCGGCCTGATGCCCGATGGCAGCTTCGATTCGAGCGATATTCGGCGCGAGGCGCTGGTTCCCGAGTTCTTCACCGATCCGACCGACAGTGCCAGCAAGGGACCCAGCCATGCGGTCGCCGATCTTGCCTTTCCCGCCTGTCGCAAACCGGACAGTCTTCTGGTTGCCGAGCGCGGCGGCATTCGGACAACTGGGCTTGGCGGGTTGACACCACCGACCCATGAGAATGAATCCCGCCTGTCCCGCTTCACCCTCGAAGACACCGGCCAATGGTCTTATGATGGCTCCTTCGAGGTGGGCTATCCCAAGCGGGCAACCGATCCAGAGGCTCGCGCCAACACAGCAGGCGGCGTGACCTTCGGCTATCGCTATGACGCAACCGGGCTTATCGATACCAACCAACCTGATGCGTTCATCTGGACGAGTGGCAATCAACTCTGCAAGGCAGGCGTTCCGTGCTTTGATCCGTCCACTGGCGATTTCAGCGACTTCAGCGAAGTCGATGGCATGCAAGGGTTCCCGGCCACCTCACCCACTGGCCAGTTCGGCGGCACATCCGCAGCAGCCGTTGTGCCCACCACCTCCTATATGATCGATGCGGATAGTGATTTCATCACAGCCAAACAGGGTGAAATCGGCGATATCGAAGTTCTGCAGCGCTGCGATCCTGTCGATTTTGCCGAACCGTCCTTCCCGCCGCCACCGCCACCGCCACCACCGCGGCAGCCATCCGACGACTTCTTCGATCTGGAATTGACCAAGCGGCATCCCGGCGGCGCCTGCAAGGTTGGGCAATCCTGTCCGTTTATCATCGAGATCACCAATGTGGGGTCAACGGACTTCAATGGGCCGCTTTATGTCTCCGACAAGCTTCCGGCTGGCACCATCTTTGACAGTGTCGACCCAGCGTGGAACTGCTCGGCAGCGGGGGTCAAGGTGGATTGCTACCATCCACCAGTGTTCCTTGCACCGGGCGACAGTGTTGATCTGTTCATGAAGGTTCATCTGCCACCAGCACTAAGCAAGAAGAGACGAATCCGCAACTGTGCGGGCATCAAATGGATGATGACCGTGCCGCTGACCAATGTTGAAATCCAGAAGGCCCTGTCTCTGGCAGGCTATGCGGTTGGTCCAATTGACGGTGTGCTCGGTGCGATGTCCAAAGCCGCAATCAAGCAATTCCAGTTGGACAATGGCCTTGCGCCGACCGGCCACGTCAACAATGCCTTCTTCGCCGTGCTGTTTGGCGGTGATTGGGGCAATGGCGACATCAATCCTGCCAATGACAAGGATTGCGCAACCGTTCCGCTTCGTGCGACCTGTGCCATCAATGGCATGGTTGGTGACTGGCCCGATTGCCGTCCGCCGCGTCGGCCATGCCCGCAAGGCTGGATCGGTGACTATCAGCCCAATTGTAAACGCCCGATTATCATTCCCGCGCCAACCTGCGCAAGCAAGGGGCTGGTCGGAAAATGGCCAAACTGCCGCCCGCAACGGGCCCGTTGCCCCAAAGGCTGGATCGGCAAGTATCAGCCGAATTGCAAGCGTCCGGTGATCAAGCCAAGACCATCTTGCGCCAGCAAAGGCATGATCGGCAAATGGCCGAACTGCAAGCCGCGGCGCGCCCGTTGCCCCAAAGGCTGGATCGGCAAGTATCAGCCGAATTGCAAACGCCCGGTGATCAAGCCAAAACCAACTTGCACCAGCAAGGGCATGATCGGCAAATGGCCAAACTGCAAGCCGCGGCGCGCCCGTTGTCCCAAAGGCTGGATCGGCAAGTATCAGCCGAACTGCAAGCGCCCGGTGATCAAGCCGCAACGCCCAAGTCTTGCGCCCAAGAAGCCAGTGGTGCGTCCCCATCTGGCACCGAAGCCCGCGGTCAAACGGCCAAGCCTGGCACCCAAACGCCCGATCAAGCGCCCGTCCAAGCGCCCATCAAAGCGCCCCACCAACTGTCAGAACAGCATGGTGCCGCAGAAAGGGTGCCGGTAATCCGGCGCTGAAGACCGAACGATACCAGCCCTCTCCCACATCGGGAGGGGGTGTTTTTTAGATCGACAGAGTTATCCGGAGAGGCGTTGGTCGGGTGCGTCAGATGTCGTCATCAAGCTCGGGCTCGATCTTGGTAATCCCGGGAAAGCGATCACTGGCGACGTGAACGGCGATGTTGGAATCGGCCAGCAGTTCCGCATAGGGGGCGTCCGGCATCTGGTCAATGAACAAACCGTCTAGATCCGCCAGATGTCCCAGCTTGACCATTGCGCGCCGCCCGAATTTCGTGTGATCGGTCGCCAGATAGACCGTGCGGGAGTTTTCCATGATGGCTTCAGCCACCCGGACCTCGCGGTAGTCGAAATCAAGCAGCGTGCCATCCTCATCGATGCCCGAAATACCAACGATGCCGAAATCGACCTTGAACTGGTTGATGAAGCCGATGGTTGCTTCGCCCACGACCGCCAGATCGCGCGCGCGAACCCGGCCCCCGGCAATGGTGATTTCGAAATCCTCGCGCTGACTGAGCAGCGAGGCGACGTTGATGTTGTTGGTAACGACACGCAGGTTCTTGTGCCCCATCAGGGCTGCGGCGACGGCCTCGGCGGTGGTGCCGATGTTCAGGAATAGCGATGCACCATCGGGGATATGCTCCGCCACCATTTGCCCGATGTGCTCCTTCTGGTTCTTCATCAACTCGCGGCGACGACTGTAGTCGACATTGCGCGTGTTGGAGACCAGACTTGCCCCGCCGTGATAGCGGCGCAGGATGCCTTGATCACACAGAAGCTTGATGTCGCGACGAATGGTCTGGGGTGTCACGTCGTAGTCCGTGGCCAGATCATCAATGCTGACGAAGCCCTCGGCCCGTGCCTTCTCGACAATCAGGGTCTGGCGCTGGTTCAGCCCCGATTGTTCGGATCTGATCCCTTCATCTGTCTTGATGTGCATTCTGGTCTCCGACTCACTCACAAACGAACAGGAAAATGATAATGGATGAAAAGAGTCGAGCATAGAGGAATGGCCGATTTTCTTTTCACCAAGCCGACCATGGCCACTTTTCTTTTTCGAATGTTTATTTTCATATTTATTCGTTTTCGTTTTCGGTTGAACATTTTTTGCGAAAATGGTATGAAAAATCCAACAAGCGCGAACTGAAACGAACGTGCTCACGCACGTTTGGCACAGACTGACTTCGCCAACAATCCACGAGGCGCATCATGAGATCCGAGACTCTTGCAAAACTCCGCGAGGAGACCCCATTCGACCTTCTGATCATCGGGGGTGGAGCGACCGGCTGCGGCCTTGCCCTTGATGCAGCGACGCGGGGCTTGCGCACCGCCATGGTCGACCGCTACGACTTTGCCGAAGGCACATCGGGCCGCAGCACCAAGTTGCTGCACGGCGGTGTGCGCTATCTGGAAGCAGCGGTCAAAAAACTCGACAAGGCCCAGTATAATCTCGTCAAGGAAGCCCTGCACGAGCGTGGCGCGGCGCTGAAGAACGCGCCGCATCTGTCCCGTCCCTTGCCCCTCATTACGCCGCTCTATTCATGGTTTCAGGTGCCCTACATGTTCACGGGCCTCAAAATGTATGACTGGCTGTCGGGCAAAATGAACATCGGAAAGTCAAAGCTGATCAGCGCGGCCGAAGCCAAGCGGCGGTATCCGATGCTGAAATCCAAGGGCCTCAAAGCCTGCGTGCTCTATTATGACGGCCAGTTTGTCGATACGCGCATGGTCGTGTCGCTCGCCATGACCGCAGAACGCGAAGGGGCGGTGGTGGCCAACCATGTCGAGGTGGTGGATCTGTTGCATGATGAAAGCGGCAAGCTCACGGGCGCCACGCTCAGGGATCGCGTCACAGATGACAGCTGGAATATCAAGGCCAAGAAGATCATCAACGCCACTGGTCCCTTTGCCGATGGCATTCGCAAGATGGACCATCGCACAGCCGACCCGATCCTCAAGGTCAGCTCCGGCATCCACCTCATCGTCGATGCGGATTTTGTCCCGCCCGACGGGGGCCTCCTGATCCCGCAGACTGATGATGGCCGCGTGCTCTTCATTCTGCCGTGGCAAGGTCAGGCCCTGATCGGAACGACGGACAACATGACGGAGGTCACCGATCACCCGGAAGTGGATGAAAAGGATATCGACTATCTGCTCGATTATGTGCATCGCTACTTTGATGTGAAACTGTCGAAGTCCGACGTGCGCTCGTCCTGGTCGGGCATTCGTCCACTGGTCTTCGATCCGGACGCCAAGGACACGGCCGAACTGGCCCGCGACCACGTCATCATCGAGGATGAATCCGGTCTTGTGACAATCTCGGGCGGCAAATGGACCACCTACCGGTTCATGGCCGAGCAGGCCCTTGATAAGATCGTCGCGGACGGTTCCTATCCGGCAGCCAAACCCTGCAGCACCCACGACATGAAGATCCTCGGTGCCGACAATTATTCGGAAAGCACGGTCAACGAATTGGTCGACAGCTATGGCCTGCCTGCGGATGTGGCCGATCATCTCAACCACAATTACGGCGACCGCAGCACCGAGGTGGCCAAACTGGCCAAGGAGAAGGGGCTCGATGCGCGGCTATGCAGCCGGTATGGCGTCATCGAGGCCGAAGTGCTCTATACGATCGAGAAGGAAGCCACCGTTCATGCGATGGACTTCCTTGTGCGCCGGACGACCCTCGCCCTCATCGACAAGGCGGCAGCGGAAGAGGCTTTGCCGCGAGTGATCGAGTTGATGGCCGAGGCGCTTGGCTGGGATGACGTGCGCAAGGCAACCGAAGTCTCCATCGCCAAAGAGCGCTTCGCCAAGGCTCTCTAGACGTCTAGAGGACGAATAGAACTGAAAAGGGCACCGACTGGTGCCCTTTTTAATGCGCGCTGATGTTTGAAAGCTACTTGAAGGCCATGGTCGCCTTGACCGCCTTTTGCCAGCCCTCATAGAGCCGATCGGCTTCTTCTGCCTCCATGGTGGGATCGAAATAGCGATCGACACCGAAATTCTTGACCACATCTTCCTTGCTTTCCCAGAAGCCGACCGCAAGTCCGGCTAGATAGGCCGCACCCAAAGCTGTGGTCTCGAAACACATGGGCCGCTCAACGCGCGCTTGCAGGAAATTGGCCTGAATTTGCAACATGAGCACATTGGCGACAGCGCCGCCATCAACGCGCATCTTGTCGAGCTTGATGCCCGAATCCGCCTCCATCGCCGCAAGCACATCGCGGGTCTGATAGCATAGGGCTTCCAGCGTGGCGCGAATGAAATGCTCCTTGGTGGTGCCGCGCGTCAGGCCAAAGAAGGCACCGCGCACTTCAGAGTCCCAATAAGGTGCGCCAAGGCCAACAAAGGCCGGAACCATATAGACGCCTTCGGAGCTGAGAACACGGGTTGCATAGAGCTCGCTGTCGCGGGATTCCCGGAACATCCTCAGACCATCCCGAAGCCACTGAATGGCGGATCCGGCAGCAAAGATGGAGCCTTCAAGCGCATAGGTAATCTCGCCGTCGATGCCCCATGCGATGGTGGTGAGCAGGCCATTCTCGGATTTGACGGCCTTTTCACCGGTGTTCATCAGGAGGAAGCAACCGGTGCCATAGGTGTTCTTTGCCATGCCTTCGGTGAAGCAGGTCTGGCCAAACAGCGCGGCCTGCTGATCGCCCGCCATGCCCGAGATCGGGTATTCATGACCCTGAAAGGCCGCCTTGTCGGTCGTGCCATAGACTTCGGAGGAATTGCGCACCTCGGGCAACATGGATTTGGGGATCGTCAGATGCTCGAGCAATTCGTCATCCCACTTGAGATCATAAATATTGTAGATCATCGTGCGGGATGCATTGGTATAGTCGGTGACATGGACCTTGCCGCCGGTCAGTTTCCAGACAAGCCATGTGTCGATGGTGCCAAACAGCAGATCGCCCTTCTCGGCTTTCTCGCGTGCGCCTTCGACATTGTCGAGAATCCACTTGACCTTGGTGCCGGAGAAATAGGCGTCCACGAGCAGACCGGTCTTCTCGCGAAACAGGGTGTCGACGCCCTTTTCCTTCAGCTCGTTGCAGACATCCATGGTCTGGCGGGACTGCCAGACAATCGCATTGTAGACCGGCATGCCGGTATGCTTGTCCCAGACCACCGCGGTTTCGCGCTGGTTGGTGATGCCAACACAGGCGATTTCCTCGGGATTGATGTCCGGGCTGGACAAGGCTTCGGCGACGACGGACTGGACGGAGGACCAGATTTCGATGGCATTGTGTTCGACCCAACCGGGCTTGGGGAATATCTGGGTGAATTCTTTCTGAGTGACCTGAACGATCTCGCCCTTCTTGTTGAACAGGATCGCGCGGGAACTGGTCGTTCCCTGGTCAATCGAGAGAACATACTTCTTTTCCATACCTTATCTCCATCCCTCTTCTCGGGTCGACGGACTGCTGATGCCCGTGTCTTGCGGCCTCGAGCAACGTTGCCTTTCTCCCAGACAGGCATCGGGCTCCCAGACAGGCATCGGGGTCGCCGGATCACGTCGCATCTTGCGGTTTCAAACCAGAACAGGTTCAGTCATTTTGTCCCGCAGCACAAGCGTGCCAGTCACCACTCGCGACCGTCCCTCGGGGTCAGCAGCCTTACACTTCAGATTTTCGTTTGAAAATTATGTTCCGTGGCACCGCAAAATGCAATGAAAGAATGTTCACATTCGAAAATTTCACTCTTCATAATTGTTGCTAACTGTTCGTATCATCAAAAATATCCGCCCGATTTGTTCGGAACAGAACCAATCTACAGCAGCAAAGCTTCATCTTGCCCGTGATAAACAAGCGGCTCCCTGACGGGTCTTTCCCCCATCTTGCGGGCGTCGTCAGATCAAGCCGGGCCGGACAGTACCCGCCAGTCAGATCTGGCCGCGTTGCTGGTGCAAAGATGACTTTTTTTGTTGCCAAAAAGCAGCTTTTGCAGCATAGGACCTTTGCGATCCCGTGTACATGATCGCTTGGGTTTCCCGATCTGCCCCAAAGTAAAGAATGCAGTCGGGTTTCGGAGACAATTGAATGCGTCCCTTGCCTTTCGCTGCGGCTGAGCGCTGCCGCCTGCGCGCGTGTGCGCCTGCGCCCGAAACCCTCACGGTTCGGATCTCCAAAGATCCCTTCGATGACCGTGATCTCTTTTCCCAGTCCAAATGCGGATGCACCGCACGATGAGCGCGGCCAGCTTGCCCGGCACGGCAGCACCGGTCAGTGTTGCTCTGCCTCAGGATGAAGCCCGCAGCCGGATCATGGTGATGGACGTTCTGCGCGGCTTTGCGGTGTGCGGCATCCTGTTCCGCAACGTCTTCGCGTTCGGCATTCCGGCGATGGCCTATTCTCTGCCCACGATCTGGAGCGGACACGAACCGGTCGAGATTGCCTCTTGGGCCTTTGTCGAGATGTATGTCGATGGCACCATGCGGGCGCTGTTCTCCCTGCTGTTCGGGGCCAGTGCGATGCTGCTTTTGACCCGGGTCACCAGCAACCCGCTGGGACAGGTTGATCGCTATTACCGACGCCTGATGTGGCTGATGGTCTTCGGGCTTTTTCATTCCTATGTGCTTTTGTCGACGTTCGACATTCTCTTCGTCTACGGGCTGTTGGGATTGCTTTTGTTCCCACTTCGCAATCTCAGCGCCAAGGCCCTTCTGGCGATGGCATTCCTTGGCATGGTGATTTCGGCCATCGTTTCGGAGGTGGCCTTCGAGGTGACCACCAAGGGCGATACCAGCCTGCCGGCCAGCATCGAAACCATCCTTGAGGATGCGCAGGATGGCGACGGGGTTGACCTTGACCAGTTCGCGACGCCATCCGAAGGGGAACAGGCCCCCGGCACCGAGGCGGCCGAGGAAAAGGAACTGAGCTACGAAGAGGCGATCAGCACCTACATTGCGCCGCAGTGGATCGAAGAAATCACCGCCCGTCAGGATGGCTATATCCTCAATGTGCTCTCCTTGGCCGAGGTCAGTGTGGCCAACCATTCGCATGAACTCTACACGTCGCACTTTACCGATGTCGGCATCCTGCTTCTCATCGGCATGGCCTTTTTCAAGCTTGGGATTGTCACAGGCCAGCGCTCGACCCGCTTCTATGTTGTCATGCTGATATGCGGCTATGGCATCGGCCTCTCGGTCAATGGGGCTGAGACCTGGGCGGACTATCTTTTGGTCAGCGAGGGAATGGAAGCGCCCCGCTGGGCCGGTTTCACCTATGATCTTGGACGCATCGCGACCGCGTTCGGCCATCTTGCCTTGCTTGTTCTGTTGGTCCGGGTGACTCTGTTCAAGGCTGTGACGAGCCTGTTTGCAGCGGCAGGACGGATGGCTCTGACCAACTATCTGCTGCAGACCATCGTGTGCGTCACCCTTTTCTTCGGCTTCGGCTTTGGCCTTTATGGCGAATTCCGCCATTCAGAATTGTTGCTGATCGCGCTCTGCATCATTTGCGTTCAGCTTGTCGGATCAAGGATCTATCTCGAATTCTTCGCGCAGGGGCCGGCGGAATGGCTGTGGCGGCGGCTGGTTGCCATCGGCTCCTGAGCGAAGGAAAAGCGGAGGCATCTTCTGATGTCTCCGCTTTTGCTGTCAGACCGTGCGCAGGTAAGACCGGCACTCAAAATCCGTGATGGTTGCGGCGACGATCTGTTCCTCGGCTTCGCGCGAGCGGGTGTAGCAGAGGTGAAAGTCATGGCCGAACTGGTCTTCGGCCCAGTCAGACGCACCGAAGCGCGCAATAGCCTCCTGCCAGATCGGCGACAGAGGCTTCATCTCGTCCAATTGTTCGAGCGTTTCAACAGGTGCTCCGGGATCACAGGCTTTCTCGAAGCCCGTCAGGGTACCAGCCAGTATTGAGGCAATGACCAGATAGGGGTTGGCATCCGCGCCGGCAACCCGATGCTCGAAGCGGGCAGCAGGACCATGGGCAGAAGGCACCCGAATGGCAACCGCCCGGTGATCATAGCCCCAACAGGGCGTTGTCGGCGCGTAGCTGTCGGGCTGGAACCGGCGGTAGCTGTTGGCGTGGGGCGCGTAGAGGATCTGGCATTCGCGCATGGTCTCGATCATGCCGCCGATGGCGTGGCGCAGGGTGTCGTTGGCTTCATTCTCACGCGCACCGGAGAAAATATTCGTTCCGCTGCCATCCAGCACAGACATATGCACGTGAAAGCCATTGCCGGTGGTGTGTGCATAGGGTTTGGCCATGAAGGTGGCGTCCATGCCGTGTTTGCGGGCGATGTTGCGCACCACCCGCTTGAACAGCATGCAGTGATCGGCGGCATCAAGGGCGCTCGGCACATGCTTCAAATTCATTTCGAACTGGCCGGGGCCGAATTCGGAAATGGTGGTCTCAGCGGGAATATTCTGGATCAGACAGGCGTCATAGATCTCGGCGAGCAACGGCTCGAAAGCGGCGATCACATCCATGTTGTAGACCTGACTGCCGGTGAGCCGCTCTCCAAGCCCCGGCACCATTGGTCCTTGCGGATGGCCCGTTGGGGTGGTTTCCGCATCAATGAGATAGAATTCGAGCTCGGTCGCAACGACCGGTGTCAGGTCCATTTGCCCGAAACGCGTCTGCAAGCGTGACAGGGTCGAGCGGGTGTCATAGCCGCAATCCTCGCCGGTCACGATGTCTGTCATGGTGACCAGCACCTGCGCGGTCGGCTCGGACGCCCATGGCACCATGGTGAGTGTTCCGGGCACCGGCATGCAGATGCCGTCCGGATCGCCCTTCTCCAGCGCGATGCCAACGGCGGGGACATCATCACCCCAGATGTCGAGCGCAGCGGTGGAGCGCGGCAGGCGAACCGCTCCGTCAGCAAGCTTGGGCAGCATGTCGGCGGGTAACCATTTGCCCATCAGCGTGCCGCAAAAGCGTGGCAGCAGGATCTCGACTTTCACCAGATCGGGATGCGCGGCCAGAAAGGCTTCGGCCTCAGCGCGGAAGGCTTTTGCCTGCTGTTTGTTGTCGTTGCTCGTCAACATGTCTTTATCATTCATTTCAATTCGCGCCAGACGTCAACAGGTGGCTGGTCGCAAGAAGAGGATAATCCTGATGGATCGGTTTCAAACGGTTGCCACGGCGGCGCGTTCCTCGCGTTTGCGGCGCACCTCGCGACGCTTGGTCAGGAGAGAGGCTCCTATCACACCGGTCGAGACCAGAACAACAAGGATTGTCGAAAGGGCGTTAATTTCAGGTGTGACCCCCAGCCGGACCTGAGAATAGATCTTCATGGGCAGGGTTGTCGCGCCGGGACCGGAGGCAAAGGAGGCAATCACCAGATCATCCAGCGACAGGGTGAAGCTCAACAGCCACGCAGATACGACGGCAGGCAGGATGATGGGAAGCGTGACTTGAAAGAAGGTGCCAAGCCGTGAAGCCCCCAAATCCATGGCCGCTTCCTCGAGCGACATGTCGAAGGTGACCAGACGCGAGGAGACCACCACCGCCGAGTAACACATGGAAAAGGTGACATGGGCAAGGGTGATGGTCCAGAAGCCCCGGTCAAAGCCGATGGAGACGAACAGCAACAACAGGGACAGGCCGGTGATCACTTCGGGCATCACAAGGGGGGCATAGACCATGCCCGAAAACAGGGTCTTACCGGGAAAACGCCCGGCACGGATCAGCACCAGCGCCGCCATGGTGCCCAAAACGGTGGCCAGCGAGGCAGAGAGGAAGGCGACGCGGAAGGTAACCCACGCCGCATCCATGAAGCCATCGTTGGCAAAGACTTCAGCGTACCATTTGGTCGAGAAGCCACCCCAGACGGTGACCAACCTGCTCTCGTTGAAGGAGAAGATCATCAACAGGAGGATCGGCAGGTAAAGAAAGGTGAAGCCGAGCGTCAGGGCGGTGATGTTGAAGAGACCAAAGCGTTTCATGGCGTCATGCCCCCTTTTCCTGTTCTTTTTCCTGCATGCGCTGGAACAGGACGATTGGCACCACCAGCAAGAGAAGCAGGATCACCGCCACCGCAGAAGCCACCGGCCAGTCCCGGTTGGCGAAGAATTCCACCCAGAGCGTCTTGCCGATCATCAGCGTATTGGAGCCGCCGAGCAAATCGGGGATGACGAACTCTCCCACCGCCGGGATGAAGACAAGAAAGCAGCCCGCAATCACGCCGGGCAGAGACAGGGGCACCGTGATCACCCAGAAAGCCTTGAAGGGGGAGCTGCCCAGATCTGTTGCTGCCTCGAGCAGGGAATCGTCGAGTTTTTCCAGCGCTGAGTAGAGCGGCAGAACCATGAACGGAAGGTAGGAATAGACAATACCGATATAGACAGCGGTGTCCGTGTTGAGAATGGTCAGAGGTTCATCAATGATGCCCAGATGCAAAAGCGCAAGGTTAAGCAATCCCTCCTTTTTCAGGATGCCAATCCACGCGTAGACGCGAATGAGGAAGCTGGTCCAGAAAGGAAGGATGATCAGCATCAGCAATGTTGGGCGCCATTCACTGGGCGCGCGGGCCATGGAATAGGCAACGGGATAGCCGATGACAAGCGCCAGAAAGGTCGAGATCAAGGCGATCTTGAGACTGGAGAGGTAGCTTCTCCAATAGAGATCATCCTCCATCAGCCAGGTGAAATTCTCCAGATCAAGCTGGCTGATCAGATCCTTGATGCCCGTCCAGCCTTTCGCCCAATCGAAGGTCGGGGTGTAAGGCGGCATGGCGATGGCCATGTCGGAGAGAGAAATCTTGACCACGATGATGAACGGCACCAGAAACAGCGCCAGCAGCCACAGATAAGGCACGGTGATCAGAAAGCAACGCCCCCAGTTGTTCGGCAAGGCAAGGCGGCGCGGTGTTTTCTTCGGTCCCGGATCTCCGGCGGGTGCCATGGCGGCAGTTTCGGTGACATCTGTCATGGTTCAGCCCTCCAGCAGAACGCAGGCACCGGCCCGCCAATGGACAAAGACCTCATCGTCCCACGTGATGCTGCGGTTGCGCAGATGCTCCAGATTGGCTTCCTGCGACTTGATGATCTGGCCATCCTCGGTTTTGACGTGATAGGTCGAGATGTTGCCGGTATAGGCGATGTCGAGCACCGTTCCCTTGAGGATATTGTGGGTGTCGGTGGGCATATCCCTCGAAATGCGAACCTTTTCGGGGCGCACCGCGATCCAGTTTTCGGCACCTATTGCCGGGCATGGGGCGTCTGGCTTCAGCCTCACCTTGAGCGGAGCGTAATCCTCATGCCATGCAAGCTCGATGATGTCGCTTTCGCTCTCGTTACACCCCTTGATGCGCCCGCCGATGATGTTGACGTCGCCAAGGAAGTCCGCGACATAGCGGCAGTTGGGATTTTCGTAGATATCGCGCGGCGTCGAGACCTGAACCAGCTTGCCCTGCTCCATCAGGGCGATGCGGCTGGCAACCGTCATCGCTTCTTCCTGATCGTGGGTGACGATCACAAAGGTGAGGCCGAGCTGTTCCTGAATGGTCATCAATTCGAACTGGGTCTGTTCGCGCAGTTTCCGGTCAAGCGCGCCGAGCGGCTCGTCCAGCAACAAAAGCTTGGGTTTTTTGGCCAATGAGCGGGCGAGGGCCACGCGCTGGCGCTGGCCACCGGAAAGTTGATGGGGCTTTCGCTTGGCGAAGGGCTTCAATTGAACGAGGGTCAGCATTTCCTCGACGCGATCGGCGATCTCAGCCTTGGGGCGCCCTTCCTGCTTGAGACCGAAGGCGATATTCTTCTCAACGCTCATATGGGGAAACAGCGCGTAGGACTGGAACATCATGTTGACCGGCCGGTGATGCGGCGGGATGTCGGTGAGATGTTGCTGCCGCAGCATGATTGAGCCTGAGGTGGGCTGCTCGAAGCCCGCCAGCATCCGCATCAGGGTTGTCTTGCCGCATCCGGAGGGACCGAGAAGAGCGAAGAATTCGCGTTCGTAGATTTTCAGGTTGAGATTGTCGATAGCGGTGAAATCGTCAAATTTCTTGGTGACGGCATCAAACCGGATCAACGGTTTTTCATCGGGATCATCCCAAGGCGCAAAGGGACATCCGGATCCTGCAGTGGGGGAACCATTCATATCAGGTCAACTCTCGCTCAATACATCGCCCCATCCCTGACCGTCGGTCGCGGTGTTTGCATGTGGCGGTGGTCCCATCGTGCCGTCTTTTCAACCGGATATCAAATTACGCGCCCCTTCAGTGCATCGGGATCATGTCAGCCAAAGGGTGCGAACGGTTGGGCCAGTCAGACCGAATAGGCCTGACGCGGCTAAGGCAGAGAGATATTTATCAATTCGATTATGGCAATCTGGCCGGGCAGTCTGCACTTGAACGATGCCAATCTGCCCGGCTGTGTCTTGTTTTTTACCCATCGCTGAGCGCGACATGGCGCGCCGGAGTTAGGGTCCGTTGCAGGCGCCTTACTGGCCGGACTTGATCCGGGTCCAGGTCCGGGTCACGATGCGCTGGATCTTGGGCGGATAGGGCCGGTGCACGAACAGCTTGGCGGTGGTTTCAGCATCGGGATAGACCGCCGGGTCGCTGAGCAGTTCATCATCGAGCAGCTTTTGAGACGCAAGGTTGCCGTTGGCGTAGAAGACATAATTTGATGCCTTGGCGATCACCTCGGGTCGCATGATGAAGTCAAGGAACAGGTGCGCGCCTTCGACATTTTTCGAGTCTGCCGGAATCGCCATCTGGTCAAACCACATCTGCGCCCCTTCCTTGGGGATGATATAATTGACTTCGACGCCGTTGTCGGCTTCGGCAGCACGGTCACGAGCCTGAAAGACGTCGCCGGACCAGCCGATGGCCAGACAGATGTCGCCGTTGGCCAGCGCATTGATATATTCCGACGAGTGGAATTTCTGAACATAGGGCCGGATCGAAAGGAGCAGCTCCTCGGCAGCCTTGATGTCATCGCGATCATGGCTGTTGGGATCCTTGCCCAGATACATCAGCGTGATCGGAATGATCTCCGTGGGCGCGTCAAGAATGTGGATGCCGCAATCCTGAAACTTCTTGGCATTTTCAGGCTTGAAGATCATGTCCCAGGTGTTGAGCGGCACATCGCCCATGCGCTCCTTTGCAGCGGCGACATTGAAGCCGACACCGGTGGTGCCCCACAAATAGTTGATGGAATATTCGTTGCCCGGATCATATTCGGCGGTGCGCTCGGAGACGACATCCCACATGTTCTTCAGGTTCGGAAGCTTGGATTTGTCGAGTTTCTGGAACACACCGGCCTGAATCTGCCGCTGCAAAAAGGTGCCGGTGGGCACAACGACGTCATAGCCGGTGGAGCCGGCCAGCAGCTTGGTCTCAAGAACTTCGTTGGAATCGAAGACATCATAGACGACCTTGATGCCCGTTTCCTTTTCGAAATCGGAAATGATCTCCTCGTCGATATAATCCGACCAATTGTATACATGGAGTTCGCCGCCTGCGGCCATGGTCATACTCGTTGCAGCCAGTAACGATGCCATGGTGAGTGCGGTTTTGGAGTAAAGCTTGCGTGCTTTGCCTGCCATTGACTAGGTCCCCTTCACTCTATCGGGATATGTTGTGATTGCAGTGGGCTATTGTGGCCCGAATAAATTTTTGTTTATTATTGGAAAATTTGATCACAAAATTTTCCGAACCGCAAGCCTTTTCAATCAGAAACCTTTTGCTTGATCCTCTTGCACGGCTATAACGGGAACATGAGAAGAGTGGAATCAGACACGGACCAGAACACTGAAAATTTCCTTGTTACCGAGGCCGAGGTGGCATCCACTGCGCCGCAGACTGCGCATGAGAGGATCTATCAGTCGCTGCGCGAACGGCTCCTTTTCGGCGGTTTTCTTCCGGGCAAGGCGGTGACCTTGCGGGGTCTTGCGGAGGATCTTGACGTCAGCCCGATGCCCGTTCGCGAAGCCGTGCGTCGCCTGATCGCGGAAGGCGCGCTGGAAAGCCATGGCAATCGACGGGTGTCAATTCCCGCCATGACCGCCAAGCGCTATCAGGAAATCAATCTCACCCGCTCTCTTCTAGAGCCGGAACTGGCCGAAATGGCGCTTCCCCATATCGAAACCGCGCATATCGAGCAGCTCGTCGAGATTGATCTGGCCATTGATGTCTGTTTGGAAAATGGCGATATTGAAGGCTATATGCGCGGCAATCATGCTTTTCATTTTGCGCTCTATGATGCCGCCAGATCCAATGTCATCGCCCGGCTGGTCGAAAGCGTGTGGATGCAGTTTGGCCCCTTCATGCGCCTCATTTATGGCCGGCATGGCACCGCAAACCTCATTGATCAGCACAAACAAGCCATCGAGGCGCTGCGCCACCGCGATGCGGCTTCCTTGCGCATGGCAATCCACGAGGATATTCATCAAGGCATGCTCTTTATAGGTGATGATATCTGAGTTGCATGCTCATCAAAAACGCACGATCCGCCGGAGCCGTAGCCGATTGCCTGTCATTCTGCATGCAATCAAACCGCAGTCGACCACGGGCGTGCTTTCAATTTGTGATCACAAATTTTTCTTGCTTTGTGATCCCCTCCTGACTTAAGCTCAACGGCAGTTGCAGTTCCGCTTGCTGCTCCTCAATAGGTAATCAGATGCCAGATCCCAAAGACACAGACAGCCCCTTTTCCAATGTGACCCTGAAAGGGGGACGCGGACGCAGTTATCATGTGCCCCAGACCTCGGAAGACGTCCACGAATGGATGCGCCAGCGCGGTATCGACGAGGTTGAATGCGTGGTGCCCGACATCGTCGGTATTGCACGCGGCAAGGCCATGCCCGCCTCCAAATTCTCCGGCCTGTCTCCGACCTACCTGCCCTCCTCGATCTTTTTCCAGACCATCACCGGCAATTATATCGAGATGGAAGACCGGCAGGATTTCATGATGGAGCGGGACATTCAGCTCGTCCCCGACCTTTCCACCTTGCGCGCGGTCCCTTGGGCGAACGACCCGACGATGCAGGTCATCCACGATCTTTATGATCTGGATGGCAATCTGGTGGAGCTTGCCCCGCGCAACGTTTTGCGGCGGGTTATGGGCGGGTTCGAGACCATGGGCTGGAAGCCTGTTGTCGCACCTGAACTTGAATTCTATCTGACCAAGCGCAACACCGACCCGGACTATCCGCTGGAGCCGCCGGTTGGCCGCTCCGGGCGCCAGTCTGTCGGACGTCAGGCCTATTCCATCGCCGCCGTTGATGAATATGACCGCGTCATCGAGGACATTTATGATTTTGCCGACGCGCAGGGGCTGGAGATCGATACGGTCATTCAGGAAGGCGGTGCTGGGCAGCTTGAGATCAACCTCATTCATGGCGATCCGGTCGATCTTGCCGACCAGATCTTTGTCTTCAAGCGGTTGATCCGCGAGGCCGCGTTCCGGCACGACTGCTATGCAACCTTCATGGCCAAGCCGATGGATAACGAACCGGGCAGCGCGATGCATATTCACCAGAGCCTGGTGGATGCGAAAACCGGAAGGAATGTCTTTTCCAACGAAGATGGCACGGCAAGTGAGCTGTTTTATGAGTTCCTTGGCGGGCAGCAGAAATATCTGCCGGATGCCATGAGCATTTTCGCCCCTTATGTGAACAGCTACCGGCGTCTTCTGGCCGGGGATTCGGCTCCGATCAACCTTGAATGGTCAATCGACAACCGCTCGGTGGGGCTTCGCATTCCCAATTCAGGACCGGAGGCCCGCAGGATCGAGAACCGCCTTGTGGGGGCAGATACCAATCCCTATCTCGCGATTGCGGCCAGCCTTGCCTGTGGCCTGCTCGGTATCATGAACAAGGACAAGCCCAAGCCGCAATTGCAACACCATGCCCACCACATGCCCTTCAGCCTGCCGCGCTCGGTGCATCATTCGCTGGGGCGGCTTGAAAAGAACACGCAGCTGCACGATCTGCTTGGACCAGATTTCGTCAACGTCTATTCGAAGATCAAGCTCGATGAATCAGAGGAATTCAATCAGGTCATCAGTCCCTGGGAGCGCGAGCACCTGCTGCTGACCGTGTGATACACACCCATTCCGATTTCGGATTTCCGCCCGCCAATCCTTTCAGCCAAGCCCCTTAAAAGGGCCCTGTTCGCCGATCCTGCAAGGAAGCGGCGCATTCAACGGGAGACGACAATGACTTTCATGGCCAATCTGCCGCCGACCGCAGAGCTGCAGCAAAAGGATGCGGCCCATCACCTGCATCCCTTCACGGATACCGCCGAACTCAATGCCAAGGGTGCCCGCGTCATCACGCGGGCCGACGGGGTCTATCTGCATGATAGCGACGGCAAGAAGTATCTGGACGGCATGGCTGGCCTGTGGTGCGTCAATGTCGGCTATGGCCGCAACGAGATCATGGAAGCGGCAATGCGGCAAATGCAGCAGCTGCCCTACTACAACACCTTCTTCCAGACCACCCATCCGCCTGTCATCGCGCTGTCGGAAAAACTCACCTCGCTCGCCCCGCCGCATATCAATCATGTCTTCTTTGCCGGGTCCGGCTCTGAGGCCAATGACACCGTGTTTCGCATGGTGCGGCACTATTGGGCGACGCTCGGCAAACCGGAAAAGCAGGTCATCATCGGCCGCAAGAACGGCTATCACGGCTCGACCGTGGCTGCGACCTCTCTTGGCGGCATGACGGCAATGCACAAGCAGGGCGGTCTACCGATCCCCGGCGTCACCCATATCGACCAGCCCTACTGGTATGGCGAAGGAGGCGACATGGATCCGGACGAATTCGGCCTGATGCGCGCACGCCAGCTTGAGGCGGAGATCGACCGCATCGGCGAAGACAAGGTTGCCGCCTTCATTGCCGAGCCCATTCAGGGTGCAGGCGGTGTGGTGATCCCGCCCGAGAGCTACTGGCCGGAAATCCAGCGCATTTGCGACGAACGGGACATTCTGTTGGTGGCCGATGAGGTCATTTGCGGCTTTGGCCGAACGGGGAAATGGTTTGGCAGCGACACTTACGGGATCAAGCCTGATCTGATGACCATCGCCAAGGGGCTATCGTCCGGCTACCTGCCGATTGCCGGAGTTCTTGTCTCGGACCGGGTTGCCGAAGGGCTGGCCGAAGGCGGCGAGTTCTATCACGGCTATACCTATTCGGGCCATCCGGTGGCTTGCGCCGCAGCGCTGACCAATCTGGAAATCCTTGAGGGTGAGGGGATTGTTGAAGGTGTACACGACCGAGCTGCGCCCTATCTTGCGGAGAAATGGAGCCAGCTGGGGGATCATCCTCTGATCGGTGAGGCCCGCTCCAAGGGACTGGTGGCGGCTCTCGAACTGACACCGGACAAGGCGGCACGGGCCCCGTTCGCCGCCGCCAAGGGAACTGCCGGGCTGATCTGCCGCGAGCATTGTTTCAACAGCGGGCTGGTGATGCGCCACGTGGGCGACACCATGATCATCTCGCCGCCCCTCGTCATCAGCAACAGCGAGATCGACGAATTGGTGACCAAGGCTGAACAGGCGCTCGATCTTGCGCTAGCGGAGCTCAAGGCCCGCGATCTTTTAAAGTAGACCAATCAATTTGCAAGGGCGGTGCTGATGCCCGCCCTGCCAGCCATCCCAGATAGGTGGAACATGAGTCTGAGCAGTCCCAAGGGTGGATTTCTCCACAGCAACGACAAACAGGGCACCTACCCCGACAGCTATTATGCTGCCACGGCGACGCCGCACGCGGTCCTGCCGTCTCTTGAGGGCGACCAATCCTGCGACATCTGCATCGTGGGTGGCGGCTACGCGGGCCTGTCGTCGGCGCTTCATCTGGCGCAAAAGGGCTACAAAGTCATCGTGCTGGAGGCCCACCGGGTGGGCTGGGGGGCTTCTGGCCGCAATGGCGGGCAGGTTTGCACTGGCCAGCGCCTTGATCAGGATGCGCTGGAATCCATGGTCGGCAAAGATGAAGCCCGCGCCTTGTGGGACATCTCGGTCGATGGCATCCAGATGGTGCGCGATCTGATCGAGACGCATAATATCGACTGCGATTTCAAACCCGGCACCCTGCATGTGGACCACAAGCCCCATTATGCACAAGAATCCCGCGCCTATGTCGACAAGCTCCATGCTAAGTATGGCTATGATCGGATCCGCTACGTGGATCAGGCCGAAGCACGAGAGATGGTGGGGAGCAACGCCTATTACGGCGGCATGCTGGATGACCTGTCCGGCCATCTGCATCCGCTCAATTACGCCCTCGGCCTATCAACTGCGGCGCAAGAAGCCGGTGCGGTGATATATGAGAATAGCGAGGTCGCCTCGGTCAAACGCGGGGCCAAGGTCACGGTTCAGTGCGCCCGGGGCAGTGTCACTGCTGATCATCTCATCCTTGCCTGCAACGGCTACATCGAAAATCTGATGCCAAAGGTCGCCGCACGGGTGATGCCGATGAACAATTACATCATCGCGACCGAGCCTTTGAGCGAAGAGCTAGCGCGCGAATTGATCCGCGATGATGTGGGCGTTGCGGACAGCAAGTTCGTTGTCAATTATTACCGGCTGTCGCAGGACCGGCGGCTGCTGTTTGGCGGCGGCGAGACCTACAGCTTCAAATTCCCTCAGGATATCAAATCCTTCGTTCGCCAACCGATGCTCGATATTTATCCGCAACTGAGGGATGTCCGCATCGATTATGGCTGGGGCGGCACCTTGGGGATCACGGTCAACCGCATGCCGTATTTCTCGAAGATCAACAAGAATATCGTCAATGCCAGCGGCTTCTCCGGTCACGGGCTGGCGATTGCCACCATCGCAGGGCAGATATTGGCGGATCTGATCGACGGGCAGGCAAGCCGGTTTGACACGATGGAGCATGTCCCGACCTATCCCTTCCCCGGCGGACGACACATGCGCCACGCCCTGCTTGTTATGGCCATGCTCTACTACAAGATGCGCGACAGGATCGGCACGCCCGCAAGGCCATGATCAGAGAAACAAAAAGGGGCCGGAAGGCCCCTTTTCTTATGCTATAATTGGCTTTGTTACGGCCGCGTAACGGCTTTGATTTCAAGGAAATCCTCAAGGCCGAAGTGACCGCCTTCGCGGCCCAAGCCGCTCATCTTATAGCCGCCGAACGGGCTGCCCCAGTCAAGATCGGTGCCGTTGATGCGCACCATGCCAGCCTTCAAAGTCTTGGCCACGCGGGTGGCTCGGGTCTCGTCGCCGGTCTCGATATAGGCCGCTAGGCCATAGGGGGTATCGTTGGCGATGCGAATAGCCTCATCCTCACCTTCGAACGGGATCATGGTCAGGACGGGACCGAAGATCTCCTCGCGGGCGATGGTCATCTCGTTCGTCGCATTGCCAAAGATGGTCGGCTTGCAGAAATAACCCACATTGCGGCCTTCGGGCTTGCCAATGCCGCCTGCGAGCAGGGTTGCGCCCTCGTCGATGCCTTTCTGGATCAGCGCCTGCACCTTGTCATATTGCAACTGGCTGACCAATGGGCCGATGTGGCCACCTTCCTTGGATGGATCACCAACGGCAGTTTCCTCAGCGGTCTTGGCCGCGATCTGCATGGCGTCTTCATAGATGCTTTTTTCGACCAGCATGCGGGTGGGTGCATTGCAGGACTGGCCGGTGTTGTTGAAGCAGGACCGGGCCCCACGACTGACGGATTTCTGTACATCTTCGACATCGGCAAAGACGATGTTGGGGCTTTTACCGCCCAGCTCAAGCGCGACGCGCTTGACCGTATCCGCCGCATCCTTGGTCACAGCCACACCCCCGCGGGTGGAGCCGGTGAAAGACATCATCTGAATGTCGGGATGGCAGGACAGGGCCGAGCCGACAACCGGCCCTTCGCCGTTGACAAGGTTGAAGACACCGTCCGGCACACCGGCCTCAGACAGAATTTCGGCATAGAGCATGGCCGAGAGCGGGGTCAGCTCGGACGGCTTTAGCACCAAGGTGCAGCCGGTGGCCAGTGCTGGTGCGATCTTCAGCACCATCTGGTTCATCGGCCAGTTCCACGGCGTGATCAGGCCGCACACTCCGATGGGCTCGCGCAGGATCGTGTCACCGTTGGCGCTGATGCTTTCGAAATCAAAGCTCTTGAGCGCTTCAATGAAGCCTTCCAGATGCCCCAAGCCGACCTTGGCCTGCGCGTTTTGCGACAAGGTCATCGGCGCGCCCATCTCCGATGAAATGACCTCCGCCATCTCGTCATAGCGCGCCTTGTAGGCGGTCATGATGCTTTCGAGCAGCTCGATGCGCTCAGCCTTGGTGGTTTGCGAAAAGCTGGGGAAGGCAATATTGGCCGCCGCGACCGCAGCGTTCGCATCATCCTTGCTGCCCATGGATATGACCGCAATCACTTCCTCGGTTGCCGGGTTGATGACATCGAGGTCCGTGGCGGAAATCGGATCGACCCATTTGCCGCCAATGAAAAATTTGCGTTTGTCGAGCATTGTACTTCGATCCCCTGTTCGAGTGTTCACTGTCGCGTGTTCAGGCCTTAGCGGCCTTTTTTTGTTTCCAGTCTTCTTCGCGCGCCTTGAGAAAGGCGACGATTCCTTCGCCGATTGCGTCCTTGTCAATCTTGGTCTCAAGCGATGTCATGGCCAGATCCGCCACATCATCCCCCAGCACAGCGTCGCGGCGGCTCTCAATCAAGTCCGCGACAAATTCGGGACCAAATTCGGGATGGCCCTGAAAGGAAATGACCTGATCTCCATAAGCGAGGGCGGCGTATTCGCAGAATTCACTGCTGGCAATGACCTTTGCCTCTGGCGGTTGGGTGACCACCTGATCCTGATGGAAGGCGAGGATCGAAAAGTCATCCTTGTCCCCCAGATCAGTCGCCGCCATCCAGTCCGGGGCCTCACCTTGCCAGTGGTAGCCATGGCGACCAACGCCCCAGCCCTTGTCGGACTTGAGCACCTTCCCCCCAAGACTCTCGGCGAGGATCTGGTGGCCAAAGCAGATACCCACCATCGGCACGCCCGCCTGATAGGCCTTGGCAATGAAGTCCTTGAGCGCATGGATCCAGGGGTAATCCTCATAGGCGCCAAATTTGGAGCCCGTGATCAGCCATGCCTGACAGTCCGTCGGGCTTGCTGGCAACTCACCATCGAGCGGACAATAAGTTTGATAGTCCCAATGGTCCGGTGCCGTGGCCCCCACCATCCGGGCGAACATTTCGGCATAGGAAGGATAGCCATCTGCCAATTCTTCGGGTGGGCGTCCCGTTTCCAGGATGCCGAGCGTGAAAGTTTCAGTCATGTGTTTTTTGCCGGGTTGCGGAATGACATAAAGTTGGTTCTAAAATTGTGATCACAAATTACTAGGAGACGGCTCTAGCGTCAATCGCCAGATATAATAAGGGAATATACAGAAAGGGCAGATCGGCAAAAGCAATGCCGTCTGCCCTTAGTTTGCTAGCTGATCAATCCTGCAGTTTCATGGCGCGGGACATTTCGGAGTAGATCTCGCAGCCATCCCCTTTAAGGATGACAATTTCCTCAAGACGCACCCCGAAATGACCAGCCAGATAGATGCCCGGCTCGATGGAGAAGACGTTGCCCTCTTCCAGCACCCGGTCCGACGTCGCCGTGATATAGGGCGGCTCATGGATGTCGATGCCAAGACCATGGCCACAGCGATGAAGGAAATAGTCGCCATACCCCGCAGCGGCGATGGTGTTGCGGGCCGCAAGATCAACATCTTGCGCCTTGGCGCCAGCTTTGGCGGCGGCAAGAGCAGCCGTGACAGCGTCTTCCACCACACAGAAGACTTTGCAGAATTCCTCGTCAGGCGTGCCGAAGAAGTCCGTGCGGGTCATGTCGGAGGGGTAACCATCAAGGATGCAGCCTGTGTCGATCAGCACCGGCATATTGTCCTTAAGGGTCGTGTTGCCCGAATTGTGATGGGGATAGGCGGAATTCTCACCAAAGCAGATGGCACAAAAGGCCATTTCTGCGCCGTTTTTCTTGTAATGGGCGGCGATCAGATCCTCGACATCCTTTTCGCTCATGCCGACCTTGAGGCTGGCAAAGGCCGCGGCCACGGCTGCATCATTCAGCAGGTGTGCGGCCTTGATGCGGCGGGATTCATCTTCGTCCTTCAAGGTGCGCAACAGGCCGATGGTGTCCTCGGTAAACCGCCGCTTGGGGCTATCCAGAGCATCGAGCAAGAAGAGCGCGAAGTCGGCCCGCATGGTCTCGTCGAGCACGACCGAAAGGCCCGGCTTCTTTGCTCCTGCCTCCTCGAGCAAGGCCTCAAGGGCAGCTGCAGGGCCTTCATCGTCGCTCCAGGTGAAGAAGGGCAGATCGGTTGAGGCGCGCGCGGACTCCACATTGAGCGCCGGCATCAGGAAACCGCAGAAATCAGCGGTGACAATCAGAAGCACGGGACGTTCATCGCCATGGGGATTGACGCCTGACAACCACGCCATGTGGCTCGATGGACCAAGGGCAACCAGATTGGTTGCCGTCTGCTTCATGCGCGAGCGAAGAGAATCAAGGCGTTTTGCGGCAATGGCCGGGTCAAGTGGGGCGTGCGACATGGGGTCTTCCTTGAAAAATGTGGCAGGCTGCCCAGACGATTGGGGGGGACGGGCAGCCTGCCTGTTGGCTGGATATGACAGGAACAAAAACCAGATACGTCAGCTTTTCAAGTGGCCAATGCCTCTTTAGCACCTGAAATGTCCTTTTGATGCAAGATCCATATCCAGCCAAAGTGCCAGTCAGTGGTCAAGCACGAGATGATCTTCCCCCACGGGCACAAGCTTGCGCTCGGGCCGCACCCAGTCTGGCGCACGCACCGGGCTTTTCAGTTCGTCGGTGATGAGGCCGCTGCGCTCCTTGGCAAGCAGCGGATCGGGGATCGGCACCGCCTCGATGAGCTTCTTGGTGTAGGGATGCTGCGGATTGCGCAAGATTTCGTCACGCGGGCCGATCTCGACAATCTCACCAAGGAGCATCACCGCGATGCGATGGCTGATCCTTTCCACCACCGCAATGTCATGACTGATAAAGAGATAGCTGAGGCGGAATTTTTGTTGCAGCTCCAGCATCAGATTGACCACCTGCGCCTTGATCGAGGCATCGAGGGCGGAGACGGATTCGTCGGCCACGATGAGGCTTGGTTCCAGCGCGAGACTGCGCGCAATACAGATGCGCTGGCGCTGGCCACCCGAAAACTCATGGGGAAAGCGAAGCGCGTGTTCGGGCGCAAGGCCAACCAGTTCGAGCAGTTCGCCAACGCGGCGATTGGCCTCTGATGCGGTGCGGATGCCATGAACGCGCATGGGTTCGGCAATGGCCGAGCCAACGGTCTTTCTGGGGTTGAGGGAGCCGTAGGGGTCCTGAAAGATCATCTGCATGCGCTGGCGCACGCTGCGCAATTCTTCTTGCTTGGCGTGGGTGATGTTCTGGCCTTCGAAGATCACGTCTCCCTCGACCGGCTCCACCAAACGCAGCAGCGACCGACCGGTCGTGGATTTGCCGCAACCGGATTCGCCCACCAGCGCCAGCGTCTCGCCGCGGCGAATGGTGAAGGAGACATTCTCCACCGCATGGACATTGCCGACCAAACGATTGAACAGGCCGCCGTGAACCTTGAACTGGGTGGAGAGATTCTTCACCTCAAGGATCGGTCTGCCGCGTTTGTCTTCTTCGTTGTCCGGCTCGGGTCCAGCACCATTTTCATCCAGCACTGGAAACCGACGCGGCGTCTGGGACTCATTCAGACCGCCGAGGCGCGGCACGGCCCCCAACAGCATCTTGGTGTAATTGTGATGCGGGTTGGCAAAGAGCGGCGCGACTTCGGCTTCCTCGACCTTGTCGCCGCGCAACATCACCACGACGCGATCGGAAATTTCGGCCACCACACCCATGTCATGGGTGATGAACATCACCGCCATGCCGATGTCATCCTGCAGGGCCTTGATCAGTTCGAGGATCTGGGCCTGAATGGTCACATCGAGGGCGGTGGTGGGTTCGTCGGCAATCAGCAGCTTGGGCTGGCAGGCCAGCGCCATGGCGATCATCGCACGCTGACGCATCCCGCCAGAGAAGCTGTTGGGATATTCCTGCATGCGTTTCTTGGCATCCGGAATCCGCACCAGATCGAACAACCGCAAGGTTTCGGCCTCTGCCGCCGCGCGGTCCATGCCCCGATGGCGCATGAGCACTTCAGCGACCTGAAAGCCGGTGCGAATGACCGGATTGAGGCTGGTCATGGGCTCCTGAAAGATCATGCCGATATCACCGCCGCGCACATCGCGCATAGCCGGCTCGTCAAGGGTCAGAAGTTCCTTGCCGGAGAGACGCACAGATCCTTCGATACGGGACGTATTCTCCTGCAAAAGCCGCATGATCGACAGGGCGGTGACGGACTTGCCCGACCCGGATTCGCCAACGATGGAGACGGTCTCGCCCTTGTCGATGGTGAAGTCGAGATTGCGAACGACGGATTGCCATTTTCCATCGACGGAGAAGGAGGTGGTCAGATTTTCGACCTCGAGAATGGTTTCGCTCATTGTTCACCTTTCAGACGCGGATCAATCGCGTCGCGCAAACCGTCACCCAGAAGGTTGAGGGAAAAGACCACGACCAGAATGGCAATGGAGGGAAAGAGTGCCAGCCAGAAGCTGTCGAGGATATTCTCGAAGCCCTCGCGGATCATGCCGCCCCAAGTGGCTGTCGGAGGATTGACGCCAAGGCCGATGAAGGCGAGCGAGGCTTCAACACGGATGGCTGTTGCCAGCCACAAAGAGCCCATCACCAGCACTTCCGGGGCGATGTTGGGCAGGATGTGCACGAACATCAGGCGCTTGTGCGAATAGCCAAGCGCGTGACCGGCCTCGACGAACTCGCGGCTCTTGATCGAGATGGTCGGGGCGCGGGCGATGCGGGCAAAGGGCGGAATGGCCGTGAGCGAAATCGCAATCACGAGGTTGGAGATCGAGGGGCCAAGCATGGCAACGACGATGAGACCGAGGATGAGCGAGGGGAACGCCAACAGCACGTCCATGACCTGCATGATAAGGATATCGATGCGCCCTCCGAAATAGCCCGAGATCAGGCCGATAATGGTGCCGATGATCAGCGCCGCGCCGATCGCCAGCAAGCCGATGGTCAGGGAAATCCGCGCGCCCCACATGATCCGCGACAGGGTGTCCCGGCCATAAAAGTCCGTGCCCATCCAGTGGGCTTGACTGGGCGGCTTGAGGCGGTAAAGGATATTCTGGTCGATGGGATCGTAGGGTGCGATCCAAGGGGCCAGAAGGGCCAGAAGACAGACGAAGACAAAGACGCCAAGCCCGACCCAAGAGGTCTTGTTGGTGTTGAAGGCCTTGTAGACACCGAGCAGCGAAGATTTGACCACCAGTTGGAAATAGGCCGCGTCGCTGGGCTGGCTGACCGTAGATTCGGCCTTGGATTTGATTTGAGACGTCATGAGTATTTGATCCTCGGGTCAATCAGGCCATAGGTGAGGTCGGTGATCAGATTCACCAGAACCACCAGCAAAGTGTAGATCACCATCATGCCTTGCAGCATGGTGTAGTCGCGCTGGTTGAGCGCGCCGACGATCAGCTTGCCAAGACCGGGACGGTTGAAGACAATCTCGGTGAGAACGGAGTTGCCAATGAGAATGCCGAGATAAAGCCCGACAACGGTGACGACAGGGATAAGCGCATTGCGCAGGCAGTGACGCCACAGAATGACCGCGAAAGCCATGCCCTTGGCTCGCGCCGTGCGGACATAATCCTGATTGAGCACCTCCAGCATCGCCGAACGGGAGACGCGGGTGATGTAGGCGGCCATGATGAGGCCGAGGTTGATGGCCGGCAGCGCAAGATCTCTCAGGCGCTCCAGAAACGTGTCGCCATGCCCGGAGCTGATGACCGGGAACCATCTGAGCTGAATGGAGAACAGCAACAGGAGCAGGATGGCAGAGACAAACGCCGGGAAGGAAAGCCCCAGCAAAGACGCGATCCGGGCAACATAATCAGGCAACTTGTTGCGACGAACCGCTGACCAGATGCCAACCGGCAGGCCGACGACGACGCCCACAACGAGAGACGCAAGGGTCAGCTCGATGGTCGAGGGCAGAACCTTGAGAATTTCCTCGATGACCGGACGACCGGATACCATGGAAACACCCCAGTCACCGACGATCACACCCCTGAGAAAGTCGAAATACTGGATATACATCGGTGCATCCAGCCCCAACCGGGTACGCATGGCGGCCAGCGCGGCCGCGTTGGCCTGATCGCCCAGAATGGCCATTGCGGGATCACCCGGCAGAATGCGAACAATAAAGAAAACAATGGTCAGTACGGCAAAGAGTGTCACACACGCAAAGCCGAGCCGCTTAAGAATGAATACAGTCATGGTGACTCCACGTCTTCAGCCGCACCGGCTCCACAGGATGGCGGAGCCGGGCGGTTATGGTCTTTATTCGGTGAAGGTCGCCATTTCGGTGACGGGTGGGGACAGGTTCAATGACCCCTTCACGTCGACACCAAGGTCAAGTTTGTCGTTCCATGCCCAGAGCTGGAGAGCCTGAAGAATGGGAACAGCACAGACTTCTTCCATGATCTTTTTCTGAGCGGTAGCCCAGAGCTCGATCTGCTTGGCGCTGTCGGTCTCGACCCGAGCGGCGTCAATTTCCTTGTCTGCCACATCGCAGTGCGAGAAGTTGGTCACCGCCGTCGGAGTTCCAACGATGGAGTCCGAGTGGAAGAACTGGGTCAGGTAGGTGTCCGCAACGGGGAAACGGGCTGCGGCATAGTGGGTGACCTGACTCATGTCCTTGCGGATCTGTTCGTGGAAGGTGGCGTGTTCGACAGTCTCGATTTCGAGATTGATTCCGGCGTCACGCACCAGTGCCTGAACGGCTTCCATGGTCGGCAACATGCCCGGAAGCGTGGTGTGGATCGCCTTGATGGTGACCCCGTCAGGGAAGCCGGCTTCGGTCAGCAGTTCCTTGGCCTTTTCGATGGAATATTCATACTTTGGTACATCGCCGGTGTAGCCCAGATAGCCTTCAGGCACGGGAGACCAGGCTGCAAGGGTGACATCCGGACCCTTGAACTGGAGCAATGCATCCCGGTTGACCGCATGGGCGAAAGCCTTGCGCACAAGGATATTGTCGAGCGGCGGCATGGCCATGTTGAGGTGCAAGACGCTCATTTCGCCCGGCGTCATGACGATGACCTTGGTGTTGGGCAACTTGGCAATGCGTTCGACCCATGTCTGGTCCTGCTTGCCGTAGATCATGTCGATCTCGCCAGACTGGAACGCCAGATCACGGGACGCGTCGGACGGGATATAGCGGTAGTAGATTTCCTTGAGTTTGGGCTCGCCGCGGAAATATTCCGGGTTGGCAACCAGCTTCACATATTGCTGTGGCTGGTATTCAGCGAACATGAAAGGACCGGTGCCGATCGGCGAGCGCTGATATTCGTCGCCCAAGGCCTCGACCGCATCCTTACAGACGATGTTGCCGCCGTGATAGGGCACAAGCAGGCCCAAGAGGCTGGGAACCGGGTTCTTCAGCTTGATGGTGACTTCGAGCGGACCGGTGGCCTCGACGCTTTCGAAGGCCGTATAGTCCTTGGCGAACGCTGAGAAATCAGGATTGGCGGACCGTTCGAGCGAATAGACAACGTCTTCGGCGTCAATCTTGCCATAGTCGCCGTGGCATTCGACATCATCGCGCAGGGAAAAGACCCACTCGGTGCCATCCTCGTTCTTGGTCCAGCTCTTGGCGATATCGGGTTCGATGAATTCGGGGCTGGCCTCACCGGGCTTGATGCGCACAAGACCGTTGAACATCCAGTATAGAAGGCCCTTGTCCGATGTGGTGGTAGCAACATGCGGATCGAGCTTGCCCGCATCAGCAACCCCCATGCCGACGTTGAGCGTGGTCCCAGCTGCCATGGCCTGACTGGCCAACAGCATGCTGGTTAAGGCAATTCCGTATCTAAACTTCATGACTTTCTTCCCCTGGTGGTGATGTTTATCGTTTGGTGTTGGTGATTGGTGTTTTTGTTATTTGTTTTGTTTGTTTTGTTTGTTTTGAATTGTGTGAGGCACCTTTTCTCAGAAGGTGTCCTCGAGCCTGCAGTTGACGATCATTTCCGCCATGCAGGCAGTATTGGGAAGGGACAACGCAAGCGCGGCCACTTCGGCAAAATCTTCTGGCTGGATCATCTCTTCTTTGCTGACCTTGGCCACATCGTCAGTCAGATCCGTCGCAACGAAACTGGGGCAGATGGCCGTCGCCCTGACACCGTGATCCCAGCCGATCCGGCGCGTGTTGTGGGTGAGCGCGATGAGCGCATGCTTGGTCATATTATACGCAACATTTTCATTTCGGACACGTTTGCCTGAAAGAGAGGCTATGTTGATCACACGCCCGGTTCCGGCAGCCTTCAGGTGGGGCATGCAGATCCGGGTGAGAAACAACGGCCCTTTGATGTTGATTGCCCAGAGGGTATCGAGCTCTTCCTCGTCGCCCGCCTCGATGGTAAAGGTGTTGCTGGTGCCGGCATTGTTGACAAGGCCATCGAGCTTGCCAAACCGATCGATGGTCGCTTGAAGCCAGGCCTCATGGCTGTTGCGGTCGGCGGCATCATAAGGTGAGCAGAGCAAGCGGTCCGAATCCGCCCCGGCGAAGGCTTCGCCCAGAGCGTCGATGCTTCTGGCGCCCGCGCTGACACAAAAGCCCTTGTCGAGCAGTTGCCTTGCCACCGCCAGACCAATGCCGCGGTTGGCACCCGATATCATGATCACACGTCCGTTCGGCTCAAGCATCTGTGTCTCCCTTTGTCATCTGATGCCCTCACCCATGCAAGGTCAGGGTCGCTTCGGCACCGGTCAGGGAATCAAATCGATCCAGCCTGAAGGCGTCGATATCAAGATCCGGCTTTTTGCCAATGAGCTTCTGGGCTGCCAACGGCCCCGTAACCGGACCAATGCCGAAACCATGCCCGGAAAAGCCCGCGGCAATCATCAGATTGTCAAACCCTTGCGCGACATCAATCACCGGCAAGGCATCCGGCGTGAGATCAAGCGCTCCGGCCCAGATCTTTTCGATTTCCAGATCATGCAGGACGGGAAGAACCGTGGCAACCTTGCTAATTGTCGCCTCGATGGCGCGGGCATAGGGACGTATTGCGGGTTTGCCGTTCTCTTCAACGAGGGTTCCGGGCCATGTTTCCATGCCGCTGGTGACGCGAAAGCGCCCGGAAAGCTCCTGCCGGGCCGCCATATCGGCATTGGCAACACCAAGAACGGGGCAAAGCTGGGGTTCAGCGGGCGCGGTCTGGATCACCGTTACCATGGGTTGGCGCAAGGGGATCGTCGTCCCCAGAGGCTCGAGCAGGCGATTGCTCAGAAAGCCTGTGGCCAGTAGAACGGCCCCGGCGGCATGACTGCCGGCATCGGTGACAAGACCCGTCACCTTGCCTTGAGAGACCGTCAGAGCCGTAACGCGCTCACCAAATATGATTTCAACGCCCAACGCTTTGGCACGCGACAGATAGGCCTCGGCCACCATTAGCGGATCAGCATGACCGTCCGTCGGACAGTAGGAGGCCGCCAGCACGGTATCGGATAGCGGGGGAGCAATGGCGCGAATGTCTTCAAGGTTGTCAAGGAACCTCAGATCAAGGCCGATATCGGACTGTTGCTTGACGAGGGTACGAATGGCCACCACTTCCGCTTCAGTGCGGGCCAGACGCAGATTGCCCTCTTGGCGATAGCCGGTTTCGGCTCCGAGCTTTTCATGCAGAGTTTGCCAGATTTCAACGGCTTTCTTCGCCATTGGCAGCTCGGCCGGATCCCGGCCCGACTGGCGCACACCCGCCAGCGTCCAGCCAGAGGCCATGGCCGCCGGGCCATAGGCATCGATCAGTCTGGTTCGCACCCCGCTTTCGGCCAGTTCCACAGCCGCCGACAGGCCCGTGATGCCGGCGCCGACGACAATAACGTCTGGATGGAAAGGGGGGCGTTCACTCATTCAGACATCCTTATGTGAAGCGAGCGGATTTGAAGGGGGATATGTCGACCATCGGCTCCTCGCTGCAAATGATTTGCTGCACCAGCTTGCCGACACCCGGCCCCGTGCCAAAACCATGACCGGATAGCCCGGTGGCGATAACAAAGCCCGACGGCTTATCCGTCATTTCGATAATCGGCACCTCGTCGGGCATGACGTCGATCATGCCTGCCCAGGCTTCAGCGATTTCGACATCCTTGAGGGCCGGATGCAGGGCCTTGGCTTCCTTGATCACCTTGCCCATCAGGCTCATGTCCGGTTCGGGATCGAGAGTGCGCATTTCCTCGAACGGGGTCTTTTCATCGGATGTCCAGCGATGATGTCCGAGCGGACCGAAGAATTGTTTGCTGACACGGAGCTTGACGAGACCAAGCCGGTCCATCATGACGGGGGCAAAATTGACGAAATGACGGAAAGCGGCGGGGATGATCTGAAATTCGGCCGTCCGGCTCTTGGCAACGGTATAGCCGCCATCCTTGCGGCGACGGATCGATGCCCGCGTGGCACCGGCTGCGCCTTCCAGAATATTGGGAGCTTCCGTCGTGCGCATGGCGCTGCCCTTGACCGCAAGCTGCGGGATGATGATGTCCATGTTTTCAAGGAAGGTCCGCGCCCAGGCACCTCCGGCCATGACGGCGAAGCGACAGCTGATCGGCCCATGTTCGGTGACGACGCCCGTCACCTGACCGCTCTCGCTTTCGACCGTACGGACGGCGCAATTCTCAAGAATTGTGACGCCCTTCTTTTGAGCGAGGCGGGAGAAGGCGGGAACAGCCAGCGACGGCTCAGCGGTGGCGTCGTCAGCAGAATGCAGTCCACCGATGAAGGGATGGTCCGTGCGATCGAGGATTTCACTTACCTCGTCGCGCGTTATCAGGCGTGAACCGTGATCAAAGCCTTCGTTGTCTTTCAGCCATTTGCGGTGTTCGTCGAGTTCCTTTTCGGTCTCCGAAAGGTAAGAGATTCCGCGTATTCCATAGCCGATGTCTTCGTCGACATCTGCCGCAAGCCGGCCCCAGAGTTTGGCACTCTCGATCATCAGTTGAAGTTCGCGATAGTCGCGCCCGGCCTTGCGGATCCAGCCCCAGTTGCGCGAGGATTGTTCGGCCCCGACCGTGCCCTTTTCGCACACAGCAACGGAAAGTCCCGCGTCTGCGAGGTAAATTGCCGCACAAATGCCGACAACGCCTCCACCAATGATGACCACATCCTTGTCTGCGGGGACGGCTTGGTCGATTGCTGCTTCTGTCACGATGACCTCCTGAAAACTTTCTTATTGTCAGCCTGACGGCAAATATTTTATAAGGCAAATACAAAATTTGATCTTTAATATGTGAAATTGTTATAATGAATAGTTTATCACAAAGAGCACTGGAAGCTTTCTCCGCTGTTATGCTGACCGGAAGCGTCTCTGCCGCAGCGGAGGAATTGCGTGTTTCACAGCCTGCGGTGAGCCGTCTTATCCGCGATTTGGAGAACGACCTCAACATCCCGCTCTTCACCCGGCACGGCAGCAGAGTCATCGCGACGCCAGAGGCTTACGAGTTGATCAAGGAGGTGGAGCGCAGCTTTGTCGGCCTCAGGCAGATTGCCGAGGCGGCGGAGGAAATCCGTAGTGGCAACCGCTCGACCCTGCGCATCGCGGCGGCCCCCGCCTTCGCACAGACCGTCTTGTGCACCGTCATCTCGGAGCTGCTGCTGCAGCGTCCGGAGTTTCGGGTAGACTCGCTGTCGATGACAACACTGAATGTGGTGCGGCAGGTCGCCATGCGGCAGTGCCAGGTCGGCTTTGGCATCCCGACGGAGCACAAGCACGAGGTGGATGTGGTGATGACCGGAGATGTGCCGTTTCGCTTCATCGCTCCGGCCGATCACCCCTATGGAGAAAAGCTGATCGTCACGCTTGATGATCTTGCAGACATAGATTTTGTCGCCTTTGACGAATCAACCATCACGGGGCGCATCTTCAACCGGCTGTTTGCGCGCATGCGTCGTCCGCCCAGCATCAAGACACGCTCCTACCTGTCCCAGATTGTCTCTGCGCTGGTGATCCGCGGGGTGGGCGCAGGCATCGTCGATGGCTTCACCGCGGAAGATCACCAGCGGATGGGCGGTATTGTGCGACCGATCACGATCGAGAGCCGCTTTGGCTATTCGGTGATCAAGCCGCGTGGCGACCAACTCAGCCACAATTGTCAGGCGCTCATTGATCATTTCGACATGCATGCGGCCCGATTGAATCTGAATTAATTTTCAATCGGGCGAGACTTCTTTTGCAGAAGTATGCACTATGGGGTGGTTGCGAACCCGTAGGGCGTTCGCTCGAAAAGGGAGAGCGGCACATGTCCAAATGGCACTGGATTCTCTTGCAGTTCACACGACGCCTCTGGGTGCGTGCAGCCCTGATTGGTTTTCTGGGTATTTGCGCTGCGGGCCTTGCGTCTTTGGTGGACGAGCTGCCCACCCTGCCGATCAAGTTCGACATTGGCGCGGATGCGATCGAGAATATTCTGACGATCATCGCCTCAAGCATGCTGACGGTGACGACCTTTTCGCTCAGCGTCATGACCGCCGCCTTCAACACAGCAACAAGCAATGCAACGCCGCGCGCAACGCGGCTTCTGATCGAGGATCACTCCTCCCAGAATGCCCTGTCCTCCTTCATCGGATCCTTTCTGTTCAGCATGGTCGGGCTGGTGGTGCTCAATGCGGGAGCCTACGGCCCACAAGGCAGGATCGTCCTGTTCGCGGTCACGGTACTGGTTATCGCGCTGGTGGTCCTGTCGCTGTTGCGCTGGATCGACTATCTCACCAAGCTCGGCAGGGTTGAAGAAGCTGCCGACAGGGTTGAGCAGGCAACGAAAAACGCGATGCTGACACGGCTTGCAGCCCCTTATCTTGGCGGAAGAGCGCTGCTTGACGAGGACGCGATCCCCGCTTGGGCAATCGGTATTTTCTCCGAATCAACCGGCTATATCCAGCATGTCGACCTGCAACGCCTTTCCAATTGCGCCACCGAAGCCGGTGGAGAAATCTTTCTAGCTGCAACACCGGGAACCTTCGTGTTTCTCAATACCAATCTGGCCTACATAACACTGGACGCGAGCAAAAAGGACAAGGAAAACATCGAGCATTTCCGCGCCGCGGTCCAGAACGCCATTACCATCGGCAACGAACGAAATTTTGATCAGGATCCCAGATTCGGTCTTTGTGTGCTCAGCGAAATCGCCATTCGTGCCCTGTCGCCCGGCGTCAATGATCCGGGAACCGCGATTGACATCATCGGCAGGCAAGCACGCCTGCTAACGTTGTGGTCGCAGAAACAACAGTCGAACGATGCCGACCACGATAGTGACAGTGACGATGTGTCCTTTCCCAATATCCATGTGCCGCCACTCCGAAGCGTCGATCTTTTTGATGATTCCTTCCACCTGATCGCAAGAGATGGTGCCGGTCAGGTCGAGGTGCAAATGAGACTTCGAAAGGTTCTGAAAGCCCTGAGCGAGATCGGGGAGAATGCTTTCTCTGCGGCGGCACACAATCAGGCAGCGATAGCACTGGTTCATGCCGAAAGCAGCCTCACGCTGGAAGAAGACAAGGACCGGGTCAGAGCCATCACGTTTTGACGCTGCGTTCGCCTGTTGCCTTTACCAGCCCGAAATCCGCCAGAATGGCGAAGAGGCTGGGAACAAGAAACAAGGACAGGACCGTCGCCGTGAACAGACCGAAGGCGAGGCTGTTGACAAGCGGGATCAGGAACTGTGCCTGTGTGCTTGTCTCTGCCAGCAGGGGCAACAGGCCTGCGATGGTGGTCAGCGAGGTCAGCACCACAGCGCGGAAACGGGCCTTTGCCGCCGCACAGGACGCCTCGATCGGATCCATGCCAGCGGCCATTTCTTCGCGGATGAAAGAGACCAGCAGGATCGAATTGTTGACCACCACGCCCGATAGAGTGGCAAGGCCGACAAGGCTGGGGATCGACAGGTCCAGCCCCATGGCAAGATGACCAATAACCATGCCGATGGCCCCGAGGGGGATTGCCGCCAGCACGATGAAGGGCTGAACATAGCTCTTGAACTGGAAGCTCAAGAGCATGAACACGAAGGCAATGCCGATGAGCACATAGGTGAGCAGTGAGGCACCGGTGGCGGAGGCTTCCTTGCCCTGTCCGACAAAGGCGACCGAGACGCCCGGATAGGTTTTCTTCAAGTTGGGCAGGAACTGGGAACGGGTCACCATCATCAGCTCGCGGGCATTGACGACATTGGCCTTGATCGCCCCCTGAACCGTGACGGTCCTGAGGCCGTCCACCCGGTTGATCCTTGCGTATCCGCGGGTTTCGCGCACATCGGCCACCGTGGCGAGCGGGATTTTGGAGCCATCCGGCGCGGTAACATAGATGTCGTTGATGCCGCCTCGGCTATCAATCGCGCCTTCTGCCAGACGCACGCGCACGTCGATGCCGTAGCTGCCGGATTGAATTTCAAGACCGGTTCCCCCTTGCACAATCGCCCGAAGCTCTTCAGAGACCGACTTTGCGGTGAGGCCGAGGCCACCGGCATCGTCATGCAGGGTGACGATGAATTCCGGCTTGCCGGGCCTGAGGTCATCGAGGACATCAACAACCCCTTCATAGCCATTGAGGAACGCCTTGAGGTCATTGCCTGCCGCTTTGAGCTGCTCAAGATCGTTGCCCTTGAGCCGGATATCGATGGCATTGCCTGCAACGCCGCGTTCCTTGTCGGTGAATTTCATCGCAAGAGCGCCCGCGACCGGGCCGGTCAACTTGCGCCAGCGGGACAGCATTTCGCGCAAATCCCCCTCGCGCTGTTGCGCCCGGAGCAGATCGGCGCTGATGGTCGCCAGATGCGGGCCTTTTTCGTTGGCATCCGCATTGACGCCGTAATAGACGAGGATGTTGTTGACCAGCTCCTGACCCTCGATCTGGATCGGCTTGAATTCCTCATTCACTTTTTTCAGTGCAGCCACGACCTGCTGAACGGCCTCTTGGGTCTCGGCCAAGGGGGTGCCTTGCGGCATCAGGATGCGCGCCTGAATGGTGTCGCTTTCCAGCTTCGGGAAGGACCGGAATTTGAGCAAGCCGCTGGGGAACGACGCCGCCGACAGGATCAACAGGCCAATGATAAGGCCGATGGTCAGATAGCGCCAGGCAATCGCCCACGCGATGGCGTGTGCAAAGACCCCGTTGCGGAAGCCTTCAAAGCCGCGCTCGAATGCAGCATGGAAACGGGATTGTTTGTTGGCACCCTGTTTTTTCAGCGAATGATGGAGGTGGGATGGCAGGATGAGAAAGGCTTCAACGAGGCTCACCGCCAGCGTGATGACCAAAATGACTGGCATCACTTTCAGCACCGCCCCGATCTTACCCGCCATCAGAGCCAGCGGGCCGACGATGAGGATGGTTGTCAGGAAGGATGAGACGACGCTGGGCATGACCTGAAGCGTGCCGTTGACGGCTGCATCAAGCTCATTGTCGCCTTTCTTCAGGCGCGCGCCGATATTCTCGGAGATGACGATGGCATCATCCATCAGCAACCCGGCGGATACGATCAGGCCAACCATGGTCATGGTGTTGAGCGTGTAGCCCAGTCCCTGCATGATGAAAATCGCCCCGAGAAAGGAAACCGGCAAGCCCATGGCAACCCAGAAACTGTAGCGGAAGGAGAAGAACAGCCACATGGTCAGAAAGACCAGCACCAGACCTTGCGCACCATTGACCGTGAGGATGCGAAGGCGGTCGATGATGTTGGGGGAGACATCCTGCGAGATCTCGAGGCCGACAGCGGGAGGCGCGATTGCGCGCTCCTTTTGCAGGATTGTATCAATCAGCGCCTTGATCTTCAGCGTGTCCTGATTGGGCGTCTTGGCAATCTCGATCAGCGCCGCCTGCTTGCCGTTGAAGGTGACCTTGTCTTCAGCAAATTCGAAGGTTTTCGCAACGGTCGCAATATCCCTCAAGCGCAAGATACCGCCATCCGGTGTGCTCTTGATCACAATATCGGCAAATTCGTGCGGCTTGCGTCGCTGATCCGCATAGCGCAGCACCAGATCGCCACTACCGGTTTGCAGAGTGCCTGCAGGCAGGTCGATGCTCTGGTTTCTAATGGCGGTAGCCACATCGGTGATGCTGAGACCCAGATCGCGTAGGGCCGTCTCGGACACCCGTACATCAATGAGAGGATCGGCAAAGCCTTTGAGGGTTGCCTGAGCGATGGTCTTGTTGCGCAGGACGCGAGAGAGAACGCCGTTGGCATAGGCGAACAGGCCTGCCTCATCCTCGATGCCGGTGATGGCGATGGTCGCAATGGTCGCGGTGCGTTCCATCTTGGTGACTGTTGGCCGCTCGACCTGATCGGGAAAGCCGGTGATGGCTTCGATTTCGCTCTTGATATCATTGTAGAAAGTGTCGAAATCCCGCCCTTCATGCATGGTGACCACGGCAATGGCCAGATTTTCCCGTGCTTCGCAGGTCAGCTCCTTTTTGCCGGGAATGACGCCGAGGGCTTCCTCCACGCGCAGGCAGACCGCTTCCTCGACATCCAAGGCCGTGGCGCTGGGATAATTGACCCGGACCTCGACTTCGGTTGGGTCGGTGACGGGAAAGGTATCCCTTTGCAGGCGCGGCAGGGACAGGGCACCGACCAGCAGGATTGCCACCATCAGGAGATTGGCTGCCGTCGGGTGCTGGGCAAAGTAGCGGATCATGACGATCACATTCCCTTGCTCTTGCTCTGGCTTTTGCCGGTCGCCTCAGCGATGACACGCGCGAGCAGTGCCTTGTCCGGGCGGGGCTTGAGCAGCATTCCTTCGACGGGCGATGGCATGTCGGAGACGATCACCTTTTGCTTGGGCTCGACACCGGATTTCAGCACAATGATATTGCCCTGAATATAGGCTGGTTTAGCGCTGATAAAACGCAGGCGTTTTTCATCGTCGACTATCATTACCTTGCTTTTGCGCACAGCAAGGGCTGGCAGAGCGATCATGCCCTTTCTGGGCGGTCCGATCAGCACCACTTCAACGGCCATATCGCGGACCAGAGGCGGGCGTTGACCGGGAGTCGCCTGCCCATAAGGATCCTCGATCTTGAGCACGATGCCTCGTGTGCGGGTCTTGGGGTCCATAGTCGCCGTGACGCGATCCACCACCGCATCCCACTCAACGGTGGTTTTTGGTGTGTTGAGGCGCACCTTGGCCTTGAGCAGGGCGTGGCGATCCGAGACCGCTTTTTTGTCGTCGGCGAGCGTTCCCAGAGCCGCGCCGGGGGTGCCGGTCTTGCCCAACAGCGGGCTGAGGGCTCCAACCGGGAATTGGGCCACCACCTCGGCAACGGCGATGCCATCGCCGGAGAAGAGCTTTTCGCCCTTGTTGACATATTGCCCCAGCGCGATATCGACCGTCCCGAGGCGCAGATCAAACGGTGCTTTGATGACCGTGCGCTCCACATTGAGCGCAGCGATTTCGCGCTTTTGCTTCAGGACATTGCGCTCGGCCTCATTGAGCTTGATGTTGCTTAAAAGCGTCTGCACCTTCGCTTCAGCGGTGAGCATCGCCCGTTCGGCAGCGTCGACCATGGCTTGCGAGGTCGAGCCCTGTTTGAGCAAGGTCTGTTTGCGGCTGAGATCTTCCTTGAGCAGATCAAGGGCGCGCTGTTCGATCCGGAGCGATGCCTCATTGGTGCGGTCCCTGGCATCAAGGGCTTCGCGCTCTGCATCGAGCTGCGCCAGCCCCAGTTCATACTCGCGCGTATCGATGCGCAACAATTCGGTGCCTTGGCCGATCAACAGCCCGTCTCGCAGATTTTCCGCGGTCCAGACAACCGGTCCGGCAACCTCAGCCACCGCTTCCCAAGCGCGGGCGGGCTGAACCCGGCCATATCCGCTCACCGAGGGCGTCACCGTGATGGACTTGGCTCCGATGACCTTGACCGGCGTCGCCTTCTCCTGTTTGTCCGAGGCCGCTCTTGGCGGTTTTGCGGACTTGCCGGACATCATGAACAGAACGACTGCAAGCGCGATCGGCGGAAGGAAGAGAAGCTTCTTCAGTATGCCCATGATGGCGGTCCTCTCGTTAAAGGCTCTTCTCGGGGCTTGTCGCAGGTCAGAATGAAACGGCTATTATATTCTTATTTTCTAAAATAGCGGTATTTGGAAAGCCGTCGCAACCCAAGAACGGTATTCGTTCATGGTCAAACGTATCCGTTTGTATCAAACTGTTGGCTGAGCTTTGGTCATGAAAAAGGCCGCCTCGGGTGTCCGAAGCGGCCGTGTGCCTATCGTCTGTTCATGCCCTTCAGCGCGGTGTCAGCTTTATGAGGGCTCCGCGGTCCGCATCGGTCAGAACGATAATCGATCCGTCCGAGGCATCGACATCAACATCGCGGATGCGGGCATTTCCCTCGATATAACGTGCCTCGCCAACCACCTTGCCGTCCTCGATTTCGAGCCGGACGAGCGCTCGACTGGCCAATCCGCCAATCAAGGCATCACCGCGCCAGGCCGGAAACATGTCTCCGTCATAAAAGACCATGCCGGACGGGGCAATCACCGGATCCCAGTAATAAACCGGCTGTTCCATGCCGTCTTTTGCGGTCAGGCCTTCTCCGACCGGTGCGCCGGAATAGTTGATGCCATACGAAATCACCGGCCAGCCGTAGTTCAGGCCGGGTTTGGGCTGGTTGAGTTCATCACCACCTTTGGGGCCATGTTCAACGGTCCAGAGCTTGCCGTCCGCATCGAGAGCTGCGGCTTGCAGGTTGCGATGGCCATAAGACCAGATTTCCGGCAGACCGCCATCAATCTCGGGATTGCCATCAGCCGGGCCTCCCATCGGGTTGATGCGTACCACCTTGCCGATGGTCGTACCGACATCCTGAGCCAATTGGCGTGGCTCCTCCAAAGAGCGTTCGCCGGTGGTCACGAACAAGGCATCGCTTTCATCAAACACCAGTCGCGAGCCGAAATGATAGGTCGAACGCCATGGTGGCTGCTGCTGGAAGATAACCTTGACATTTTCCATGCGGCTATCGTCTTCGGACAGGGTGCCGGTTGCCACTGCCGTGGCGTTGGTGCCGTTGCCGCGTGGCTCGGCATAGCTCCACCAGACGCGGCGCGTCTGTTTAAAATCGTCCTTGACGGTGACATCAAGCAAACCACCCTGACCGCGGGCATCCACCTCCGGCAGGCCACCGATGCGGTCCGACTTGGTCCCGTCGGGCGCGATGATCCGCATCTGGCCGGGGCGCTCAGTCACCAGCCAGCGGCCTTCGGGTAACTGGTCCATACCCCAGGGATGATCGAGCCCATTGGCGATCACCTCGCGCTTGAGGGTGACGCCGTCAGAAAGGATCGGCGCTCTGGTCTGGCCCTTGAAAGCCGGGCTTTGATTGTCGGCATTTGGTGGGCGGGTGTTGAAAGTCTGGGCTTGCGCCGGGATGGCGATGGAGCCGAAGCCTGCAATCAGGCCGACGGCAAGAAGGCTTTTCGTCACGGTCGCATTCATGTCGTGTGTCTCCATGGTCAGGTGTTGGGTGCCATGGCCCGGTCGCTGTGGCGTCCGGGCTATAGGCACCCGTTTTTATCCTTAGACCATGCGACATCATCGCTGAGGCGAGAATGAGGCAAGTTTGCTTATCCATTGGTGGCGTGAACGCCGCCTCAAAGACGCGCGCCACCTGTGCTAAACAGCAGGCAATCAGAGCCGCTGATGGACAGATCCAGATTGTCATCCGGCCTGATCGGCGTGGTCATGCCGCGCATTTCGATGGTCAGGGCATTCTCGCGGCCCGTATCGGTATAGACGTAGGAGACGCCCCCCAGTTTTTCGATCACGGCGCATTTCACCGTGAAATTCGCTTCGCCCGGTTCGGTATCGAAATGTTCGGGCCGAATACCGATGCGCACGTCCGGTGGCAACTGCGCCGAACGATCGCGCGGCATCACCGCCAGATTTTCCACCCCCAGCTCCGGGACAGAGACAAGGGCCGCGCCATTGTCTGCCCGTCCGGTGACCTTTGCGCCGATGATGTTCATCTTGGGGGAGCCGATGAAGCTGGCAACGAAGACATTGTCCGGATTGCTGTATAGCTCGTCCGGCGTTCCGATCTGTTCCACGCAGCCATCGCGCAAGACCACGATACGGGACGCAAGGGTCATGGCCTCAACCTGATCATGGGTCACATAAACCATGGTTGCACCAAGCTCGGCATGCAGGCGGGCAATCTCGAGGCGCATCTGAACCCGCAATTCGGCATCAAGGTTGGACAGCGGTTCATCAAACAGGAAGATCTTGGGCTCCCTGACGATGGCCCGGCCGATCGCCACGCGTTGACGCTGCCCACCGGACAGAGCCTTTGGCTTGCGCTTGAGATAGAGCTCCAGCTGCAGGGTTTCCGCGGCCTTCTTGACCAGCGCCGTGCGCTTCGTCTTGTCGATGCCGGCCATTTCCAGACCAAAGGCCATGTTTTGTTCGACCGTCATGTGCGGATAAAGGGCATAGGTCTGAAAGACCATCGCAATGCCGCGGTCGGACGGCTCCTTTTTGGTGACGTCTTCACCATCAATGACGACCGCTCCCGACGTGACCGTTTCAAGCCCGGCAATCAGGCGCAGGAGTGTTGACTTGCCGCAGCCGGAGGGGCCGACGAAGACGACAAATTCGCCGCTCTTGACCTCAAGATCCACCGACCGGATGACTTCGGTCTTCTCGAATTTCTTGACGACTTTTTTGAGTTCCAGATTAGCCATGAATAAGTCCAGTATGATTCAAGAATGCATCACTTGACTGCGCCTTCCGTCAGGCCGGCAACAAACCAGCGACCGATCAGGGCGAACAGAAGGATGACGGGAAGCGTTGCAAAGCTGGCCCCTGCGAGGAGAAGGCCCCAGTCGATTTGATATTGCCCGATGATGCCGGAAAAGCCGACGGGCACCGTCCGGTTGGCATCCGAAAGAATGATCACCGAGGTGAAGACATATTCGGTCCAGGCGGATACAAACGCGAAAATGCCGACACTGGCAATGCCCGGAGCGATCAAGGGGATCATGATCCGGCGCAGGATGATCAGGGGCGGCGCACCGTCCATGATGGCGGCTTCCTCGATTTCCAAGGGGACTGAGCTGAAGAAGGAGCGCAGCATCCAGATCGAAAAGGGCAAGGCAAAGGTGACGTTGACCACCACCAATGCGGTTCTGGTGTCGATCAGGCCAAGTTTTGCAAACATGCCGAACAGCGGGATCAGCACGACGATGCTGGGAAAGGCATAGGCGAGCAGGATGATCCGAAACAGCGTCTCCCGCCCCGGAAATTTGAGGCGGAAGAACGCATATGCAGCGGGGACTGCAAGCAAAAGGGTGATGAGTGTCGAGAAGGTCGCCACCGAGATCGAGTTGACCATGTAGGTCATGTAATCGGACTGGTTCAAGAGCTTCTGGTAATGCTGAAGCGAGAAGGTATTCGGAACCATCGTCGGTACACGCGCAATGATTTCTTGTGGCGACTTCACAGATCCGCTGACCACCCACCAGAAGGGCATAAGGATCAGGGCGAGAAAGAAGAAAATCACCAGCGCCAGTACGACATTCCATAAAAGTGAGCGCTTCATCGGCTTTCTCCCGCATCCGCCAGAGACCTCGTGGCAAAGAGGGCAAAGATCATGAGAATGATGGTGGCAAGCACGGCAACTGCCGAGGCTTCACTGAGGCGATAGCCCTTGAAGGCGGTTTCATAGATCAACACCGGCAGGGTGCGCGTGCCGCCAGCAGGGCCACCACTGGTGAGCAGCCAGATGATGTCAAAGACGTTGAACGACAGAAGCGTGCCGATCACCAGCAACACCCCGAGAGTGGGAGCCAGAAGCGGCCATGTGATGCGGGTGAACCGTTTGACAGCTCCGGCCCCGTCAATGCGGGCTGCCTCATAGAGATCGCCCGGGATGCGCGTCAGGCCCGCCAGCATCATCAGCGCGATAAACGGGAACCAGCGCCAGGAATTGATGAAAATGAGTGTCGACATCGCGGTTTCTGGTGTGGCGAAGAAGCCAACCGGCCGATCGATGATCCCCAGTTGCATGAGCATCGGGTTGATCATGCCGCCGGAGGTGGAAAACAACCAGCGCCAGATCATCACGACCACGACGGTCGGCACGATCCAGGTCAGGATGATCCAGGTCCGGGCAACACGGACGCCCGGGAATTTCTGATTGAGAACCAGCGCCGCAGCCAGAGCCAGAAGGGTCTGGAGAGCGGCATTGGCCAGAACCCAGACCAGGCTGAGCCAGCTGGCGCTCCAGAACTTGGTTCCGCTGATGATTTTCTCATAGTTCGCAAGGCCCACCCAATGACCTTCCGATCCAATGGTCCGCACATCCTGCAAACTGAGGATGATGGCGGAGATCAGCGGCCATCCGAGAATGGCCGCCAATACGATGAACGCCGGTCCGACAAACAGCGCGGCATATAGTCGAGAGTGTCGCATCCAGCGCTCCTTTGTTGCCTACTGTTTGTTGCTTACTGCGAAACGTCTTTCATGTGCGCCTGACCCGCAGCGACGGCTTCGGCAGGCGACATGCCATTGACGGTGATATTCTGCAGCGTCTCGGCGATGAGGTTCTGTGCCGAAATCGCAGCAATGGCGGGGAAGACACGTCCGCTGGTGAAGCCAAACAGCTTGCCGTTTTTCGAGTTTTCGATCACGGTTTCAATCTGCGACTTGTATTTCTGGACGGTCGGATCCTGCCAGAAGCTCTCAGCCTTTGCACCATCTGCAGTCAACGGCATGAAGAGGCCCGGTTCCATGTTCAGCAACCGGCCATAATTTTCCGGCTCAAGCATGAAGCTGACGAACTTCTTGGAGGCTTCAGCCTTTGCCTCATCCGTGGAGAGCATCATCACGGCGTTCGGATAGGCGATGGTTGCATGCTCGTCCTGATCGGCGGCATGAGGAATCGCGGCAACGCCGAGATCGGATGCATCGCCATCGGTCTGGGTGTCATAGGTCGAGATCACCGTGAACTGCATGACCATGCCGCAACTGTTGGCCGCGAAACAGGCTTCCGCTTCGCCCCAGGTCCAGGACGGGCTGTCCGGCGGGGAGAGTTTCTGCAGGTTGGCATAATAGTCATAGGCGGCAACCGTCTTTGGATTGTCAAAGCGCAGAGAGCCGTCTTCGTTGTAGATCTCGGACGCCCCGCCATTGACCATGACCGAATAGACAGTCTGGTCGGTGTAGAGCTGCTTGTTGGCCGGCAGCCCGATGCCATACATGCCATCCTTGCTCAGGGCCTTGGCTGCGGCGGTCCATTCTTCCCATGTTTTGGGAACCTCGATGCCGGCCTTCTCGAAGACGCTTTTGCGATACCACAGGTTCATCGACTGGTTATAGAGCGGAACCGCCCATGTGCCGTTGTCATAGGTATAGGCTTCGACCGCGCTATCGATGAAGTCGTGTTTCTCGTCGAGCTCCTTGACGAGATCGGACACATCGGCGAGCGCGCCAATATCCTTGAGAATGGGCGTGAAGTCCGGGATTGCAAACAGCATGTCCGGACCGGCTCCCGCCGCCAGTGCTGCCGGGGCCTTGGCGTAGATTTCGCCCCAGTTCTGCGGTTCCTGTTTGACGACGATTTCAGGATTGGCCTCGTTGAAGGCATCGATCAATTCCTGAATGCGCGCCACACGCTGCGGGGGTTGTTCCATGTGCCAAACGGTGACTTCGACCGGATCTGCCAGTGTTGCCACGGGAGCCAACAATGTGGCTCCGGCCAGTAGTGCCATTAATCTCTTCATGTTGATGTTCCCTCTTTGGTGGAGATGTCGTGCCTTGTTATTATTGCTTTTATAGGTGGGGGTTTCGCGCTCTGTAGCGCTCAACCAGTTTCTGGTTTATTTCCTTCGCGCCGGGCATGTTCGCGCTCAGGTAAATTGGTGCATCGCCATCGGATGCAAGCTGGGTCGCCACTTCAACGAAGATGGCATTGAGGATGGTCATGCCGATTGCCGTGGACACTGGCCCCACCTTGAGTGCCGATCCGGGGATCGACATGATGGCATCCCCCGGAGGTGCGCCATTGTCGATGACGATGTCGGCAAGGTCGGCAAGGCGCTGGCGGCCATTGGCAGACGCAGTGGAATAATCGAGCGAGGTCAGACCGATCACCGTGCAGCCGATGTCCCGGCCGATGCGGGCGGCCTCGATGGGAGCGGCATTGACGCCCGAATTCGAAATGACGACGAGGACGTCATCGGGCTGGATGTTGTAGCGCTCGAAGATCGGCGACACGATCCCCTCAAGGCGCTCGTATTTCGTTCCGGCAATGGCGCCTTCATGGATCATGGTCGGCGCTGCGAGAATGGGCACCGTGATTGCCAGACCGCCTGCCCGATAGTGCATTTCCTCGGCCATCATGTGTGAATGACCGGTACCGAAGATGTAGATGCGGCCATCGGACCGTGCCGATTTCACAATAGCGTCCGCTGCCGCTTTCATGGCAGGCTCTGTGGCGCTCTTGAGAGCGGTCAATCGGTCGATCAGGGCATCGAAATAGCCATCGGTCATATTTGTCATTGGTTCTTGGGGGATCCTAGTGTGAGATTGACTTTCATGGCGAAGCTGTCACCACGATAGAATGAACGGACATATTCGAAGGGTTCACCTTGGGCATCGAAAGTGAGGCGGGTCAGCTTCAAAAGCGCCTCTCCTGCCTTGATCTGCAAGGTGCGTGCGACATCGGGGGACGCTTGTGCGGCTTCGAGCACCTGTTCAGCCGTCGTCGGCACAATGTCGAAGCTTGCGCGTAAAATAGAGTATAGGGACTCGTGCGAGAAATCGGCCTTGTCCAATAGACCCGGCGCAACATCTGCGCGCACTTCCGTGGTCTCGATGGCCAGCGGCTTGCCATCCACCAGCCGAACGCGAACAAGGCGGTGGACCTGAGCGGTCTGGGTCAGTTTCAGGGCTGCAGCGCAGGCATTGTCCGCTTGCGACAGGCTCGAACTGATGACGATGCTGGAAAGCTCATAGCCCAGCGGCTCCATCTGTTCGCTGAAGCCGGTCAATGTTGTCAGGGTTTGCTGAATCTGCGGCTGGCCCACAAAGGTGCCATGCCCTGTCCGGGTGACCAGAATGCCTTTTGCCGTCAGTTCGCGCATGGCCTGACGGGCCGTCATGCGCGAGATACCGAATTGCTCCGCCAGCACACGCTCGGACGGCAGCTTGTCACCCTCTTTCAATTTTCCAGAGGTGATGTCCGCTTCCAGAGAGGTCGCGATCTGCCTGTAGATCGGTTGCTCGGCTTCGGCCATGGACAGTTTCCTATTATGGTTCCTATGATGGTCTATTCCGGTTTGTAAATTGGTATAGTCCAATTAGTAGACATCACGATCCGGCGATCTGTCAAGACAGGTTCGTCAGAAAAAAGCAGGGCATCAGCCTCGAAGCAGTTTTTGTCGCACATTCGCAAATGTTGCCCGAGCGTCTGCGTAGGCTGAGGCCCGGGCGAGATCCGGATCATGCTGGCGATCCAAGTCCTCGGTGGGGAAAGCAGCCTCGCGTACCGAAGAGAAATCGCCCAGTGCCGTGGCAAGGATCAGCGCGGCGCCCTTGGCTCCGAATTCGGATCCCGAGGGAACGAGCACGCGCTTGCCGATGACATCCGCAATCATCTGCGACCAGAAGCGGCTCTGGCTTCCACCGCCGGTGAGGCGGATCTCCGCGCCTTCAAAGCCCAGCAGATCGATAAGATCGGCCAGAGCAAAGGCCACCCCTTCAAACACGGCCCGCAACATGTGGGCGCGGGTGTGAATGGGAGAAAGCCCGGCGAACTGCGCTCTGGCGTTCGGATCAACCACCGGCGCGATGATGCCGCTCTGGCTGAGGTAGGGCAGATAGACCACGCCTTCAGCCCCGATCGGGATCGCTTCAACCATCCTGGTGACCTGATCAAACACATCAGGCCTCTCTTTGATGTCCGGGGCAAGCGCATCCAGCGCCCAGTCGAGATTGAGCGTTCCGGCAACGTTGACCATGGCACGATACCAGCAGTCACCGGGGATCGAGAACAGCAAGCCCAGATCCTTTGGTTCGAACACCGGCTCCCTGTGGCACATGCCAACCATACAGGTGGTACCGAGCACGGCGGTGACCTGTCCGGGGGCCAAACCGCCCACGCCGGTGACGGTGCAAGGCACATCCCCCGCTCCAATCGCCACGGGCAGTCCTTCGGGCAATCCGGTCTGTTTGGCCACCAGCCGACTGAGGCCGCCTGCGATGCTCTCAGAATTACGAACCGGCGGGAAACGGTGGGCATGGTCGATGAGACCGAATTTGGCGATCATTGCGTCGCTGCGAGACCGGGTTCGGGCATCGCCCGGGATCACCGAAGCCTCGCTGCGATCGGTCGCAATCTCGCCGGTCAGGCGAAAGCGGATGAAATCCTTGTAGCTGATGACATGTGCCACCTTTTTGAGGAAGTCAGGTTGGTTCTCGTTGAACCATGCAACAACGGGCAAGGTGCAGCCCTGTTGCAGTACCGATCCCGAAGAGAGAAAGATCTCGGACATGAAATCGGGATTGTCCCCTTCCATTCGGTCGAGCACCGACTGGCTCCGGCTGTCTTCCCAATTGATGCCGGGGCGCAAGACATTGCCCACTTCGTCCAGAAACCATGCACCGATCATGGCGGCAGACAGGCCGATTCCGCGTATTTCAGTGGCATCAATGCCTGCATCGGCGACCACGTCGCGTATGACCTTGAGCACGGCATTCCAGGATTGTTCCGGATCCATCTCGCACCAGCTCGGTTGCGGCCGACTGAGCGGCGTGCGTTGGCGCGCCAAACCGCACAGCGCGCCGGTCTCGTCAAACAGCGCCGCCTTGCACAGGGACGACCCGGCATCAATGCCCAGAAGATAGCCTTTGCCGATCATGCCGCCTCCGATGCACTGCGCCCACCAAGCCAGGTCTGCTTGACCTGCAAGTCATAATCCAGATGCACCAGATCGGCGCGCAGGCCAACCGAAAGGCGCCCCCGGTCCTCAAGTCGCAGATAGTCTGCCGGATAGGCGGTGGCCATGCGCAAGGCCTCGGCGAGATCAAGCTCGAGATAGGCAACGCCAAAACGAACCGCGGACGCCATGTCGAGATCCGATCCGGCAAGCGTGCCGTCTTCCAGCGTCAGCCTTGGACAGAAGCCGGATCGTGAGCGGTATATGGTGCGCCCGTTGAGCTGCAATCTGTCCTCCTCTTGCCCCACCAGAGACATGGAATCGGTCACGAAGAAAAGTTTGCCCTGTCCATGAGCCTTGGACCGGATGGCGATCCTGAGCGCGGCCGGATCGACATGGTGACCATCGGCGATAATGCCCGCCCATGCCATCGGGCTGTCAAGCGCCGCACCGACCAGTCCGGGTGCCCGATGGGACAGGCCACTCATGGCGTTGAACAGATGGGTCACACCCCGGGCACCGGCCCGGAACAGCCGCGTCGCCGTGTCGGCATCCGTGTCCGAATGACCGATGGAGACGAGCACGCCCGCCTCGTTTAGGGCAGTGACCTGATCGGGGGTGACTTGCTCGGCGGCAACGGTCAGCAGAAGGCGCCCCGCGCTTGAGGCGGCTTCCGAGTAGAGCGTCACATCGGCATCCGTTAAGGGGCGCATGTATTTGGCCAGATGCGTACCTTTGCGGGCAGGTGCCAGATGCGGCCCTTCCAGATGCAGTCCGGCAACGCCCCGACCGGCGAGGACCGCTTGTGGCTTTGCCGCGATCGCCCGGTCACGCAGGGCATCCGCATCGGTGATCAGGGTGGGCATGATGGATGTCGTGCCGAATGTGCGATGGCCATTGAGGATGGCATACATCGTCTCGGGCGACGGATCGTCGTTGAGCATCACGCCGCCACCGCCGTTCACCTGTGCATCGATGAAACCGGGTGCCAGAAGTCCGCCATCCAGCCGGATGGTTTCGATATCCTCTCGGGAACCTTCGGCATAGTCAGACATCGGCACGACCGCCATAATGCGGTCGGCGTCCAGAACGAGCGCGTGATCCTCCAGAAAGGACGTCCCGTCAAAAAGGCGTGCACCAACCAGCGCTGTCTTTGCCATCACATTGTTTCCGTCACTTTTTTCAGATGAGCAGGCTTGTCCGGATCGAAGCCGAGCTTACGTGTCACCGCTTCGATCATGCGGTAGTAGGGCAGAAGGCTGACCAACGGATCGATGAGCCCACAACCGGTCGAGGGAACGACCACCGGGCAGGAGCCGAGCGCCTCGCTCGAGAAGACCGCCGTCTGGGCTCCCATGGCTTCAAATTTTTCAACCGCCTGACAGCCAAGATCGAAGGCCGTATCCTTCTGCACATAGGCAATCACCGGAAAGCCCTTGTGCACGAGGCGGGCGGGGCCGTGCATTACCTCTGCACTGGAAAAGCCCTCGGCATGAAGACCCGCCGTTTCCTTGGCCTTGAGCGCTGATTCATAGGCGACCCCGACACCGGGGCCGCGGCCGCAGACAAACAGGCTTTCAGCGGAGACCAACATTTCGCTAAGCGGGTCGACATCGACGGAACCGGCTTTCTCAAGAGTTTCGGGCAGTGCCCTGACGCCTTTGAGAAGAGCAGCATCGTTCGAGGCCACCGCAGCAACCCAGGCAAGGGCTGCCGCCGAGCCAATGAAGCTCTTGGTCGCAGCAACGCTGAGTTCAGGTCCGGCTCCAAGCGGAATGACGATATCCGCCTCTCGACCGATCGGACTGTCTGGCACATTGACGATGGCTACCGTGCGCGCGCCGCCCGCTTTGGCTGCGGCCTGCAAGGCAACAATATCGGGGCTGGCCCCCGATTGGGATACGGTGAAGTGAATGGCCGAGCGAAGCTTGAGCGGAGCCTTGTAGACCGAGGCAACCGATGGGCCGATGGAGGCGGTTGGAATGCCTGCACAGGTTTCAATCAGGTATTTGAAAAAGGTGGAGGCATGATCAGAAGACCCCCGAGCCGCAAGGCTGATCACCGGTGGCGGATCCTGTCGGAACCAGCGCCCGATGGTGTCCAGATTGGCAGATTGATTTTGCAAAAGATGCGCGACCACTTCAGGAGAGTGATTGGCTTCGCGCAGCATCAGGCTTTGATCAGACATGAGGTCAGTTTTCCAATGTAAGTTCAGCGACGAACTCGAAGCTGTCGCTGCGGTAGTATGAGCGGGTGAATTCAATCACCCGCTTCTCGGCGCCGAAGCTGGTCCGGTTGATCTGCAGACAGGGTTCGCCTGCCTTCGCCTCCAGCAACTCGGCAACAAAGGCATCCAGCGAAGCGGCACTGATGCGCTGGGTGGCATGCAGCGGACGGTTGCCATTGCGCGTCAGCGCTTCATAGAGAGATTGTGTCTCGTCGAATTCCGGGCCGACCATTTCATGGCGCACCACGGCACTTTCGAGCGCCACCGGCTGACCATCGACAAGGCGCAACCGATCGAGCCGCAACATGACAGTATCCTTGAGCACTTCAAAGAGACGCATTTCATAGTCGGTCGGGACCGCTTCTTCGCGGCGTATAATCCGCGACTCGGGCAACAGTCCTCGCGCTGACATGTCTTCAGAAAAGGAGGTCAGTCCACTAAGGGGCTGCTCGATTCGCGGTTTTGCTCCAGCAACGAAGGTGCCCGACCCTTGCCTGACTTCGAGAATGCCCGCTTCGATCAGCTCCTTGTAGGCATTGCGCACCGTAATGCGGCCCACATTCAATCGCTTGGCCAGATCGCGTTCCGGCGGCAAGGCACTGCCAACCAGCAGGTCTTTGCGATTGATCAGACTTTTGATTGCTTCGGCCAGTTGGCGATAAATCGGTCCCTGAGATTCGGTGACGGAAAACCCCATCGCCTGAAGCCGGTCTGGTAGATTGGATCTCAACATAGATCCAATATAGCACCAATTGAATGAATTGTACAAGGCCCGTTTTAAACAGGCCCCAGCCGATGTGCACGGCAAGCTTGCCAAACGGTCTTTTCCAACCGCTTAACATGATCCCTTTGTCCTACTCGGCCCGGGATGCCTTGTTTTGTTCAATGTTGCCTTGCATTCTCCCACGCAGCTATTTCACTGTGCTGTGTGAGGGACGCTTAGCATCATCTCGGGCACTGACTTGAACGCCGCAGGGATCGACCGCACAGCGCCAGAATCAGAAGGGGAGCATCATGCACTACAACACACTCGGACGATCAGGCCTCAAGGTTTCTGCCCTGCAACTGGGCACGATGACCTTTGGCGGAGACGGAGCTTTCGCAAAGACCGGCAGCACGGATCTTGACGGGGCCAAACGCCAGATCGCGATGGCCGCAGAGGCCGGTGTCAACATGCTCGACACCTCCAACGTCTATTCGAACGGGCTCTCCGAGCAAATCATCGGGGACGCCGTCGCGGATCATCGCGATGCCATCCTGCTTGCAACGAAGGTCCGGTTCCCCATGGGGTCGGGCCCCAATGATCGCGGCTTGTCGCGCCATCACATCATATCGGCCTGCGAAGCAAGCCTGAAACGCCTCAAGACCGATCATATAGATCTTTACTGGTGCCATCAATGGGATGGCATGACCCCGGTGGAAGAGACGCTTCGCGCTCTGGACGACCTGACGCGCGCGGGCAAGATCCGCTATGCGGGGGTTTCGAATTTCTCGGCATGGCACATCATGAAATATTTGGGCGTTTCCGAGCGGGAAGGCTTTGTCCGCCCTGTCGCGCAACAGATCCACTATACGCTTCAGGCCCGCGAAGCGGAGCAAGAGCTTCTCCCCGTCGCCATGGATCAAGGCGTTGGCGCTGTGATCTGGTCACCGCTCGCTGGCGGTTTGCTGACCGGAAAATACCGCCGCAATCAGCCTGATCCAGAAGGGACACGACGCATTCAGGGATGGACCGAGCCACCGGTCTACGATCCCGAAGCGCTCTACGATATCATTGATGTCCTCTGCGAGGTTGCCGATTCCTATGACGGCGTCACGCCCGCGCAAGTCGCACTCGCTTGGCTCATGGGCCGTGAGGGTGTGGCGAGTGTCATTGTGGGCGCCCGCAACGAGCAACAACTGGCCGACAATCTCAAGGCAGCGGACTTGACGCTCGAAAAAGAGGCCGTCGAGAAGCTGGAAAAAGTCAGCCGCAAACCCCTCGCCTATCCCTATTGGCATCAGAAGGCAACCGCGTCGGATCGCCTGTCGCCAGCAGACCTGTCTCTCATCGAGCCTCATCTGGAGGAATAAGCCGCCAAGTGCGTTGACCGGTCCGCTTTTCCTTTTGCGGTTCCGGACCAAATCCAACCCGGGGAGGCAGGACATCCTGCCTTCCGGGGTGTCTGACGCTTGACAAGCCACACGGCAACGGCTTTTTGCTGCCTTGTGATGTTTGTCAAATCTGTCCGGCGAGCATCCAGATAAGGTCCGCTTCAAGCAAGGATTCGGTCTCCTCAGAGCCGATCACGGCTTGTGAGAAGACTAGGATATGGGCATTCACCGAGGACATGCTGATGAAAATCATTTCGATCGCGGGCGGTTCGGCATCTGGCAAGAGTTCATTCGCGCGCCGACTGCAGAACCGGATTGGCAAGGACAAGGCCAACCTGATTTGCGAGGACGATTATTATCTGGGTGCGGTTGACGGAAACTTCGATCATATCGACACCAAGGATCATGATTTGATTCTTGCCCATATCAATGATCTGAAGGCTGGCAAGACCATCCAGATCCCCAAGTATGACATGACGATCCACGATCGGTCCGAAGATGTCGAGGAAATGCAACACAAGGAGGTGCTGATCCTCGAAGGCACCCAGATCCTCTATCCCAAGCGCCTGTCCCGCATCGCCGACTGCAAGATCTATATCGATGCGCCCGATGACATTCGACTGGCGCGGCGCATGGCGCGGGACATCATCGAGCGCAAGCGGGATCCCGAAGATATCATCAATCAGTATCTGGAGCAGGTGAAGCCCATGCATTATCGCTACACCTATCCAGCGAAATATGTGGCGGATGTGATCATCAACAACGAGTTCAGCATGTACAAGAACCCGACGCGGCTGGATCGGTATATCGACATCATCATCAACCGCGTCATGGGGCCGGAAGAGGCAGGGTAGACGCGCCCCGCCCATAGTCTCAAATGTTGCTAGAAGCTCGTGATGATGTGGTTGAGGACCGAGACTGGCCGGCTTTGCGCGGCCTCCTCATTCCAGATCAGGGTCTGGACCAGTTCCGGCGCATCGGGGATGTCAAAGGTCTGCACTTCGCTTAGGAGTTCAAGCAGTCCCTGCGACGGCAACAGCGAAATGAAGGCCTCCTGCCGCGTCATGGATGCCAAAATGGTGATAGAATCCACTTCGATCGTCTCCTGCGGATCAAGCTCCTGGGTCTGTAGCCACTCGTCGACGAGGGTCCGCAGACCGGTGTCGCGACCGGGAAGTACAAAGCATCGCTTTTGCATCAGTTCCTTCAGGGCTGCCTTGGGCAGAAGGCCGTTTTCGGCTTGCGCGTGAATATTGGTTCCGGCCAGTTTGAGCCGATAGCGGCGCAGAACCCGCGCGGAAAACCCATAAGGGATGCGCGGGCTGTCGACGATGGCGGCATGCAGCTCATGGTTCTTCAGCTCGGCCATCAATTGATTGCAGCTTGCGGTGCTAATGCGCACCTGTCCCATCGGATCGATCCGCTGCCACGCTCCGCAAATCTTGGCGATCATCGTGCATAGATAGCTCCGTGTTTCAAGCGGTGGGATGGAGCCGATCTTGACCGACTTCACGTCTCGCATGAACAACAGGTCCCCGCGCCTGATGTTGCGTTCGCAAATCGCGTTGAGCGCCCCGGCACCCGCATAGAAAATGTCGGCAGATCGCAAGGGCCGGAGCCCCCGGGTTCCACGCTCAAACAGTCTGGTGCCCAGGATCTTCTCGATCTGCGCGATCTGGCGACTGAGCTGCGGCTGGGCGATGCCTAGCGCGACGGCAGCGCTGTTGATGCTGCCATGTTCATAGACGGCAATGAAGCGAAAGATCAGTTTGGGGGACAGGCGCAGGCGACGCCATTCTTCAAGCTGAGCATCAAGACTGTCATCGAGCTTCATCAGGCATTCCGTGCGCGACTCCAGTTCCGACATGGAGATGGGGACATTGTCCTCGCCAAAAGCATTTTCGATGCGCGACAGCCCGCCCAACAACAGCATGGCAAAAAACAGAACGGAATTGCTGCCCACGGCTGGCAGGTTGCCTTTGCGGGTTTTGAGGAAAAGGGACGTGTTCAATTGGTCTTCAAGGCGTGTGATGGCGGCGATGACCGTCGTCACGGACAGGCCCATTTCCCGCGCGGCGGCGCTTGCGCTGCCTGTCTTGCGGGAATAGACGAATGCCACTAGAGACCTGATATCAAACAAGGAACCTATCTTCCCACGTAATTACGTATAATCATTTCAGTTTTTTGTATACCACAACTGATGGAGCGAACGGCTAATATTATTCCCTCCAGTGCATTAAGAGAAAAAGCAGCCGTGAACAGCCCCTTTCCAGCCATCCCTTCTGATATTGAAACAACACGTCCCCAAGCCCCGGCACAGCCCATCATGGTGGATGGCCGGTCGCTGACCATTGGGCAATTGGAGACCATCGCCCACAGGCGCGGTCAGATCATGACCTGCCCCATCGCCCTCAGTCAGGTCGAAAAGGCCCGGCATGCCGTGGAGCAAGCGGTGGAGAATGGCACAGCCGCTTATGGCGTGACCACATCCGTTGGGGCCTACAAGGATTGCGTTGTCAACGCCAACAGCATGCATGACTTCAACATGCGCCTGTTGCGTGCGCATAGTTTTGCCATCGGGACACCGCTGCCGGTGGAGGACGTCAGGGCCGCCATTGCGCTGCGGATCAATGCGTCCTTGACCGGCCATGCTGGCATCCACCCCGAATTGCTGATCGCCTTGCATAACCTGCTTGAGCGGGACGTCATACCCGAAGTTCGGCCCATCGGGTCCCTCGGCTGCGCCGATATCGGCCTAATGGGGCAGATCGGGGCGGCTCTTGTCGGCGAGGGCTTTGCCTATGTGGACGGAGAAAGACGTCCCGCCCTTGAGGCTCTGGCGCGGGCTGGGTTGGTTCCCTATCGGCCACAAAGCAAAGAGGGCCTTGTGCTGGTTAGCAGCAATGCCACGTCTGTGGCTCGGGCGGCCCTGCTGCTGGCCAAGGCCTATCGCCTCTTTTACGTCTCCATTGCGGTGCTGGGGCTATCCAGTGCGGGCTTTTCTGCCAGCCGCCAGCCGTGGCTTGCCGCCAAGCATACGGAAAGCGGTCTTATTCCCGACCTTGCCGATTTTGCGCTCTCGTCCTTTGCTGCGGACAAATGGAGCGCATCCTCGCGGGTTCATGATCCGCTCTCCTATCGCTGCGCGGTGCAGGTATCGGGGACCGCGCTTGAGGCGCTCGTGCACGCCAGCCGCGTTGCGCGCGAGTCCATGAACAACAGCGACGACAATCCGGTCGTGGTGGATGGTGCCCTCATCACGTCGGGCCGTTCTCTGCCGCAGCGCCTGACATTGGCGCTCGAAAATCTCCAGCTCAACATCGGCCACCTCAGTCGCAGCATGCTCAACCGCATCATTGCGCTCGGGCGCTGCGAATTGACGGGGCTTGCGCGCAATCTCACGCCACATGACGGCTCGGTTTTGGCCTTCGGCCCGCCGGTCAAGCAAGCGGTCGATCTGTTCGCCTCCATCGCGGATGACAGTTCACCGGCATCGCTCGTCAATGTGACGGTCGCGGACGGCATGGAAGATGAAGAGACCTTCTTGCCGCTGATCACCAGAAAGCTGGAAAGGCAGCTCGACCTTTGGGGCAAGTTGATCGCCCACGAGGCCTTCGTTGCGCGACAAGCGGTCTATTTGCGCCGTCTGGATGGTCAGCTCAACGGGCTGGCAGGCGCGATCCTGACACGGCTTGAGAAAGAACTTTTGCCGATTGACGATGACCGCATCTATACCCTCGACTTCATCGCGGCCGAGCGGTTGCTGATCAATGACCAATGGATCGATCATCTTGCGCAGACCTATGCGTTCCCGATCTGGGAAGAAGGACGTCGGTGATCGGATCGCCATTGAAACGGCTGTTCGTCACTCCGTCGCCAACTCGATCCCGTGCTTTTTGCAGAAAGCGAGCATTGCGCTGGAAAGGTGCAATGCGGGTAGCTCCTTCGTCTCGGTCGGCTTGCCATATACCGCCGTTGCCAGCCAATGGTCACCCGCCTCCAACATGCCATAGAAACGCGGGAAAAGCGTCCGGGGATAGCGGATGTTGGTGTTGGGGGATGCCCGAAGGATCGCGCCGGATCGCTTGGCCAGCAGATCAACAAGGGCCGATGTTGCGTCCGGTGTCCGAATGATCACCCGTCCGGCCTCTTCAACCAGCCCGTCTGCAAAGCCCGGCCTCTTCTCATCGGTCCGATCAACCGAAAAGCCGCTTTCACCGATGTAGACATCAGCCTCGTTGGTAATCCGGTGCAGCCTTACGTGCCATCCTTCGGAGGCGAAATCCAGCCAGCTCTCAACCCGCAACCGATCACACGGCTGCCAGACACCATAGACCAAGCCTTCCTTGATGCCGGCTTCAAGGATATGCCCCCGCGACATCCAGCACGTCCCGTCAAAGGAGGCCATCATGCCGCTGTCCACTGCGGAGCGGTCTGCATAATCCGGCGATGTTGCGTCGCTCTTGACGGAAAAGGCGAAGGCGGATGAATAGGCAAACCGGCCATATTTTGCATCATAGACCCGATGCTCATGGCCATCCTGCCCGCCCATCAACAGAACCGAATCCCCTTCAGATCGCCGAATGGCAAACCCCGCAGCAGGCGCAAGGATTGTTTCGCCCGTTGCTGGCGGCAAGGCCTCTTCTTCTGCAGCCCAGAAGGGATGGTCTTCAGGCAAGGCCAGAACCAGGAATGTCTTCAGCGCCCAATAGGGGGAGCCCGGCGCATTATAGGCTTCGCTCATGAAGAGGTTCGGATAGACATAGCCGATGCTCATGACGCCATCCCGCTCGGTGAACGGCTGCTCGGACCACCAGCGCAAATGGCGCAGCAGTTGCCCCTTCATCTGCCCCCATGGCAGCACCTCCTCTCCGGCAAAGGCGCACCCCGCCCAGAAGGCCCCTTGCGCGAAGCGATAGGTCAGTGACCGGCCAAAAGGAATGGCTGCGCCATCCTCGGCAAACCAATGCTGGAAATCCTTGGCAAAGAGCCGGGCCCGGTGCCGGTAGCGTTCGGCATAGTCGGGAAACAGGTCACCGGCCAGCCCGGCCACCATCAGCCCGTAAAAATGAAGCGCCATGGGCAGGTAGTAGTCGCGCTGCGCCCACTCACCATCCTTGTAATATCCCTCTCCCAGATAAAAGGTCTCGATCCGGTCCAAGCCCTGACGCACGATTTCCTCCGACCATTCTCGCCCCACCTTGCGCATGGCAAGATTGGTCAAAATGCGGAAAAACAGCCAGTTGTTGTCCGGCATCGGATGCGAGTTGACAGTCAGGAGCCACGCTTCGGCCTTGTCCTTTGCGGTCTCGTCCATCGGATCCCAAAAGGTCTCAGGCGCCAACAGGATTGCCGTCGCAATACCGGCCATTTCCACCATCCGCTGGTCGCAAGGGCCGACATCCCCCCAGTAATCTTCATGATCCGGATCCATGCCATGGGCGAGCCCCTCGACATAGCGGGACGCATCCTCAAAGGCAAACCCACCAGCCACCATGGGCACCAGTCCCCAGAGCGGACGCACGAATGCCTCCATTTCGGCGGCTGTCTGGTCATAATGGGTGGCTGTCACGCCGAGCCGCAGACGACCATTGCCTTGAGAAAAATAGGGCTTCAGAGGCGCATAGAAGCCCTCAGTGGCCTTAGCGAGATCTGCGCGCGTTTTGAGCGGATTGCCATTCATCGGATTCTTGGCTGCCATCTGTCGGGTCGCTGGCAGACGGTCCCAGGCACTTGTGCTTTTCATCATCAGTTTGATCCCGTCAACAAGGCGCCTGTCACACACCAATCGGCGACAGGGAAAATTTCAAGGTCATGGCCTCGTTGGAGGCGATGCGATATGGCTCATGCACTGGCGCTCCCCAACTATCGTCGCCGCCAACACCCATCTGCCGGGCTGCGATGGTGACAACGGAGCGATAGACCGGAGGCAGCTCTTCGGCCCGCAAGGCGCTTTCCAGCTCCATGGTCCCCCAAGGCAGCGCGCCAAACTCGAACGGCGCTTCCTCGGACACAAAGCGCAATCCGGCGCCGTCGGCATTGAGCATCTCGGCCCAGCGAACGCCCATGTGGTTGCCGCTTTCCTGCGGCACCAGATAGGCCGGAAAATTCTCCCGCAGGCTTTTCTCATAGATGCCAAGTCGTGCACCGCGCATCCGGTCGCAATAAGTCTCGTCCGGGCCAAGTCCGTAGAAGCGGAAACGGTCAAACCGGGAATCCATCGTGAACTGCATGCCAAAGATCGGCAGGTCGGGCAGATTTTCTGCACCCGGATAATGGGCCTCGACGTGGATCAGGCCATCCTGACCCACCCTGTAGGTGACGGTTGGCTCGACCGGCAGGCTGGGCAAGGCAAAGCGGTAGGAAATGGTTGGCTCACCATCAACCTCGCCAACCTCATAGCCGAGCCGCTTGTGGTAGAGACTGGCTGTCTGCCATTGTGCCATTTCGAAGCCCTGATGCCGCCCCCGGTCATTGTCGACCATGGCACGCCAAAAAGTGAGACGCGGCGGACGGCGGATGAATTCAAGGCCACTGGCCTTGACCGAAGAGAGGCCACCGAACACCATGGAGAACAGGGATTTGAACCTGTCCGTCTCGACCCCGAAGTTGAGATCCCCGTGAATTTGCTTGAGGGGAACAGGCCGCGCCAGCTCAGATGCCTCCCTGCCCTCTTCCTCTCTGGCCTCTTCCTCGCCGGTCCCTTCGAACACGGCCTCGCCAAAGGCAATTTCATGACCGGCTGCGGCCCAGATCGTTGCCTCTTCAAGGATCAGCGAACACTGGACGACATATTCGCCAGAGCCGTTCATCTCAGGCAGTTCAAGCGCCACCAATTCCGTCGCACCGGCAGCAACCACCTGGGTTGTCTCACCCTTGAAGATCACCTCGCCATCCTTGAGGACCCAATAGACAAGGGCCAGCCCCTCACTGGAGGCAAACAGGTTCTTGTTGCGGATCAAAACCCCGGTGTTTTGCAGTGTCTTCTGCGGCGTCAGGACATAGGGCTGATAAAGCCCCTTGACCTCCTGCACCTTGGGGGTCAGCTCACGCCACGCAGTGACAATCCCATCGGCACAGAATTCATAATCGCTGGGCCGGTCACCCAAATCCCCGCCATAGGCAAGCCGATGATCATGCTCGTCATCGCCAACAGCGATGGCCTGATCGATATAGTCCCAGATGAAGCCGCCTTGGTAGAGATCATATTTGTCGACCAGATCGGTGTAGAGATGCATGCCGCCACATGAATTGCCCATGGCGTGCATGTATTCGCACAGAATGAAGGGCTTTTGCGGGTCATCCTTTAGGTAGGCTTCCACATCCTGCGGCTTGGTATACATGTGGCTTTCCATATCGGACGTGCCATTGTAGCGGCGATCCCAGAAAATCCCTTCATAATGGACCAGCCGCGACGGATCGCGCTCACGATAGAAATCCGCCATTTCAGAGATATTCTTGCCGCCGTAGCTCTCGTTGCCGCAGGACCAGATCAGAATGGAGGGATGATTTTTATCCCGCTCCAGCATTGATTTTGCCCGGTCGAGCACACAGTCGCGCCACTCGGGGCGATCACCGGGCACGACCCATTCAGGATCGCATTTGCCGTCCTTCTGCCATGAGCCATGGGATTCAAGATTGGCCTCGTCGATGACATAAAGACCATATTCATCGCACAGTCGATAGAAGACCGACTGATTGGGATAATGGCAGGTGCGCACAGCGTTGATGTTATGCTGCTTGAAGAATTTCACATCCCAGAGCATTTGCGCATAGGTCACGGCACGGCCGCGACGGGCATCGAAATCATGCCGGTTGATGCCGTTGAACACGACCCGCTTGCCATTGAGCATCATCACCTTGCCGACCATCTCGAACCGGCGAAACCCAACGCGCTCGTGGATCACCTCTGAAAGCTCTCCACCCGGCGTGCGCAGGGTCATCTCCAGATCATAAAGAGCGGGATTTTCCGCACTCCACAGAACAGGCTGATTGACTGGCAGGCTCAGGCACAATTCCGGCTCGACCGAAGCCCCCAAGAGGCTGGCAACGGGCTCACCGGAAGGATCGATAAGCGACAGATCGATCATTGCCCCCGGTTCTGCGCCATCAAGCAAAAGCTCCAGAGCCAACTCCGCAGAGGCAAAGTCATCCGTGAGGTCTGTTTTGATGAACAGATCACGCAGGTGCAGAGCGGGCTGCTGTTCAAGCCAGACATCGCGGAAGATGCCGGTCAGCCGCCAGAAATCCTGATCCTCGATCCAACTGGCCGACGAGCGCTGAAAGACCTGAACCGCCAATCGGTTCTTGCCCTCGCGGAGACGATCGCTGACGTCAAATCGGGCTGGTGTGAAGCTGTCTTCGCTGTAGCCGACAAAGGTGCCGTTCAGCCAGACGAAAAAGGCGGACTCAACCCCGTCAAAAGTCAGAATGGTGCGGGCGGTCTGAGAGCGAGCAGAATATTTGAAATCGCAAAGATAGGATCCGACCAGATTTTCCGTCGGCACTTGCGGTGGACGCAATTGTTCCACCCCATCCCACGGGTATTGCGTGTTCACATATTGGTTGCGGCCAAAGCCCTGCAGCTGCATGTAACCGGGCACATCGATCATGTCCCAACCAAGCGGTTCGAACGCCTCGGCGTGGAAATCTTCGGGACGCTCTTCGAGTTTACCGGCAAAATGAAAGCGCCACTGGCCTGAAAGGCTCTGACGAAGTGGGCTGCTGGTGTTTTTGAATGAAGTCTCTTCTGGAAAGGCGATGTGATCCGAGACGGCATCAAGCCTGTTGACGGCGAAAACTTCCGGATCAGACAACCAGTCGAGGCAGGGAGACGTGACCATTGAACAGCCTTTCGAAGGGAACTTATGCGCACGGGGAACCAAGCCTTGGCAGGAACGCGCTCATCAGGAACGGGAATGGGCACCGGTGCAAACAAGACCGGTGCCCAGACTAAACAGGAAAAGAAGTCCCCCGACAATATGTCAGGGGACCACAGTGGGGAGGAATCATTCAGCCAGAATGGCTTGAACTTCTTCATTCATTTCCTTGATGCCATCGTCGATGGAAATGTTGTCGGTCATGATGGAATCATGCGCGCGATTGAGAACAACCTCGATCTTGGCAGCCTTCAGGTTGACCGGCATTTCCAGATAGCCCTTGACGGTTTTGAGCGCCGCCTTGGACGTCGCATCCTGCGGGAAGCCTTCCTTGGACGTGATGACACTCAGCACTTCGTCGGTTTTAAGGGCTGGCAGGGTGCCGGTTTGGGCAATCACTTTTGCTCCTTCAGGACCAGAGATGAAGTCGACGAACTTCAGGGCCGCGTCCTTATGTTTGGAGTTGGCACTGACCCCCACGGACGTGATCGTTGCCGCAGTCGTGCCGGCAGCAACACCTTCGGGATGCGGATAGCTGGCAATACCCCAGTCCTTGGCCAGAGATTCGCCGCTGGCCACCTTGGCGATTTGCGTCCCGATGAACCAGCTGCCCATTGGCAGCGTCGCGATTTCAGCATTGTAGAATGGGCCGGAATAGTGCGTGCCGGATGTTTTCAGCGATGCATAGGAGCGGATGGCCTTGTCTTCCTGCAATCCAAGCACGCGCTCGTAGCAGGGCTTGAGGAAGTCATAGTCGCCACCATCAAGGGAATGCTTTCCGTCCAGAATGCAAGGCATCTGCACGGTTGAGCGCCACGTGTGGAAATGCCCACCATAGACCTTCTTGGCCCCCATGCCGCTCGTCATCTTGCGCGCCAGATCGGCATATTCAGTCCAGGTCATGTCGTTGGTTGGATACTCGACGCCGGCTTTATCAAACAGACCCTTGTTGTAGTAAAGAATCCAGACATCCGAACGGAACGGCATACCATAGGTGCCGGATTTAACGGTCAGCTCCTCAATCAGACCGCCAAACGCATCGGTATCGATGCCCTGTTCCTTGATGAAGTCGGATAGCTCAACCAAACTGTTGGACTTCATCAGGTTGGCATATCCGGGAATGTCCTTGATCTGCACGACATCGAGATCGGATCCCCCCCCAGAGAGCTGCGTCATCAACATGGTGGAATAATCCGTGGATCCCAGATCGGTATGTTCCACCTTGATATCGGGATATTTCGCCTCAAATGCCTCGATCACCGGCTTGTAGTAGGCGGTTGCGTCCCAGTCCCAAAGGGCCCAGTTGATGGTCACCTGTTCTGCATGGGCAGACAGCGGCATAAAGCCTGCCGTGAGCATGAGAGCGGCTTTTACGAACCTGTTCATGACTTCTCCTCCGTTTATACTGGCACCATCATGATGCCGGATGATCCACGTCGGGACGTGAGCCAGTGGGCTCGACCAGTCCAAGCGCGAAATCTGTTGCCTTGAACGCGCTGAAAGTCATCGCGAGCGTTCCAAGGGAAAAATTGAGTATGACCGGCATAAAGATCGATGCCGGATAGAAGAGGATGTGAGCGCCCCAGAGCGAAACGGCAAACAGAACCCCTGCCAAAATGGGAAGCGGACGGGCTAGAGCGGTCAGAAAGCCGCATCTCATCAGCATGCCGAGCGGCAGATCGAAGCGCGCAAGCAAAGTGAAGGCACCGACAGCGGCCATCAGCAAAAACAGCGCAATCGCGACCGCCAGCGCCGCCGGAGCAATATAGAGCATGGTTTGCAACGCCATTTGCCCGTAGATATAGGCGGCATAGCAACAAATGCCGCCAGCCACCCCGAGACCGAGACCAAGCCCCGTTGCCTTGAAGAAAAGGCGCACGAAGGCGCGCCAGAAATCGCGCCACAGAAAAACCACCTCATCGTCGATCATGCGGGTCGTGATGTGACAGGCGGCTGCGAAACTTGCGGGAATGGTTATCAGCGGGATGGCGAGCAGAAGCATCAAGAGGTTGAGCTTGAACAGCTCCCATGCTTCCCTGAAGATGATGCTTCCGAACAACGCAAGACCGGTCTTTCTGGGTTCATCCTTGCGGATCCCAGGCCCTTCTCTTGTTATCCAGTTGGTCATCCAATCCATGATCGCGCACTCCCCCCGCGCGGTGGTCAGAACAAAATCGAGGCTTCACTTTGCTTGTCGAACAGATGCGGGTTCACCAGATCGGCATAGAGCGTTACGACCGAACCATCCCGCGCTTCGCATCGCGGTGAGACGCGCGCGATCATATCCGTGCCGTTCGACACCATGTTGAGGTGAATTTCTGCCCCCATGGGTTCGGCCAACTCGACCAGAGCCTCGAACTGACAGGTGAGCGCCGGATCGATGTCGTGGGGTGCTGCCTCATGAAAATTCTCAGGCCTGAGCCCCAGAATGACCTGTTTGCCGACATAGGGCTCGAGGCGCTCCTTGCGCTCGCCCAGTTTCAGCGGAAAGGCGGTCTCAAGATATTTGCCAACGAAATCCTCGCCGCTTCGCTCGATGGTGACCTCAAGCATGTTCATCTGTGGCGACCCGATAAAGCCGGCAACGAACATGTTGGCCGGATGATCGTAGAGCATCTGCGGGGTGTCCACCTGATGAATATAGCCTTCTTTCATCACCACGATCCGGTCCGCCATGGTCATGGCTTCCACCTGATCGTGGGTCACATAAATGAAGGTGGCGTCCAGTTGGCGATGCAGTTTGGTAATGGCCGAGCGCATGGACCCGCGCAACTTGGCATCAAGGTTGGACAGCGGCTCGTCAAGCAGGAAGACTTCCGGATTGCGCACCATGGCACGGCCTAGAGCCACGCGCTGGCGCTGACCACCGGATAGAGCCTTGGGCTTGCGATTGAGCAGATGCTCGATATCGAGAATCTTGGCGGTTTCGCGCACCTTGGCGTCAATTTCACTTTCCGGCGCTTTGCGCAGCTGAAGACCGAAGGCCATGTTCTTGTAGACGGTCATATGCGGATAGAGGGCGTAATTCTGGAACACCATGGCGATGTCACGATCCTTTGAGGGAACATCGTTGACCAGATCCTCTCCGATATAAAGCTCGCCTGAAGAGATCTCCTCAAGGCCCGCAATCATGCGCAGGGTCGTTGACTTGCCACATCCCGAAGGCCCAACCAGAATGATGAATTCCTTATCGGCAATTTCCAGATCGATATCATGGACCACAGTCAACTGGCCGTAAGCCTTGTTGAGTTTTTTGAGCGAAATGCCGGACATTCACATAACTCCAACTCTTGTTTTCATCCTGCTCACCAGTAGGAGGACCAATTTCGGGACAAGCGGGTCAACGCTTCGAGATAGTAATAGTCACCCCATGAGACACACTCATCGACACCTTCAGGCGTGCATGTGTTGTGTGGCGATTTCTTCGAGTAGGTGCCATGCAGCACCAGCCCGTTGGAAACGGACGGATCCTTGACTGCGTAAGTCTGATAGAGGCTGCCGACAAACCGGCGCGCCAACAATCGATAGTCTTGAGCTTCCGGGCCACCGACAAGGTCGGCCATCTCCAGAAGCCCGCAGGCGACAATCGCAGCTGAGGAAGAGTCGCGCGGTTCCTCTGCACCATCCGTGAAGATCATGTCCCAATAGGGCACCATGTCAGACGGCAACCGCTTGAGGAAGAATCCCAGAAGATGATCGAATGTCTGCCGATAGTCTTCTCTCCTGTCATAGCGATAGGAAAGCGCCATGCCGTAAACGCCCCAGGCCTGTCCGCGCGCCCAATCACTGTCATCCTTGTAGCCCTGACAGGTCTCCCCTCTTACCGGCTCCCCTGTTTCGGGATCCATGAAGAAGGTGTGATAGGTCGAATGGTCCGGACGGATCGAATGAGCCAGCGTCGTGGCTGCATGAATGCGGGCAATATCAGCATATTTGCTGTCTCCGGTCTCAGCGCTTGCCCAATAGAGCAGCGGCAGGTTCAAGAGACAGTCAATGATGTAGCGGTAATTCTCAGGTGCGCCCATTTGCCCCCAGGCCTGAATGAACCGGCCAACAGAATGGTAACGGGAGATGAGCTGTTCCGCAGCGAGGATGGCCGCTTTCCGGCCATCTTCATCACCGACAAGTTTCCATGCCGCAACGCATGTCGGGCTATAGAGGAAGCCCATGTCATGGTGATCGACCTCGATCTTGTTCTCGATGCGATGAAGAAAGCTCTGCACCTGAATCTGGGCCGCATGACGGAAGACTTCGTTGCCAGACCATTCATAGGCGAGCCAAACCTCCCCGGGCCAGAAACCACAGGTCCATTGGGTATTGTCACAAGCAGGATAAAACCGATCGACACTGGAATGGTTCTGCATGGAATAGGTATAGTCCGGCAGGTTGCGCAAGACCTGTGCAACCGCTTTATCACCAGCCGCCTTCACGTCTGCATCGCTTATGGGCGCAACGTCAAAATCCTGTTTGAAATCGATCATGAGGTCAGCCTTTCACTCCGGAGCTTGCAACCCCTTCAACGAAAAACCGCTGCAAGGCCAGAAACACCAGAAGAACCGGAATGATCGACACCACCGAAGCGGCCATGATCAGCCCATATTCCGCAGAATATTGCGAAATGAACATTCTAAGGCCAATCTGGATCGTCTTCAGCTCGGTCTTGGTCAGATAGATCATGGGGCCAAGGAAGTCGTTCCACGCAAACACGAAGGTGAAGATCGTCAGGGTCGACAGCGCCGGTTTGGATAGCGGTAGCATGATGGACCACCAGATCTGATACTCACTCATGCCATCAACACGCGCCGCCTCGCACAATTCATCCGGCACGGACATATAGAATTGTCGCATGAGGAACACACCAAAGGCTGTGAAGGCCTGTAGGCAGATCAGAGCCCAGTGGGAATTGTAAAGCCCGATCTCGCGCATGAAGAGGAACTGCGGCACCATATAGACCTGCCATGGCATGGCGATGGTTGCGATATAGCCAAGGAACAACAGATCCCGGTACGGGAACTTCAGTTTTGCAAAGGCATAGGCTGCAAAGCTGGACGTGAAGAGCTGCAGCAGCGTCACGATTATGGTGATTTTCGCCGTGTTGAAGACGAATGTAAGCATCGGGATCTTGGTCCAGATGTCCACATAGTTCTGCCAACGCGGATGCGGCGGAATCCAGTCGATCGGAAATTCGAACACCTCACGGTTCAGTTTCAGCGACGCAGACATCATCCAGACAAATGGCAACAGCATCAGGATGGTAACACCGATCACCAGCAGATAGATCAGGATCGTGTCGCGTTTGGCTTTCTTACCGAAGAGTCTCATGACGCCGCCCTCCTAATCCATGTTTCTCGAGTAGCGGAACTGGACCAGCGTCACCAGAAGGACCAGCGCAAACAGAACCAGCGCCACCATGCTGGAGTATCCAAGATCCCACGAAATGAAGGCTTCGTTGTAGATGTGATAGACCAGCACGAGGGTTGAGGTGCCCGGCCCGCCTTGCGTGATCATGTAGACCTGATCGAACACCTTGAACGAGTTGATGGTCAGCATCACCGAGACAAAGAAGGTCGTCGGCATCAACTGGGGTACGGTCACGTTCCAGAATTTCTGCCAGTTATTGGCGCCATCCAGATCCGCAGCCTCATAAAGCTCGCGGTTTACACCCTGAAGGCCTGCCAGATAGATGATCATGAAATAGCCAGCCTGCTTCCAGATGCCGAACAGGATAACCGTCACCATGGCCCAGTCCTTGTCAGCAGCCCAACCGGGAAGATTGGAAGGATCAACACCGGACATATAGAGCAGCATGTTGACCGGACCCATTTCCGGGTTGAACAGCATGTTCCAGACCACCGCCGTCGCGACCAACGATGCAACATAGGGAAAGAACATGGCGGCACGGAAGAACTCTCGCCCAAAAATCTTCTTGTTGAGCAGAATTGCCAGACCGAGGGAGCAAGCCATCGTCAAGGGCACTGAAAAGACCGTATAGATGATGGTATTCCAGAAGGCCGCAATGAAAGCCTTGTCCGTGAACAGCTTGAAGAAATTGTCGAGCCCGGCAAATTCAATCGGGTTCGATCCGTCCCAATGCATAAAGGCCAGCGCAAACGCAAACAGGATCGGCCCCAGCGTGAAAACCGCGAAGCCGAGAAAGTTGGGTGCAATGAATGAATAGGCCACAAGATAGGAACGGATTTTTTGCTGCCTTTTGCTCAAAACCCGCCGCTTCTTACGCCCTGACGCCCCATTGAGCTTCAAGTCGCTAACCGACACTTATTCCTCCCACGTGAGATCGCCGAGGATCCCTCACTCCTTCTTTGCGGCAGCCGGAGATACCCTGCGCCAGCAAACTCCCATTGCGACCATCCTAAGCCGAAAAAAGTCATAATACAAGTGGGAATATTTTGGCAAATTTCCTTCCAAATCGCCCAAACATATAGTATAAGTTACATCAATCGATGATGAATTCTGCGAAGAGGCGTCCCTCGGAAGTCCCGTTTCAGGCCGAAAGACCCATTTCAGCCAGAACCGTCTCGACGCGGAGGAACCGATGTTTAGCGAATGCCTGAAAGCGCTGCCTGAGACATTTCAGGCCTTCAATCCCGCATGGCCCCTTTCCGGTGCTGAAAGCATTCGGGATCTCCCTCTCCCATACCGGCAAAAGCTTGCGCAGCGCGCGCAGGACTGTCTTGATGACTGGCCTGTCCTGACTGCCAGCCAATACATGGACTTCACCCGCAACGGCAACCGGGCCCGCTTTGAAGCGGGCTATATGCAGCGCCGCCGCATGATCTGCGCCTTCGCCATGGCCGATCTCGCAAGTGGCACGGATGACTATCTGGATCATATCATTGATGGCGCGCTTTTGCTGTGTGAGGAAAGCGGCTGGCAACTGCCTGCTCACAACACTTATGTGCGCGACACAGCCTGCCTGCCCCTCCCCGATCCAAACCGACCCGTTGTCGATCTGTTTGCCGCGGAAACCGGCGCTCTGCTGGCGTTACTCCTTGCGCTTTTGGGCGAAAAATTCAGGAGCGTAAGCCCACAAATCAATGGCCGCATTACGGCGGAGCTGAACAAACGCATCATCACGCCCTACCTGACCGAGCATTTCTGGTGGATGGGCAACGGTGATGAGCCCATGTGCAACTGGACGGCATGGTGCACCCAGAATGTGCTCCTCACTGCCTTTTTGCTCCCCCTTGATCAGCAGACACGCCGAACGATCGTGGAAAAGGCCGCCTATAGCCTCGACTGTTTCCTCAAGGATTATGGTCAGGACGGGGCTTGCGAGGAAGGCATCCTCTATTATCGCCATGCAGGCTTGTGCCTTTTCAACGCGCTCAATGTTCTTTGTCAGGTCGCACCTGATTGTTTCACCCCGCTCTGGCAGGAAGAGAAGATCCGCAACATCGCCGAATTCGCCATGCACATGCATGTGAGCGACGACCGCTACTTCAATTTCGCTGACTCGTCGGCCAAGGCCGGGTATTGCGGCGCGCGAGAGTATCTGTTCGGCAAGGCGGTCGCCTCCGGTGCTCTCGCAAGTTTCGCGCTGCAAAACTGGCAGCAGGATCCGGAGCCGGATCTACCCGAAGAAATCAACCTCTTCTATCGCTTTCAGACCGCCTGCGCATTGGTAAGCCTCAACGACTTCATGGCAGAAAAGACGGACAAACTGGCGATTCCAGATCATTTCTACCCAAGCATCGGTCTGCTCACGGCAAGGGACAACCGCTTCGTGCTGGCCGTCAAGGCCGGGGATAATGGCGACAGTCATAACCACAATGATGTCGGCAGCTTCATTCTCTACAAGAACGACCAGCCCTTTCTCATCGATCTGGGCGTCGAGAGCTATACGGCCAAGACCTTTTCGGCGCGCCGTTACGAGATCTGGACCATGCAGTCCGGCTACCACAATCTGCCCTCTTTTGACGGCGTGGAGCAGCAGGACGGCGAGCGCTTCGCCGCGCGTGATGTGACTGTCGATTTTTCTAGGGACCACGCCAAAATCGTCATGGAGTTGGCGGGTGCCTACCCGGAAGAGGCAGGGCTCAAGCAGTACCGCCGTGACGTCCATTTCGCGAAAGGCGGCCCCATCACGATCATCGATCACCACCGAGGAACCAAGGCCGCCACGCTGTCTCTGATGCTGGCATCCGAGCCAGAGGTTACCGACCGACAGGTGACAATCCCCGGATTGGGAACCATCGCGATCGAAGGAGCTGACAGGGCTGTTCTGGAAACACTTGCTATTGACGACCCATGGTTGCGCGCGGCCTGGCCGGCCACTCTTTATCGGCTGCTTCTGCCTCTCAACAGCGCAACCTTGCGTCTCACCATCGAATGAACAATGGGGACGAACCTTTGACTATCACCCTATCCGTACAGGACAAGGACGGCAACGAGAAGGCCCGGGCAACCGGCTTTGCAAGCGTTTGCCTTGTTTACGAACAAGCCTATCAGGAGGGTGATCTTCTGAAGGTGGAGACGGACGAGACCGGCGTTTTTCTTGACGTCACTCTTGACGAAAGCCTGCCGCCGGCGACGCTCTTCTTCAAGGAAAACAGCCTGCTGTTCCCGCTCCCTTCGGGCGAAAGGAGCGAATCCTATGCGCCAGCCGCTTTCAAGGGCGACACCCATCGCCTGATGGCCCGAACGGTCCCGGCAACCACCGTGGGTGGTTTGCGCAATCTGAGCCTGAATCCCTATGATCACGAGAGCAACCATTCGGTTTTTCCGCACGCGACCGCCAATGTCGTGACCCGCGGCGAAGCGGCGTTTGCCGCAAGGAGCGCCATTGACGGCGAAATTGCCAACGACAATCACGGCTTCTGGCCCTACACAAGTTGGGGCATAAATCAGGATCCGGAGGCAGCACTTGTCCTGCACTTTGGTCGGACGGTTCTGGTTAGCAGGATCGTCATTTTCCTGCGAGCCGACTTCCCGCATGATGCCTGGTGGCAATCGGCCCGTCTCACGATGAGCGACGGATGGTCGACCATTGCAGACCTAACGAAATCGGGAGAAGGTCAAGTCATTGAGTTCGAACCGCGTTTGACGCAATCCCTGATGTTTGATCAGCTCATCAAGGCGGACGATCCATCCCCCTTTCCTGCCCTGACGCAATTGGAAGCCTGGGGGTGCGAGGTCGACACCTAAAACAAGGCCAACCAGCGCAATCTATTCAGTTGTTGCATTTTATCCTATCTTGTCATACAAGTTAGATTATAAATCAGCTACCCCCAGCACTTCTGACAATCCCTGCGCAGCTTTAAGCAGACAAATCCGATGACCGACAACATGACCCAGGCAGAGATGATTGCCAGCCCGGCGAGAGACAAAGGCACCCTCGTCTTGCGTGTGAGCGATGCCATTCGCAATGATATCCTGCAGGGAAGTTATGCGATGGGAGACAAGTTGCCGAGTGAAGCCCAGCTGACTCGGGCCTTTGGTGTCTCCCGCACCGTCATCCGCGAAGCGATTGCCGCCCTGCGCTCCGATGGTCTTGTTGAAGCGCGGCAAGGGGCTGGGGTCTTCGTGCTGGATCCGATCAATTTCACATTCCAGCGCAACCGCATGAATGTGGACAAGGACCGTGTTTTCTCGTCACTGGAAGTGCTTGAAGCCCGCACGCCGCTGGAAATCGAAGCGGCAGGCCTTGCGGCCCTACGCCGGTCTCCCGCTCAGGAAGAAGAAATCTTCGAAAAGCATGCCGCTCTCATCGGTTGCGCCAATGATGGCCAGCATTGGAGTGAAGCGGATATCGCGCTGCACATTGCCATCGCCAAGGCAACCAACAATCCGCTGTTTGCGACCTTTCTGGAGATGCAGGGCAACGCTGCCATTCCGCAAACCGGTCAGGAAAAGCAGCTTCAGGACGAGGACGAGGTTGCCTATCGCAATCTGCTGATCAAAGAGCATGAGCGGATCGTGATGGCCATTTCCAACAGAGATGAAACCGAGGCCCGCGAAGCCATGCGGGATCATCTCAAGGGCAGTCAGGAACGACATCGCAGCCTGTTGCGCAACGAGCGCATGCGCGTCGTGGCAAAGCTCCGCGGCGACAGCTGATCCGGCGCATGCGCGTCGTGGCTAAACTCCGCGGCGACAGCTGATCCGGTTATGGCGCACAATCGTCTGGTCATAAGATAGAGACGCAACGCGGCCACTCGCACCGCAAATGCCCTCCCCCTTGAACGCCCTGAGACGTTTCAGAACGCATCAGCTTGTCATTGGGATACAGACATAAAGAAACCGCCGCCCGTTGGGCGACGGTTTTGTTGGTTAAAAAGACAGCCCTGATCAGCTGTCGAGAGCGGTGCGCATCTGGTGGATGGCATCGCCGATCTTGTCGCCGAAGCGCAGCAGGCTGCCGCCCAGCAAATAGACGCAATCCTCGCCATAGAGCTTTTTCATATCGCCCAGTCGATCAAGGCTCATGCCGCCACCCGGACTTGGCAGGATCGAGCGGCCCAGCCCGTCTTCACTGTGGCAACGGGAGACGATCTCTTCGCATTCTCCAATCGAGAAGCCGAACCGGCCCCCGTGATTGGGAAAGACCGAAATATCCGCACCGGCCAACCGCATCAAATCGCCAAACAGCATGCCGTGACCATAGCCGAACTCGGGCGAGAGGACATAAGGCCCCAGATGGGATGGATGAGCCATGATTGGCAGTTTGAAATCGGGATCCTGCGCAAGGCGATTGATGGCATCAAAGCCGAGCAAACCGGGAATGAGCAAAACCCCGTGAGCGCCAGCTTCTTGCGCGTAGAGAGCAAGCTCGCGCACCTGATCCCCATGGCCGCCGATATTGGGCAGATAGAGGGATTTGGTGGTTTCGCCTGCATCGCCCCGTTCAGCGTTGGACCGATTGACCGCATCGGCACACAGCTTCACACGCTCACGGAAGGGTGCGGCATCCTGATTGGCAAGCCCGTGATCTTCCTTGACGATATCCGCACCGGCTCGCGCTGTCAGATAGCACAGCTTGGCCAGCTGCTCCGCCGAGGAGCCTTGGGGTTTGATCACCGGACAGACATAGCCGCCGGTTTTCCGTCCCGTCAGTTGGCGCAGGCCTTCCCGGCCATATTGTGCACCGGGGAACCGTGCCTTGATATCCTCATTGGGCGTGAAGGCAATGGCCTTCACCCCTTTGAGAATGGAGGCATTGCCCAGCACCACATTGAGCAGTTGGGGCAATTCGCGCCCGACCGCATCAATATGGTAGCTGATGCGACCAAGCCACGTCGTTTCGGTTTCTGGTGTGACCGATTCAACGCGACCCAGAACGACATCTTCGATGTAGCCGCTTGGTACAACATCGCGGGGGATTTCGACCGTATCCTCAAGCGCGATATTGGCCGCCCGCCCTTCCGCGTCTGCCTGATCGTCGGCAAACAGGCGATAGGTTACCTCGAACCGCTCCATCAAAGCGCCTCCGCTTTTACCAGCGAATGCACGTCTTCGACGCGCGCAGCATCAAGATCTTCTTCCGAGATGCCAAAGCTCTGGCCCATCAGATCCTCGACACCCCTGACCATCGCCAGAGCATCAAGCCCGTAAAAGCGCATCAGATAAGGCCGCGAACCGCCATGGGCATAGGTGTCTTTGAGGCCGAGACGGATCAACCGTTTGCCAACGCCCGCATCCGCCATGGTTTCGGCCACCAGTGAGCCGATGCCGCCTTCGGTGACATGGTTCTCCAGCGTGATGACGCCATGTTTCACCGAACCGATATGATCGAGCAAGGCTTTATGATCGAACGGCTTGATGGTGTGAAGGTGCAAATGGCGGATGGAAAGACCTGCCTTGGCAAGCGCCGAGCGTGCCCGCATGGCTTCCTCGGTGCAAATGCCCGCCGTGACGACAAGGATATCATCGCCTTTGGACAACTCGCGCATTTCGCCCACCTTGATGGGGGTATCAAACAGGCGGGGAACAGCCCCACGCAACACCCGGCACCAGACCGGACCGTCGATGCTATCAGCGGCTTCGCAGATGGTTTCCACCTCTGTCGCGTCGCCTGTCTCCAAAATGGTCATATTGGGGATGGAGCGCATGACCGAGATATCCTCGATGGACTGATGGGTCATCCCGCCCGGCGTGGTCACACCGGGAAGAAAGCCCATCAGTCGCACCTTTCTGCGGGGGTAGGCAATGGAGGCCATCAACTGGTCATAGGGGCGGCGATACATGAAGACGCCGAAGGTGTGAATGAAGGGGCGGAACCCGGCCAGACCCAGACCACCGGCAAAGCTGAGCATATTCTGCTCGGCCATACCCATGGAGATAAACTGGTCCGGATGCCGATCCCGGAAACCATCCACCTCGCATGAGGAGGTCAGGTCTGCTGACAGACACAGAATGTCGGGATTGCCCGCCGCGTATTTTTCGAAGGCCGTCGCATAGGGACGACTTACCATTTCAACCATTGTGACCTCCTTAGTGGGCGTAATCGATGGGATCGATGCCAAGGTCGGCAGCAATCGAGACATTGAAACGGGCCCGCTCGTCTTCGCTCTTGAAGCGGACATAGTGCAGGCGCGGGAAACGCTCTTCCAAAATCTTCATGGAATGGAAGGGCGAGGTGCGAGCCATGATGATGAGCGGTTTGCCTTCATGAGGTTCTTCAGCAGCCTGCCGCATGGCATCCAGGTCATGACCGTCGATCTCGACACAGACCGCGCCGAAGTCGATCAGTTTGCGGCGGATGTCGCCCACTTCCATGACCGAGGACATGGCGCCGTCGCATTGCTGTTCATTGACATCCATGATGGCGCACAGATTGTCGATGCCGTGGAACTGTGCCGCTTGCACCGCTTCCCATGTCTGGCCTTCCTCGACTTCACCATCGGACATGAAGACCCATGTCTTGCCCGTTTCGCCGCGCATTTTGCGGCCATAGGCAAGCCCTGCACCGGTGGACAGGCCAATGCCCAGCGTACCGTTGTGCACTTCCATTCCCGGGGAATGCTCCGCGCCGATCATCTCGACAGAGGAGCCGTCCTGGTTGAACATCTTCAGCCCTTCTTCATCCATACGCCCCACCTCGATGAGGGTAGCGTAAGCAACGAGCGCATAATGGGCTGGCGCGATGAAGAGACGATCAAACTCCGGTGTCGCCGGGCCGTTATAGCCTGCGCCCGTATGGTAATCGGGGTTGTCAGCAGACGGTACGCCGGCAAAAGGTTTCGGGATGGCTGGAAGCGTTGGGGCCCCCAGATTGAGCTGTTCGTTATAGAGCCACGCAAGCTGTTCGGCGGCGGAGCAGGCCTGAGAGAGATAGCCGCCATTGTTGCGGATCGAATGCTCGAACACCCGTCTGCGGATGCCCAGCGCGACCTCTGCGGTCGTCTTTTCGTTGCGCATAGATAAACCTCTTCTTGTCGCGGCTGAGATAATCAGGCGCGGGGAAAATGTCGTGGGGGAGAAAGATTGAACGCAAGGCTCGTTCTGAAACGCGATCTGATGATGCGGATCAGACGACACCCTTGCGCAGAATGAAGCAGCCGTAAGGTCGGGTTTCAGCGGTTCTCACAACGGCAAAGGTGGTCTTTGCATGGGCATAGAAGGCTTGCCGTTCGATACTGCCCAGAACACCATCGTCCGGCAGGCGTGGGGTAAGCACATCCCAGACATGTTGATGCACCTCGCCCACCGTATCCGGCTCGCCATCGATCTCCATGCGCAGGGCGCAGTAGTCGGTGAACCCGTCCAAAGGCATGAGGCTGGTGATCAGGGCGGCAGCGGCGGGACAATCCAGACCGGGCAGGTCAAGAACCTCAGGCACCACACAATGATGGGCGATGGACTCTGCGGGGAAATTTGCGTCTGCAATCACGATTTCGTCGCCATGCCCCATCCGCGCCAAACAGTGCAGAAGGGCGGGGGTCATGGATTTGTCAATTCCTATCAGCATGGTCTGCATCCCTCGTTGTGAGATCCCGACCCCGGATCGCGAATGATCCGGGGTGGGGTGTTTAGTTGCGATCAATCACGATTGGGCAAAGGCATCCAATCGGGAACAGATACATCAGCGTGAGCAAACTGCGGCATTTTCCTGCCCAGTTCATCCATATTCTTGATGTCGTTTTCCAACAGGAATTCCTGGGTGATCAGGGTTGGCGGAACAACAACTTCCTTGCCCGGATTTTCGCCGGCCAGCATCATGGCCAAGGTACGGACACAAACCTCACCCACAACCGAAGGGTTGGTGGCAACGGTTGCTGCCCATGCGGAATCCGGCTCGCGCATCGCAGAGATATCAGCGGTGGAGACGTCTGCGGAATAGATCTTGATGTCCTGATTGAGGCCAGCTTCGTCAACGGCAATTTTTACGCCTTTGGCAAAGGCATCATAAGGGGCAAACATGACCGTGATGTCAGGATATCCCTGCAGAATGGAGCGGGCCTGGTTGGCAACCGAGTTGGCAATCGGATTGTCCATGGTGCCGAACATCGCCGCTTCCTTGATGCCAGGATTGGCTTTCTTGGCATCTGTCCATGCAACATCACGACGATCTAGCGGAGCGATACCGGGAACATACACATAGCCAGCGACAAACTCGTTGCCGTTGTCCTTGATGGCCTGTTCCAGAGCCAGTTTGCCAAGCATATAGTCGGACTGCTCGATCTGCGGGATTTTTTCATTCTGCACGTCGACATCAAAGGCAACAACCTTGATACCGGCTTCAACGGCCCGCTGAGCCGCGTCGCTCATGGCTTCGGTCAAGCCGTGCTGGATGATGATGCCATCAACACCCAATGCAATGGCCTGATCGACCATGTCTGCCTGAAGAGCGGCGTCCTGACGGCTGTCAAAGATGCGCAGATCCACGCCGATCGCTTCTGCCTGCTTTTCTGCGCCAGACAGATAGGCCTGGAAGAAGTCGCCGGTAGAGAGATAGCGAACCAGCGCGATGGTGACATCACCGGGCTTGTCCAATGGAGCTGGCATATCGGCTGCAAAAGCAGGCTGGAAGCCGAAGCTTCCCACTGCGACCGTTGTGGCCAGAGCCAGTTTCATAAAGGTACGTCTCAGCATTGTGTATCCTCCCAGATGAATGAGACTTTTTCTAAATCCTGCCAACTTAAAGGGATCTCGTGTTGGCTGGATTGTGACGGAGTGAGCTGTGATCTTATGCCGATTGTTTATTCATGACATAAGCGCACGAGCTCTAGGCTTTTCCTCCCGATCCGCGGCGGGAAGAGAGATAGAACGTAAAGACCAGCGCGATCACGAGCACGGCGCCCTTCACGAAGTCCTGTGTGTAGTAGGGGGCATTGAGCATGGTCATGCCCTGCAGAAGGATGCCTACGAACAAGGCGCCAACGGCGGTACCGAAGGCATTGGGGCGGGCAGCACCCAGCACGGCAAAGCCGATGAGGGCGGCGGCCACGCTGTCGAGCAGCAGATTGTTGCCCGATGCGATATCGCCGCGACCAAGGCGTGCCGCCAGCAGAATGCCGCCAACTGATGCCATGACACCCGAAATCATGTAGGCGATGATTTTGTATTTGTTGACCGGGGTTCCCACCAAGGCTGCAGCCCGTTCATTGGAGCCGATGGCATACATCAGACGACCATGACGCGTGAGGGCAAGGAACACCCAGATACCAAGGGCAATCGCAAGGAAGATCAGCACCGGAACAGGAAGCAGATTGTCCATGACCAGATCAAAGCGATGACGACCGATCCACAGGAACGCCCGCGAGAAGGTGCCTTCAGCCTGTGATCCGTCGGCCAGCGACATGCCTGTGGCGATGGAATTGCCCTGTGTCGGAATACGCTGCAAGCCGATCAGCAGGAACATCATGCCAAGGGTAGCCAACAGATCGGGCACCTTGAACTTGACGATCAAAATGCCGTTCACGAAGCCGACCAATGCGCCCATGATCAGGCAGAGCAGCACGGCAACAAAGGCCGATTGTTCCCAAATGACCATGGAATAGGCCGAGAGCATGAGGGCCGAGGTCGCTGTCGAGCCGATCGAGAGATCAAAGCCGTCAACGACCAAGGTGCAGGTGACGCCAAGCGCCAGAATGCCGGTGATCGCAACCGATTGCAGAATAAACACCGCAGAGCGCGGCGAGGCAAATCCGCTGGACGCCACACTGAAGTAGATAACCAGACCCACCAACAGGATCAGAAACCCGTATTTGATGGCAAAATTGATGACTTTATCGTTATCCATGATTCACACTGCCACTTGTTCTGTTGTGGACTGGCCGGAGACTTGCGAGACCAGCGCCGTCAGATCGATATTCAGATTTTTGTGCTCGCCGTTGATCGCGCCTTCATGCAGCACAAGAATGCGGTCCGCGATCTCCAGCGCTTCGTCAATTTCGGCAACAAACACGATCGTTGCGCGCCCTTTGGCGGTGGCGCGGATGTGACGGCCAATGTCGCGCCGTGCTCCGATATCAACCCCCTGGAAGGGTTCATCCAGAAGCAGAACGCGGGACGGCTCAATAAGCCAGCGGCCAATCATCACCTTTTGCTGGTTGCCACCCGAAAGCGTGTTGATGCCGTCTTCATTGGACTGACAGACCACACCAATCTGTCCGATCATGCTGTCGGCTGCGCCGCGCTGGGCGCGCGGGCTCAGAAGGGAGAGTTTGCAGAAAGACCCGAGAAACGGCAGCGTCATGTTGTTGGCGATGTCGAATTCGGGAATGACGGCATTGGCCGCCCTGTCCTTTGGCGACATATAGACGCCGCTCTTGACCGCCGTCTTGGCGTCTTTTGGCGCATAGCGCTTGCCATCAAGGATCATGCTGCCGGTGGGGGATTTCGACAGCCCGAAGATGATCTCGCTGAGCCGCGATTTCCCGCTGCCCAAAAGGCCCGTGACGGCCACCACTTCGCCGTCGCCAACGCTCATGTTGACCTTTTGCGCACCCTCGATGAGCGAAATGTCCTTGAGCTCGAGGATGGGGGCTTTGGCCGCAACGGGCTCGATATCCGCGTCCGTCATCTGGCGACCGAGCATGGCCGTAACCGCGCCTTCATAATCCAGCGCCGGACCTTCGAAAAGACCGGAGATTTTGCCATCCCGCATGCAGATGATCCGGTCGGCGATGCGCCGGATATCAGACATGCGGTGGGAGATATAAAGGATCGCAACACCCTGATCCCGCAACCGGTCGATGAGGGAGAACAGACGGTCCGCTTCAGCCGCAGAAAGCGATGAGGTGGGCTCGTCCAAAATAAGCAATTTGGGGGCCCTTGCCATGGCGCGGGCAATGGCAATCATCTGCCTGTCCGCCACGCCAAGATCTGCGACGCGAGTGCTGACATCCATGGACAACCCCATGCTTGCAGCGATGGCGCTTGCTTCCTTGCGCATGGCGCGATCCCGCACCAGCAAAGGCGCGTCCGACCGGGCCAGCCGGTCCAGAAGCAGATTGTTGGCAACATCCAGATCCGGAATGACACCATCATCAATGGACTGATGGACCGTGACCACACCTTGTGTGATGGCGTCTGCGGAATCGTTTGGTTGATAGGGTTTGTTGTCCAGCAAAAGCTCACCTTCGTCGGCCGAATAATAGCCGCAGATGACTTTCACCAGAGTTGATTTACCCGCTCCGTTCGCTCCCATGAGAACGGTGACCGAGCCGGGATAGAGTTTCAGATCCAGACCACGCAAGACCCGGTTCTGACCGAACGCCTTGCAAAGCCCAGAAACTCTAAGCACTGCTTCACTCAATTTTTCCTCCCTACGCCGACATGCGGCGAGTTTCAAGGGTGATTATTCACATGAATTATTCATATGTCAAGTCACTTGACGTTTGAATAATTTGATGGCAGTGTAGAACCACCATGGGAGGATAAAAGCCATGTCAGATCAAAGAAACTACACGCCATTTTCGGCCGAAACCCTGCCATCTTACTTGTCTCAAGCAACTGACGTTGCCAATCGTCTCGGGGGATCCCGGGATGACTGGAAGATCAAGGAAGTCGGCGATGGAAACCTCAATCTGGTGTTCATTGTGGAAGGTCCGCAGAGCACCGTCATCGTAAAACAGGCACTGCCTTATGTGCGTCTGGTCGGGGACAGCTGGCCCTTGCCGTTGTACCGTGCCTTCTTCGAATATCATGCCCTCAAGCGGCAAGCTGAAAGAGACCCCGGCGCGGTTCCGGAAGTCTTTCTGTTCGATGAACCAAACGCCCTTATCGCGATGGAATTCATTGCGCCGCACGCCATTTTGCGCAAAAAGCTGATTGACGGCGAAAAGGTCGACAATCTCGCGCCATTCCTTGGCAAATTCTGCGCCCGGACTGCCTTTCGCGGGTCGGAATTGTCGATGAAATCGTCGGACAAGAAAGCAGACGTTGCCATGTTTGCAGGCAATGTGGAAATCCCGGCCATCACCGAGTCGCTGGTCTTCACCGACCCTTATTATGATGCGGAGCGCAACCATCACACCCCCGAGCTTGATCCGGTGGTCGCCCAATTGCGGTCCGACCCTGCCCTCAAGGCCCGCGTTCAGCGCATGCTGATGAAATTTGCGTCCAACACCGAAACCATGGTGCACGGGGACTTGCATTCCGGCTCGATCATGTCGACGGATAGCGACTCCCGGGTGATTGACCCCGAATTTGTTCAATATGCCCCCATGGGCTTTGATATCGGCATGTTGATTGCCAACTTCCTGATGGCCTATTTCAGCCAGCCAGCCCACCGCGGCGATGATCTGGAGGATTTCCAGACCTGGATCCTCTCCGTTATCACCGGCACATGGGAGACCTTCGTGGAAGAGTTTACCCATCTCTGGCAGACCGAGCGCACAGGGATGCTCTATCCCAAGGCCCTGTTCGAGGATCAGGGGCACAGCTCCGATGAGGCCTGCAAGGCCCTGCTTGGAGATATCTGGGCGGATGCTGTCGCCATCTGCGGCATCGAAATGCATCGCCGGACGCTGTCACTGGCACACAATGCCGACTTCGAAAGCATCGAGGACACCGCTGTGCGAGCGCCCCTTGAAGCCCGCAATCTGATGATGGGCGCCGAGCTTGTCATGACTTGCGATACACTTCCCGACATGACTGCTCTGGCTAGCATGGCGCAAGACTTTAACAAGAGGGACTTCCTATGAAAGTCAATGGCACGCACTATCGCTCACTGTGGTGGGACTATGACCAGGGTGCACTCCAGATTATAGACCAGCGTTGGCTGCCCCATGATTTCCGGATCCAGGCGGTAACGACCATGCAGGAATATGCCGACGCAATCGTGGAAATGCGCGTGCGTGGCGCGCCGCTGATCGGGGCAACTGCTGCCTATGGCATGGCTCTGGCCATGGCTGAGGATGCGTCTGATGCCAACATGGACAAGGCATGGGAGTTTCTCGACAAGACCCGCCCCACCGCGATCAACCTGCGTTGGGCGCTCAATCGCTGTCGCGAAGCCCTGCGGCCTATCCCGCAGGAAATGCGGGCTGATGCGGCCTTGAAACTGGCCCACGAAATCGCTGATGAAGACGTGGAAATCAATCGCCAGATTGGTGAAAACGGCCTTGCGATCATCCGCGAGATTGCTGCGAAAAAACCAGCCGGTGAGCCGGTTCGTCTGTTGACCCACTGCAACGCGGGCTGGCTCGCCACTGTGGACTGGGGCACAGCGACCTCACCGATGTATCATGCCTACAATGCCGGCATCCCCTTGCATGTCTGGGTCGATGAGACCCGTCCGCGCAATCAGGGCGCCATGACGGCATGGGAATTGGGCAGTCACGGCATCGAGCACAAGTATATCGTTGACAATGCCGGTGGGCATTTGATGCAGCATGGTCTTGTGGACATGGTGATCGTTGGCACGGACCGTACCACGCGGCGCGGCGATGTGTGCAACAAGATCGGCACTTATCTCAAGGCGCTGGCCGCCCATGACAATGGTGTTCCCTTCTATGTTGCTCTGCCATCCCCAACCATCGACTGGACCGTTGATGATGGCGTGGCCGAAATTCCCATCGAAGAACGCGATGATTTCGAAACCACGCATGTGCAGGGACGCCGAGCCGACGGCACCATTGATACGGTACAGGTCGCACCAGAAGGCACGTCAGGTGGCAACATGGCCTTTGACGTAACGCCCAATCGACTGGTCACCGGGCTCATCACCGAGCGTGGCGTCTGCAAGGCCACACCGGAAGGTCTGGCTGGTTTGTTCCCGGATATGGTAAAATCCGCCAACTAGTTTTTCTTGCACAATTGGCGGTTTTCTTATAACGCCAATCGCTGGTTGAAAAACGTTACGGATAGAGATGGTTTCTGTACCCATCAGAGGCACAGAAACCCCATTCATTGAAGGACTGACCAGTGGTTTCAGAGAAAACATCGCGGGCCAAGCCGTCCCGATCCCTGCCTCGACAGATATCCCGTCAAGATGACGCAATCATAGAGGCGACATGGGCCTATTATCATGATGGATTGAACCAGAACGACATTGCCGCCCGTCTGGGAGTCAGTCGTGCCTCTGTGGTCAATTATCTGACCGAGGCCCGTCGCCGGGACTATGTGCGGATCACGCTCAACAGCGAAATTTTTCTCAATCACGAATTGTCCGAACGCCTCAAGGAAAAATACGGGCTGGCCGAAGTGCTGGTGGTGCCGTCCGACCCCACCGGGCAGGCAGGGTCCAGCGAAAGGGTAGCCCGCGCGACCGCGGACTGGTTGCCCCAATTGCTTGAACCTGGTGACAAGCTGGGGATTGCATGGGGGGAGACGATTTATCGGGTGGCCGAAGTTGTCCCGCATCTCACGGTCGAGGATGTCACCGTTGTCCAGCTGGTGGGCTCCCGTGCCGCAGGGCTTGGCTATGCGGCCGAAGTTTGCTCGGCAACCATCGCCCGGCATTTTGGTGCAAGCGTCATCAACCTGCATGTGCCCTTGATCGTTTCCACCGAAGGCCTTGCCAAGCAATTGCGGGACGAGCCCGATATTGCCGACCAGCTCAAGGCAGTGAATGACTGCAACAAGGTGCTGTTTGCCTGCGGTACCGTGGGCGACAACAGCCACATCGCGCGCACACGCATTCTCTCGCGCGAAACGCTGGCCAAATGCCGAGAAAAAGGGGCCGCAGGGGTTATCTGCGCCCGCTTGATTGACGCAGAAGGCACACCCATCCCGACCGAAATTGATGATCGCATGATCGGCGTTACGCTCGAGCAAATGCGAAGCAAGGAAATGGGCCTTCTTGTCGCGTCCGGCCCCGAAAGGGTCAGGGGCGCCAAAGCGGCCATCTTGGGCGGATACACATCCCATCTTGTGACCTGTTCCAACACAGCACAGTTGTTAATGGAGTAAGAAACGTGGCCAAAGGGCTTAACCAAGGGCTTTCCGACACATTGGAAACGCGCAATGCCATTATCAGCGCCTGCCGCTGGATGAACAGCAGCGGCATCAACCAGGGCACATCGGGGAACATCTCGGTTCGTGTCGGGGATGCTGGTGAAGATATGCTGATCACCCCGTCAGGCGTCCCCTACGATGATCTACTTCCCGAAATGCTGGTCCGGATGGGTCTTGAGGACGTGCCGGTCAAAGACGGAGCCAAACTCAAACCGTCAAGCGAATGGCAGTTCCACCAAGCTCTCTTGCGCAGCCGTCCCGACATGAATGTGGTGCTGCATGCCCATCCCGCCTATTGCTCGGCACTGGCAATTGTCCGCGAGCCCATTCCCGCCTGTCACTATATGATTGCGGCCTTCGGGGGCCATGATGTGCCGCTCACGGGCTATCACCTGTTCGGCAGCAAGGAATTGGCCGATGAGGTCTGTTCGGCGATGACGGACCGCCATGCCTGCCTGATGTCCAACCATGGCGCGACTGTGGTGGGTGAGAGCATCGAGAAAGCCATCTGGCGCCTTGAAGAGCTGGAAAACATCGCGCGCGTTTATACGATCAGTCGCCAGCTTGGCACACCGGTGATCCTCAGCCGTGAAGAGATGGACGACGTGATCAAAGCCTTCTCCAACTATGGACCGGTCAAAGTCGACTGACTCTGATCCTGACTCTGGGGCCTCATACCGCCCGGAGAGGCCAATCGAGTAGCCTCTCGCATATAGGCTGCACGATATCAAAGCTCCCCATTATATGCTCTGGCATATCAGAATTTATATGTGATCAGCATAGCAAATGCTCACACATATAGCATTGGTTCAACGATATGCTGGAGCATATACATGGCGCGCGCGGTTTGACGATATCAAGCCAGCGAGCCCCCCCCCCCAAAAAAAAATTAGAAGTACCTCGGTCAGCGCGATCTCTAAATTGGCCCCGGAAGACCGGACAGTCATCTAGGGTGTATCCCAAACCTTTGAAGGGATACGAACATGGAAACCGTTTTCTATCGCGTGAAAACTGTCACTAGATCGGCAATAGTAAATCCAGATTGGGAAGTTACCCAATTAAATTAATGGTGTATGGCGAAGAGACAGTCCTTCTGGCGGATCTGGCCGATATTGATTTTTCTTTTTGTTTCTAGAAGTTTAGCCCTACTTGCATTGTGAGCATTCAAACGGAATGTGTAGCAAAAAGTGTAGCAACCGTCGTTGGCCGGACGACGTTGCAACACCGGTGAAAAGGGTACAATTCATGAGCGGTTTGATCAAGCGCGGGAAAGGGACTTTCCATTTCAGGATGCGGGTCCGGAAGGAATATGTCGGCATCGCCGGAAAGACCGAGATCCATCGAACATTGAAGACAGACAGCGCTCGCCAGGCCGCCGAATTGGCTCCAGCCATGAGGAAGGGAATCTTGGACGAGCTTGAGGCTTTGAAGCTTCTTCAGGACCAGCCGACTAGTGCCGATGCCTACCGGGCTGCTCAAGATATCGTCAAAAAACGAGGTCTCAGCTATCTGCCGTCTGAGTCATTGCTGTTGGCTCCGCTGGAGGAGACCCTGGTTCGCTTCGAAAAACTTGCGGAAGGAGATGATGTTGGGGCTGCCCGTGCTCTTCTCGGAGGTGTTGAAGAGCCAGGTTTGCGGTTATCAGAATTGGTGGGCAACGTTGAAGAATTCTGCGCTCATGACAACAGGCACAAGAATGACGACCAATTGCGCAAATGGCGTAACCCAAGGAAAAAGGCGGTCCGAAATCTGATGAAATCAATCGGAAACAAGGACATCCTCGTATCAGAAATCGCCGCCGCCGCTGTCCAAAAACACAAGATGTTCTGGCAGAACAAAGTCTCTTCGGGAAAAACAAAGCCTGATACTGCCAACAAGGATTTTATCCTCATGCGTTCGATGCTAAGCGCCTATTACGAAAGCATCGGAATGACTGAACCGCCCAAGCTTTATCAGGGCATTGGCATCAAGAAGAACCGTTATGAGAAACCCAACCGGAAACTCGAGATCCCGGTAAACTGGATGACGGAGAAATGGTTTGCTCCTGGTGCTTTGGATGGTATCAATGACGAAGCGATCGACATTCTGCTGATTTCCATCGAAACAGGGTGCCGTCAGAGTGAGATTTCAAATTTGCCCCCGCATTCGATTGTACTGGATCATCCGATCCCTCACCTTCATATCAAGGTGGAAGAAGGAGACATATGCCGCGAGGTTAAGAATACAGCCTCTCAAAGGATGGTACCCCTCGTCGGTGTCGCTATGGCAGCAGCCAAACGGCACCCTGAAGGATTTCCAAAGTATCGTGGCAACAGCAACTATTCCAACACGATAAACAAGGCTCTCAGGGAAAGAGGCCTACTGCCTTCCGAGAAGCACACAGTTGGCGGCACAAGGCACTCGTTTGAATCTCGCCTCAAGAAGGTTCAACTGCCCAATGACGACCGTGGCGAACTGATGGGCCACAGCGTCAAGGCCATCCGCGATCGCGAACTCTATGGCGATGACATGACCCTTGAGGACAAATTGGCCTTGCACAAGCTTATCGTACTTCCCGTGCCCAAACATTTGGAATAACCCCCGCCCCCTTAACACCACTACCAGAACACTACAACCGGAAGCGCTTCCTTGCAAAAAAGGCACTCCCGTCGTTGTTCCGTGAAAAGACGGTTCTCATTTGGCGGCTTTGGCGATCTATTTGTGAACCAGAAATCTTGCCAATTCGGCTCCAACATGGTCATGCATGTGTCATCCGCCTTCGAAAATCTGAAGACCACCTCATCGGGTACATTCTCGATGCATCTGGCAAACCGCTTCTGATCCGAACAGAGGAACAACATCGCGAAATAGTGCGTTCAGTCCATAATGATTGCCATCTGGTTCTTCATCTAATCGAGAAAGGGAATGGTCCGGCTGATCCGCCCCATTTAAATGGTCCAGTTTTAATATTAGTGCATTGCTCGGTAGACTGGGCGCGATCTCATCGAAACGTTCCTCTCATAGAACAGATGAGAGACGATGTCCCAATGGCTCAGACCGGATTCCGCGTTTCAAAGCGAAATGCCAGAACCGGCGAGCACTGGAGTGAAGACACCCCATTTTGTGTGAACTCGCCGTCTCCAGTGGGTTGCTCCAGACCTCATGGCAACAAGTCCGAAGCAGCTATGAGCAATCAGCAGCCGTTTTGCCGCATTTTGCCATCGATGAAGGCCTTCGCCCTAGGAACATCCAACTCATCCAGATGCTCGATGATCATCGGAATGTTGGGATGCTTCTTCACAAGGCGCTGGAAGTAGAGATCATAATTTAGAGACCCAAGCCCCGGAGCAGGCAACTCAATCTCCCCGACACCACGGAAGGTGTGGCTCTCGGCAGCCGTGTCGTCGCCAATATCCGAGTGCTTCTCGGACTTGTCGTCACCGGACAATTTCACATCCTTGGCGTGACCGATCTTGATCTTGTCGGACAGGGCATCAAAGACGTAATTCAGCGTTTGATCCATCTTGTCCATGTTGTGCGCTTCGAAATAGTTCGTCGGATCCATCAGGAGGCCAAGTCCCGGATGATCAACTTCGGCAAACATGCGCAGGGTTTCCTCGACCGAACCGACGACATTGTTGACATAGGTCTCCAACAGGAAGACCGCTCCGTTGTCATAGGCAAACTGGGCCAACTCAGCGATCACGGCGCGACAGTCATCCCAGCCCTCTTCGGTCTTGTTTTTGGGATGGTGAACCCAGTCACTTTCGGTGTCGAACGTTCCGGTTTCGGAAATCACGTAGGGTGAGCCGAGATACTGGGCATGTGCGATCAGTTCTTTGAGCCGGGCAAGACGCTGGGCACGGATCGCAAGGTCCGGATGGACAATGTTGGTGTAGCCCGAAATACAGCTCACCGGCAGATGATGATCACGGAAGGTGTCGCGAATGGTGCGGCATTTCTCCGGCGTCATCTGCCCATCGCTCACATCAATGTCCTTAAAATGCAGATCGAGCTGAACCGTGTTGAAATTGTGAGCTCGGATGACCTCAGCGGTTGTCTTAAGTTCATAGGGGAAATATCCCGTAAAGATACCGGTTTGCATCATGATGATATCCTCCATTCATCCTGTGCGAGATTGATCCGCAAGCTGCGGCTTTCTTCAATGGATTGGTAGGCGGCCTCGACAAGCGCCATCGTTCTGACATTGTCCGTCACATTAAGAACGGGCTCCGTCCCGGACTTGAGCGCGAATTGCAGTTGCTCCATCACTCCGACGAATGCATGAGGGAACCACATGGTTTCCCATTGCGGAGTGACCCACTGCCCGTTGGTGTGGCTGGTGCTGGCATAGCTCAGTGTCGAGGGTGCCCCGGTCGGCCAGCCGATGGTTCCCTTGGCAACACCAAGGCTGCCTTCAACGCGCCAGTTGATGAACTGGTCGTCGACATAGCCCTCTTCCCTGGGCCCCGACCAGACATCTTCAAGGCTGAGAGCCAACAGTCCGGACGGGAACCGCAGGGAGGTCACCACGATGCCATCGGTATGGTCGAATTCAATGCGCGGATCGGAACGCACCAAGCTGGTCACTTCAACGGGATCGCCAAAAAGAAACCTCAGCGCATCCAGATGGTGAACGCTCATGTTCGATAGGGTCAGCCGATCATAGTCGCGCAGGAATGGCTGCCAGTGGGGAATGGCATGCATATCGATTTGCGCGAAAACCGGATCCCCAATGATGCCTTCATCGAGAATCTGCTTGAGGCTCTGAACCGACTGATCAAACCGCATGTTCTGATTGACACTCAAAGGCTTGCCTGCCGCCTTCGCTTCGTCACGCAGCTTCTTTGCTTCCTCCAGCGACAGGGCGAGCGGCTTTTGCGCCAGAATGGCCTTCACATTCGGTGCCGCGAGTGCCTTGCGAATGAGATCCGGCTGTTGATCAGGCGGAAAGGCGATGTCGACAATCTCGACATTGGGATCGCAAATCAGCTCTTCCGGCGTATCCCAGACCGTTTCGATCTGCCACCGTTCCGCGACTGCCTGTGCATGATCGCGTGTTCTCGAGGAGATTGCGACCACAGGAAAACCTGCCTCCGCATAGGCGGCAAGATGGCAGTCGGCCATGATCATGCCAGCCCCGATCGCCCCAATTTTGTATTCCCGTACCCTGACTTCAGGATCAGGATGCACCTCAAATCCTCCCATTCAATCCTCCTGTTGTAGTCAGCGCCATGCCTTGCGCGAAGGGGGCATCCTCACATCAGCGCGGGCTATGGCACTACGTTTCGTTCCATCATCAGCATCCTCGCCTCGCACCTCAATTGGTGATTGCACGGAGGGATTCTGATGACTTGATCGAAAACGCCCTGCGACAGGCGCAGGGCGCCAGCGGGGTCTAAAGGTTGGGAACCTCCTTCTCGTCCATCATCTTGCGCCGTTCGACATACTCTGGCAGGATCTTGATGTTCTTTTGCGTGAACCAGGCAAATGGGTCCGTGCTCGCGACCAGAGCAATGTTTGCCCACGGGTTAAACGAGCCCGAACGAATGATAACCTTGGCTTTTTTGGCATACTCATTGACAAGGGTTTCATGGTCCGTGCCCTTGAAAACGGCGCCTGCACCGGTATAGATCGACTGCAGCTCCGCGTAGAGGTCCGGGTGCCTGTCGCGAACATCCGTTGCGAAATGCACCTCTTCAACGAAGATCTCCTTGCGCAGAACCTTCAGAATGTCTAGCACATCCGGCAATCCTTCATAAAAGCCCAGATCAATCCGGTGAGCGTCCTTGGGGATAGGGAAACCGGCATCGGTCACCATGACAATGTCGGTGTGCCCGAGCGTTGCAAGCGCATTGGCCAATTCCGGATGTAGTATCTTGTTGGGGATCATCTTTTTCTCCTTCCACCCGGCATCTGTGGCTCCCATGATTATCGAGGACCGGGTACATAAATCGCTGGCTATTGTGCGAGAATGGCTTCGACTTCCTGTCTGGTGTGATAGGACGGAACAGTTTCCCAGCGCGTGCAGCACAGAGCCGCAACCCTGGAAGCAAATGTGGCGGCGTCCTCCATCGCCATTCCTTCTGACAGGCCGACAGCAAGCGAGGCGTTGAAGCAGTCACCGGCTCCATTGCTATCAACCACTTCAACCTTGTAGGGCGGGATCGTGAAGCTGCCCTCGCTGGTAAAACCTGCAACGCCATCTTCGCCAAGGGTCATGACCACGGCACCGACACCGGTTTCCATCAGTTGTCGGGCAACATCCTCGTGCGACAACGGGTCGGATGGATCGAGGCCAAGCGCAACTCGCGCTTCCGTTTCATTGGGCGTCAGAATGTCGACACAGCCAAGATCAACCCCTCGCAAGTCCTGAGCTGGAGCCGGGTTCAGGATTGTCGTCAGTCCGGCATCCTTTGCCTTCTGAAGGCCAAACAGGGCTGTCTCGATCGGCACCTCAAGCTGCGCCAAGGCTATTTTGCCACTGGCGATCAGACCTTCATGTGCCGTGATATCGTCTTTGCCAAACAGGCTGTTCGCCCCCATATCGATAACAATGACATTCTTGGCGGCTTCGTCCTTGATGATGAAACCGGCACCTGTTGCCAGCTTCGAAGTTTGGTGCAGCCCCTCGATGCCGATCCCTTCCTGTTTCATCAGCTCGACAAATTCGTCGCCAAACATGTCCGTCCCGATGACGCCTAGAAATTTAACATCCGCTCCGAGCCGAGCAGCCTGAACCGCCATGTCAGAGCCTTTGCCTCCAAAGGTCTGGCGGAAGTCTCTGCCGAGCAAGGTTTCGCCAACCACCGGAATCCTCTCGGTCGTCATCACCAATGCTCTGAGATAGCTTCCCAAAATTATGATCGACATCTCATCCTCCAACCCGGGGTCCGGATCTCTCACCGAGACCGGACCACCTGAGCTCAAATCTTGTTAGTATGCGTTGGCGTCACCAGCTTCACCGGCAACGATGGATGGACCTGAACTGGTGCCGACCAGCTCTGCTCCAGCCTTGAAGAGCATCTCCATCTTCTCGCGCGTATTGACCTTGCCGGAGACCTTCACGCGGCACGGTGCCTTGATGTTGTCCTTCAGGATCACGACGTCTTCGGTGGTGGCCACGCAACCGCCCTTGCCCCAGCCCGAAGACTGTTTGACCCAGTCAATCCCGGCTTCGCAGGCCAATTGTGCCGACTTCGCCTTGAGATCCGGCGTGGTGATATATCCGAACTCCAGCATGGCCTTGATTCTCATGCCCTCTTCATGGGCAACGCGGGCCATTTCCTGCAGCTCGCGAGCATATCCGTCTTCGTCACCGCCCAGCAGAAGTCCCGGGTTGGGTGGAAAATCGAACTCGTCCGCACCTTCCTTGGCGAGCATGCGCACAACGGCGAGCTTCATTTCGAGTGTATCGTTGGCCATGGGAAAATTCACGGTCGACGCGACCTTGACCCCGGTTCCCTTGAGCGCTTCGCGTGCCAGTGACACGAAACACGGTGCGATCATCGCTGCATCAAATTCATATTCAGCACAGACTTTGACGTGGGCGAGGAGTTCTTCACGGGTCAGATCGGGATTAACGTTGGTATATTGAATGGCCTTGGCGACCTGTTTGGGATCATTGAAGTCGATCATCTTGGTTTCACCTTCCATGTGCAGAAATTCAATCTTGCCCCCATCATAGCAATGGTGAAATCGAGACTGGATGGCTGTGTTTCTCAAAAAACTGGACAATATTCTCATCGTCTTTGAACGTGCGAAACCACATCTAAATCTCTGTAAAAATTACATAAATATTTATACCAAAGGCTACCCAACCTAAAAGCCGTCGCAACTATTCACCTTGAGGCGAAAGGCCCGTGGCGCGAGCCCCGTCTGCTTCTTGAAGTCTCGTGAGAAATAGAAGGGATCGTCATATCCGACCTTCATTGCGATCATCGAAATCGAGTCGTCGGTTTCCACTAGGAAGCGCTTTGCCTGGGCAATGCGATAGTCCCGCAACCAGTTGAGAGGTGTCTTGTCAAACGCCTTGCGAAACAGCCTGAACAAATGTGATTTGCTCACCCGGCAGGCCTTTGCCAGCTTGTCGATGTCCCAGTGATCATTGTAGTGGATATGGATCTGGGTCATCAGATGGCCGAAGCCCTTGTGATTGGCGGCCTCGGGCTGGATCAGACGACTGCCTCTGGCCTCGAGCAAATATTCGACCAACCCGGAGATGTGCCGATCACAGGATGCCTGAGCCGCAAGAGAGGCAACTTCGAGCTGGGACAGGATGCCCTCAAACACTTGCTGGATGCGTCGCGGATTGTCGAAGTGAAACACGGGATCTTCATGAACGGATAGAATCGCAGCAAGGCGAGCCAGATTGGCGCTATCGACCCGAAGCCAGAGCAACTCCCAAGGGTCCTCTCTGTCGGGAAGATGTGCATGGCGTTCATAAACCGGCAACCAGACCAGTTCCTTTGGCCCCACCACATGTTTGCGCCCATCGACGGTGACCGTGCCCCGGCCTATTAGACAGAACAGAAATTCGTGACCTGGAACCCCTGCCCGTTCCACCTTGAAATCAGGGCCGGTGCAAATGTGACCAGCTCTGAGGAACTGGTAGGCAAAGAGCCCTTGCCAGCCTTCGTGAACGGCATAGTGAGAACTGATAATTCTCGTTTGTGTCGGTGCTTTTCGAAACATGGCCAGTTCACCACCCATGGACCTCAGTCCCCCGTGTGACAGCAGAACCCTCTGCGCTAATGACGCGAAAAGGCCAGCTGGAGAATTTTTTCTTCCGTCATTTCGTCCCGTGCAAGGCTGCCAACGAGTTCACCGCAGGAGAAAACGACACACCGGTCTGCCAGCGCAAACACTTCAGGCAATTCCGAGGACGCAACCAGAACCGACATGCCTTCGCGCGCAAGATCACTGATGATCTGATAGATCTCGGCCTTGGCACCGACATCGACGCCATGGCTTGGCTCATCAAGCAGCAACAGTCTTGGTTTGATCATCACCGCACGGGCAAAGACCGCCTTCTGCTGATTGCCACCCGAAAGGCTGGTGATTTCCTGACGCCCGTCTTCCATACGGATGTGCAGGCTCTTGCTCAGGAAATCGGCGCCGCGCCGCTCCTCCCCCTGCCGCACCACGCCAAGACGCGTAAGTGCCGAGAGGTTGGAAATGGAGATGTTGCGCTCAACGCTGTGGCTGGGCAGAATGCCACGAACCTTCCGCCCTTCCGGCACCATCGCAAGGCCGTACCGAACCGCGGTCGGCACATGCCCCAAGGGACAGGTTTCATTGTCGATTTTGAGTGTGCCGTTCTTGGCCTTGCGAAACCCGAAGAGCGTTTCCATGAACTCGGTCCGACCTGCACCGACCAGACCGAACAGGGCCACAACCTCCCCCGCATCGATATCCAGATCGATCGGAGACAGTACGGTTTCATCCTGAAGGTTGCGAATGGACACACGCGTTTCTCCCACTCGGGCCGCGCTTCCGCGCCAGTTGAATTCAGAGCTCTTGCCGATCATGTGCACGATCAGCTTCTGCTTGCTGGTCTCGGAGGCAAGCTCGCTGCTGACCAGCTTCCCATCCCTGAGGACAACAATGCGATCGCAGTTGCTGATTGCCTCATCAAGTTTGTGGGTGATGAAAACGACCGAGACGCCCTCGCCCGTCAGATCCCTGACAAGCCTGAACAACTTGTCCGCCTCAAAGGAAGTCAGCGAAGAGGTCGGCTCATCAAGGATCAGAAGACTCGGTTTGACCACGATGGCCTTGGCGATTTCGATCAGCTGCTGCTGGCCCGGACTCAGGGTATCGACCGACGCGGACGGATCGAGATCTTCAAGGCCAACTGACGCAAGCACCTTCCTGGCTTTCTCGACCAGAAGCGAGTGCCGGATGACACCAGATTTGCCTGCCAGATAGTCACCAAGAAAGATGTTTTCAGCCACGCTAAGAGAGCCAATCGTCGACAGCTCCTGATGAACGAAGCGGATCCCGAGGCCCATACCCTCCTTGATCGAAGCAAGCTTGAGGACAGCGCCATCCAGTTCGATTTCTCCGGTGTCCGCCGACAATCTGCCACTGACAACATTCATCAGTGTGCTCTTGCCCGCTCCATTCTCGCCGAGCAAACCAACCACCTCTCCAGGCGCGATGGATAGATTGACGCCATGAAGCACTTCGACAGGGCCGAAAGATTTCGTGACATTCTCAAGTCTTAATCTTGGGGGGATCATGACAATAAAGGCTCCAGATCCATTGCCGCCTGACGGCTCAACCGCACGCGCGTACATTTCATTTCCGAACACACCCCTCCCATCGCAAGTCTTGGACAAGAGGGAAGCCAGCCCCGACACGACGGCCGGTGCTGGCAGGGCTGACTACTTGTCGAGATTTTCCGGGGTCATCAGATTGCCCTTGAGGAACATCACATCCTGATTGGGTTTCTTCCCGGAGATCAGGTAATTGTGCATCATGACCGTCGCGTCAAAGGCCTGCTGGAAAGGGGCCTGATCGATCAAGCCGACCATTTCACCACTTTTAACATAGGCGACATTGTCCGGCGTATGGTCGAAGCCGACGACACCGATTTCCCCGGTCTTGCCAAGATCCTTGACCGCACGTGCTGCACCGTATGGACCGCCTGCGGTGACATAGACCATCTTCAGATCAGGATTGGCGGTGTACATGTCCTGAACCTGCGAATAGGCAACTTCCGCCCTGTCCTGATTTTCATAGGGGCCGAGAATCTGCACGTCGGGGAACTCTTCCTTGAGATAGTCGATGGCGCCATTCATGCGTTGGGTGTGCTGGACCGCCCCGAAGTAGCCAGTGATCACGCCGAGTTTGCCTTCACCGTTCATACGCTTGGCAATGAATTCGCCCAACTGCTGTCCAGCCTGTGTCGAGTTCTGGCCGATGAAGAGCAGGCGTTTGGACGGGACGCTCCCCTCTGCAATGATATTGATGACCGGAATACCCGAATCGACCGCCTCATTGATGGCTCGTTCCGTTCCATCGAAGATCGGCACAACGACAATGCCGTCATATTGCTGGGCGATGGCACTCTCGATGCCTGCGATGACCGCCTCCGTCGTCAAGCCATCCCCGAGGTCCGAATAGTCGACCTGAGTGTTGAATTCGGCGAGATACTTGGTTGCCGCATGTGCACCTTCGACCACCGGGATCCAGAAAGGATTGTTCTGAAATCCCATAAACGCGATGCGCAGGGGTTTTCCATCATTGGGTAGCGCTTTCACACTCCCGCCGTCCGGCAGGGCCGGTTCCGCAAAGACACTGCCACAACTCATCACAAGTGCCATGGCTGCTGCCGCACCCATCAGGCTGCGTTTGGTAAGACTCCACATGATTATTCCTCCCAGAAACAAAGTGGATTGCACGAGGTGTCGTCAGTCTTCTCGACCGCGACGGATTCCGTCGATCCCGACGGCTAGAATGATGACAAGACCCTTGGTCACGACCTGCCAGTGGGACGAGATCCCCAGCAGAACGAAGGAATTGCCAAGAAGGGCCATCAACAGTGCACCAAGGATCACACCAGGAATGGATCCTCGCCCGCCGGACAGGGCCGTTCCGCCAAGAATGACGGCAGCGATGACATCCAACTCATAGCCACGACCGAGATTGGGGTTCGCCGAGGCGAGGTTGCCCGCAAGAATGAGACCACCCAGACCGGCCAGCAGGCCGCTGGTCATGAACACGAAAACACGTGTCCGGTCGACATCGATCCCCGCGAGCCGGGCCGCTGTGGGATTGTCACCCGTTGCATAGATGTTGCGGCCGATCCGGGTGCGCGTTGCAAGAAAGAAGAAGGCACAGGCTAGCAGCAGCATAGCGATGAACGACACCGGCACACCATAAATGCGTCCAGACCCAAGCCAGGAGGCCCAGCCACTCATGCTGACCGGAATTCCCCCTGTGGCAAGCAACGCGATGCCTCTGGCGACTGACAGAGTGCCAAGTGTGGCAATGAAGGGGTTGATGTTGATCCGCGTGTAGAGGATCGCATTGAAGCCCCCGAACAGAAGACCACACATGGGTGCTGCGATGATGCCGGCCATCTGGCTTCCGGTCACCTGCGCTGCCATGGCACCGGCAACTGCCGAAACACCGATGATCGAGCCCACGGACAGATCAATCCCTCTTGCGATGATCACCAGAGCCTGACCAAGAGCCACGATCGCGACCACTGAAGCCTGACGTCCCACATTCAACAGGTTGCGCTGGGTCAGGAAGAATTCGTTTTGAAAGGACATGAAACACATGACCAGCAAAAGAATGATCGCAACCGAAGCTTCACGCCCGGAAAACAGGGACTTTATCAGCTTGATTCCATTTGAGTTGTTGTTCGTCATTGGCGCTGTCTTTCAATCGGTTCTGAACCTTGGAATGACCAACAAGGATCGCAGTGCGAAGCCGACTCGGGCACGTTTCTCTCATCGCCACGAGTACGAGACCAGATTTACGAACGCTTCCGGAACACCCTTGAACCGGAAGTCACCCCGCAAGACCTCAAACACCGCCACAGGCCAACTGGATTAGATCTCTTCAAGAAGCCCTCAAAATGAAGGCTCCCATACGACGCACCATTCCTCATCACATCGCAAAATCCCGATGCCGCATCAGCAGAGATACTAATAATTTCCTGATATATAACGGAATTTCAGAATTACGAGCGAACGTAAGATCGGGTTCTCCTCCCAATCCCGTTTTGTCCTCCCACAACAACTATCCGTCAAAGAAGGTGTAGAAGCAATCATTATGATAAATCATTTTTCGTCATTTTTCATCATTTTGAATTTTTTACACCCTTCCTGACGAAATTGATTGTATCCTAACGATGGACCATCATTTCCGGATACAACAAGACATGTGGAGTGTTTCTGATGAAAACCACGCTGGGGGCCATAGCGCGCGAAGCCAACGTATCCGTGGCAACAGTTGACCGCGTTCTGAATGATCGTGAGGGCGTCAAGCCGCACACGCGCGAGGTCGTGCTCCATGTGGCCAGAAAGCTGGGATATTTCTCATCCGATGGCAAGGAACCGCAGCATCTGCGGCTGGATTTCTTGCTTCCCGCTGGGGGCAACAGCTTTATTCAGCAGTTACAGACCCAACTGCAGGAAGAAACTGAATCCCGGAGCCAAATAGATGCCCGCGTGCATTGGATCGACTGGTTCGACAGCGAAAATCTCGCTGCAATGTTCGCGGGACTGATCGGCAAGACCGATGCTGTCGCGATTGTCGCCATCGACAACCCGACCGTGCGCGAGGGGATAAGCAAACTGACTGAAGCTGGTATCAAGGTCGCCATGCTCGTCTCAGACATACCCGGCGCCCCGAAGGTCGGCTATGTTGGCATCAACAATCGGTCAGCCGGACGTCTGGCGGGATATCTGATCGGTCGCTTCCTGCCGCGAGATGCTACTGCAAAACTCGCGCTGTTCGTCGGCTCCCTGTCCTATCGGGGCCATGAAGAACGCATGATGGGCATCAGATCGGTGCTGTCCCATGAATTTCCGACGATCCAGATTTCTGAAATGATCGAGTTCAATGATCGCAGGGAAACCGCCTACACCCTCGCCAAGAAGCTCCTGAAGGAAGCGCCTCCCGATGCTATCTACAACATCGGATCGGGCAATCAGGGCATCGCACAGGCCCTCAGGGAATCCGAGCATGCCAGAAACATCATATTCATCGGGCACGACCTGACGACCGCCTCTAGAGAAATGCTGCTCGATCGAACCATGGACGCGGTTATCGATCAGGACTTCAGGGCCGAAGCCCGCGAAGTCGTCAAGCTGCTCATCTCCTCGGTTGAGAATTCCTGCGAGCTGGAATACCCCCCGAGATTGCAGGTCTTCTTCCGCGAAAACCTGCCCTGAGCCACAGTCTCGCCACCGGCCATCGCATCAGAATCAACAAAGAGGAGACATGAGTTGAAGGTGACAGCTGCGCAGATTGCTCTACAGGCGGGCGTGTCGGCAACCACTGTCGACCGGGTCCTCAACGATCGACATGGCGTCCATCCCCGAACACGCGAGATCGTTCTGCAGGCGGCAATGCAGCTTGGTTACTTTGCCCCAATTCAGGAATTTGGATTGCAGACCAGACAGATCGATTTTGTTCTCCCCGCCGGGACCAACAGCTTCATCCGCTCTTTGCGCCGCTGCCTGATCGAGGAGTCCAAGCTCTGTGAAGATTGCAAGTTCACGTTTCATCAGATCGACGGCTTCGATCCCGCTCGCCTGAGCCAGAAGCTTTTCTCACTCAGGGGTCAAACCAATGCGGTTGGCGTGGTGGCCCTCGATCACCCGGAGGTTTGCGAGGCAATCAACATCCTCACGCTCTCTGGCATCCATGTCTGCACTCTCATATCAGACATCCATTCCGGCACCAGAGCGGCCTATGTTGGGATCGAGAACCGGGCCGCAGGCCGTCTTGCGGGCCAAATCATCGGTAAATTCCTGCCACGGGGCACGAGCCACCGCATCGCTCTATTCGCAGGGTCACTGCTCTATCGCGGACATGAAGAAAGGGAAATGGGCTTCCGATCCATCTTGAAAGAAGAATATCCCGGCATGTCGATCACCAGCATCATGGAAGTCAATGATGATCGCGATCAAGCCTATTCAAAAGCGATGAAACTGCTTTCGTCGGAACCCGTTTCGGCCATCTACAGCATTGGCTCAGGCAATCAGGGTATCGCGAGAGCTCTTTACGAACTCGGACTTTCAAACGAGGTGGTCTTTGTCGCCCATGATCTCACAGACGCCACCCGCACCATGTTGGTGGACCGCACACTGGATGCTGTTATTGATCAGGACACCGGTGCTCAGGCGCGTGAGGCGGTAAAGCGGCTTGTCTCACTTACCAATGGCCTCCGAGAAGATCAGGCTCCGCCACCGTTGCAACTCGTGTTCAGAGAGAATCTGCCCTTTCATGAAGCGTAGCCCCCTGCTTTCTTACCCATATTGTGCCGGTTTCGGGAACCAATAGTATCGAGTGGAAAGTAATAATGGTGAAAGACCATAACACTGCTGGCTTTGTGAGGTCTGGTGTGATTGAACAAGCTTGTGTTGTGAGAACGAAACCTGCAACGAAAAGACATCAGCCCGAAGCATATCAATGGACTGATCGTCTCCAAGTTTTGCTTTTTAAGTATTTTCAAAACATATAAAGAATTCTTTATATGAGTATTGAAGTTTGAAAACTATGTAATCATCTCTGCCGTCCAGAAGCAGCAAAAACACTCGCGCCACAGCTGAGCAGTAATCTGTCACAGACTGCGCAACTTAAAACGCACGTTGATCCTCGGAGGTGTGATGCCTTCAAAATTTCAGGATTGGCCATCACAACTGTCACTGTCGACACAGAACGCCACCATGAACACGCATATCTCAAATCGAACCAGCGTTGACATGCGTGGTCACGAATACCGCCTCAGCTGCGATGTGATGCTCATCCCTGACAACATCGGCCAATTCCCGCAGTTCATCGGAGAAACCGTCTGTAATGTATTCGCACGAAGCCGAGTAGCATCACCTGGTCAACAGCAAGATGAGAAAGAAAAATGATTGCGTCACGCCTGTGATGGTCGCACTGGCAGTGTTGACGGGAACAAAGAACGCAATCCGGAGTACCGAACGAAAACACATCAATTGAGCTGAAGCCGCATTGTGTGATCAATGTTTCGATATTTTCCGCGAGAATCGTGATGTATGCAGTCGGCGTGTCAACAAGATCTTGGAATGTGCGCTTCCATAGCTCCGCATGGTCAAAATGAATTCGATACCGAGAGGTTCGTATCGTCGCAATGGATGGCTCTGGATTGGCATGAGGACAGGATCGGCCTTGCCACGCGAATAACCGCAAGGAACCTTCAATCACAGCATTTCACGACAATCACAAGGCATCTGATCGAGCGGAGACGCATGACACTGATATTGCCCTGTCAATGATCATTCAAAACTGACCCGCCTTCAGCATTTAAAATTGACCCACCGTATTGCTGTTTAACGCGGCCTTTTCAGGCCGCGTTGTTGCTAAGGCTTGTCCATAGCCCCGCGTAGTGCAGTGGCCCCACTAGCCAAACGAAGCGAAGCGGGGCTGTGGTCAAGCCGGGGGCTTGGTTTTGTGATTTTGTCTTCTGCTTTGGGCAAACCGATAAGACTTGTTGCCGGTCTCAACGATTGCGCAGTGATGGGTGACGCGATCCAACAGCGCGATTGTCATTTTTGCGTCGCCAAAGACCGAGACCCATTCCCCGAACTCCAGATTTGTCGTGATGATGACGCTTGTCCTCTCGTAGAGCTTGCTGATCAGGTGGAACAGAAGCGCCCCGCCGGATTTGGGGAATGGAATATACCCCAGTTCATCGATGATGACGCAGTCCAGAGCCGTCAGTTGCCGGATGAGCTTGCCGGTATTGCCATCGGCCTGTTCCTTGATGAGGGCGTTGATCAGATCGACGGCGTTATAGAAGCGCGCCTTCTTGCCATTGTTGATCAAGGTCGTTCCCAACGCGATGGCAATATGTGTCTTGCCCGTCCCGGTTCCGCCGACCAAAATCAGATTATGAGCTTCTTCGGTAAACTGTCCCGTGCAGAAGGTCTCTATCTGGGTCTGGACAACGGCGGCAGCGCTGTAATCGAAGGTGGCGAAGTCCTTGTGGTGGGGGAACTTCGCGATCCTCATTTGATACTGGATCGATCGCACGCGGCGTTCTACAGTCTCGGCGTCGATCAGTTGCTTTATCGCTGTGGTCAGACTTGGTGGCTTGCGCGCGGACAGCAAATCATGGGCGCAAGCTGCCATACCATGCAGCCTCAGTGCGGTCAGTTGGTCGATCAGAGCATTCATGCGGCAACCTCCTCAGTCGAGCACAACGCCTCATAGCGTTTGCAGTCCGCTTTGGGCGGTAAGGTCAGTTGCGGATAGGCGTAGGCCTCACTCAGAGGCGTTATAACCGGCTCTACCAGTTGGTTGATCAGGTTGATGATGGCAGGAAGGCGCAGGGTGTTTTGTTCCACCGCCAGCTCGCAAGCCATCTCGACAGCTTCAATGCCGTGATCCTGAGCCAGCAAAAGCAGGTCGACAAATTCCCGATCCCCGCCTTTCCCGGCCATATAATACCAACAAGCAGAAGTGCAGACTCAAATTAGGGGTTCCCTTTTTGATCGTTTTCTGAATCAATGGCTTTCATTGACTTGGAGGGCGTAGAATGGGCAAAGCTGTATCACTTCGGGATGATTACGACGGACAATCTTTGCGACATCTGGCCAAAGCCAGCAAGCATGCCAACCAGAGCCGCCGGCTATTGGCTTTGGCCGAGATTTACGATGGTGGCAAAAGGAGCGATGCGGCCCGAATTGGTGACGTGACTTTGCAAATCGTCAGGGACTGGGTGCTTCGCTTTAATACCGAAGGCCCAACGGGCCTGATCGACAAGGCACGTTCTGGAGCACCCAGCAAACTGAATGATGAACAGCGCAAGGCTCTCGCACAGATCGTCGAGCAGGGCCCAATCCCGGCCATTCATGGTGTTGTGCGCTGGCGGCGCAAGGATCTGGCTCGCTGGATCTATGAGGAATATGGCATCTCCCTGGAAGAATCCTCTGTTGGTCGTGAACTACGTGCCCTTGGTTTTGCCAAGCTTTCGGCTCGCCCCCGCCATAGAGGGCAGAATCAATTCGCGATGGATGAGTTTAAAAAAACTTCCCAGCCGAGTTGGCAGAAGTCTGCAAAAAGCTCCCGAAAGGAACTCCGATAGAAGTGTGGTGGCAGGACGAGGCGCGTGACGGACAGAAAACCAAGATCACACGTCGTTGGGCAAAGCGTGGAACCCGCCCTGTTGCACCGAAAGATCAAAGGACAAAGTCAGTCTATATCTTCGGGGCTATCTGCCCGGCCCGCGGTGTAGGGGCTGGATTGGTTCTGCCCTTTTGCAACATCCAAGCCATGCAGTGGCATTTGGAAGAAATCTCCGGCCAAGTCGCTGATGGAGCCCACGCAATCCTCATTCTCGATCAGGCCGGCTGGCACACAACGCAAAATCTTGACGTGCCGGACAACATCACATTGCTCCCGCTACCACCAAGGTCTCCTGAATTGAACCCGGTCGAGAATATATGGCAGTTCATGCGGGAAAACTGGCTTTCCAACCGGATCTTCTCATCCTACGAGGAAATCCTCGCGATATGCTGCAAAGCTTGGAACAAACTTGTCGACCAACCTTGGATCATCATGTCAATCGGGTTGAGAAAATGGGCAAATCGATGATGAATTATGCTCGTTGGTATAATGCTCTCTGATCCGATGCATAGCCTGGGGGAGTTGCCAGCCTACAAAGGGAGCCCCATTGCGCAGGGCACCGGGCTTGCGATCCAGAAGAGGAACATAGTGCCAAGGTTCAAAATAGCTGATATTCCGGGTGAAGTGGCGCTTGTGTTCGGCAATGATATCCTGGCCAGATACGACCACGATCCGGTTGGCATAGGCACGCAGCGAGACATGCTGCCCTGCGAACTGCGACGGCACGCTATAGCGATTGCTGTCATATTGAACCAGACAGGTGGAGCGGACGCGGACGGTCTTTTCCACGTATCCGTCAAATGCCCGCCCCAGTGGGCGTAGCTTGGCGCGATCATCTTCGAACATCTGGGCAATCGTGCAGTCCTGACGCTCTGGATGGGGGCGACCTGCCAAATCTTCACACCGCAGAAACAACCAGTCGTTCAGCGCATCGAGGTCATCAAAGGCAGGTTTGGGAACAAACAGCCGCCCCCGCAAGAACTGGACCTGGTTCTCAACCTGTCCCTTCTCCCAGCCAGAGGCTGGAGTGCAGGCAACCGGCTCCATCACATAATGGTTCATCAGCGCCAGGAAACGGGGATGGAATATCCGATCCTTTGAACGAGAGACATAAGTCACCATTGTTTTGGGATTGTCTATAATAACCCGGCGAGGAACACCGCCGAAGAAAGACAGTGCCTGCACAAAGGCATCCAGAACCATCTCCTGAGCTTCGCCGTGATAGGCAACCACAAAGGGTTTGCGGCTGTAGCACATGCGGAAATGGGCGAGCTTGATCTTCTGCTCGACGCCGCCAAGGACAACCCGTTCTTCGCTCCAATCAAACTGCAGCGCATCACCTGCCGGAAAATAGAGCGGGATAAAAGCCTCACCAGAACCGGTACCGGCCCGCTTCAGATCGCGGATAAAGCGCTGAACAGGCGAATACGAGCCGGTATATCCTTCGGACACCAGCTGTTCATAGAGCTTTTGGGCCGTTCGGCGCTCCCGGCGAGGGCGCTTCTGGTCCTGTTCAAAAAGCGTCTGGAGACGAGCATCAAACCCATTGCATAGCTTGTGCCGAGTTGGCGGGGCCTGGCGATGGTAGCTCGGCGGGCTGTCATCCTTAAGATACTTCTTGATTGTGTTGCGCAACAAACCTGTCTGACGCGCGACAGATCGGATGCTTCGGCCATCAACCAGCACCCAACGACGGATCTTCAAAACACTTTCCATCAATATCACCTGCTCTTTCCTCCGCACTTGGCCTGCAGAGACTAACGGATACAGGTGGGTCAATTTTACTCGCTCATAACCCACCTAAGTGGGTCAATTTTGCACGCCGATTCACAGTCGCGAGGTTAAGAATACAGCCTCTCAAAGGATGGTACCCCTCGTCGGTGTCGCTCTGGCAGCAGCAAAACGGCACCCTGGAGGATTTCCAAAGTATCGTGGCAACAGCAACTATTCCAACACGATAAACAAGGCTCTCAGGGAAAAAGGCCTACTGCCTTCAGAGAAGCACACAGTTGGCGGCACAAGGCACTCGTTTGAATCTCGCCTCAAGAAGGTTCAACTGCCCAATGACGACCGTGGCGAACTGATGGGCCACAGCGTCAAGGCCATCCGCGATCGCGAACTCTATGGCGATGACATGACCGTTGAGGACAAACTGGCCTTGCACAAGCTTATCGTACTTCCCGTGCCCGAACATTTGAAATGACCCTGCCATTAGCACGTTGAGCAGATCAGAGGCAGAGGTCCCGTTCCGATGAGGGCGCGCTCTACCCTGCCCTCAACAGAGGAAAAATCGCCGGCACCGCGATTGACTGTAGAAATGTAGGAAACAGCTCGACTAACGCATAACGCAGGATTGTTTCAGGCTCAAAAGGATGTGAAGCCCCAATAGAAGTTGCAGCGAAAAGGGGCCGCAGAACAGTCCCTAGATGAGCTCCGCCAGTCGGTGGGCCATCATTCGGTGTTTGCATTAATTTTTTTCTGACGACTGATACCAAGGGCGTGAAGTTCTGACTCTTTAGGGATTCCATTTTTAGCACTGGCGTGATTCAACATGGCAAAGGAGATTTTGCCATGTCTGCCGCTTTGATTCTTAGCGATGCTTTTGACGCCGATAGTTTGCGCCGTCTTGCCAAAGGATGCCGCAATGCCAAACAGAGCCGCCGCCTACTGGCCATTGCGGCTGTCTATGACGGCATGAACCGTGCTGATGCCGCCAAAGTCGGCGGTATGGACCGCCAGACTTTGCGAGATTGGGTTCTTCGCTTCAATGAGCAAGGCACCGATGGTCTTGTCGACATCAAAGCAACCGGCGCTCCCATGCGCTTGAGCCCAGAACAGCTCGAAGAGTTTGTTGCTATCGTTGAAACCGGTCCTGATCCTGAGAAGGACGGCGTCTCTGTCTGGCGTAGCCAGGATCTGGTGCGTGTGATCCAAGAGCGGTTTGGGGTCTCCTACAAGGAACGTGGAGTACGGGATCTTTTGCGCCGCATGGGGTATGTGCGCATATCTGGTCGACCTCAACATCCAGAACAAAAGCCTGAAGTCATTGATGCTTTCAAAAAAACTTCTCCGCAACGTTGGCAGCGCATGTAGGCCATTTGCCAAAGAACAAGCCCATCGAGATTTGGTGGCAAGATGAGGCTAGGCTTGGTCAGAAGAATGGACTGGCCCGACTATGGGCAAAAAAGGGAACCAGACCACGTCTGCCAGCCGATCAGCGATATAAAAATGCCTATCTGTTCGGTGCAATATGTCCAGCGCGTGGCGTTGGCGCGGGATTGATGATGCCTTTTGCAAATACACAGGCCATGCAAATGCACCTCGAAGAAGTCTCAAGGACAGTGGCGCGCGGCGCTCATGCCGTGGTGCTGATGGATCGTGCCGGATGGCATACGACAAGCAGACTCAACGTGCCCAAGAATATCACCATCCTCCTGTTGCCTTCCAAATCACCGGAACTGAACCCAGTTGAGAATATTTGGCAGTATCTGCGCGGTACCTTCCTGTCCAATCGGGTCTTCGAAGACTATGCCGCCATTCTTGATGCTGGTTGCCAAGCATGGAAGAGCCTCTCCGCCAACCCAACCATCATCCATTCAATAGGTATGAGAAAATGGGCTCAAGAAGGTCAGAATTAAATGCCGTTGGTATGAGAAGAGACCACATCTCTGTCGGAATGATCTCCCGCTTCACAAAGGCACTAGCAATACTCCACCCCCCAAAAACCTTTCATGGATTACGGGGCGCAGAGAAAACGTGAGTACTATCGCAACAAGTTGGGAAGAAACATCGAGATCTCTGGGATCAGTGTCACCAATACCAACACGAATACCGGAGGTATCAGCCAGGGCAGAATCGCCAGTGCCAGCTTCTGGAACGGAATGTTGCCAACCTTTGCAACCACGAAAAGAGCCATGCCCATGGGAGGGGTTAGCGTACTGATCATGATATTCAAAACAACAACCACCCCAAAGTGGATTGGATCAATGCCAAAGGATAGCGCTGAAGGCACTAGAATCGGAACGACAATCAGAAGGATTGCCATAGATTCAATGAAAGCCCCCAGAACGAAGATCAAGAGGTTGACGATCAGCAGAAACATGATCGGGCTATCGACCAACGCCAGAAATAGTTGAGTAAGTTGCTGCGGTGCCTGCTCTTTTGCCAGAATAATTCCAAGCATCCCGACATTGGCAACAATGAATGCGATGCTCGCCGATAGCGAGGCGGCTTCATAAAGTGATCCCCAGAGCCTTCTGATTGTCAAGGTCCGGTAGATGAACAGATCGATCAGAAGAGCATAGACCACGGTCGCTGCAGCCGCTTCGGTGGGAGAAAAATACCCTCCCATAATACCGAAGATAATGATCATCGGTGTCAGCAGTGCCCAGAAGGCCTTTCTGAAACTTTCCCAGACCTCTTTGCAGTTCGCACGCTTCTCTGCAGGGTAATTCCTGCGGACAGAATAGAAATACACCATGGCCATGAGAGCAACCGCGCAAAAAAGTCCAGGAATGACTCCTGCGAGGAAGAGAGCGCCGATAGACACATTCGCACTGACGCCATAGAGCACCATTGTGATGCTGGGTGGAATGATGGGGCCGATCATCGAAGAAGCCGCGGTCACGGCACCCGAAAATTCAGCATCATAACCAGCTTTCCGCATCGCTTCGATTTCCATTTTTCCCAACCCTGCAGTGTCGGCAACAGCCGATCCTGACATACCTGAGAAGAAGACACTGGCAAGTACGTTTACGTGTCCCAACCCACCTCGGATGTGTCCGACCAGGCGTGTAGCAAACCCGAAAATGTGGGCCGTAATACCTCCATTGTTCAACAGACTCGCGGCAAGAATAAAAAGAGGAATTGCCAGTAGCGGAAAACTATTTAAGCTATCAACCAACCTCTGAGTTGCAAAGGTCAAACCGCTACCATTGATATAGAAATATCCCATACTCGTGAACAGCATGGACAGCGCAATCGGCACACCGAGGCCGATCATGAACAACATGGAAAAGGCAATGATTGCCAGTGTCATTTTTCATCTCCCGCACTGTTGCGCGCAAAAGAAGAGCGCAATTCCGCAAACTCGCCAATGACGCGCATGACAACGCGAACAAAGGTCAATGCTCCCCCAACCGGAAATGCTGCGTAGAGCCATGCGGTAGGAATTGGTAAGGCGACTGATGAGTAGTTTGCTGTTCTCACAACCATTGAAATACCGATTTGAATCAGATGGACGAGAACAAGACAGAAAGCTATGTCGATCAGCAAATTGATCCCACGACTAACAGAAGCAGGAAACAGGGCCTGGAAAGCATCCATTCGTAAGTTCCCCCGCTGTCTTTCAACTTCAGCAAGCCCCACAAAGGACATCCATATCCATAACCATCGCGACAACTCTTCCGTCCAAACCGGCCCAAAGCCACCGGCACTACGGCCGATGACCTGGACAGCAACAGTCACAAGAAGAAGCATCATCAAAATCGCAGAGATACTTCCCTCGATCGAATGGTTTCCCATTCGCCCCGTGGCTTTTTTCTTCATTTCAATTTGCAAACTCTAGAAGTTTTTCGATGGAACCTTCGCCAAATTTTTCATTCATTTTTGCGTAGAATGGCTGCATCGCTTCACGAAACGGTTCCAACTCGGGATATGTGACCGTCAGCCCTTTTTCCTTGAAGAAGCTAAGCAGGTTTCTTTCTCCTTCAAACGTCAGTTCATCAGACACGGAACCTCCGTACTTGAGTGCCTCTGTCACCCAGTCGCGCTGTTGATCCGAAAGCTTCTGCCAAGTTGCCTCGCTCATCGTCACGGTCATTGCGGCCATGAAGTGCGAAGTCATCGCGATATAGTCTTGAACCTCATAGAATTTCATGTTCTCGATGGTTGGCAAAGGGTTCTCTTCCGCGTCGACCTGATTGGTCTGCAATGCAAGATAGACTTCCTGAAAAGCGACAGGGGATGGCTGAGCTCCAACGGCCTCGGCAAACGCGATCAATTGGTCCACATTTGGGACACGCAACTTCAGGCCCTTCATGTCTTCTATGGAATTGATCGGCCTGTTTGACGTCATCTGGCGCATGCCAAGATACCAGTTATCAATCGGGTGTAGGTCGTTTGCGACATAATCAGCCTCGATACCGTCTCCATAACTCGAGGCGATCAGCTTTTCAAATGCCTCAAAACTCGGAAGCACATAAGGCGCACCCAAGAGAGTGAGATTCGGCATCATGTAGTTCAGATCGGTGTAGCCGTGAACGAATATGTCCAGTTCACCGAATTGCACCTGTCCGGCCATCGCTCTGAATTCTCCAAGCTGAGAGCTTGGGAAGATGTTGATGTCCATTGTTCCACCAGAAAGCTCTTTGAGCTTTTCATTCGCTGCTACGGCACCCTTGTAAAGATTGTGTCCGGGAGATTCCTGCATCCCAAGTGAAAGAGTTTCCGCTTGAGCCGCTGTAACGGGAAGCAAAACCGCACAAACTATGGCGGATACGATCTTTAGCATTACTTTCCTCCTTCATGCTGCAACCGGCAGGTTTCTATGGGTGTGCCGGTTGATTAAAAACTCAATGCATAAGCATCCATCAAATGCTCTTCGAGTATTGAAGCTGCCTTCACTGGGTCACTCATTCGGATTGCATCGACGATCTCTCGGTGTTCGCGCCGCACAGCATCCCAGTGATCTCGATCCGATGCGCGCCCAATTCGGAGTTTAAAAATCTCTCCGATAAAGCTTTCGTAAAGGTTTGAAACGATTGGATTTTCAAGGCAACCAATTAGGGTTCGGTGAAATGCCTGGTCCGCCAAAAGAAATTCCTCCGGTGCCCCGGCCTCTTCCAAAGGACGAAGTTGTGCCATCAATCGACCGACATGGTTTACCGCAGAAGCTCGCGCGACAACTCTTACAGCTCCTGTTTCAATGATCTGTCGCAACTGCTCTAAACTGGCATGTCCTTCTTCCTGCGTCAGAAGAACGGCCACGGTTTCAGCCTGAAATCCGGGCAGAGAATGCACCTTTGGCAAAACAACTCTTGGTCGGCGCTTACCGCTCGTCTCGAGATATCCGTTGCGTGCCATAATTTGTATCGCGTGATGGATCGTGGGTCTTGAAACTCCGAATTTTTCTGCAAGTGAGCGCTCCGATGGAAGGCGATCACCTTCCACCAAGACGCCTTCCTTGACCTCATCGACAAGTTGAGATGCGATCCTCTCCCCTGCGGTTTTTGTTTTGCTGTTCGCAATCACGCTTGCTTCTCCTTCTCATGTTTGGTAACACGATAAAAAATTACTGTAAAGCCATAATATTTTTTGGTATTACCATATTGGATTATGGCTCCACCTTTGTCAACATAAAGGAAAAGAAAATGCATCCGAAGGAAATCTACTCTGCCTTGGTCACACCATACGGTGAGGATGGCATGGTGAACGAGCGCGCTTTGATCAAATTGCTTGAATTTCAAAGTGAGCTAGGCCTGTCCGGCGTATACGTGGGTGGCAGCAGCGGGGAAGGTCCGATGCAAAATAGTTCGGAGCGTGAGACAATACTTCAACTCGTCGCTAAACACGGAGCAGGATTGAAGAAAATCGCTCATATAGGAACGATCGCGACAGAAGAATCTTTACGATTGTCAAAGGTTTCCAATGATTGCGGCTACGATGCAATTTCCGCGATATCACCTTTTTACTATGGTTTTTCGGAATCTGAAGTGATGCAACACTATTTCACGCTTGCACAGAATACATCAGTTCCTCTAATCGTCTATAACTTTCCAGCGAGAAATCTTGGCCTCAGCTTCGAAGCATGTTGCAAACTGCTCGAGCACAAGAATATAGAGGGGGTAAAATTCACCTCATCTGACCTATACACTCTTGATCGTATCAAGAGAGCATTCCCTGAGAAGATAATTTACAATGGCTTCGATGAAATGACACTAGCAGGTCTGTCGATGGGTGCTGACGGCTGCATCGGAACGACTTTCAATTTCATGGGAGACTTGATTGTTGCAATTGCTGAACTCTTTCAACTCGGAAAAATGCCAGAAGCACTGGAACTGCAAGGCATGGCCAACGAACTGATTGAGGCCGTTTATCCCAGCATCATCAATGGCACTAAATATGTGGTCTCTCAGATGGGTGTACCTTGTGGAGAAGCCAGAAAACCTTTCCAGCAATTGAACTGGGCTGATGACGCAGAGCTTCAGAACAGGATTTCGCGTCTCCTGCATTGGAGACAAGCCCGATCCGCTGCTTAACGATTCAACCTCCCTTGTTTTGACGGTTAAGCAGCGCAGTCGGGAGAACTCCAGCCCCTCCCGACTGCATTCGATCTTGTCACTCAGTAGAGTACCGAGCTTTTCAAACGCGAAGCGGGTTCCCCACGGACAGGAAAAGCAGAGTGACTCAGAATGAAGTAAAGGAGTTCGATATCTGAGAGTTTAGAGAATCTTCTCGAAACCTTGCTTGAATTTGCCCAATAGGGCATCCCATGTTGCCAAGGCGAATGGCACAACAAAGCAGCCTCCGGCAATATAGAGCCAGCGCGCTCTGGGTCGCGTCAAGCCTTGACTTCGTTCAGGGAGAACAACTCGGGAAGTCTAAGAACGTCGGTTCAACTCCTCATATTTCGCCAGCTTTCGCAGCAAACGAGCAGCGATTGGTGCTCCGGTGATGACGATGATCACTCGAAAGACGTGATGCACCACAACAAACCCCATATCAGCTCCCAAGAGCATCGCCAATAGGGCCATTTCTGCCTGACCTCCGGGCGAGAAGGCAAGAAACGCATCCAGCGGCGGAGCAAACTCGAGCAGGCTGATCACTTCGGTGAACAACGCCGACATGGCGGCGAGGATCAGGACGAACAAAACTGCGGACAAGACGAAACGGCCAAGTTCTCGCAAAGTGACTCCGATATAGTGGGCACCGATGCTGAGGCCAATAAGAAGCTGAGCTGCCAAGATGGCTTCACGCGGGGGTCTGGCATGTAGCAGATCAAGTTGGGTGAAACAGGCCGCCAAAATCATCGGCCCGAGAATGGCCGCCCCAAACAATTTCAGGCGAACGGCTAGAAACCATCCTCCCAGCGCTGCAACAATCATAAGGACGAGCTCAACCGCCGGGAGATCCCTCGTCGATGCACCGATGGGATGGTCAAAACCGACTCCATAGAAGTGGGTCGCGATGACTGGAGCCAAGGTGATGATAACGAGGACGCGCGTCGCATGAATAAGTGACAAGGCACGGGCATCGCCACCCGCTTCCTGCCCAAAAATGACCATGTCCTGTAATCCACCAGGCATGGCGGCATACCAAGCTGTCACCCGGTCGTAGCCAAAATGGAGAAAGAAGGGCAAACCGACAACAGCGATGAGACCGATAAAAAGTGGAATGAGCGCGATAGTGAAAGCCATGTGCGGCAAGGCATGAACCACGTCGGGTGTTATCGAGGCTCCCGCAGCAACACCGAGAACAGTTCGGGCGGTCTTCGAAAGAAGACCGACTCCCTTGAACGGAAGCCGCAAAAGTGCCGCCATAAGACAGGCAAAGAGAGAACCAAACAGAAATGGAAGCGGCAACCCCACTACCAAAAAGAGAGCGGCGCCCGCTAAAGCAATAGCAAGCCCGCTCACCTGTTGGGTCATTGGTTTGAACCGGCCCATTCTCAGCCTTCCGAACTCACAGCCTCATCCTGTCCAGATATCCTCAAGACGCGAACAAGAACGGGTGTCAGGATAACGAGAGCAGTTGCAGCAAAGACGAAGAGCGCGATCGGATGATCTAGGGTGTTTGATCCCATGCTTTGATGGTGCACCTTTCTCATTTGAATGGAGGGAAGCACTATGGGCCAAGTTCTACACGGCAGCGCCACGACGACAGAGGCAGTCCGTCGAGCAATACAAAATAGTCAAGAGAGCCTGAGAGTGCTTTCCAAGCGATACGGCATCAATCAGAAAACGGTCGTCAAGTGGAAGACGCGCACCTCACAAGCGGACTTAAGAACCGGACCGAAGGAGCCACGTTCGACTGTGCTTTCGCGGCAAGAAGAAGCGACCATTGTCGCCTTCCGCAGGCATACCTTGTTGCCTCTCGACGACTGCCTTTATGCACTCCAGCCGACAATCCCGCATCTGACGCGCTCTTCACTGCACAGATGCCTGCAACGACACGGAGTTTCGCGACTACCGAGTGTCGAAGGCGACAAGCAGCCAAAGAAGCGTTTCAAGAGCTATCCGATCGGCTATTTCCATATCGATATTGCCCAGGTACAGACAGCTGAAGGCAAGCTCTATCTCTTTGTGGCTATTGACCGGACTTCCAAGTATGCCTTCGTTGAACTCTATACCAAGGCAGGAAAGATGAATGCTGCACAGTTCCTGCGCAATCTGGTCGCCACTGTGCCCTATACCATCCATACTGTTCTGACCGACAATGGCATCCAGTTCACCAATCGGTCTCGCGATCTCCATGAGTTCCAGCACATCTTTGACCGGGTCTGCACTGGAAACGGCATTGAACACCGCCTGACAAAAGTGAAGCACCCATGGACCAACGGTCAGGTCGAGAGGATGAACCGGACTATTAAGGATGCCACCGTCAAACGGTTCCATTACGACGATCACGAGCAACTCCAGAAGCATCTGGCTGTTTTCATAGATGCCTACAACTTCGCTAGACGATTGAAGACGCTAAGGGGCCTGACCCCATACGAATTTATCTGCAAAAAGTGGACAGAGGATCCGGAAAGATTCAAAATGAATCCGATCCATCAAATCCCGGGACCGAACACCTAGCCTCATCTTGCCACCAAATCTCGATGGGCTTGTTCTTTGGCAAATGGCCTACATGCGCTGCCAACGTTGCGGAGAAGTTTTTTTGAAAGCATCAATGACTTCAGGCTTTTGTTCTGGATGTTGAGGTCGACCAGATATGCGCACATACCCCATGCGGCGCAAAAGATCCCGTACTCCACGTTCCTTGTAGGAGACCCCAAACCGCTCTTGGATCACACGCACCAGATCCTGGCTACGCCAGACAGAGACGCCGTCCTTCTCAGGATCAGGACCGGTTTCAACGATAGCAACAAACTCTTCGAGCTGTTCTGGGCTCAAGCGCATGGGAGCGCCGGTTGCTTTGATGTCGACAAGACCATCGGTGCCTTGCTCATTGAAGCGAAGAACCCAATCTCGCAAAGTCTGGCGGTCCATACCGCCGACTTTGGCGGCATCAGCACGGTTCATGCCGTCATAGACAGCCGCAATGGCCAGTAGGCGGCGGCTCTGTTTGGCATTGCGGCATCCTTTGGCAAGACGGCGCAAACTATCGGCGTCAAAAGCATCGCTAAGAATCAAAGCGGCAGACATGGCAAAATCTCCTTTGCCATGTTGAATCACGCCAGTGCTAAAAATGGAATCCCTAAAGAGTCAGAACTTCACGCCCTTGGTATGACACATGACCGTACCCGATCACATGTCTGAATTGCTGAAATTATCTCTTGCACTAAACGGGGCATCCACACATGGGAAGCTGATCTGATCATCTGCAAGCGAACCCGCCCTGTGCTTGTGATCCACGAGAGAAAATTCCGGGTTACCCTGGCTGCTCGCATGACCGGCAAGAGCGCGGCCGAAACAGTCTCGGTGATGATGTCTATCTTCAGTCGCCTGGATACCGTATCCTCTGATCACTCCTGTCAAAGACCGCGAAACTGACACGCCTGCCTGAAAACTTCGGCATCTTCGATTTCGAATTGTCAGGAGCTGAAATGCAAGCCATCCACGCCTTGGCAAAGCCTGAAGGATGGATCATTTCCCAGTCGGATCTTGGCTCGGAATGGGACTAAAGCTAGTGAAAACTAGCGAAGTCTACCGGAGTAGACCGAAATTTGGTATACCCCGGTAGTTTTGAGGTATAAATCGATAGCCTCGCAATCTGTTCGGTTCGAGCATCTCGCCGCTTCACCTACGCCCCAAGTCTCTGCCAGTTTTATGGCGCAGAGCAACCATCAAACACCACCATTCTTAATCCAGCCCGTCAACTTAAGAACAGGCCGACCATCGTCATGGACAAAGCGGGTATGAATGTCACCGCCATCAACATCACCAGCATCACGATATAGAAGGGCAATGTTGCCTTCGTTATTTTCTCGATACTGACCCCTGATATGGCACTCCCCAAGAACAAGGTACTCCCGACCGGTGGTGTGAGCAGTCCGATTCCCAAATTAAGCACCATGATCACACCAAAATGGATAGGATCAATACCGATCTGCTTGGCGATGGGAAGCAAAATGGGAGTACAGATCAAGATCAGAGACGACATATCCATCAACATACCCATGAAGAGCAAAAATAGGTTGATGATCAGTAGCACGATGATCGGATTTTCCGAGATGGTGAAAATGCCTTGCGCGATCAATGCTGGCACTTTTAGGAAAGCCAACAGCCAGCCAAAGGCCGTCGATGTTCCGATCAGGATCATGACGATCCCCAAGGTTTTAATCGAACGGGTCAGAATAGGCCAGATTTCCGATAGCGGGATCTTTCGATAGACAAAGAAAGTGATAAAGAAGGCATAAGCTGTCGCCACCGCAGCCGATTCCGTGGCTGTAAAGATGCCGGAAATCACCCCGATCACAACGATCAGCACAGTGCCCAGACCAAGCAATGCGTCCCAGAAAGAGCGGCACAATTCGCGCATTTCGAATTTGTTGCCCGTAGGGTAGTTCTTCACTCGCGACGCGATATAGGCATAGACCATCAAGGCGATGCCCAGCAGCACGCCGGGCACCATCCCTGCCAGAAACAACCCACCAATCGAGACACCGCCAGCAGCGAGGGCATAAATCACCATATTGTGGCTGGGTGGCACCAAGACCCCTTGCACCGAACTGGTGATCGTCACCGCAGTGGAGAAGGACTCATCATACCCCTTTTTCTTCATCATCGGGATCAGCATCTTGCCGATGGCCGTGGTGTCCGCGGCCGAGGAGCCAGAAATGCCGCCAAAGAACATGGATGCCAGAATGTTGACCATGGCCAACCCTCCGCGCATCCATCCCACCAGCGCAGTCGCAAAGGCTACCAGCTTGTCGGCGATCCCCCCTGCAGACATGATGTCGCCAGCCAAAATGAAAAAGGGCACCGCAAGCAACACGAAAACATTGAGCCCCTTGACCATATTCTGGGCCACCATCATCAACGGCAATCCCAGATAAAGGGTCGTAACAACGCTTGAAATGCCGATTGCAAAAACGATCGGCAGGCGCAAAATGATCATTGTTAGGAATGATCCAATCAACAACACAGTTGCCGGAATGTCGGTCAGTATTTCCATTTCTAACTATTGCACTCCAGCTCAACATAATTTTCGCCCGGAACGGACAGAATTGCGAGGATACGTTCGATGGATGCCAATGCAATGATCACACCGGAAACAGGCACCGCGGTATAAAGCCAGGTGGCTGAGACCCCCATGCCGGGCATGATGTTGCGCAAGGTGAGCTCTGCGAGCTTCATGCCTTCGGTCGCCATAAAAACCGCGAACAGCAAAATCAGGGTATGATTGAAAAGATCGACGATACGAATTGCCCGACTTGGCAGGAAAGACTGCAAAATCGAGATCGCAAGATGCCGTTTTTCCTTGATCGCTTCGGCTGGGCTGAGCAAACAGAACCAGACCATAAACAGCAATGAAAATTCCTCGACCCATGCCGGGGCATTATTCAGCACAAAACGGGCGAATACTGCATAACAGATCAGGACAACTTGAAGGATGAGCATCACGTTGCAGGCATGCCTGACAACGAGATATATGGGGCGGGAGATCGGCTCAAGAGTCATTGGCACTCGCAAAGACTGGAATTGGGAACTGGATTTTTGCTCAGGGAGCCCCGACCAAAGCCGGGATCCCTGAGCAGCCATCAATTGACTTTACTTCACAGCAAGAATTGCCTGAATTATATCGGTAAAGTCAGAGCCATATTTTTCATAGACACTGCCAACAGCTTTGGGCCATTCCGGCAGATCTGTTACAGTAATAATCTGCGCGCCTTTGGCTTTGAGTTCTTCATAAGCTTTGGCATCGGCTTCTTCAGCCAGCGATTTGTTGAAATCTTCGGTCTCACGTGCAGCCGCCGCGATGATGGCCTGCTGATCAGCGGACAATTTGTTCCATGAAATCTCGGACATCACCATGATGGATGGGCTGTAGGTGTGACCATCGACCATATAGTAAGGCGCGACTTCATAGAAATTGTTCGCCAGATAACCGGTCGGAGGATTCTCCGCACCGTCAACCACGCCGGTTTGCAGGGCTGAATAAAGTTCCGAGTAGGAAATTGGGGTTGGTGCTGCGCCAAAAGCTTTGACCGTATCGATCAGGATCTGCGTCTGAGGGACGCGGATCTTTTTGCCCTTGATGCCTTCCATGTCGGAAACGGGAGCATCGCGGAAGAAGAAGTTGCGCTGCCCTTCTTCCATGAAGGCCACACCAACCATCATCGAACCTGAAGCCTGTACATCAGACAGAATATCCTGCCCGATTTCACCATGAAGCACATTCCAAAGATGATTGCGATCACGGAACAGATAGGGCAGGGAGAACAGGTTGGATTTCTTCGAGCCGAAGTCACCCAGGCTCACTGCGTTGGCGCGGAACATATCGATCGCACCCATTTGCAAGCCCTGAAGCTCGGTGCGTTCGTCACCCAGCTGACTGGAGGGATAGACATCAACAACGATATCCCCGTTGCTCTTTTCCTTGACCAATTTGGCAAATGCGCGTGCCACAACTGTCATTGGATGAGAGTCCGGGTTCAACTCACCATATTTCAACACAACCGATTGCGCAGAGGCCACATTGACAGCACCAGCGGATAGCAAGCCGCCCAGCAGCAGTGCGGCAGTAGACCCTAGTAGTTTATGCATTCTTCACTCCCATAATCTTTTTCGGCCAGCCTTTGAAATGAGCGGCCAGCACGAAATCCTCTCGGTAGGTTCCCCCACCCCAATATTGAAAAGCAGCTCCACCCGCCTTCCGGTCATTGGCATCCGTCTGATTTGGTTTAGAAATTCCCTGCTCTCAAAAAATGGGCGCACTATTAAAGAGGCCCCGCAGAAGAATTCCTACAAACAATGACAAAGTCGACCAGTCAGGAACCATGCCAAACCGGGCGACGAGCCAATTGTTGCTCACCCAACCTTCCAGATCAGTTCCACACAGATTTTCTCATTCGTGCGGTAATGTCATAGTACACACTTGTATCCAAGTGTTCAAGCATGCAATAGTAGTTTCCAGCGCACGATATGGCAGAGTCGAAAAGGAATTCAGACATGCGAATTGAGGAAGTTTCAGTTTCAGCACACAGGATTGCCCCTGTCTCGCCATGGGAGGATGCAACAAACAAAGTGCAAGCTCTGGAGTTTGTATTTGTTGTTCTCAAAACAGATACCGGTCTGGAAGGGACGGGCTTTAGCTATTCGGTCGATGTCGGCATCACTTCCATCTCAGCCCTGATTGAAGATTATCTGGCGCCACTGATCGTCGGCATGGATCCGCTGGATCGCGAGCAGATATGGACCAAGTTGCAAAGACAGTCCCGCCGACTGGGGACTGGTGTGAATATGCTGGCTATTGCGGCAATCGATGTTGCAGTGTGGGATCTGATCGGCAAAGCGCTGGGTCAGCCCCTTTGGCGGCTATTCGGAGGCGCTCGTCCTGAAATTCCGGCCTATATTTCGGAAATCAAACTGACCCATGACGATACGTTGGCCGACTTCTCACTGCGACTGGATGACTATAAGGCGCAAGGCTATCGGGCTGTGAAATTTAAAATCGGACGTACAGAGATCGAAGAAGATATCGCCCGCATTAGACTTGCACGTGAAAAAATTGGTCCCGACGGTAAAATCTTTGTCGATTTGAATCAGAAATGGACCTCATCGGAAGCAAGACAGAAGGCCGCGCAACTCGCATCCTTCCAGTTGGGTTGGATAGAAGAGCCTCTGCTCTTTCATGACGTTGCGGCCCATGCAACGCTAAGAAAATCCACCACGACCCCGATAGCGCTTGGCGAGAGCTTGTTCTCACGCGCCCAATTCCTTGAATATTTACAACAAGATGCCGTCGACATCATTCAAGCGGACGTGGCTTTTGTAGGCGGTCCTTCGGAATGGCTGAAAATCGCGCATCTTGCAGATATATTCGGACGTCCAGTGGCCCCTCACTATATGATGGAGCTGTCATTACACCTGCTGTGCGGCGTTCCCAACGGCTTTATGCTTGAGAATGTGATTGGTGGCAGTTTCACTGAGCTGGGACTTCTTGAAGACCCCATTGTCGTGAAAGATGCAATCGGTCGTCCGCCAAGCGATGCAGGCCATGGACTGAAATTTGATCGAGCGGCACTTGATGCATGTGCAATCCGGCCAGACGGATCACCCATCGCCTTTGCCGGCGGCAGCAAGTGAGCATGCTCGAGCAAACGGATCTTTAAGGAGAAGACTCATTAAGAAAAAAGCGGAATCAATTCTTCGGGATCGCCCGACGCTGGAAAGCGTCATCTATGACGAACTCTATGAGCGCATCGTCACCCTGAAATATGTGCCCGGACACATGATCTATGAGAACGAGATTGCAGCGCAATTTGACGTGAGCAGAACACCGGTCCGTCAGGTTTTCCAGCGCCTCGTTCTTGCGGATCTTCTCGAAGTGCTGCCCCAACGCGGAGCGCGCGTCTCCTTCTTGTCAAAACGAAAAATCCGTGAGTCGCAGGAAGTGAGGGAGATTCTGGAAACTGTCGCGGTCGCCAAGGCAGCCCAGAAATGGCGCGCCGAAGATGAGGAAAGTCAGGCTTTCAGTCTGGCAATAAAAGCCAGCATTCTGCGACAAATCGAGGTGGTTGCAGACAAGAATTATCATGCCTTCTCGGGGCTGGATGAGGATTTTCACCGCGCCATCATGCGATTTGCAGACAATATGACGATCTATGATGTTGTCGGCGAAATCCGTGCGCATCTCAACCGCATGCGCGTGATTGAGCTCCAACACGCCCATCTTGATGCGGAGGCAATCGAATTTCACAAACGCATCATTGCCGAGATCGAGGCAGGGGATGCAGAAGGTGCCAGAGAACAGATGCTCGGACATCTGAAAGTTCTGGAACAATTCCGTGAAGAGATATTTGCAAACCGTAACGACATCTTTGTTTAGGTGCCGCGCAGGCTGATCGTCAATAGACAAGACACTTGAGGTCCCATCGTGAAAGTCACACAACTCGAAACTTGGCACTGCAAGCGCGATTTTTCGCTCTTTCCAGAAAATCGCGCAGGCTCAAACATGTCTTGGGACGTTGTCGTCCTGCGTTTGTCAACAGACGCAGGCATAGACGGATATGCCTCTGCACTCGCCACCAGATCGGGTGTGATCACAGAGACTTATTTACATGATGTGATTGCGCCGGTCGTACTGGGACGCAATGTGCATGATCGAGAACAGATCTGGCACGAATTATGGACGCTGGACCGGCATCTGACCTTCTTCCCCGTCTATCTACCCGGTCCCATTGATGTCGCCTTGTGGGACATCGCGGCCAAAGCTGCCAACTTGCCGCTTTACCAATATATTGGTGCCGTGCGTGATGGTCTGCCAGCTTATGCCAGCGGCCTGTTCCATGAAGACGATGAAGATTGCATCAAAGAGGCACTTTTCTACAAGGATCTCGGCGTCCCCGGCTACAAGGTGCACTCCCCCTCACCATGGCGCCGGGATATCGAACTACACAAAAATTTGCGAGAAGCTGTCGGCGAGGATTTTCTGCTCTTTTGCGATCCTGTCGGCGATTACACGCTTGATCAGGCCATCCGTGTGGGGCGCGGTCTGGAAGAGCATGGTTATGAATGGTTCGAGGAGCCATTCAGGGATTTTGAACTTGCAAAATATACCGAGCTTTGCAGCGCTCTGGATATTGCTGTCGCTGCCACGGAGACGACACGCGGCTGCCATTGGGGGGTTGCTCAATCCATTGCCCAGCGGGCTGCAGACATCGTAAGAGCCGACGTTTCATGGAAAGCCGGTGTGACCGGAACATTGAAAATCTGCAATCTGGCAGAGAGTTTCGGCATGAATTGCGAAATACACACCACCACCATGGCCTTCATGGATATCGCCAATCTTCATGTCTCTTGCTCGGTCAAGAATTGTGACTATTTCGAGCTTTTTGTGCCGCAGGAACCGTTCCAGTTCCCGTTGAAAGGCAAACTCCCCATTGATGCACGCGGCTGGGCGATGGTGCCCAAAGCTCCTGGCTTGGGCGTAGATCTTGATTGGGATGCCATCGATCAATTGTGCGTGTCTCATCGCACCAGTTCAAAAGGATGAACGGGCCACAGCTTGGCCTCGTCAATAAGTCAATTAAGGGACTGTCGATATGGAATTTTCAGAAGCATTTTCGCTGACCGGTCATCGTGCCTTGATTACCGGAGGAGCAAGTGGACTGGGGCTGGCCGCTGCAGAATGCTTCCTCAAAGCCGGCGCTGAAGTTGTTTTGGTGGGACGTGAGGAAGAAAAGCTTCACAAGGCAACCACTGATCTGGGCGCCAAAGCTTCTGGTTTCAAATTTGACGTTACAGACTTTGACGGAGCCGCCGATCTAGCGGAAAAGGTGGAGCAGCAAAAAGGCCCCATCTCAATTTTGGTGAATAATGCAGGCAACACGGTCAAGAAACCGATTGAGGAAATGTCGGTCGAAGAATTCAAGCAGGTTTTCGACATTCATGTAACGGGAGCCTTTGCCCTAACGCGGGCCTTCCTGCCCCAATTGAAGAAAACCGGCAAAGGCTCAGCCCTTTTCACAGCTTCAATGAGTTCTTTCTTGGGCATTCCCAATGTGTCCGGTTATGCCGCATCAAAAGCGGCCTATGTGGGGCTCATTCGCTCATTCGCAACAGAGCTGGCTCCGAGCGGTGTTCGGGTCAATGGTGTGGCACCGGGGTGGATCGACACGCCTCTCTTCCGCTTCGCAACCTTAAACGATCCGAAGCGCCTTGAGAAAATCATGGGACGCATTCCCATGAATTGCACCGGTCAGCCGGAAGATATCGGTTGGGCCATGGTCTATCTCGCCTCCAATGCAGCACGCTATGTCACCGGCCACATCACCGTTGTAGATGGCGGTGCACTTCACAGCTTCTGATATCCATCAGGCCCGTTTCGATTGTCAGGATAATAGGAACAACGACGATGTCCGGTTTCATACATGATGATTTTCTGCTCGACACGCCTATGGCGCGTGTCCTGTTTCATGATTATGCAGAAAATCAGCCAATTTTTGACTATCACTGTCATCTGCCCCCTGAAGAGATTGCCCAAAACCATCAATTCAAGGATCTTTGGGAAATCTGGTTGAAGGGCGATCATTACAAATGGCGCGCCATGCGTGCCAACGGCGAGGATGAGGCCCTTTGTACCGGTGGAGCGTCCCCGCGCGAGAAGTTTGACGCATGGGCGCGGACCGTGCCCGATACCATCGGCAATCCGCTTTATCACTGGACACATCTAGAGCTGCGTCGCCCCTTTGGCATTGATGATATATTGCTGTCCCCATCAACGGCTGATTATGTCTGGAACAAGGGCATCGAACTGCTCTCAGAGCCACAATTTTCTGCCCGCGGTATCATTGATCAGATGAATGTCCATACTGTGGTGACGGTGGACGATCCGGTCGATGACCTCAAGCCTCACGCCACGGCACAAGCCGACAAGCGTTTCAAAGCCAAAATCGTGCCATGTTTCCGGCCCGATCGCATCTGTGACATTCGGCATCCGGACTTTGTCAGCTATCTGGAAAAGCTGGAAGAGGTCTCCGGTGTCGCTATCGCCTCGATGGACGATCTTTTCGCTGCCCTTGTTCAGCGGATGGACCATTTTGCAGCGATGGGCTGCACCATCTCAGACCATGCGCTTGATGAGGTCACCTTTGCGCAAGCCTCAGACACCGAGCTCAATGCCATCCTGAAAGCGCGGCGAGATGGGTCTATCCCATCAGAGCATGATTTCTCCGCCTATCGAACAGCTCTGCTTGTTTTTCTGGGTCGTGAATATCACCGACGCGAATGGGCGCAGCAATATCACATTGGCGCCTATCGCAACGTCAACACCCGCAAAGTTGCCGAAGTGGGAGAAGCATGTGGCTTTGACTCCATCCATGATCAACCCATTGCCGCAGCGCTTGGATGCCTACTCGACACCCTTGAGCAAACCGATCAATTGCCCCGCACCATTCTTTATTGTCTCAATCCGCGGGACAATGAAATGATCGCCGCCATGTGCGGCAATTTTCAGGATGGCAAGATTCCGGGAAAAATTCAGATCGGATCAGGATGGTGGTTCAACGATCAGAAGGACGGTATGCTGCGCCAGATGATGCAGTTGGCCAATCTTGGCCTGCTCAGCCGCTTCGTTGGTATGCTGACCGACAGCCGCAGCTTCCTCTCCTACACGCGGCATGAATATTTCCGCAGGGTGCTCTGCCAGTTCATCGGCCACGGCGTCCGTGACGGCGAGATTCCCAATGATGAAGCGTTGCTGGGCAAAATGGTCAAAGACATCTGCTTTGACAATGCCATCCGATACTTTCAGGCCGAAAAGTGAAGACCCAAGATTACCAACCATTCGGCATAATCGATCAAAGACTTGCGAGACAATGACATGAAAGACGAAGATCTGTTTTCCCTTGTGAAAGAGGAACTCTATACGCCCGTCGTCGGCGATATCCTTGATGCGATGGGTCTCTATCATCAATTTCTACCTCAACCCGTTCAACCCATGAAGGAAGAGATGAAGCTGGTCGGCCGCGCCATGCCGGTCGTGATGATTGATGTTTTTGGCCCACAAGCTGAACCCTTTGGAAAGCTCACGCATGCCCTTGATCAACTGGAATCGGGCGATATCTATCTTGCGAGTGGCGGTGATATGCGCTGTGCCTATTGGGGCGAGTTGCTTACAGCTACGGCCAGAACGCGAGGAGCCAATGGTGCGGTAATCAATGGCTACCACCGCGACACGCCGATGGTTCTTGACCAGAATTGGCCGGTTTTCTCTCGCGGACGTTATGCGCAGGATTCAGGTGTGCGCACCAAAGTCATCGATTATCGCTGCCCGTTGGAAATTGAAGGTGTTTGGATCGAGCCGGGTGATCTGGTCTTTGGCGATCTGGATGGCGTGCTGATCGTCCCGCAAAAGCACGAGGCAGAAGTGATTGAGAAAGCCGTTGAGAAGGCACGGGCTGAAAAGACAGTCCGCCAAGCCATCGAAGCGGGAATGACCAGCACGGCTGCGTTTGAGAAATTTGGTGTTCTTTGACCACGAAGCGGAATCTTGAGTACCTATCTGGTCGCTCATCGCGCGGGTTTGACACCTAAATTTCACACCCTCATCGGGGCGCGTCTCACACTCGCCCCAATGCTCCATGGACCGAACAGGAGATGTGGTATGTCCCAAGGATGCTTCAGGATAGACAAGACGGACAATGTTGCAACCTTGCTCAGCGCTTCGCTCGCGCAGGATATCACGATCCACAATGCAGACGATTTGAAAGCAATCAGACTGCTTGAGGCCATCGAAACAGGCCACAAGGTTGCTTTGAGTGACATTCAGCAGGGCGAGGCAGTGATCAAGTTTGGCGTTCCGATCGGACTTGCATCCAAACCGATCAAATCTGGCGAATGGGTGCATCTACACAATTGCGAAAGCCAGTTTGATGAACGCTCCTCATCGCTGGACATCCACTCAGGAGCAACAACGGATACCCATTATGAATGATCCTTTCGAGCGCAGCTGGACCGGCTATTTGCGCAAGGACGGTCGCAAAGGCATTCGCAATCTGGTTCTTGTTGTCCATACGGTGATGTGTTCACGCCACGTCGCCCATGCCATTGCGCAAGGCGAAGATGATGTCCATGTCATCGGATTTGATGGTTGTTATGACAATCAATATGCCATCCGCCTGCTTCTGTCGCTGGCTCGCCATCCCAATGTGGGCGCAGTGCTTGCGGTCGGTCTTGGTTGCGAATATACCCAGCCCGGAAAAATCGCAGAATTGGCCAGAGAAAGCGGCAGACTGGCAGAGGCTTTCTATATCCAGGATACTGGTGGTACCCAAAGCTCGATCGACAAAGGCAAAGCCATCGTGCGATCCCTGCGAAGCCAGATCAAGGACCAGACGCCTCGTGTTGAGATGTCCCTTAAAGACATGACAATTGGCGCCGAATGCGGAGGTTCCGATGGTACAAGCGGGCTTGCGGGCAATCCTGTCACCGGTCGATTTTTTGATTTTCTTGTTGATGCAGGGGGCCGGGCTATCATCGAAGAAATCGTTGAGATGGTTGGGCTGAAGGAAATCATTCTCGATCGCGCAGCGACAGCAGAAACAAAAACACAGCTAGACTGGGCCTATAACAAGGCTGTCTCCTATTGTCAGTCGGTTCGGCAATATTCCGTCTCACCGGGCAATTTCGCAGGAGGCTTGACGACAATCGAAGAGAAAAGCATGGGCGCTTTTGCCAAAAGTGGCAGCCGCCCGATACAAGGGGTCATCAAGGTAGGTACGCCTCCTCCGGACTCTGGCCTCTGGATCATGGACAGTGTTCCTGATGAGCATTTTATGAATTTTGGCTACACCAACCCCAACGACACCGAGGGTCTGGTGGACCTGATGAGTGCAGGCAGCCAATTGCTGGTATTTGTCACGGGGCGCGGCTCTGTCATAGGGTCGGCCATCTCGCCTCTACTTAAAGTCACTGGCAATTCGGAAACCTACAACCGTTTGAAAGAAGACATGGATTTCGACGCCGGTCGAATTTTGACCGGCGACATATCACTCGATGATGCCGCCATCGAATTGGCTCATTTGATCTGCGACATCGCCTCAGGACAGCAAAGCAAACCTGAAGCTCTTGGGCATGCCGAGTATTACATCATGTACAAACACCAAAATGCGGATCAACAGGGTGGCTGTCGGTTATAGCCACGCCTTCATGTAAGTGGATTTACCCCAAGTCAGCCTTACTGTCTGATCGCAAAGTACCTGAGTGATATCAGCGGATTGTGATTCACCGTCATTGCGAAGAGATGGGGCTGATATGACCTTTCCTGATATCATCCGGCAAGAACATATCCAAAAAACTGGATTGGTATTCAAGCGATTTGACAGATGCAGAGTGGGCATTGTTGCCAACAGACAAACGAGAAGTATCCGCTAAGTGCCTCGATTTCCGGGGATCTCGTTCGCAAATATGAAAGTCCCTTCCAGTTTCAACGTCCACCTTGGACTGGAAGCGGCGTGATTCACTGCATCATCACCTGACCGCAATCATCAAAGGTCGAGATTGGCAATCGCGGCCCTTTTGTATGTACCGGCTGCTGTTCGCAAGAGATTTCTTTGCATGTCGCAGGAAGTCGCTCATATGTATCCGGACTTTTGATCGACACGCGGGTCGTGGCCTTGTTGGGGTTACGCTCGCACCGTGATCTCATTAGCTGCAAGGTCAAAGTTGACCGAAAGGGCCGTCAGATTCTGGGGGCGTATTTTTCCGTTCCATGCAGTCTATCTATCGCGAACTCCTTTGAAGTCGTGAGTGTTATCTTCAAATACCAACTACGACCGCATTTCTTGGCGCATCAAACGCCGTTTTGTGTTTGAGGATACTCCAGGCTATCCGGGCCAGTTTATTGGCCAAAGCCACAGCCAACTTGTTGCGATGCATCCGTTCGGACGCTCGTGTTAACCACTCACCAAAGCTGAAGTCGGGCCATCGATTTGACCATATCGAGGCGGGAGTGTTGCACTTCACGGCGGAATTCAAGACCTTTTCATCATCGGCACCTCTTTGTCCTGCAGCCGTAAGAGCTGAGACAAACTCCGCTGTGTCGAATGTGTCTGACAGCTGCAAAAGTGCGTCATCGACATGCCGCGTCAGCACCGACACATCATTGTATTTCCCATAAACCTCATTCTGTTCGCTCATATTGATCCTGTTCCTCGGCACACACCGATCATTGGTTTTTCGCAATGAGGCCAAAGGAACGATTGGTTCAGATCACAATCCTTGTCCAAGAGCCTTGAACGGGATTTAGGGCGGATTTCAGCGAACCAGAAAAAGTGATCGCATTTTCTTGCTAGAGAGGATGTGTCGGTTACGTCGAGCTCATCAATCTGCCCGCCGTTGCTTGGCCTTGCGGGCGATTTCAAGGGCATGATCCAGTCGCTTCTGCTTATCTTCGAGCTTTTCGATCTCGGCGAGGATCCTTTCAAAATGGGGCAACACCCATTCTTCGCCATCTGAAATCAACACGGCAGCCTTGTCACGAGCGGCATACAGGCGTGCCAGATAAATCGCCGTTTCGCTTTTGGGCTGGCTTTTTGCTGCTTTATGGAGATCGGCAGATCCGCATTTGGGATCTATGTCGCAGGATAACGTCATGTCAGACCATCCATGCGAAGCATCCGCAGGGCAGCATTGGACAGCATCCATGGGTGGCAATGTGCACGCCTGCCATGGATTGGCACTCTCTCAAACTCTATTGTTGAGCATTGCGGTACCATAACGCCGGGATCCGATCTCTGATCGCGGGATTGCGATCACGGCCAGCGATCACACACCGGCCTACATCAAGGAACTACGGCGATTGCGATACAAACCCAAACGGACCCGTGCTTTTTTCGGTCGCAAAGAGAAAATGGGGGAAAGAACCGCAGAATTCAGCGATTTCCGGTAAAGGAGTGCGGAACAGATATTATGGATGATCCCGTCTCGCTCATCCAACAACTGGAACTGTAACAATGTAAATCACAGATCAATCCGCCCAGGCATGAACTGATTGGCTGCCGGATGTCGAAAAAACAGGAATAAAGCGAACAGGTTCTGTTGAATGCCAGTTTCACTGGCGAACATAGGGCGGGTTAAGAAGAAGCCCAAACGAATGTGCCAAATTTTTTGATTATTTTGCCATCATTATAGATGACCGGAAGAAATAATAGGTAACGACCCCAATTATCTTGGCCGAGCCCGTCGCCAATATACGCACATTCTCGTAAAAATATGACAAAATATACGTTTTTCGTCCGTCCTTGATCGTCCTATTTGCTTTCCGGGAGAGATCGCCTGCTGCTCTTTGCAGAGGCATCCTCCTCTCTTGTAAAACCAAAGATGGAGATTGTGATGAAAAAATCTAACCTCAAAACCGTACAATTCCGAGATGACATCAACTTTGCTGAGTTGGTGTCCGATATCGCACGGATCAAGTCTGACTGGCTTGCTCCTAATGCCTTTGATGGCCTAGACGACACCTCACGCGATTTTTTGCTGATGATGCTCGAAACTGGCTGCAGAGCAAGTGATCTCACAGGCCTTGCCCCCTGCGACATCGTCCTTGACGATCCAATCCCTCATATATGCATTGGGAAAAGCAACACGTCCAAAAATCCAGATAGCCAACGCAAGGTGCCCTTGGTCGGCCTGTCGTTGGCCGCAGCAAATAGACATCCTGATGGCTTTCCAGATTGTCGGGGCTATCACACGCTTGCAAAGCTGCATCGTTTTTTTGATCAAATAAATCTTAATCCGGGCAGCGCCCCGCTCTTGGGATTTTTGCGTGCGCAATATCACTACAGGGTCGTGCGCGGGTGTCACGCCGGCATTCCAATCGTAGAAGAGATGATGGGTTGGCGATGTGTATATGTATTAAACAAACCAACGTCACTGGCTGAGAGGCAACGCCTGGCAACCCTTATCATGTATCCCGTGCCTCCGCATCTTGCATAAACAACCAGCCCGGCGATTGCTTCACTGTCGCCGGGCCAAACTGTTTGGCCCTGCAGCTATCATCCCGCATACTTCAGATATTAAATTTCACAAACAAATACAATTACTTGTAAAATAATTTCTAAAAAGTTGCATTTTCATTTTGGTTTCTCGGAAAATTTTTCCAGTTCCCTTCATATGACAAAATGCAAAGACAGTTACATCAACCGCAAAGACCTGATCGCCTATTTTGGTGTGCCAGCGCGGAGCCTCAAGGAAGTCCTTCAGGACGCAGGCATTGTGTTGCGCGCCAACGGCACCTGCTGGTCCGTCGTCTTTGAGGCCCTCGGGCTTGCCGCCGACCAGTCTGCCGAACATTGGGAAGAGTTGACGAAGCCTCTCTTGACAGCAAGTCAGGTAGCCGAGGATCTGGATAGGGCAGATCCATCGATCATCTATCGCTGGGCCAATCCTTCCTCACCCAATTATAGTCCAGACTTTCCCGCGCCAATCGATTTTTCGTTTGGAAAGCGCCCCAACGCGCGGAATCGGAAACGTTGGCGTAGAGCTGATGTGATTGCCTGGCAGAGCAACAAGCCCCAGCCGAAATATCGACACCTGTCCAAATCAGGTGACGTGCCATCCCCATCACAGGTTCCATCTGCTGACCCTGCACCAACGGCCACTGTCGGCATCTTCTCGTTGCCGCAAGTAATCGATGGAGATGCGCAATGAATAGTTCGGACACAGCAAAATTCGCATTTTCGACCGGACATACCAACAAGCGACCGGGACACATACACCCACTGATTATCGGATCCGGAAAATTCAGTGGTGTGTGTGTCCTGCATGCACTTAAGCGACCGGAAGTGCAAACGGACGACCACACTCAAACCAAAGAAAGGTTAGCAAATTGAATAACTTATTCGACCCCCCGCCACCAATACCGGCATCTGAGGAGCATCAACCCAAACCCAAAACATTTGAGGATCTGCTCGCTCATGTCGAGAAGCGAACAGACCTCAGCGACGACAGCAGGAAGCGTTATGTATCTTCGATCAAGCGGGTTGGCGACATTCTGAACGAGCCCTTGGCAAACATTCTTGCCTCATTGGATCTTATCGAGATCAATTTCCCGATTGACGGGTATGATCCGAACTGGTGCACCACCGACAACGCCTACCAGCTGCTTCGCCGCCGTACCCTGGCACCTCTTAAAGAATTCCTGGGCGTCGATAAAGCCCTTGAAGAAGCACGGGCCCAGCAAGATGGGTGGTATCATTTGCTTGATGCGCTTGATTGCAACGCACCCGATATCCCGGATTTGGATCCTTATCGCAAAACCAATTTTGTTGCGGTAAGAAAACTTGCTGATTTCATGCGATCTGCAGATATCCAACCACAGGACATCACCAACGATATCGCCAACAGCAAGTATCTTGACTGCCCGACGCGCATACGGGATTCCTATCGCCGCGCCGTGGCGTTTCTTGACAAGCTCCGCAAATATGATTTTGCTCGCCCCCATCTGCCTCTGGGCAGCATTGGCTTTTCAGCCCGCCGTTTGCGTCAGAATCAGGAGCCGATCCCGCTAGATTGGCAGGAAGACTTTGATGCGATCTATGCGATCTTGGCTGACAAGGATTTTGATCCTGTATCAAAGACCTATGCCAATCGCAGCCCCGAAACGCAAACCCTCTTCAACTCGACGATGAACTCCATCACGCGCACGTACCTCGATGCGCATCCCGAAACTGACACCAGTCAACCTTGGGATCTTATTTTCGCCCGCGGCGATGTGATTACTGAGGTCCGGAATCTGATGATTGCCCGCTGTCAGTTGCCAGACCATGATGACCGCAAAATTTCGCCTCGGACCGTACGGAAATATCTGTCCAAATACAAACGGGTCCTCCATGCGCTTGACGCTGACCCGACAGCCCTTGCGGCGCTCACCCAGGCGCTCAAAAACAATTCGTTCCTGATTGAGGGCAAAGATGCCGAAAAGGAAATGGCTGAAGCCAATAGGAAGTTTTGTGAAAAATTGTTTGAATCCAAAGCCCTTACAAAGCGCTTCTTGAACTCGCCTTTTGCCTTTCAGGATGCTGCCCTGGAAATGGAAGCAAAAGGGCGCGCACTGACGAAGATGGAACTGGTGAAATACCGCTGGATCGGCACTTGTGCGGCCTTTTGCGCCATCGAAATCGGCGGAGCACCAATCCGCTGCGAAAATGCCATGGGCCTGACCCTCCATGGCACTGATGCGCATATCATAATGCCCAAGAGCAAGAAGGATCCCGTCAAGCTTCGGATTCCACCGGGCACCGTCAAAAACAAAAAGGGCATCAAGGTTGAGATACTCCCAGGCAAACAGGACTATCTGGGAGTCTTGAACTGGTATCTTGAAACCATCAGGCCCTTGTATCAGCACGCGGCCAACAACCCGTATTTCTTTCCAGCCCCGGAAAGTGCCACAAAGCCAATGAATGAGAGCTATTTTAGCACGCGGTTTTCTCTCTACACGCGCACGGTCCTCAACTTGCCCATGACACCTCAACAAATGCGCCATGGACAAGCATCACTCTTGCTTCGGGCACATCCCGACAAGATCGTGGTCATAGCAGCGCGCCTCGGCGATACGGTCAATACGGTCAATACGGTTTTGACCTATTACGCATGGATCAAGGAAGTGGAACAGATGCAAGCCGGCCAAGAACTGATTGCGGAGATGATCGATGAATAATGGTAACAAAAAAGACAAAATGAGCACAGAAGCAGCGAACACCCCATCCAATGACGAGTTGCTCGCTCCTTATGAGACAATGCCAACATTCGGTCTGTTGGACGACATTCATAAGAAGCGGTTGGCCAAGTTTTTGCTCTATAATCATTTGCACGGCATAACCGCACCCACCAAACAGGACTTTTTGGATTACTCAGCAAATCGCGAACCAGCCGGCATGCTGATCCGTTTGAGGGAAACCATGAATATCCTTTATCCTGGCCACCCGACTGTCTCCACAGCCCTGCAGGCAGCGATCACCGAAAAGACGATTGCATATGACAAGGCCCACAGGAAACCGCGAAAAAAGGCAGAGAGAAAGCCAGCAAAGTTTCGAAGCCCTGTGACGGAGTGGCCCGTCCAATGGCAAAAAGTCTGGGCGCAGTTGCGAAATGGCCATCGCCCTTCTGGCCGCAAAGCATTTTCAGAGAGTTTGCTGGAAAGTATGCAAGATGTCATCAGTGAGTATGTCTGGACCCTCAAAACCGCAGGCGTTCCGGTCGTCATCGATACCGCTGGTGTACGCATTCTTGAACAGACAAAAAAAGATCGGGCTCCGTCTGCAGAAGAAGCCGCTTACATGAATCAGGGGTGCCGTGCCCGTACCTTGCAAACCGCAACAACCCGATTGCGCCAGTTCGGAAAAGAGCTTGGTATCAGCCCCCAGATTCTGGCCGACTTAAGCAAGCATATCAACAAACTCGAAAGCGATGCAGCCGCAGAAAGCCCCCTGAAATTCGGCCGATATGAACAAGTACCCTCTTACAAGGATATCTACCGGATTGCTTGCCAACTCCTCAAGGACAGCTCAACTGCCACACATCGCAAGACAAAGAACAAGTTGCGCAATCAGGCAGCAGTCATCGCACTTTGGCTCTTTATGCCACTGCGCATAACAGATGGGTTATTGCGGTGGGGAGACGACATCACCTATGACGCCAACATAGGTAGCTATAAGATCAATGTGGCCACCAACAAGACGGGCCAATCGATCAGGGCGCCACTGCATCCAAAACTCGATAGATTCTTCGATGCCCTGATATTTGACGAGGTCAGCCCTGAAGTCGGAACGGGATGGCTCAATCAACAAAGACAGAGGCTGATCCAAGGAAAAGCCCCGGTGTTTCATGACTTCTTGGGCAAAATGTATGACAAAAAGCGTTTTTCAAAGGTTTGGCGTGAGCACTTCGGAACAGGCGCTCACATCGCACGAACCATGGCTCATACCGAGCTTGGCAAACGCGGTGCAGAAGGCGTTGCCATGGCGATGGCGCTCTGTGCCCAACGTGACATCAAAACCAGACTGGCCTATCAGGCTGATGCCTTGCGCGATACTCTCTTCAAGCAATCCCAATCCCTGATGGACCAATTGGTGGCAAAAACCTTGTCATCACCGGACGAGGATGAAGACACCGAAACCGACAAATAGATCATTTATCCATGACCAGGTCCGATCATCTCTCGTGAGACACAACACCCCTTTCCTGACGTGAAAGGGGTGTTTTTTTGTTGGAAAGAATACAGTTCAGTTTGGCGCGACAGCCGGGATGTCGCCGCGCCGATCTGAACGTCCAAACCTTTCAGAAGAGCAACAGGCGTCTGTTTTCACTTTTACAAGGAAGTCACAAACATGACCGATGCCATCAATCCATCCCCCGACAATTGGCTCAAGGATCTCAAACCCGGAGATATCGTCCAGTTTCCTGCCTACCCACCGAAAACTCCACTCCTCCACAACGCCTTCGTTGTGATCGAGATCGCGCAACTCGATTCTGAAACCCTGCTGTTGATGGGCATCGGTCGTGATGTCGATCCGACATCTTTGAACGCCTCAGATATCCAGATCACCGAAAAGATGGACCTGCAAATGGCAGGCCTTTCACAACCAATCACCTTCTCGGTCAATTTCACCCGAACGGTTCTCATCCCTCACGATGTTTCCAGACTGCCTTCAATGGCCTCGCCAGTGATCGGCAGGCTACCAAACAAGGGACTTCATCGCATGCAATATATTCGAAGCCCTCAACGCATTGAGGCGGATCGCCTTCTGCTTCACGAGGCTCGTCATCAGTTGACGCATTCAGGAGAAAGAGGCCCAAAAGCTCTGATGTCGGAGAATGATCTCGAGCGGCAACAGGCTGCATGGGATGCCATCTCTGCCCGGTGATCCGAAAACCACCTTCTGGCTCGCAGCCAATGGCGAGCCAGACATCCGAAGAAGGAAGAGTTGGAAACAATGCGCAATGGAGGGGTTCGAGATCGATCGCGGCAGCCTTGATGACGCCGCGCACGATCCGATCCCCCAAACAAAGGAAAAGGAAAAGACAGGCGTCAAGCAAACCTCAAACGTAAGGACGCAAAAGCCCATGCTCATCAAGGCCAAACAAGATCATCACATCGCCCAACACCGCCATGACTGGAAAGACAAACTCAAATGGGGCGATGTCATTCTCTTCCCCTTCCCGTTCGCTGAGAAACGAAAGCAAAACGCTCCTGAACCACGCCCTTGTCTCATCCATGATATCCGCAACATCGGCGGGATGCGCTTTGTCACCCTTGTCTACGGATCAAGGCTCGAGAACAAATCCAGCTCATCCCTTCAAACTGACATCACCAACCCGATTGCCATGGCCGCAGCCGGTCTCAACTCGCCAACGGTCTTTGACAGCAACATCCGAATTACCGTTTCCCTCGACCATAACGGATTCAAGAAATGCAGATCAGCCTCACCTGTCATCGGGCGTCTGATCGGTCCTGACGGATTGCGTTTCAGTGCCATCCGCGCCCGTGTTCAGGCCAATATCGACATGGCGGCAGTCCGCAATTTCGAGAAGGGCCGAGAGGACCGCACCCCCAAAAAGCCGACCCTGCCATCCATCAGCCTTACCAAAACAGCAACAGTGGAACTCGATGAGCGCCCTCATCTTCGCTCCTGGCTCCGTTGAGAATTCGCCTTCCTGCATAGACAGGAAACATCGGCGCTTCAGTTTCGCTTCTACCGATATTGTTTCCGCATCTCAAAACACTCATCGAAATCGAGCCTGAGGATCATGCATCGGTCACGGCGTCAAACTGTCGCCGTGACTGAGACAACAACAGCTTGCGCCAACATTGTTCACCCATTGAATGGCCTGCTTTGCTCTACCAATCCGTTCGCCAGCCGCACTCCATTCAGTTTTTCTTATTCAGGATACACTTTGATATGAAAGACCTTTTCATCAGCTTTGGATCATCCATCTGCGTTCAGAATTTCGTTGAAGGCCCACTCTATTGCAAAGAGCTTCAGTCTGACGAAGTCGCGGGCATCATCGCAACCACAAGAGCAGAAGGTGGCAAGATCAAAGGCTACTACGATTTCAGCTCAGAACTGTCGGAAGAAGAAGATCGGCGTCTCCAACAGCTTCTTGTCGCTTTTGAAACAGCAACAGGAACCCGGCTCACCAATAATGACTTTTACTATGAATGCGACGAAGACGGCGATCAGTTCCCGATCATCAACTACGTTCCGACCGTGACCGAAACCTGCAGCATGCTGGTGGTGGAGTATTTCATCCAGTGTTCAATTCTAGAAGACGGACAGATATTTAAACCAAGCAACCCATATGCAGCAGATGGCATGTCCTTCTACCTCTTCGAGAAACAACAAAAGCGAGCCTCAAAGCAGAAGGCCTTCTTCTCTGACGGAATTCCGGATGACATTGCGCATTCCGGTCTTATCCGGCCACTGATTCCGACAGCATCCGGCCACCCATTCCGATTTGATCCGGCCATTGATTCCGGAGCATTCGGCCCCCCCTTGTGAAGGGGATTTGTCGACCGTTTTGAGGTAATCACTCACCGGCTATCTTGTGTTCTTTTGGAACGTGAGAAAGCCCCATGAAGAGATTACCAATGCGCAAGATCCGGGAAGCCCTTCGGCTTCGGGCAGAAGGCTTGTCAGGACGCCGAGTGGCGCAAAGCCTTTCGATAGGACGAGCAACGATATCGGACTATTTCCGTCGCGCGGATTTGGCTGGTTTGGCATGGCCTCTGCCGGTTGATTTGTCTGACAGTGATCTGGAACTTCTTCTTTACCCATCCCAACCTGGGGCGTCCTCTCGCGCGGTACCGCAGCCAGACTGGGCTCATATGCATGCCGAGCTGCGCCGCAAAGGTGTGACGCTGGCTCTGTTGTGGCAGGAATATCGCGAGGTTCATCCTGACGGCTATGGTTACAGCCAATATTGTGCCCGCTATTCAGCGTGGGAAGGCAAGCTTTCGCCGGTAATGCGCCAGCGTCACCCCGCTGGTGAACGGTTGTTTGTCGATTATGCGGGCCAGACCGTGGATGTGATCTGTCCTCAGACCGGTGAAGTGCGCACAGCTCAGATCTTTGTGGCCACGCTTGGGGCGTCGAACTACACCTATGTGGAGGCCAGTTGGACCCAGAGCCTGCCGGATTGGATATCGAGCCATGTGCGGGCCTTCGATTTCTTCGGCGGTGTGCCTGCGATGATTGTCTCAGATAATCTGAAGTCAGCGGTAATCAAGGCCTGTTTCCATGACCCGGCGATCAACCGCACCTATGGGGATATGGCTGCACATTACGATACCGCCGTTGTGCCCGCTCGTCCGCATAAACCCAAGGACAAAGCCAAGGTCGAGACGGCGGTTCAATTGGCCGAGCGCTGGGTATTGGCTCGACTTCGCAACCAGACCTTCTTTGGCCTGGACGAGCTGAACGCAGCAATTCGCCCTCTACAAGATCAGCTCAATGCCAAGGTCACCCGGCATCTGGGTACCAGCCGCCGGGCCTTGTTTGAGAGCCTGGACAAACCAGCCATGAAGCCAGTGCCCCGGGAGCCATACGTCTATGCCGAATGGAAGCAGTGTCGTGCTGGGATTGACTATCACATCGATGTGGACCGGCACTATTACTCGGTACCCTACCAGCTGATCAAACAAAGGCTATGGGTGCGGGTCGCCGCGCGGACCATCGAAGTCTTCCATAAAGGTCAGAGGGTTGCGTCTCACGTCCGCATCTCTGGTAACCGCCAACATTCCACCCAGAAAGAACATATGCCGTCCAATCATCGCCATCGTGCCGACTGGACGCCGGAAAGCATCCGAAGGCAAGCCGTCCGCATCGGCCCCAATGTCGATACCTATGTTGAGGTCGTCATGCGCCGACGCAAACACCCAGAACAAGCCTATCGCAGTTGCATGGGCGTGCTCAAGCTTGCCCGATCTTTTGGCAATGCTCGCCTCGATGCTGCCTGTGAACGCGCGCTCGAGATCAACAGCTACACCTACCAATCCCTGCATTCCATTCTCAAGAATGGTCTGGATCGACAACGCCGAGAAACGCCCACGGACGGCCCCGCGATCACCCACCCCAATATCCGTGGTGCAGATTACTTCCATTGAAAGGACAGGATATGCTGACACATCCAACCCTGGAGCAGCTCAATAGCCTCAAGCTCGACGGCATGGCAGAGGCCTTCACCGAGCTGGCCAGCCAAGACGGAACGGCTGATCTGACCCACGCCGAATGGCTGGGGCTACTCATCGACAGAGAAGCTGCCAGCCGCGAGACCAAGCGGTTCGAGAGCCGAATGCGAACCGCACGTCTGCGCCATGTCGGAGCCGCCCCAGAAGATGTCGACTACAAAACCAGACGTGGGCTGGACAAGGCGCTGTTCCAGCAACTGCTGACAGGTAAATGGATACGGGACAAACGGAACTTGATGATCACCGGCTCATGTGGCGTCGGTAAAACCTGGTTAGCCTGTGCGCTCGCCCAGGCCGCTTGTCGAAGTGGTGTCACCGTGCTTTACAAACGTGTGCCGCGTCTGTTTAGCGAATTGGAGATGGCCCATGCAGACGGGCGCTTCCCGCGCCTCTTTCGAAGCCTTACCAAAACCCAACTCCTGATCCTCGATGACTGGGGACCCGACCGTCTGAATGCAAACCAGAGACGGGACCTCATGGAAATCGTCGAAGAACGATATGGTGCAGGGTCAATCCTGATCACCAGCCAATTGCCGCTGAAAACCTGGCACGAGGTTATCGGCGAACCTACCTTCGCCGACGCTATCCTCGATCGGCTCGTGCACAACGCATATCGCCTCGAACTCGAAGGCCAGTCCTTCCGAAAAACCCATGTCAAAACGGGTGACGAAAACAACAAAAGCTGATACCTAAATCTTCAGGCCTCAAGACGGCACGCCAAAGGTGGCCGGATACTCCGGAATGCGCATGACATTAATGAAGCCTTCGACAGCTAGATGGACAGGTGCTTGATCGATGAAAGATGATGTCTGCGATTAAAGATCGCAGTTTGCTCAAACCGGCCACGCGAAAGAGGAGCATTGCCCTGACTGAAGCTATTTGGGTAACCATCTGTCACAAGATGATTGCTTTCGGCAAACCTTGGGCGTCAAGAGGCTTGAGTTGCTCGAAAGGTGGTCACAGAATTGGCTTATCTCGAATGAACTTCAAAGGCCTGTTTTGCAGAGAGATTACCCAACCATGTCCACGCACTTCGATAGCAACAATCAGATCATATCTGCACGAGCATTCGCCAAGAGACTTGGAATCACTCAGACAGAATTGGCTCTATTGACCGGTGTAGATCGACAATCATTTTATAGGCAATCCGGTTTACGCAAACTGAATGAAGCAGTTCGACCATTAATGAGCATCCTCAACCTAGCAAGCGAGATGACAGGATCTGATCAGCGAGCGGCTCTTTGGTTTAAACATCAACCAATTCCTGGTTGGGCCGGAAAAACTGCGTTTGATTTGGTGTTGGAGCGCAAATCTGACAGAGTTCTTGACTATTTGAAGTCGGTCCAATCAGGTGTCTATTCATAAGTGAATCTGCAATGCACAGATTGGCATATTCCTGACCTGTTCTCATTGAGGCCCATGGAAGAAGCGGCCCAATCCTGCCATTCGCGGTCCGAGTGATGCTGTGTCGCAACATCCCATTTGCGGTCATTCGTCGGTAAGCAGATTATGTATCATCCTTCTCTATTGCTGACATCGAATGAAACACTGCTTTGTTGGAGATCAGGTGGAGACGCAAGGGTAGCGCATCTCACTGCCTAATCTTTCGGGAGTAACTTGATGGGCCGAGTAAAATAACATTTATTTATCGTATAAAAGTAAGTATTACTTACTACATACATAGTTTTTTGACTTCATTAAAAATAAATTTACACAATTTTGGTCTTATATAGCTAGGCAATGTGCAATTTTTAGGTGCATTTTTGTCGGGGTATACTGTTGTTGTCGATCTAATGTGTTCGTCAGAAAGGTAAAATGATGAAATTACAGTCGATTCGCATAAAGATTGTTGGCCTTGCGGCACTTTCCGTTTTGGCAACTGGAGGCACGATTGCCGGAATTTCATTGTATTCATCATTGAACTTGAATGAATATGTAGAGCAGTCGGTTAGTGATATGCAGAGCGAGGAAGCAAAGCGGCTTCTAGGGCAGTTGGCAGGTGTAAAGGCCGCACATATCAAGGAAGAGCTTGATCATGCATTTCAAGCCGCCCGCAATATGGCAAGCGCCTTAGAAACTATCGCAACGAAACCTGAAGATGGAGGCTCTCGGCTCACGTCTCGAAGAACACAGCTGAATGCCTTGCTTGAGCGCGTATTGAAAGATAATCCCAAATTTAATGGAACATATAGCGCCTGGGTGCCAAACGGTATCGATGCGAATGATGATGCCTTCAAAGGACGTACTGATGTTGGGTCCGATGATACAGGTCGCGCTCTGCCCTACTGGGTGCGAGATGCTGTCGGCAAAATCGCACTGCAGCCTTTGGTTGAGTATGACAGTAAAGCACTACATTCCAATGGCATAATGAAAGGCGGTTGGTTTTTGGGTCCAGAGCAATCTGGTAAAGAAAGCCTGCTCGCCCCTTTGCCCTACATTGTGCAAGGAAAAGCAGTACAGCTCGCCACTATTTCCGTCCCAATCAAAGTTGATAATCAGTTTCTGGGCGTCGCAGGATCGGACTTCGATCTCTCATTCATCCAGAAGCTCGCAGACAACGTCAGCCAAACTTTGTATAACGGCAACAGTAAGGCAAACATCATTACCGACAAAGGGCTCGTGGTTGCTTCCAGCAGCACGCCAAAAGCAATCGGAGGTGGGTTCGACAAGATCAATGAGCTTGCTAACATAACACTTGAGCAGCTCAAACTGGACGAAACCCAAGTTACCAATGACGAAACTGCGGGAACTATCCGCGTGACCGCGCCGATTGAACTGGGACGGACAGGTCAGAAATGGGCTCTGATTATCGATGTAAACAACTCGGATGTATTAGCTTCGTCCATCGCCCTGCGGAAAAGCATCGAAGCTCGGTCGGATTCAGCGATCTGGTTACAAATTATTGCAGCATTCGCGGCAGCCGTGCTTTCACTTGGTTTTCTTGCATATTTTGCCAATAAGATATCCAACCCAATCGTTGTCTTGGCTGCCGTATTGCGACGCATTGCAGCAGGAGAAACCGTTGATGAAATTCAGGGTGCAGATCGCAAAGATGAAGTCGGTGAGATCGCCTCGGCATCGGAGACCTTGCGTGTAGGTCTTGAGGAAGCGCGAAAATTACGCGAGGAGGCCACTGCACGTCAAGAGAATGAGCGGCAAGTCCTTGCACGAAGAGAAAAACTTGCAAACAATTTCGTTGAGAGAATGCAGGATTTGTCAGCAAATTTCATCAAGACATCTCAGGAAGTTGGAAGTGCTGCAAAGAAACTGTCCGATACCGCAGAAGAAACATCCAACCAATCCGAGGCTGTTTCATTAGCTTCTGAACAGGCAGCCACCAATGTTGAAACAGTAGCTTCTGCCTCTGAGGAAATGACGACTTCAATTTCTGAGATCAATAACCAAGTCTCACATTCGGCAAGCGTCGCTAATAAGGCACGCACTGAAGCAGAGGCTTCCAATGCCCGCATTCATGAGTTGGCCAAATCCGCAACTGCTATCGGAGATGTCATTGATCTTATCAAAGGCATAGCCGATCAAACCAATCTTTTGGCACTCAATGCCACCATCGAGGCGGCACGTGCTGGTGAAGCTGGCAAGGGCTTCGCTGTCGTTGCTGCGGAAGTGAAGGAACTCGCGACCCAAACAACCAAAGCGACCGAGGAAATCGCCCACAAGGTTGGTGAAATTCAGACAGAGACTGGCACCACAGTATCCTCCATAGGCGAGATTGTTCAGGTGATCACCAATATCCAAGAAATTGCAACCTCAATTGCAAGTTCTATGGAACAACAAGGTGCAGCGACGAGTGAGATTGCTCGAAATTGTCAGGAAGCAGCAACTGGTACGCAACAAGTAAAACACAGTATCGGTGGTGTGAGTGCTGCGGCGAATATGACAAGCCAGGCGTCTGACGAATTGATACAACTGTCACACGGCCTGTCGACAAGCGCAGAAAATCTGAACCAAACTGTGAAGTCGTTTGTTTCGGATTTCGCCGCGGCTTGATAATCACCAATTGCTCGACTTAAAAAGTGCGGAGCGACTAGTTCGCTCCGCTTAGCTTTATTGAAGATCTGGCTGTAACCGCAATTGAAATTAGCTTCAAAACAAAAACCCGCAGCTTACGCAGTCGCTTGCTTCGCAATGGCTGATTTTACAGCCGAAGGCTAACTTTTCGCACACGCAAAAATTGTCCGCTTTGAACGGAGATGCTTAAGCCATGCTGCACTGATGCGAGTCAGCTCTCCGCCCCGTGTTACCAGACGTGCACCTTGTTGCCAAAAAATTTAGGCGCTGCAGCCAATGTCTCAAACGTCCGCGCTCCTGTCACCCAGGCGCTAAAAATGCTGCGCTTCGTTCGAATGGCAGGAATGTAGGGCACTCCGGTGGATCACTCACATTTCTTTTCACTAGCGCCGATCCTCCTTCTTTATCTGACATCGATATCTTGGCAAACTTTGCCAAGATATGATATATAACAGCATTGGAGGTTCTCTGATGGCAACAATGAATGTATCGCTCCCGGAGCCCATGAAGGATTGGGTGACTGAGCAAACCGCTGACGGGCGGTATAGCAATGCTAGCGACTATGTGCGCGATCTCATTCGCCGCGATCAGGCGAGAACACAGAAGATCGCTGCAATGCAAAGCCATGTGGATGCAGGTTTGGCAAGCGGTGTCAGTTCTTCCTCAATGGAAGACATTAGACAGATGGCACGAACAAAAGCAGGCCTGACCGCCTCCAAAAATGAGCTATAGACTATCGCAGAAAGCTCAAGATGAGATCATAGGGGCGCGTCGCAAAGTTTCAATCAGGCCCTGTTTGTGCTGTGATCAGCGTCATTTTCATGCTTCGTTAACTTTTTGAAGTCCAAAGAGGAGAGCAATGAGATCATTCTGTTCGCGAACGGTCCATGTCTCCGCGAAGTCGAAGCCCTTCTTAAGCCACAGCATGGCTTCGAAACCAGCGATGGTTCGTCTCGCAGCATGGAAGGATCGGAAACCACCAATCCTGGGCATATTCTTCTTTACCCTGAAATGATCACTCTCAATACGCTGCTGCAGATGCTTGGTAACATAATGGACTGGGTCCGGCCGCAGGTGGCCTTTGTCGACCGATTGTTTGATCGTTGACGGGAATGTGTTGGCACCGTCAGTGCCGATCTTGCCCGGCGACAGGAGCGGCTCATCCTTGAGCATTTTGTTGAAGAAACGCTTTGCTGCATCAAGATCTCTATTGGCGGTGAGCAGAAAATCCACGGGATTGCCGTGCTTATCTATGGCTCGGTACAGATATTTCCACTTCCCCCGCACCTTGATGTAAGTTTCATCCACCCGAATAGACCCGCAATGGGGTTTGCGAAACCGACGCAACCGTTTCTCGATCAAGGGAGCGTAGGTCAGAACCCATCGGTTGATTGTGCTATGGTCAACTTCAAAGCCGCGCTCAAGGAACATTTCTTCGAGATCCCGATAGCTCAACGGGTAACGCAGATACCAAGATACCGCCTGAATGATCAGCCACGCCTCAAATTGTCTGCCTTTGAAGTCATCTTTCGATTTTCGTTTCAGCTTTTCGGCAATGGCATTGAGAATCATACGACGCTCCTTCAATAAATCGGAGCACCTTCTCACCGCACAAATCTCAAATCCTGGTTAACGACAAAAGTTTGCGACAGGGCCGGATAGATTTTATGTCCCGGCGCTGGCTTTGATGTATTGGGGCGACGGTAAATTGCCTCGATGCCCATCCGCTTCATCAGCGTTGAGACATGAAGTCGACCAACCTTGTGTTCCTCGCCAAGCAAGAGGCCCTGAAGCATCCGGCTGCCCGCAAAGGGATAATCCAGATGCAATTGATCAATCCGGCGCATCAGCTTCAGATCGGCGTCAGATGTCGGCTTCGCGGTGTAATACCAACGGCATTTAATTCTGACCTTCTTGAGCCCATTTTCTCATACCTATTGAATGGATGATGGTTGGGTTGGCGGAGAGGCTCTTCCATGCTTGGCAACCAGCATCAAGAATGGCGGCATAGTCTTCGAAGACCCGATTGGACAGGAAGGTACCGCGCAGATACTGCCAAATATTCTCAACTGGGTTCAGTTCCGGTGATTTGGAAGGCAACAGGAGGATGGTGATATTCTTGGGCACGTTGAGTCTGCTTGTCGTATGCCATCCGGCACGATCCATCAGCACCACGGCATGAGCGCCGCGCGCCACTGTCCTTGAGACTTCTTCGAGGTGCATTTGCATGGCCTGTGTATTTGCAAAAGGCATCATCAATCCCGCGCCAACGCCACGCGCTGGACATATTGCACCGAACAGATAGGCATTTTTATATCGCTGATCGGCTGGCAGACGTGGTCTGGTTCCCTTTTTTGCCCATAGTCGGGCCAGTCCATTCTTCTGACCAAGCCTAGCCTCATCTTGCCACCAAATCTCGATGGGCTTGTTCTTTGGCAAATGGCCTACATGCGCTGCCAACGTTGCGGAGAAGTTTTTTTGAAAGCATCAATGACTTCAGGCTTTTGTTCTGGATGTTGAGGTCGACCAGATATGCGCACATACCCCATGCGGCGCAAAAGATCCCGTACTCCACGTTCCTTGTAGGAGACCCCAAACCGCTCTTGGATCACACGCACCAGATCCTGGCTACGCCAGACAGAGACGCCGTCCTTCTCAGGATCAGGACCGGTTTCAACGATAGCAACAAACTCTTCGAGCTGTTCTGGGCTCAAGCGCATGGGAGCGCCGGTTGCTTTGATGTCGACAAGACCATCGGTGCCTTGCTCATTGAAGCGAAGAACCCAATCTCGCAAAGTCTGGCGGTCCATACCGCCGACTTTGGCGGCATCAGCACGGTTCATGCCGTCATAGACAGCCGCAATGGCCAGTAGGCGGCGGCTCTGTTTGGCATTGCGGCATCCTTTGGCAAGACGGCGCAAACTATCGGCGTCAAAAGCATCGCTAAGAATCAAAGCGGCAGACATGGCAAAATCTCCTTTGCCATGTTGAATCACGCCAGTGCTAAAAATGGAATCCCTAAAGAGTCAGAACTTCACGCCCTTGGTATAATACAAACAACCTCGACTGATGCCCAGTGCCTTCGCTTGCCGGGACAAGGAGAGTTTATGCTTGGGGTCAATCATTTCTTTGCGCTCAACAGGCCGGCCTTGCTGAGCGCTCCGCTTAAAAAATCATTCTCAAGCGTCAGCTCCCCGATTTTGGCGTGAAGAGTTTTGACATCAACTGTCGCCGGCTCAGGGGCCTTCGTGTCCTTCTCAAAGACATCACTGGCGCCTTCAAGCAGATGGTCCCGCCATTGCTTTATCTGGTTGGGATGAACATCGTATTGTTGGCCAAGCTCACTTAAAGTTTGCTCACCTCGAATTGCGGCTAAGGCTACCTTGGACTTGAATGCGGATGTGTGATTACGTCTGGGACGGCGTGCCATAGTTGGGTCTCCTGTAAAGCCATAAAGGGGACTATGCAGAATTTTGTGCCCTGGCGCTTTGATTACGCCATTTGGAAACGATCTTCGAACATTATTGCGAACTGGCTTTTCACTGAGTGCCATTCGCGCACGGAGCGTTTCCATTCCACAGAAGTAGCATTCAGGGCGAGATAAATCAATTTCGCAGCTGCCTCGTCACTGGGGAAATGCCCGCGGGAGCGAACGGCCCGGCGGATTTTCGAGTTCAGTGCTTCAATGGCGTTCGTGGTGTAGATCAGCCTGCGCACTTGGGGCGGATAGTCAAGGAACGGGATCACCTCGTTCCAAGTCCGGCGCCAACTCGGCGCGATTGCCGGGTATTTGGCGGCAAGGTCGCTGTTTTCGAACTCCGCCAGCGCAGTCTCCGCGGCTGCTGCGTCCACAGCGGTGTAGACAGCCTTAAGAGCCGCTGCGACGGCCTTGCGATCCTTGTAGCTGGCAAAGCTCATGGAATGGCGCAGCAGATGCACGATACAGGTCTGGACCTGGGTCTGAGGAAAGGCTGCCTCGATGGCCTGGGGGAAGCCCTTCAGACCGTCCACGACGGCGATGAGAATGTCCTGAACGCCACGGTTGCGCAGATCGCTGAGAACTTTAGCCCAGAACTTGGCACCCTCATTGGCCTGGAACCAAAGCCCCAGAACGTCGCGGGTGCCGTCCGGGAGAACAGCCAGGGCCACAAAAACCGCCTTGTTCAGAACCACGCCGTCGGTGCGGATCTTGACCCGGATCGCGTCCATGAACACAATCGGATAACACGGTTCCAGCGGGCGGTTCTGCCAGGCGGTCACTTCCTCCATCACGGCATCGGTGATCGCCGAAATCAGGCTCGGGGACGCCTCTATACCATAGATATCCTCGATATGCCCCTGGATCTCGCGGGTCGTCATCCCGCGCGCGTACATGCTGATGATCTTGGTGTCGAACTCGGGAAAGCGGCGCTGATACTTGGCGATCAGCAGAGGATCAAAGCTGCCGTTGCGGTCACGGGGAATGTCGAGAATGACCTTCCCGCTGTCGGTGGTCACCGTCTTCTGGCTGCGGCCATTGCGACGATTTGGCGCCTGGTTCGCGCCTTCAGGCGGCGCATCGGCGCGTTCTTCGGTCAGATGCTCGTCCAGTTCGGCGCTCAGGGCTCGTTCGGCCAGCGCCTTGGTCAGTTCTTGCAGAATCCCGTCCTCTCCGAACAGATCGCCCGCTTTGCGGCCTTCCATCAGATGATCCAAAAGGGCTTTGTCGATGCTCATACGTGGGTCTCCTCATATTAGAGTTACCACGCCAGGGCACAAAATTCTCCATAGTCCCCCATAAAGGCAAATTACAGACCGAAAATCCACTTATATCACTTGTTCAGATTTCCCGAGCCACCTCTGTTTGCGGTCGATGAGCCTGTGTAACAGGTTCAGGATATGTGTCTTGGTTGGTACTCCGGCCTCCAGAGCCAGCTCGATTGCCTGTAAAACCACGCCTTCTTCGTGATGCAAAACCAAGGACAGGATATCGACCATCTCTCGGTCTCCACCTTCTTTGCGAAGCATGTATTCTTGTAGGCGGCGGAAGGCCTCGGGCCTTTCTGTAAAAGGCGCGCCGTTGCGCAAAGCCCCAGGTTTGCGTTGGATTACCGCCAAATAGTGTCGCCAATCATAGATAACCTTTGTCGGTTTGCGGTGCGATCGGTCGATAATACGCTCATGGGCGCAAAGCACTTGACCTTCAGCCACGACAACCAAGCGGTCTGGATAAACATGCAGGTTAACTGGGCGGTTCGCAAAGCTGGCCGGAACACTGTAGCGAACGCGCTCAAACGTAATCAGACAAGTTGGTGATACGCGTTTGCTGTGTTCAACGAAGCCATCAAAGGCGGGCGGTAACGTCATCAGAGTGGGCTTCTCAGCTTCCCAGACATCGGCAATGGAACCGGGCAGCGTTTGATGGGCTGTCTCCGCCCACAAAGCGATGCACTTGTCTTCTAGCCACTGATTTAGCTCCGCAAGATCTTTGAAGACAGGCATGACGTGCCATAGGCGATTGCGCGCATCCCGGACGTTCTTCTCAACCTGACCCTGTTCCCAACCCGCAGCCGGATTGCAGAACTCGGGTTCAAAAACATAATGGCTGGCCATCGCCTTGAACCGAGCATTGATATCACGCTGTTTGCCGCGGCCAACACGGTCTAAGCTGTCTTCATATTGTCGTAGATACCGCGCCCGGGAACACCAACAAAAACACGGAATGCATGCCAGTGAGCATCAAACAGCATCTCATGGGTTTGAAGGGGATATGCTCGTACCAGAAAGGTGCGGCTGTGAGAGAGCTTGATATGGGCCACCTGCAATTTAACACGTTCGCCTGCAACGGTTGCCCAATCCTCACTCCAATCAAATTGAAAGGCTTCTCCTGGCTGGAATACCAACGGCACAAAGGTACCGCGACCAATCGTCTGCTCTGCACGCTGTCGATCAGTGCGCCATGCACGGGCAAAAGCCGCCACCCGCTCATAGGACCCATCATAGCCGAGCTTCACAAGATCAGCATGAATCTGCTTCACTGTCCGGCGCTCTTTGCGTGGTTTGCGCAGTTGTAATAATAGCCAGGCAGACAACCGATCTGCATAAGGATCCAATTTGCTTGGTCGAAGTGGCGTCTTGAACTTCGGCTCAACCACCCCCTCACGAAGATATTTTCTGATGGTGTTCCGAGACAATCCCGTGCGACGAGAAATCTCGCGAATTGGCATTTTGTCACGTAATGCCCAACGTCGAATGACACTCAAAAAGCCCATGTCGATCAATCCAAATCTCCCCGATGTAAATCGTCGGGGACCAGTGTTCACATGGGTCAATTCTCAGTGACATTCAACAGACCTGCCATTCAAAGAATGGACGGAAACCTTCGGCACTAAACGCCTCACCCATCATGTGAGCATCCTGGAAATGAACGGCGAAAGCTACCGCCTAAACCAAAACCGCGCCCAACTCGCCACTGCCGGTAAGTGATCTGGAAAGGATTGGCCTGCTTTTGCTCCGCCCCAGTGGCAGGTTTTTACGCCGCCGTTGACAATCCGATATCACTCGTAGTCCCGAATGGCTGTGCCATGCGCGTCGAATAAGTGAACATCGGAAGCATCGAACAACAGACCGACTTCGGTATTCACTGCGGGTAGTTCACGACCCAATCCGCGCAAGTTGAGGGTTTCTCCGGTCGCCAGTGTCACAAAAATACTGGCATCCGCACCCAGATATTCAACATGGGAGACAGTACCTGAAAGCGCCGCGTCGGCAACGCTCCCGAGCCGTAGATGTTCGGACCGAAGCCCCAGCACTGCCACGCTTCCCTTATAGCCGCCAAGGATCTCAATCTCTTTTGCCCCCCCATCCAGCTTGATCGTCTTGCCATTCTCCCCGCTTGCGGGCAACAGGTTCATCTTTGGGCTACCGATGAATTGGGCAACGAACCGGTTGACGGGGCGCTCATAGAGCATCTGAGGGGTGTCACATTGCATCAACTGTCCGTCAGATAACACGGCGATGCGGTCAGCAAGCGTCATTGCTTCAACCTGATCATGGGTAACGTAGACGATTGTGCCAGAAAGGGTTTCATGCAGGCGTGCAATTTCCAGACGGGTCTCGGTGCGAAGGGCGGCATCAAGGTTCGACAGGGGCTCATCGAACAGGAAGGCGGATGGTTCGCGCACGATCGCCCGTCCAATCGCCACACGTTGTCGCTGACCACCAGACAGGGCTGAAGGCTTACGATCCATATAGGGTTCGAGCTTGAGGATGCGGGCAGCCTCTGCCGTCTTCTCCTCGATCTCATCCTTTGGCATCTTGATGGTCTTGAGGGCAAATTCGATATTCTGCTTGACCGTCATGTGCGGATAGAGGGCGTAGGACTGAAACACCATAGCCATGTGGCGATCAAAGGGCTGCAACTTGGTCACGTCGCGCCCGTCGCTGATGATCGCGCCAGAGGTCACCTCCTCCAAGCCAGCGATCAGACGCAGCAGGGTGGATTTGCCACAACCGGACGGGCCAACAAACACCATGAACTCGCCATCCTTGATCTCCAGATTGACACCTTTGATGATCTTCTGGTCATCGAAGGATTTTCTCAGGTCTTTGAGTTGTATGCTGCCCATTATGTTTCCTTCGCAAATTGGTTGCTGGTGTCCTGATAGAGAAATTCGCCATCGCTGAGTGTCGCAAGAACGCGAAGGCCGCTGTCGCAAAGTGTCAGACTGGCTCTATAGCCCGAAGCAACCCGACCCAATTCGTCAGCAACCCCAAGAGCAAGAGCAGGCGTCGATCCCGCCATCGCCATCGCCGCTTCGACAGGCGCGCCGGCGTAACGGATCATGTTCCTGACCGCCTCGTCCAAGTACAGATGAGCGCCGCCAAGGCGCCCCGTTTCATCGCAAAGGCGCCCGTCTTTGAGATAGACCCGCTTTTCGCCGAAATCGAATTCCGTCGTGGTGCCACCAAGTGTCAGCATCGCGTCGGTGACCAGACAAATCCGCTCCGGACCGATATGATCAAAGGCAAAACGCAGGTTGGCCGGATGCACATGCATGCCATCGGCAATGAGGCCTGCAAAAGGCAATAGGCCCTCGATCACCGCACCTATCGGTCCCGGCTCACGCCCCATCAGTGGCGGCATGGCGTTAAAAAGATGGGTCGCACCCGCCAACCCGGCGCTCGACAGATCACGCAACAGATCGTATCCGGCCGCGCTGTGCCCCACAAAGACCCGCCAACCCGCCTTGGACAGGCGCGCTATGGTTTCAGAGTTTGTCTCTTCAGGCGCAAGCGTGATGATGCGTGGGTAGGAAACCGTGCGCTCCAGCAGAGCCATATCACTGTCTTCAAGTGGCCGGATGGCGTCGGCGCGATGAATGCCGGGTTTCTCCGGGCTGATAAAAGGCCCTTCCAGATGCAGTCCAAGCACGCCGTCGATGGGTTCGCTTATGGCCTTTTCAACGGCGTCTATTGCGGCGCTATAAGCGCGTCCACTTTCAGTGATGAAGGTTGGCATAATATGGGCCACGCCGCCCGCAGAAGCAGCTCTTGCCATGGCGGCAAGGCTGGAAGCGTCTGGCGTATCGTTGAACTGGCAATCTCCTGCACCATTGATCTGAATGTCAATAAATCCGGGGGCGACGATGTCGACTTCGATGCATCTTCTGGACGAGAAGGTGCCGCGCTCTCCGATCGCCTCAATCAAGCCATCTTTGATCAGGATGGCCCGTTCATTGACTGCCGGAGCACTGAAACCGGGATAAAGCGTTGTTGCTTCAATGACAAACTCGGACTTATTTGACAAAATACACCTCTTCCCCACCGGGATGAATGCTTTCGTAGAAGTCGCGCAGCTCAAGTTTGGATGCGGCGTCTTCATCGACAATCACTGTGGCATCTGGGTGGAATTGCAAGATCGATGCCGGGCAGGATGTGCTCACCGGCCCTTCAAGCGCTTTCGCGACCGCATCAGCTTTGCTGGCACCGGTTGCCAGCAGAATGATCTTTCTGGCTTGCATGATCGTTGCGATGCCCATGGTAAGTGCATGGGTTGGAACCGTTTCATCGGGTTTGAAAAAGCGGCGGTTGGCGGCCATGGTCGATCGAGCCAGCTTCTTGATCCGCGTGCGGGAGCCAAGCGACGAAGACGGTTCATTAAAGCCAATATGGCCATTGAGGCCAATCCCGAGTAGCTGCAGATCAATGCCGCCCAGCTCGGCGATCATTGCTTCATATCGCTTTGCTTCTTCTGCCGGATCGGATGCATCACCGCGCGGCAAATGGGTGTTTTCAGGTTTGATATCTATATGGTCGAACAGCAGCTTGCTCATCGTTGTCCGGTAGGACTGCGGGTGATCTGCGTTCAGACCAATATATTCATCCAGATTGAAGCTCTTAACCCCCGCAAAGGACAAGTTCATACCACGGGCACGCTCGATCAGTTGCGCATAGACCTGTTCCATCGTTCCACCAGTCGCCAGCCCAAGTGACGCATCGGGTTTCGATACAAGCAGATCCAGGAGGCGCTTTGCGGTTGCGCTCGCCGCAGAGACGGCATCGTGATGGATGAGGATTGTGGCCAATGATTTATCCTTTCACGGCACCGGCCAGCATAGACCGACCGATCTGCCGATACATGATAAGCCCTAGAATGACGGGCGGTGCGGACGCCACGACGATGACAGCCGCCGCCACACCCCACTGGACGCCCCCACCTCCGGCTGAGAAGAAGAAGGATGCGCCAACGGTCATGGGGACTGCCTTGCTGGTGGTAAGCATCAAGCCAAACAGGAATTCGTTCCAAGCTGTGATGAAGCCGAAAACGAAAGTCGTGGCAATGGCCGGCCGGATGAGCGGCAGTGTCAACCGGCTGAGAATGCGTCCCGTGCGCGCTCCGTCCATACCCGCCGCCTCATCAAGCTCGCGCGGAATCTCCGCAACGGCATTGATCAGCAAAACGAGCGCCAAAGGCAGGTTGACGACCGCGAGAATGAGGCCCAGACCAAACCTTGTGTCCAGCAACCCCAGCGTCTGATACATCATGTAGAGGGGAATGGCGAAAATGATCAGCGGCATTGCACGCAGATTGACCACCAGTGGCAGCAAAAGATCGCGCCCGTAGTCGCGCCTTGCGATGGCAAAGGCCAGCGGGAGACAGAGCAGAATCGGCAGGATCGTGCCAATCAGGGACGCCGACAGCGAGTTCGCCAGATAGCTCCAGATATTCAACCGGTCGCTGACCGTGAAGACAGCTGCGAAATTGTCGAGTGTTATGGCACGCGGGATCAGACTGGCGTTGGAAATGACATCGGCCGGGGTCTTGAGGGCCGTGACGATGGTCGCGATGACCGGAAAATTCATGACCAGAGCAGCAACGACGAACACCAGCCAACGGATTGCATTCATAACCATCAGGCCTGTTTCCTCTTTTTCAGCAACCAGCCGACCAGCCAAAGCAAGCCGAAAGCGACAATGAACAACAGAACCGAAGCGGCCAGAGCCTTGCCGATGTCGGCGGATTTAAAGAAGGCGGTATAGATATAGATGGACAGGGAAGTGCTGGAGCCCCCGGCTCCCGAGCCGATAAGCACATAGATATTGTCGAACACCCTGAAACCATCGATGAAGCGGATGCCAAAGGCGACCAGCAGGGTTGGCAGCAGGGCTGGTAGTTCGATGTGGGTGAACAGGCGCAAGCCACGGGTGCCATCCACCTTGGCCGCTTCCCGGATATCGTTGGGAATGGAGGAATAGGCCGTGTAGAACAGCAATAGGGTGAAGGGGGTCCACTGCAGCGTCTCAATCACGACCATTGTCTTGAAAGCCGTTTGCGGGCTGAGAAATGCCGGGCTTTCACCAAAAAACTCAAACAGATAATAGGGCAGCGGACCGACAAACTCATGCAGCACCAGACGATACATCAGGCCCATCATGGACGGAGCGATGATCATCGGCATCATGAAAATGGCCATAAGCCAAAAGCGTTTCTGGATTAGTGGGGCGAGGAAAACCGCAAGAAAGAGCCCCAAAGCCGTTTCAAGCGTTGCCGTCAGAAGTCCAAAGCGGGTGGAAAAGCTCACCGCGCCCCAGAAATAGGGATCGCCCAGCACTTCACGATAATTGCCAAATCCCGAAAGGGTCGGGTCTCGCAAATTCTCGAAACTGACTGTCGATACCGAATAGATCAGGTCGAGGACTGCGGGAAACCCCAACATGGCCAACAGAAAAATGACAACCGGCGCTGCAAGAATCCGGTTTTCCCGGCTTGTTTCATTGGCCACAATCTATGTCCTCGTCAATGGAAGGCCGGAGTTCGCGGAAGCGAACCCCGGTCGATCTTGATGATTATTTCAGCAGCTTGGCCATACCGGATTTGGCTTCAGCCAGAGCGTCATCAAGGCTTTTGACATCGCCCCAATAACCAGTAAAGGCCTGGGCTTGCAGCTCATAGACCGAGAGTGCCGATGCAGAGGTTGCACCATTCATCACGTAGCCATACTGGGATGCATAGCTGCCCAAGGGCACCAGATCCGGGCGATCTGCTGCTACCGCATCAAGCGCAGGGCCTTTGAGGCCGGGAGCGCCGCCAGCTTTGGCGTAGATTTCCATGGCATCGGCTGTTGCCAGCCATTGCAGGAACTTTTGGGCACCTTCCTTGTTCTTGCCGGACTTGTTGATACCAAGGCCCAAACCATGCACATGGGTAAAGCGGCCTTCCGGTCCTTTGGGAGGGGCTATCGTCTTGGTTACACCAGCCACAACCGGGTTCTTTTCCTCGTTGAGCAGATCACCGGCGGCAGCGTTCCATTGAACCATGATGGCGACCTGCCCCGAACCGAACGCGGCATTGGCTTCGGGAAACTCGTAGGACAGGGAATCCTTCGGTGTTGCCCCGGCATCGAGCAGCTTGCGGTATAGCTTAAGGCCGGTCTTGTATGCCTCGGAATCAACCGTGATGTTGCCATCGGCGTCCATCCAGTCGGCGCCATAGGCTCGCGGCAGGGACTGGAAGATCATCATGTTGAACAACAGGTTCTTCATCTGCAGAACCGTTCCGTAGCGGGTCGGGCTGTCGCTGTTGACCGACTTTGTGAAATACAGCGCGGTGGCAGCCCAATCGTTCCAGCTCCAGTCTTCCGGTTTTTTGGGCTCCATCGCCTTGCCCAGATATTCCTCGGCAATTTCGGAATAGCGGGCCTTGGCAGCGTCGTCGGACAAGAGGGCATCAATGAGATCATTGCGGTAATACATGAAATGCAGGGAGAGGTCGGTCGGAACGCCGAATTGCTTACCTTCATATTGCATGGTGCTCAGGACGGCGTCGCCGAAGACGTCCTTCGCTCCATCACCAAGGTCTACCGGCTCCATGAAGGGTGCATAACGGCCAATCGAGTAGGTCGCAATCAGGTTGATATCAAAGGCATCGGTGCTCGCGGCAAGATCGGCAGCCAGTTTGTCATAGAAACCATCGCGGCTGAAGAAAAGCAACTCCACCTTGTTTTCGTCGGCGACTCCCGGTAGCGCATTGTAGGCTTTGGTGGCCGCGCGCAGGGCAGTTTCTTCCGGCCCTCCAGGCCAGCCCAGAACGGTGACTTCGGCCTGCGCCGCCATGGATATTGTGCTGAGAGCACCGCACAACAATGCCGGCAAGAGATAATTCAATTTCATTTTATTCTCCTCTGTGACTTATGTCTTGTTGATCAATTCGTTCCATTCCTTCTTGCAAGACCATCCGGTTCCATCGGCAATCTCACCAGCAAAGAAATTCCAATTTCCATGATCACTGCTGATCAACAGCAAACTGCAATGCCCCAAACAGAGGGCTGTCCTGACCAAGCTCGGCCGGCTGTAGATCGACGTTGAAAAGCTCAGGTTCTTCATTCAGAAGAATGTGCGAAACGCACTCCAGATAGCCGGTTGCCAGTCCGACACTGCCGCCAATGACAATGCGGTCCAGTCCCAAAATGGTGCGCAGATTGGCGCAAAGCTCGGCAATCGAGCGGGCGGATTGTTCCACCACAGAGGTCGCCCAAGGGGTTCCCTGTTGCCACAAAGCAAAAACTTCCGGAGCGGCCACATCCCTGCCAGCAAGGTTGGATCCGTAACGGGCAATCGCCCGTCCACTGGCGAGCGATTCTATCGTACCAACGCGTCCCGAGCCGCAGAGCTGATCGCCTTTGAGGGCGGTTGAGAAACCCACGTGACCGGCCAGACCATCATCGGATTGCAGGAGCTTGCCATTGAGTACGAGCCCACCGCCAACACCGGTTGACACGGTTATGTAGGCCATACTGTTCGAGCCAATACCCGCCCCGAAGCGATATTCGCCAAGGGCCGCAGCAGCAGCGTCATTGACCAGCGTCACAGGGCCTGAAAAACGATCTGACGCCAACGTCTTCAGGTTGGAACCGGTCAGGTTGGATAGGGTCGAGCGGTTGACTGCCATCCAGTCGCCGTTTCGGGTAACTCTTCCTGTCAGAGCAGCCCCGACGGGCGTTCCGCTCACATGTCCGACCTCCTGAAGAAGAGCCGCCATACTGTCGAGCTGGCTATTGATGTCTGCTTGACCAATAGTCTCGGCGCGTGCGCGAGCGACGATGCACCCCTTGTCGAACCGGGCGGCAGCAATTTTGGTGCCGCCAATATCAAGTCCAGCTCCACTGAGAAGATTGGCATTCATGGCGTCACACTCGCTTTCAGCTGGCACGGCGGGTCGGGTCGGGTTGACCGATAGGCAAGAGGTCATGGCTGGCTATCTTTTTTGGTTGCAGCGACCGATTTCGAAAACAGCTGTGTCATATATTCCAGCCGCGTAAGAACAGATCCCACTGTCACACAGTCTGCACCGTGTTCAATCGCGGCTCGGCAAAGCTCCGGTGTTGAAAACCGACCCTCGGCGATGACAAAGCAGTCTTTCTTGGCAAGCGCTGCGAGCAGGGGAAAATCCGGTTCTTCCGGTGTCGGCGCCTCTCCAGTGTAACCGGACATGGTGGAGCCGAGAATGTCTGCCCCCTCGCGAAGGCAAGAATCCGCTTCCTGTTCTGCCGCCAAGTCGGCCATCACAAGACACCCCTGTTCATGGGCGATACTGGTGAGGTCGGCGAAAGTATGAGGACGAGAGCGATCCGTGCCGTCAATCGCGATGATGTCGGCACCGGCCTCTGCCAAGGCCAGAACATCTTCCGGCAGGGCGGTGATGCGGATGGGCCATTCGTCAAAATCCCGTTTGACGATTCCAACAATCGGAGCGCTTGGCAAGGCAGCTCGCACCGCAGCCACCCGTTTGACACCTTCAATCCGCAGCCCTTGCGCGCCCCCATCGATGGCAGCTCTTGCCATTGCCACCACAACCTCATCGCAGTCCATTGCTCCGCCGTCAATTGGCTGCACCGAAACAATGAGGCCATTTTGCAGCGCGTTGAGGGTGTCAGCCTTGCTGTCTTTTACTCTTCCCGTCATCAGGTTTCCTAAGCACTTCAGAGATTTTCAGCACAATTCTGCGCTTGAGTTGATACGACCTTATATCTGAAAAAATATTTTGACAATAATTTTTTCTAAAATAATTTAATGTGATAATTATTTGTTATTTTCATTGATTTATGAGCAATTGACCCATAACCTGCATCAACAACGCGGCGGGGTTGGGATGAACAGATCCGTCTGCTCATAGAGCTGGATGGCCTTCTAGAACTTGTTCTGATAAGTCATTTTGGAGCTTTTCTCGATTGGTCAACTGTTTCGACGTAGTCGAACCCATTTGCGCCATTAACCTCACTGATGCCGGGCAAGTGAAAATATGAACCAAGGTACAACCCCAGTTCTTTCGGAAATTCGGTTCAACGGGGCCAATATGACGCCGAAGTTGCGCAAGATTGCCCAGTTTATCTCTCAGCATCCCGTAGAAGTGACGACCATGTCGGTGGATGAACTCGCGGCCAGCGCCAACATTAGCGTCGCAACGATCTATCGCTTTTGTCGGGAGTTGCAATACCAGACCTTCTCCCAGCTCAAGCTAGCGATTGCCAAGGAGATTTCAGTTGAGAATGCCTTGAAATCAGACGCAGATGATACGCTGGAGAAAGATGATACCCATCGATTCACGGCCTATCTGACGGGGTTGGAAGCCACCCGCGATTTGCTTGATCTTGATAAGATTAACGAAGTTGCTGATCTTGTCGTTTCGGCACGCCGCATCATTATTGTGGCCGTGGGCGCTTCCTCTGTGGCTGCAACCTTTTTGCATTACAAATTTATGCGTGCAGGACTGATGAGTCATCGGCCAACAGATATGCATTTGGCAACCATGCTCGCCTCCAACGTTGACGAGCGCGACATGATCATTGCGTTTTCCGCCTCAGGAGGCACGCGGGACATCATTGATGTTCTCAAAATAGGTCGACGAACCAATGCTTCCATTGTTGGCATCACTGGCCGACGGCGCAACGCCGTGGCAGATTTAAGCAGCTTGCATTTGCTCGCAGTCGCCTCAGACAGCCCCCTCACCAGCGGTTCGGGACTTTCGGTTATAAGCCAAATTTCCGTGGCGGATACAATTTATGAAACCCTGTACTGGCGCGATCCGAGCGTGCGCAAAAGGATTGATCTGGCCGCAGATTCCGTGATCTACAAACACGTCTGAATTCTGTGGACCATGAATGTCTCCTGTTGGCCCGGCGACGATGTGGCAATCGATGGCCGAGTGGATTTGCAAGATGCGGAGGAACTGGAAACATGATGCGGCTTGCCACCTGCTGCATATCAGCCAGTAACAATGTCGGACTTGAAACAGGTCCAGCTCGCCAGCACATGATGCCTGCCTTAATCCGCATTCCGCCACCAAACAGGCCGCCGTTGGGATTCCTGACAAAATTTGACCAAGCCTATGGAGCCGCCTTCCACGGGTGATGTATCCGGGGATTGGAAGGGGCTGTGACTTCTAGTATGAATCTAAAGCTTCGGGATAAACCTTAGCCTTACCGTTCAGGTTTCTGGGACCACTTCAGATCGGCATGCTCGAAAGGAGCATGATGCGCTGTTCCAATAGCTTCCATTCCTTCAAATTTTAGTCAAAGCGCTAAATCACCCTTCACCATAGCAGCAACAATCCGGCGCTCGGCTACGCGAAAATACCATTTAGATAAAATTCGAACTATTCCGAAAAGAGGATACACAGCGCTTTCAGGCAATTTGATCTCAGGTTCTAGCCGGAGATTGAAACGCCATGAAAACGGGGGGCGCGTCGCAAAGTTTCAATCAGGCCCTGTTTGTGCTGTGATCAGCGTCATTTTCATGCTTCGTTAACTTTTTGAAGTCCAAAGAGGAGAGCAATGAGATCATTCTGTTCGCGAACGGTCCATGTCTCCGCGAAGTCGAAGCCCTTCTTAAGCCACAGCATGGCTTCGAAACCAGCGATGGTTCGTCTCGCAGCATGGAAGGATCGGAAACCACCAATCCTGGGCATATTCTTCTTTACCCTGAAATGATCACTCTCAATACGCTGCTGCAGATGCTTGGTAACATAATGGACTGGGTCCGGCCGCAGGTGGCCTTTGTCGACCGATTGTTTGATCGTTGACGGGAATGTGTTGGCACCGTCAGTGCCGATCTTGCCCGGCGACAGGAGCGGCTCATCCTTGAGCATTTTGTTGAAGAAACGCTTTGCTGCATCAAGATCTCTATTGGCGGTGAGCAGAAAATCCACGGGATTGCCGTGCTTATCTATGGCTCGGTACAGATATTTCCACTTCCCCCGCACCTTGATGTAAGTTTCATCCACCCGAATAGACCCGCAATGGGGTTTGCGAAACCGACGCAACCGTTTCTCGATCAAGGGAGCGTAGGTCAGAACCCATCGGTTGATTGTGCTATGGTCAACTTCAAAGCCGCGCTCAAGGAACATTTCTTCGAGATCCCGATAGCTCAACGGGTAACGCAGATACCAAGATACCGCCTGAATGATCAGCCACGCCTCAAATTGTCTGCCTTTGAAGTCATCTTTCGATTTTCGTTTCAGCTTTTCGGCAATGGCATTGAGAATCATACGACGCTCCTTCAATAAATCGGAGCACCTTCTCACCGCACAAATCTCAAATCCTGGTTAACGACAAAAGTTTGCGACAGGGCCGAAGCGACGTCGTCTTCTGGATCATTCATGGGCTGAAGTGTTTCGGAAGCACCTTCTTGATGAGCTTCCTATCGAGGAATTACTACCGCATTTTGACGACAGGATTGGGCGCCCTTCGAAGGATCTGCATATCGTCATTGGCGTTCTGCTTTTGCAGCAATTGCATGATCTGAGCGACGCGGCTACCGTCGAGGCGTTGGCGTTCAATATGGCCTGGCACTATGCGCTGGATGTACGCTCAGAGGCTGATTGTTATTTCTGTGAAAAGACCTTGCGAAATTATCGCCGCCTTTTCATTGCCGAAGGGCTGGATAAAGTTCTGTTCCATCGTGTTACAGATCGCTTGGTGCGTGCTTTTAACGTGAATACGGATCATCAGCGCATGGATTCAACTGCTTTACGTTCCGCCATGCGTAGCCTGACGCGGCTCGGGATCGTCGTTGAGACCATTTCCAAATTCGCGCGTGAGCTTGAGCGGGTTCATCCCCAATTGCATACGCAAATTGATGGTGAAATCATCTGTCGTTATGTTGATCGAAAAGGGAGCGGTTGTTTTGCAAATACGGCGCCAAGCGCGTCCCGGCGCACGCTTGTTGAGGCAGGATGTGATTTACTTGGGCTTGTCGTGCAATTCAAAGACACCGCTGCTGCGGATTTACCTGGATACACATTGCTGGATCAGGTTTTGAAGGAGCAGTTCGAGGTCTCGTTAGAGCAAGATGATAAGCCGACTGCAATTGCAACTCCACGCAAGCCCGGTGATATGCCTTGTGATGGCATAAAGTCCCCTGCTGATCCAGATGCCAGTTACAATGCTCATCGTGGGCTTGGTTATATGGCACAAATCGTCGAGACCTATGTTGAGGATGATGAAGAAGAGGCGCCCCGATTGCCGGATTTGATCACTTTTGTATCGGTTCACAAAATGACAGTGCATGATAAGAACCAATTACCGACCGCCTTTGATGATCTTACCGCTCGCTCAATTGTACCAAGAGTATTGCTGGCTGATTCACATTATGGATCGGCTGACTGCATGGAATTGGCAACCAAATGTGGCGTGAGCCTAATGGCACCAGCACAAACGTCGAAAGGAAGCCAATCGGGGCGATTGACACTTGAGGACTTCAGCCTTGATGAAGGCGGTTTGGTACTGGAATGCCCAAACGGCGTCACTCCAATATCGACTTCTGCAGCCACCGCAAAACTGCAGGCGCGGGACTATGGAGAATTTTGTGCCCTGGCGTGGTAACTCTAATATGAGGAGACCCACGTATGAGCATCGACAAAGCCCTTTTGGATCATCTGATGGAAGGCCGCAAAGCGGGCGATCTGTTCGGAGAGGACGGGATTCTGCAAGAACTGACCAAGGCGCTGGCCGAACGAGCCCTGAGCGCCGAACTGGACGAGCATCTGACCGAAGAACGCGCCGATGCACCACCTGAAGGCGCGAACCAGCCGCCAAACCGTCGCAATGGCAGCAGCCAGAAGACGGTGACCACCGACAACCGGTCTGCATAAGGATCCAATTTGCTTGGACGGGGTGGCGTCGTGAATTTAGGTTCAACCACCCCCTCACGAAGATATTTTCTGATGGTATTACGTGACAATCCCGTGCGCCGAGAAATCTCACGAATTGGCATTTTGTCGCGTAATGCCCAACGCCGAATGACACTTAAAAAGCCCATGTCGATCACTCCAAATCTCCCCGATGTAAATCGTCGGGGACCAGTGTTCACATGGGTCAATTCTCAGTGACAATTTTACTTCATACCGGGTCAGTTCTCAGTGACATTCAACACGTCCCCGAGCCTGATTTCGGCGATCACCGATGCCGTGATGGAGGAAGTGACCGCCTGGCAGAACCGCCCGCTGGAACCGTGTTATCCGATTGTGTTCATGGACGCGATCCGGGTCAAGATCCGCACCGACGGCGTGGTTCTGAACAAGGCGGTTTTTGTGGCCCTGGCTGTTCTCCCGGACGGCACCCGCGACGTTCTGGGGCTTTGGTTCCAGGCCAATGAGGGTGCCAAGTTCTGGGCTAAAGTTCTCAGCGACCTGCGCAACCGTGGTGTTCAGGACATCCTCATCGCCGTCGTGGACGGTCTGAAGGGCTTCCCTCAGGCCATCGAGGCAGCCTTTCCTCAGACCCAGGTCCAGACCTGTATCGTGCATCTACTGCGCCATTCCATGAGCTTTGCCAGCTACAAGGACCGCAAGGCCGTCGCTGCGGCTCTTAAGGCTGTCTACACCGCTGTAGACGCCACAGCCGCGGAGGCGGCGCTGGCGGAGTTCGAAAACAGCGACCTTGCCGCCAAATACCCGGCAATCGCGCCGAGCTGGCGCCGGGCCTGGAACGAGGTGATCCCGTTCCTCGACTATCCGCCCCAGGTGCGCAGGCTGATCTACACCACGAACGCCATTGAAGCACTGAACTCGAAAATCCGACGGGCCGTTCGCTCCCGCGGGCATTTCCCCAGTGACGAGGCAGCTGCGAAATTGATTTATCTCGCCCTGAATGCTACCTCTGTGGAATGGAAACGCTCCGTGCGCGAATGGAACTCAGTGAAAAGCCAATTCGCCATAATGTTCGAAGATCGTTTCCCAATGGCGTAATCAAAGCGCCAGGGCACAAAATTCTCCATAGTCCCTCTTCCAGGAATAATGGCAATACCTCCCTTGCCCTCAACATCCTCTCTGATTGCATTCGCGTCATAGCCCCTGTCTGCAATGAAGACCTTTGGATCTGGCAAATCCTCATCTTGCAACAGGTCATAATCGGTATAGTCGGAGCACTGCCCCGGTGATATCTCGGCCTTGATGGGTAAGCCATGCACATTCGTGATCAGATGAATTTTCATCGTGAAGCCACCTTTTGAGCGGCCAAAACCTTCTTTTGGAGTCCCCCTTTTGAGCCCGCTGCCTCCTCTCTCGGGACATTGCTAACGCAATGCCCTGCCGGGCAGTGGATGATGGGCGCGGATGACGGTGCTGTCGATCATTTGAACCTGATTTGGTGCGGCGCCACTCTCGTTCAGCGCCTCAAGAACCATTCCCCAGAGACCCGCCAAAGTCCAGCGTCGGAATTGGCGATAGACCGAAGACCATTTGCCGAACTCCGCCGGCAAGTCACGCCACTGTGCTCCAGTACGAGCAATCCAGAAGACCCCGTCAAGTACCAAGCGATGATCTCCCGCCGGGCGACCGCCACGACCACGGATCGAGTGGATGAAAGGTTCGAAAAATGCCCATTCCGCATCGCTCATTGTCAATCGCGCCAAGATAGCCTCCTTGAAAGCTATCTTGAATCATATCTCAGCTGATTTGGGAATAAAGTTTGTCAACAAAACCTAGCGGGTTAAATGCGAGATTTTCGCGCTTTCACCTGCTCCGGATCAGTTTTGGGACATCTTATTTTCGAGTGTTAAGGGCTACCAATTGTAGCCTCATCCTTTGGCTTTTTGTCTGAAAAGTTCTGCCAGAACACGAAAAGCAGAAAAGCGAATGCGAGCGCGAGAAGGATGGCACTGATCGGCCTGAAGATGAATTGCGTCCAATCACCTCCATAAACAATCATACCGCGCCGCAAGTTTGCTTCGGTTACGGTTCCAAGGATAAGGCCCAGGATAACCGGCGCAGTTCCATAACCATATCGATTGAGGAAGAAGCCTAAAATACCAAATCCAAGCATCAGCCATAGCTCGAAGACGGATCCGTTCACCCCATACACACCCACAGCGCAAAACATTAAAATAATTGGCATCATCAGATGCTGCGGAACTTTGAGAATACGGACAAAAAGCCGAATACCGATCAACTGCATCAAGAACATTGCAATATTGGCGATAATGAACGCAAAGAAAATGGCATAGATCGTGGAAGATTGTTCATCAAAAAGAGCTGGTCCTGGCCGTACGCCTTGGATCACAAGTCCTCCCATTAGAACAGCAGTAGACACTTCTCCAGGAATTCCAAGAGTCAGCATTGGAATCAACGCCCCACCTGCAGTTGCGTTGTTTGACGTTTCTGATGCTACAAGCCCCTCATAATGTCCCTTACCAAATTTTTCTGGTGTCTTGGACATACGTTTTGCCTGATCATAGGATAGGAACGACGAAATTGAACCGCCAGCACCAGGAATAGCCCCTACAAAGACACCGATAAGGGTAGAGCATGTGATCACTTTCCATGCCTTGGCAAGAAGTCCAAAGGGCGGCTTTGCGGATTGAAAATTCTGAGCCGCTTCTGGCTGCTTTTCATTACCCGACTTGATAACGAGATCCTGCAGGACTTGAGAAACGGCAAAAAGGCCAATCAGTGCTGGGAGCAACCCAATACCTGTTATCAGATCAGGCTGACCAAAGGTTGACCGTAAAACGCCAGTCATAGGATCAGCACCAATTGTCCCAAGCCAAAGACCAATGAAACCGGCTACTAGCCCCTTTAGCATCGACCCTGCCGATACAGACGCGATGATGACCAGGCCGAAGACTCCGAGAGCAAAAAACTCAGCAGGGCCAAAGCTCAGAGCAAGTCTAGCAATTGGCGGAGAAAGCAAGATCAGCAAGAGCGAACCCAGAATCCCTCCTATAAAGGAAGCGCTAATCGAGAGACCAAGAGCTGTTCCGGCTTCCCCATTTCGAGCCATAGGGAAGCCATCAAGCGTCGTTGCTACTGACGCTGGCGTTCCGGGAATACCTAACAAGATCGCAGGAACAGCTCCGCCTGCAAATGCGCCGCAAAAGGCACCGAGCAATGTGGCCATGCCTAAGACAGGACCCATGCCATATGTAAGAGGGATCAGCAGTGCAATAGCCATTGCGGCCGTTAACCCTGGCAAAGCTCCCATAATCAAACCAAGAAATGTTGCTGCAAATATTGCAAGAAGCACTTGGAAATTTGCAACCATACCAATGGCTTCAAATATAGTGTCCATTTGGAGAACTCCTCATGGGAAGATTAAGCCGAAGCCGTAGGAGAAGGTGAAATAGACAAGCATTGCCGACATAGCAGAGAAAGCAGCCACGATAGCCAAAAAGCGGGCCAATTTTTTTCTAATCGCTTCGATCCCCATTGCCCACGCACAAGTGACCGTCGCAAAGAAAAGGAATAACGTGGTAGAGATGATGAAGCCCAAAATGTTCATCAGCACGATGTACGAAGCCAGAAGCGCGCAGATTGCTATCGCCGAGGTGATTTGCTGCCCACCAAGGGGCTGAATGCGATCATCTGCATCAGATTTCCGCAAGTCCCCTATTAGCACCCCAAGAATTGCAATAATTCCAAGGCCACAGACCATCGTAGGAAAATCCCCAGGGCCAATCTGGCTAATACCACCGGCATTGGGTAGCATTTGGGCTTGCCGGACACCAATGGCAGCAGCAAGCAGAAGCGCGATATCGAAGAGTACACGCCCAGAAAGAAGTTTCATGTCCATTCCACTATGCTTCTGCTTCCGCAAGAATCGGTTTCCTTGCGGAAGCGCATGGTTGACTTATTCAAAGCGAATTCAATTGGATTACTGGGCCGCCACCTTTTTAGCCAAAGGTATCATCACGCGTTCACCCTCATCCATGAAGGCCTTCAGATCCTCGCCAAAGACAGGCGAAACCTCGACACCAAGGTTCTTTGAAGCCTCAATGAATTGAGGATCTTTTATGGCCTTTTCAATCGCAGCCTGCCAAGCCTTTTTGACTTCCGGATCGACGCCTGCGGGCGCGGCAAATCCTCGCCATTGCTGAACGGAAAGATTCAGCCCGAGATCCTTAGTTGTCTTAACATTCTCAATGAGAGACGATTTGCCCGAAGAGACGATAGGCACTAGACCGTCATCACCGTCCATCGCAGCAACCAGATCCGCAGGAGAAAGAACCACACCTTCAATATGCCCACCCAATGCGGCGGCAGCTGCTTCAGATGCTCCACCATATGGAACAAACTGTACATTCAGGCCGAGCTCTTCTGCCATTGCCATCGCCATAATGTGGGTGGAAGAACCGACGCCCGCAAATCCAAGTCGGATGGTCTTATCCTTGGCATAATTCAGGAAGCCGTCATAATCCTTCCATTCATCCGATGCTTTTGCTGCAAGCACATATGGTTCCATTCCGACTGCTGCAATATAGTCAAAATCATCGAGTGAAAAAGTGACATTTCCCATCCCAATAAGGGTGTAAAAAGCATTATTTGCAATGGCCACGGTATAGCCATCTGGTTTTGCAGCCAACACTTGCATCATACCAACAACACCGCCACCACCAGCGATATTTCGCACAGCAACACCCACTCCAAACGCATCCTCCAGTGGCTTTTCTAGGGCTCGAATAAAGCTATCCGTCCCGCCACCTGTCGCGTACTGAACAACGATCGTGATATCCTTTTTTGGAAAACCGTCTGCTGCGAATGCCATATTGGATGTCAACGCGACAGAAGCCAGAAACAGTCCGGCAAATAAAGACTTCATATTAAACCTCCCAGTTTAACTCACTGCGTAGAAAGCGCAGAATTTTCTCAACAAAACTGCCCAGGCAACCAGTAAGGCTACCCACAAATCCAGGACATGCATGGGGAAAATTTGGTGAACATGGAGGGCGGATATGTCTACCAGTTCACCTCGAACATGACACTGCCATCCGTATATTTACCGATAGCAACAGGTCAATTCACTCGTACTCTAACAGATTACCGCACCTCGAAAAGTGGTGCTTTCTCTGTTCCTAACACACACGATCTCTTCCCAACTAGCCCCTCCCAATACGAGTTTGACCTCTCAAAGACCTCATGGCGTTGAGTTCCAACTCACTTTACCAGCTATCCAATTGGGCAAAAACTGAATAGCCAACACTGCATTAAAGCAGAAATCTATTAGCGCTTCTCTTCATATATACTAATATCACAGATACTAAGTCATTGCAATTAGAATACTAATATCATAGATATCTTTTTCGGTTGACAGCGCATCGCAAATTGCAGACCTTCACCAGTGTCAGAACACCAAATTGGTTGGACACAATAGGAAAACCAATATTTGCGAGATCCATCGCATCTGCGAGTAAAACTTGGCCACATCGAAATCAAATTCTCAGAATCTTCTTCGAGCAAAGACCACTTCTGATCAACTCTACTCGTTGCTCAGAATTCGAATTCTTGATCTTCAGCTCGCTCCTGGCGCGGTTATTTCTCGGCGAGAGTTATCCGAAGAGTACGGCGTAAGTCCAATGCCATTGCGCGAAGCAATTGCGCGTTTGTCCGCAGAAGGGTTAATAGACATCCATCCACAATCAAAGACCATGGTTTCAAAAATTGACATGGACGACGTTAGACGGATGCATTTCATGCGAATGTCAGTGGAAATGGAAGTCGCTCGGGTTCTCGCAGATTCTTTTGCCCCTATGGCTGAAGCAGAAGAAATCCTGAGACAACAAGAAGCAGCTCTCTCAAGAAATGACATTATGGAATTCTCCACACTCGATCGGATTTTTCATCGCAGCTTTCATGCTGAAGCGGGATATGAAGAACTCTGGGATCTTGTTATCTCACATTCAGGACACATTGACCGGGCTCGCAAATTAAACCTTCCTGCCTCTGGAGCAGGCCGCGCAGCGAAGTTTCTTAAGGACCACCAAGACATGATCCGGGCGGTACAAAATGGCTCCAAAGATGAAGCCAGCAACGCAGTTCGCGAGCATCTTCAAAGATTTACTGTTTTTGCTGAGCAGGCCCGTGTCAGAAATCCAGAATTTTTCAAATAGGCTTGCCCCTCAATTTCGAAAATGCATCCACGGTATCAATCAGGAAAACAGGCCCGCAGATGCATTACTTCTCAGGACAATGGATACCGTCACCCCATCCTAAGACTTAGTTAACTCATTGATTTGTTTCGAATTTACAATCAATGCAGGGTTTAGATATCCAGCGAAGAAGTCTAGAACGTTTTGCACTGCACTTACCGCCGTGCGCTCTCCAGCTTCCGCAGTCAACCCGGCAATATGAGGAGACAGGATCACCTGATCAAGACCTAGAAGCTCGTTATCTGTCTTGGGGGGTTCCATCTCAAAAACATCAATGCCTGCAGCGGCCACGATTCCCGCATGGATCGCTTTAACCAAGGCCTTTTCATCCACGACCCCGCCGCGAGCCGTGTTTACCAGAACAACACCACGCTTCATTTGCGAGAATTCCAAATCTCCGAGGATTGGGCGCCCCGAGCTGGGTACATTAACCGATACAATATCAGCCCAAGCAAGACCGGATTGCATGTCGCAGGGTACTGCAGCGGTATTCTTTGGCCACCCCTGCTTTTCCAGGAATGGATCACACGCGCGGATTTCCATGCCGAATGCGCTCGCCATCCGAGCCAGATGCTGCCCGATACGACCAAATCCAATGATAAACAACCGCTTATTAAGCAGCTCAACAGCCTCCAGCTGATTACGCCAACTCCAATCGCCTTCCTTGATAGACTTACTGGCTCGTGAGGTTCTTTTTGCCGCAGACATAATCAGCATCAAACTATGCTCGGCCACAGATACTGAATTAACATCTCCAACGATGGTCAGAACAATGCCCCTGTCGTTCAAGGCTTGCAGATCTACAGCATCATACCCAACACCATGTCGAGACACCAACTTGAGGTTCCCCCCGCGCGCAATCGTTTCGGCAGAAAGAGGCTGAGTTCTAATGACCAGAGCATCAGCTTTATCGATCAGTGGAGCATAGCTTTCTTCTGAGACATCCTTTACGTAATCATAAGTTATCCCGGAAGTTGCATCGAGCAAGTCAATGCCGCTTTGATGAATTTTTCCAGCAACGAGAATATGTGTCATGAGTATTTCCCATACTTGCTAAAGTGTTGCTTCAAAATGCTATTTCGAGCAACTGCCCGCGAATTTAGGCACAAAAATCCCTGGGCCTGCGAAACAGCATTCGCAACACCTTCAAAATTCCTATTACGCAAACGTGAAAGGCCCCAAATGCTTTATTCAGGCCACATCACAAAGCGTAGAAGTGAGGTAGCAGAAACAAACCTGTGTCGGAATTCACAAAGGCGAGCCGTATAGAACGCCTTGCTTTTCCGGTCGCCTTGGGAGACCATATTAGAGATAGGTTCCCTTAAGGGCCTGGCTTGCTCCTTTAAGCAAACCAAGATCAGAACCGACAGCCACGAAATTGGCGCCAAGTTCCATATATTTTCGGGCGTCGCTCTCAACCGGAGCCAGGATTCCGGCAGACTTGCCAGCCGCCTTTGCTGCTTCAAAAACGCGTTTAATGATTGCCTGAACAGAAGGTTCGCTCGGATTACCAAGATAGCCACAAGAAGCCGCCAGATCTGACGGCCCGATGAACAGGCCATCGACACCATCAACGGCAGCGATCTCTTCGGCAGCATCAGCAGCAACCGGAGTTTCAATTTGAACGATCACACCGATATTGTCATTGATGATCTTCTGATAGTCCGACACAGTGCCATATTTGTTGGAACGATGGGCAACAGATACACCACGAACCCCTGCAGGGGGATAGCGAGTAGCTGCAACGGCAGCCCGTGCTTCATCTGCATTTTGCACAAATGGAATCAAAAAGTTATAAAACCCTGCATCAAGAAGCCTTTTGATCAAGACCGTATCGTTCCAGGATGGACGAACAACAGGCGCTGACTCACTATCCTTGAGAGCCATAAGCTGTGGCACCAACGACAGCACGTCGTTTAAAGCATGTTCAGCATCCAATAGAAGCCAGTCAAAGCCAGCCACGCCCATAACCTCGGTCGTGATTGGGCTGCCCAGAGCACACCAGCAACCGATCAGAGGTTTACGAGCCAGAAGATTCTGGCGTAGCTGGTTTGGAAGGGTCTGCGCGTTCATGTCAATATTTCCTCCGTTCATTGCACACACAAGTCGCGTGTGTCTGTAATAAGAATAGCCCTGAAGTCATTTACGTTGGTCAATGTGGGGCCAGTGACCAGTTGATCTCCAATTGCTTCAAAGAAGCCGTGAGCATTGTTGTTCTCCAATTCGGCCCTGGCTGAAAGTCCAAGAGATCGGCCTTTTTCCAAGGTTTCTGGCAAGCCAAAGGCCCCCGCAACCTCCTCACAGCCATCAACACCATCGGTGTCTGCTGCGACGGCGTACACCCCATGAAGACCATTGAGCGCGACCATAAGCGAGAGCAAAAACTCAACATTCCGCCCGCCTCGACCTTGCCCTCGCATTGTAACGGTGGTCTCACCCCCCGATAAAAGAATGCAAGGTTGTTCGAAGGGTTGGGACTTGAACTTCACCTGCCGTACGATCCCGCTCATCACCACTCCCAGGTCTCGAGCTTCCCCCTCTATGCTATCTCCAAGAATGTAAGGAACGACACCTGCTTTGAGCGCTACCGAGGCTGCGGCTTCCAATGCCATTTGAGGTGCAGCGATAATCCTTGCTTCAGAAGAGGCAAGCCGCAGATCTGAAGGTTTAATGCTTTCATTTTGGGCAAGCTTAAGTGCATGAAGAACTGCATCCGGCAGCTGCAGTCGGTAACGATCAACGATACCCTGAGCGTCAGCCAGTGTTGTGGGATCCGCAACGGTTGGACCTGAGGCAATATCGATTGGGTCATCACCCGGCACATCCGATATCATCAAAGTCAAAAGCTTGGCGGGATGGCAAGCAGCAGCAAGACGTCCGCCATTTATCGACGACAGATGCCTTCGCAAGCAGTTCATTTCCGTGATTGTCGCTCCTGACCTCAGAAGCGCGGTATTGGCTGCCTGCAGGTCTTCCAGAGAAAGTCCTTCAGCTGGCAAGGTCATTAGTGAAGACCCTCCACCAGAGATCAGACAAAGCACGAAGTCATCCGCTGTTAACCCGGAAACCAGCTCACGAATACGCTGCGATGCCGTTTGACCAGCTTCGTCAGGAACCGGATGGCTCGCCTCAACGATTTCGATCTTTTCGCATGGGACAGAATATCCATATCTCGTAATCACAAGCCCTTCGAGCGGACCTTTCCAGGTTTCCTCGACAGCGCGAGCCATTGCCGCCGAAGCCTTGCCCGCACCGATGACAATAAAGCGTCCGCGAGGGGTCTCTGAAGGCATGTGTTTCGGCACACAAATGTTCGGCTGGGCAGAAGCTACCGCAGCATCGAACATCTGCCGTAAAAGGGTTTGAGGATCAATCATCAGGCAACTTCGTGGCTAGCCATAAGCTCAAGCGCTTTAACCAAAGCAGAGTGATCCCAGGAAGAGCCGCCATGGGCCGCACAGGCATTAAACAATTCCTGGGCTGTCGCGGTATTTGGAAGGCTCATTTGCATCGCCCGAGCACTGGAAAGCGCAAGATTCAGGTCTTTTTGATGCAGCTCTATACGAAACCCTGGTTCAAAGGTGCGATCAATCATGCGCTTTCCATGGATTTCCAGGATTTTAGAAGAAGCAAATCCTCCCATGAGAGCATCACGAACCTTGGCAGGATCAGCTCCAGCCTTTGAAGCAAAGAGAAGCGCCTCGGCGACGGCTTCTATGTTCAGCGCCACAACAATCTGATTGGCAACCTTGCATGTTTGGCCATCACCATTTCCGCCAACAAGCGTAATGTTCTTGCCCATCAGCTCAAACAGAGGCTTGGCGACTGCAAACCCCTTTTCGGAGCCTCCGCACATAATTGTCAGAGTTGCGTTGATAGCACCGACCTCACCGCCAGACACGGGAGCGTCAACATACTCACATCCCAGACTATTAATTTTCTTTGCAAATTCCTTAGTCGCAACAGGCGAGATAGAACTCATGTCAATGACGGTTTTGCCCGCCGACAAGCCCATCGAAACACTGTTACCACCAAACAGAACCGCATCTACATGCGGTGTATCAGGCACCATGATGATGATGACATCATTTGCCTCAGCCACTTCCTTAGAGGACTTAGCAACTTTCACACCTTTGGCAACGAGTGTCGGCGCAACAGCCTTCGCGTCAAATGCAGTGATGTCGTGCCCTCCAGCAATCAAATGCTCCGCCATCGGAGCTCCCATAATTCCCGTTCCGATAAAACCGATCTTGGTCATACGACTTCTCTCCCTGTCATTTGCCACCACATTTGCATTGCCTTCCTCTTCATCGCACAGACGTCTCCGAACCAATCGATTTAACAAGAAGTCCCGGCTCGACGTAGCAACAAAAGTAGCGGCAACTGCCCTAACACCAAAACACCTACCACCAAAAAAATCGAAGCGCAACTTTTTTTAAAATATTCTCATTTTTTCAAATCAGAAAAATCTATTTTCTTTTAATTTATTGTTTTTATTATGTTATATAAATTTCTTGTAGTGATTAACTCTCCTGATTATGCAATATTATAGGCGCAAATGATATAAATCGAAGCGCTTCGATTTTTTAATCACCTCAATTTTTGCTGTGATTTCGGAGCTCACAGCAAGCACATCAAAGGAACCGGAACGAAAGGAAAGGGAGTGCGCGGCAAAGGCAGGATTGCCAGAGTTGCCAAGCTCTTACACTCGGTGTAGAAAACTTGACGGAGATGGAAAGAACGTGACTACGCCTCTCCAGTTGATCAGTCACGACCCAAAGCGGTCTGGCATACAAATTGTGACAGAACCGGGAATTGAAACGAGACCTCAATGAATGGTCAACCAACCACAAAAGCAACACTAGAAAGCGTTGCAAAACTTGCTGGCGTAGCCCCTTCAACGGTATCCCGTGTCTTGAACACACCAGACAAAGTGCCACAGAAGACACTCGATCGTGTCAATCAGGCAATCTCTCAAACCGGCTATGTACCCAATCTAATTGCAGGCAGCCTAGCCTCAAATCGCAGTCGATTGATCGCAGCCATCACACCAAGTATGGCAAACCTTGTCTATGCCGAGACGATGCAGAGCTTTTCCCGCGTTCTGAAGGACAATGGCTATGAGGTATTACTTGGGGAATCCGGATATGACCTTAAAGCTGAAGAGAAAATCGTAACAACCGTTTTAAGCAGGCGACCCGATGCGATTTTCCTAACCGGAATTCATCACACATTGGAGTGTCGCAGACGTCTACATTCGGCAGGGATACCGATTGTCGAATCTTGGGACATCACGCCAACGCCACTAGATCTTGTAGTTGGCTTTTCGCATGCCGAGGTCGGAAAATCAGTTGCCACCTATTTTTGCGACAAGGGATACACAAGTTTTAGCCTCGCCTCGGCTGGCGATCAGAGAGCCCATGTACGCGCCGAAGCTTATCTAAAGGAACTGTCTGCGCGAGGGCAAACCGATATAACACCAGTTATCAGAGAACCCTCCCCCAGCGTTGCTCTCGGGCGTTCCATCATGTCCGACTTGCTAGACCAAAAGAAAACACCGTTTGCCGTTTTCTGCAGCTCTGACGTTGTAGCACTCGGTGCGCTGTTTGAAGTTTTGGCTCGCGGACTGTCAATACCAGACGATGTTGCCATTATGGGATTCGGCAACCAAAATTTTGCCATGTACACCCATCCGGCGTTATCAACTGTTCGGGTCGACTGTATTAACATGGGAGAAAAGTCGGCCCAAATGCTGTTGGCGAGATTACAAAATGAACAAACTGAAGGCCATTCATTCGATGTGGGATTTGAGATATTGGCAAGAGAAACGTCCTGAACAACTATACCACATGTACAGGCAAGCCCCCCCCCCTCCAAACGGAGAGACGGATTTCAAAAGCGGCCAACTTGGATGCACACGCGTGAGACAGTCGAGACCAAATTCTCGAGGAAATTTGGGTAGAGGCCGATTAAGGCCCTGTCGCAAACTTTTGTCGTTAACCAGGATTTGAGATTTGTGCGGTGAGAAGGTGCTCCGATTTATTGAAGGAGCGTCGTATGATTCTCAATGCCATTGCCGAAAAGCTGAAACGAAAATCGAAAGATGACTTCAAAGGCAGACAATTTGAGGCGTGGCTGATCATTCAGGCGGTATCTTGGTATCTGCGTTACCCGTTGAGCTATCGGGATCTCGAAGAAATGTTCCTTGAGCGCGGCTTTGAAGTTGACCATAGCACAATCAACCGATGGGTTCTGACCTACGCTCCCTTGATCGAGAAACGGTTGCGTCGGTTTCGCAAACCCCATTGCGGGTCTATTCGGGTGGATGAAACTTACATCAAGGTGCGGGGGAAGTGGAAATATCTGTACCGAGCCATAGATAAGCACGGCAATCCCGTGGATTTTCTGCTCACCGCCAATAGAGATCTTGATGCAGCAAAGCGTTTCTTCAACAAAATGCTCAAGGATGAGCCGCTCCTGTCGCCGGGCAAGATCGGCACTGACGGTGCCAACACATTCCCGTCAACGATCAAACAATCGGTCGACAAAGGCCACCTGCGGCCGGACCCAGTCCATTATGTTACCAAGCATCTGCAGCAGCGTATTGAGAGTGATCATTTCAGGGTAAAGAAGAATATGCCCAGGATTGGTGGTTTCCGATCCTTCCATGCTGCGAGACGAACCATCGCTGGTTTCGAAGCCATGCTGTGGCTTAAGAAGGGCTTCGACTTCGCGGAGACATGGACCGTTCGCGAACAGAATGATCTCATTGCTCTCCTCTTTGGACTTCAAAAAGTTAACGAAGCATGAAAATGACGCTGATCACAGCACAAACAGGGCCTGATTGAAACTTTGCGACGCGCCCGTATATTTCCTCAGTCTGACTCGCTACCTTTATGTGAATAGCTGCCGCAGTCTTAGCGGACTTTGCGACGTGCCCCCAGAGAACGTCAGGACTTGCCTTACAAACCAGTTGACTTCTGTCAACCATTGACTTACATTTGAGTTATGATAAAGAGCATTCGACATAAGGGTCTGAAGGCCTATTGGACCAAGGGACAGACAAAAGGTCTAAACTCAGATTGGCTACCGAAGATCCGGATTATCATGTCGGCTCTCGACGCTGCTGATGAACCGGAAGAGATGGACTTTCCGGGTTCTCGCTTTCATAGCCTGAAAGGAGATATGGGTGACTATTTCTCAGTTCGGCTCACAGGGAACTTCCGGGTCATCTTTCAGTTCGACGGCGAAGGTTTCATTCTGGTTGATATCAAGGACTATCACTAATGATCAATAAACACGTATCCGTTTCAGCAACACACCCTGGCGAGCTACTTAGAGAAATCATCTTGCCTGATATTCCGATGAGCAAGGTAGCGATTGCTGAAGCTCTGCAGATCTCCCGCCAGACGCTGTATGACATTCTCAATGAGAAACAGCCCATCACGGCTGAGATGGCTATTCGCTTTGGCAAGCTCCTCGGCAATGGAGCTAGCTTTTGGCTGAACATGCAGCGCAGCTATGATTTGGAGAAGGCAAAACTATCGATCGATGTTTCCTCCATTCCAACAATCAAGGCGGCCAGCTGATCCAAACACATTTCTGTAGTGGCGTATGGACCTAAGCAGCAGTCTATAGCGTCGTCTATAAATTTATAACATAGTAGACAGCGCCTATCGGTGCCGATAACATGTCTCTTAAATCGGAAATCGCATCATTAATAGACAGCGCGTCTATAAATCGATTTAGGAGACAGTTTCATGCGTCTGTTCGGCTATGCTCGGGTTTCGACCTCCCAACAGTCCCTCGATGGACAGATGAAGGCACTCAAAGAGGCTGGCGTTCGAGAGAACAGGATCTTCTCCGACAAAGCGACCGGCTCCAACCTCAATCGATCCGGACTTGATCTACTCCGCCTCAAGGTGGAAGAAGGCGATGCCATTCTGATCAAGAAGCTGGATCGCCTCGGGCGCAATACAGAAGACATGATTACGCTCATCAAAGAATTCGATGCGATGCGTGTTTCGATCCGGTTTCTGGATGATGGCATCAGCACCGAAGGAACGATGGGAAAGATGGTCGTCACCATCTTATCGGCGGTGGCCGATGCTGAACGGCAAAGGATCCTGGAGCGGACCAATGAGGGGCGGCTGGAAGCAAAAGCCAAAGGCGTTCGTTTTGGTCGTAAGCCAAGCGTGGACCGTAAGGCCGTTCGCTCTCTCCATGCTCAAGGCGTCGGCGCAACCGAGATTGCCAATCGGCTGAAGATCGGTCGTTCAACTGTCTATAAGGTGCTGACGGATTAGAAGCCACCCCCTTTCGGGAAGGCAGCAATCCGAGTAATTGCATATCCCTAGAAATCGGTAGGAATAGTTCTTACCTTGAGCTATAGTGTCTTTAACCGAAGGGATTGAACTATGCCAAGTACCAAACGGTCTTTTATCGTCGGTGATCGCTATGACGCCTTCATTGCTCAACAGATAGAAGAAGGACGTTTCAATAATGCCAGCGAGGTTGTGCGAGCAGGCTTGAGAATGCTTGAGGATTATGAGACACGCCTTGCAGAAGCCCGTGCATTAGTTGATGCAGCAGACGCTGAAATTGCAGCAGGCAAAGGTATCGAATACGCAAACACCCAAAGCCTGACAGAAGACATTATCAAGCGGGGGATGGTGCGATTAGCCCAAAAAGATTAGTTCTTGCCCCCAAAGCGCAAGATGACCTCACGGGGATATTCGTTTACATCGCCCAAGAAGAAGACGTTGGCACAGCAGCAACCTTTGTTGCCGACCTAACAGCCAAAATTCAATGGATTGCCGACACTGACTTCCCCGGCGTTCCTCGCGACTGGATCCGTCCAGGCTTGAAGGCTCTTCCCTATCGCAAACGTTGCATATATTTCCGCACCGATGAAGACACTGTCACCGTTTTGCGCATCATTCACGGACGACAAGACGTTGAGGCGCAGGAGTTTGGATAGGGCACAGAAGGCGAAAGCCGTCATTCAGAGTGTCTTTGAGCGCATCGGGGCTTGGGCAGACCATTCGGGCGGATTGCCGACATTTCCTGCGGATGCGAGATCTCCGGTCCTTCAGGCCAAAGCGGCCATTCGAGGTATCCCGGTTCCAGACCTGGCAGCAGCGGCAAGGTCGGGCGGGGACCGAACCTTCGCTGGAATTGCTGGAGTGGGGCCGCGTGCAGACAATCAGCAGCTGGACTGGGCAACACGAACGCGTCACACAACAATTTCAATTCTTTGTCCGGAGCTGGCCTTCAGAAGTCATTCCAGAACTGCTTAAATGCCTCCATGAAAGTGTTGTGATTATCCGGCGACCAGCACACCGAATGCCCTTGGCGGAGTAGCCAATGGATGCCGTTGGCGCAGGTAAGCTGTGATTTGTCCTGTATCCCGTAAATGTGGTTGAAGCAGTTGATGACCGTCTGCTGGAAGTTGGTGCCAAAAAGGTTGTTGGGCACGTTGTAGAGCATGCCCTCCAAGAAGTATGAAGGGGCAATTCCATCCTGCAACCGTCCCTCGTTGATCATTCGGTTCCGGATGTTCTTGAATATGCGCACCGTGGGCTTGAAATAGCCGTTCGTGTTCTGGTGTTTGGTTGTGCAGTTGGAGGAGTGCTGCTTGGGGTAATTGATGATCTGCTCGCCGTCCTTGGACCAAAACATGATACCTTCAAGGTACGACGGATTTCCGTTGGCCGGATAGTTGTGGTAAATGCGGTGCTCTGCGCAAGCTAGCACATCTGCATCACGGCGGTTATTGTTGCCGGGGACGTAGATCGCCTTGCTGCCGGCTTTGACACCTTGGCCAAGGTTCTTGGTCAGCCAATCCGTCACCTCTTCCTTGAACGTTCCTAGCGAGTATTCCGCCGTCGAGCGGTTTTGGTCGTAGTTGGCTTTGTCACCCTGAGAGAGAGCGTCCGTGTCGGAATAAAATACTGACGTGAGCCGAATGACTACATCCACGTCACTGTCGGCCCAAACGTTCGTATCGTTACCATACGAACCCTGCAGAAAGGTGTCGAAGCTCTTCAGACAATACGGCGATCCTGTGTCGTTGAGTACACCGCTGATCGTCTTGTAAGTGGCTGCTGACTGCTGGATGCTCCCTTGAGCCGACCACGTTTCCAACTGGTTCTCATTAACAGCCATTTTAGTATCCATTACAGGAGAAATTTTTTCAGGGTGGCTTCGTTATTTGCGTAGGATTCCCGCCCGCGTTGGCGCAATATATTCAGCTTCTTCAGGTCGTGTTCGAACAGATCTGTTGCCATCTCCGGTTGCTCGAAGGTGTCGTTGACCCGCACCGTCGGCACGTCTTTGAAAAGGATGGTACGGAGCTGGTCCATTGACTGCGTGTTGATTTCCAGTGTCTTTTGCAGGAGTTGCACGCTGAGCAGGTACTTCGCCCACCACATCTTGCTGAAGAGAGAGGGCTTTGGGCTCGGATATATCCCAACGCCGATGCTGACCACCCTGAGATATTGGCGGGGAACGTTCAGGCTGCCGGTTGCATCAGCAATTGCGTACAGAGTCGGGTTATTGGCACAATACCCTCCATCGACTAACTCCACCTCGTCGCCGTCTGCGGTAGTGATGGTTTTGGGAGAGAAGAAGGGGTAGGCAGAGCAAGAAGCTTGCACGGCGTCGCCTATGGTCACGCCGAAACCCGGAAGGAAGGTCCCTTTTCGGCCGTGGGCCTGTTCCATGCTACCTTTGAAGATCATGGGGCGCTCGATGGCCCATTTCGTGGTCACGATGCCTACCGCCGTCTTTACGGCGTCAAACTTCTGATCATTGAAGATTTCCTTTGCTAACGCCGCCAGCTTGGCCGACTTCTGTTCAGGCGTCTTGAGCCGCATAATCTCTGGTACATACGTTTTGTAGTGCATATGGATTTCATCGACTGACATTCCAACTGCGATCATTGACGCAATGATGGCTCCGGTGCTGGTGCCAAATACCAGGTCGAATTTTTCGTGAAGTCTGCAGCCGACAAGCCCTTCAATTTCGGCAAGGACGCCAAGCGTGTAGAACCCCTTTGCACCACCGCCGTCTAGGCTGAGGATACGATATGGCCCGATTCTTTGCTTTGAGTCGGTCAAGCGACGGCCCTCCAAGAATGCAACTATAACTGAATTCTGGAGTCCGGCCAGAAAGGTGATCGATTGTCCACAGTATACCTGCTGGAGTAGGCTGCGACTGAGCCATGGACCAGCTTTGGCTGCAGATTTTAAAGATGCCAGTTAACATCGCCGTCGGTACAACCGCCTCCGATCAGGATGCCCTTTTTCATCAGAGACGACTAAAACCCGATTGCGGGCGCAACAGATAGGTAAGGCGCATTGTCTTCGCGAACCACTTTCAAGGATCAGCTGCTGGGCCTGATGAAGCGCTACCACGACATCCGCTTTCAGTGCCCAAGGTCTGCTTAGGGGCCGAGGCTGCTGTTCATAAGCCTTGATAACTGTTCGTAAACACGGATTAGCACAACAAAGCATGCTCAGAAATTGGAACCCAAAACAAACCATAAAAGGGTAGTGCAGCGAACACCAACGTTAAGCGGTTCACTCTGTCAGCCGGTCAGGTGACCAGATCAGAGCCGCGAGGGCGCAGTACAGGTTGGAGCGTTGCTCGATTTCCTTCCACCCGAATTTCTTATGGGATTCAAACGCCATTTTATGCGTCTTTATTGCCTTCAGCACACCGGGATTGTTCTTGTAGAAATCCGGATGCAGCGATTGGGAGAGCGCATTGGCTTTTAGGTAATGCGGCAGCTTCTTCCTATACGGATCATCTCCGAGGCTGGCGTTCACCTTCTTGGGCAACAGCAGCAGCCCGCCAATATAGTTGCGCCATTCCTCAAATGCTGCGGCGTCCTCGAACTCGTCAGTGAACATCTCAAACTTGTCGGCGAGGATGTGTTCAACCTCATAAGCGTTCTTGCCGGAGCGGACGATGTAATCCTCGTACCTCCCTGGCTCCCCTGCTTGCCGTTCCAGCCAGTCGGTGAAGCGGGCCAATTGCCGGTGGATCGCTTTGGAGGTGAACTGATTGAGCCGCACCGAGTATTCGAAGTCGATCTCTTCGAACTCTTCCTCCAGCCGTTTGTGAAGCGCCTGCCGCACCTCGGCTAATGTCTTGCCCCGGATGCTGCGGATCACGGTGAAGGCTGCATACTGCATCTGGGAATAGCTGTTGGATTTGTAGTTCCAGAAGCGGACGTTCAGCCAACTATCGATGAAGTCGGCAACAACGCCCATCTTGGCTTTGGCGGTGTCTTTGTCGTCATCCGCATTCACCGCCGAGAGGATGATATGGTACTGGAGCGTGAAGCCCGCATCGGCGTTGTACTTGACACTCTCCAGCCCCTTCTTGCGGGTGGCCGACGCCTTGAGGAGCCGCAAATATAGGTCCGCGAAGATGCGCATGTTCTTGATGACGAACTGGTAGAAATCATCGCTTGCGTTCAGCCCCACCTCTTTGGCGTTGTTGCGTATCCAGCGGTGATACTCCGTGCCGATCAGCTCGAAGTCTTCGTTCTTGGCTTCCTTTTTTCGCTCCCTTATCCTCTTGGCATATTGCGACCGCAGCCAGGCTTTGAAGAAGTCTGCCTCGGTGTTGTCGCCAAACTCGGCGAACTTGGTCAGGTAAGATTTGATCAGCTTGTCCGCTTCAAGCCGCTTGTCCGGGTCTTCGATATTGGCCAGAAGATAGCCCTTGAGCATATCTGTAGGGGTTAGGGAAAGGCCCCTGTCGTTCATCGTCTCGAAGATCGTGTAAGCGTCGCCATCGTCGTTCGCGGTGATCTCGATCAGCTTCACGTTTCGAATGATCCACCAGATGAACATGTTGAGTTCGTCAGGCGACATGGACTTCGGGAAGATGTCATCGAGATCGTCGTAACGGTCCACCAGATTGCGAACAGAGTCGGATTTGCCCTCGGGGTTGTAGCTTTCGCCATTAAGAAGGGCTGACATGCAGTCGTTACGTTCCGGGATATCAAGCTTGAACTTGGGGCCACCTGGGTCCTCGTCAAAGACCAGCTGCTCGATCTTGTTGACCTTCTTCGTGTGGTCCTGCTGCAGATGGTTCAGATAGATCAAAAGCAGCGTCAACGTCGTTATGCGCTGTTGTCCATCAACGATGTTGCGCACATCGCTCGCCTTGCTGATAACAATGGAGCCGAGGAAGTATTTCGACTGCTTTTCCAGTGGTATGCCGGGGGTCCAGGTCTGCGCAAACTGGCCGTAAAGGTCATCAACTAGTTCTTGAAGCTGCTTTCGCTTCCACCGGTATTCACGCTGGTAGTAGTCGATCCCAAATGCAGACCCAGAAAGCAGTACTTCGAGTGTTTTATCGTCACCTTGGATATCCTGCATTGTGCTGCCTCTTTTGGTGGAAATCGAATAATCGTTTTAATACCATCCAGACTATTATACAACTTTATCTAATTGGTAAAAAATCAACAAGCGGAGTGTTAAATGCGCCTCTGTGGAGACGCCATCTTGACCCAGCTCGTTCGAGCCCACCGCATAACCTCCTATTCACCCAAAATTCTTTTGTCTGATTTGGTTAGCAACTTCTTGAATCTTGTATCACCAGAAAATGGCGGCTCTCGTCCCTGTTTGCAAAGACACTTTTGGCGGCATCGGAATGCTGAGTTGCCCTCAATACCCGACAGGTATTTTCCGCTTTCAGTCCACGGAAAATGTTGCGGTTTGAATGAATGGCAGCAATGGGAAAATCACCTCGAGGTTCATGAAGACTGGCGAGAATCCGCTAATGAGATGTTGCAACGCGGGATCAATTCGCTAATGAATGCCGGCAAAGGGCCGCGATTGAAAATCGCTTGCTTGCTGGGCGATTGTCAAATTCAGGCGTGCCGACTCTGTCTGGTTCGAGCCCAACTCAACTATTTGACACATTGCAGCGAGCGTCTTGTAACGTTTAGGTTGTAATATTGCACCATCTCCCCACTCATCTGTTAATTCTCTAGGAAATCCAATCGGAGTCATCCATATGAACATTGAAGCTTGCGTTGATGATTACAAACGTATTTACCGCCCGCTCTCGCAAGTCGAGAAGGACTTCTATTCGAAGCAACAAACCCTCTCAAATGTGATAAGTGTGGCTGCAAATTGCCGATGCTCCAACGGTAAGAAGCACACACATCAGAATCGTATTCCAGTCTCGGTCCTACGTGAGGCCGAACAACAATTACTTGCCCATCAGGATACCCTAAAAGCTGCTCAGGACTTCGCAACATTGCATGGTCGGATTGATACCCTCATTGGGTCGATCAAAGGTATCGGCGAACTTGCAGTCTATGATATCGCTTATCGCATTGCTGCTTTCCTCAGATTTGAACCGGATCAAGTATACCTTCACGCGGGTACGCGTGAAGGTGCCGCAGCGCTCGGGTTTTCCGGCAGATTGATCGAAAAGCATCAGCTACCCGCATTCGCACAGCTGACTGCGGCAGAAATTGAAGATTGCCTTTGTATCTATAAAGATGATCTTTCTGGGCAAGGTAATTCTTCTGCCTTGTGCAGCGGTGAAACGAGGGTGTCAGCCTGTAAACCGACTAAGGCTCGGTCAAAACGCGGCTGCTAAGCCTTCTTGCTCGCGTCTGATGCAGGGCATAGGGCATTGATCTTGGTTAAGACCAGTGAGCCGCGTAGATATCACAAACTCTGAGCTTCAGCCGAAAGCGATCCTTCGAACAACGATATTTTTGTCCGCCCAAAATGCTGCAAAATGAACGAATGGCTGCAATGGAGAAGCAGGCTTTTAGGATGTAATCCCTAGCGAATGTCGCCTATGGTCCGCGATTGCAAATCACCAGCCTGGATGAGCGTTTTCACATGATGATGCACCGCAGCAGTCCGCAAGGAGCCCAAGTTGGACATTGAAATTGGAGGGACCTTTTGCATGCGCGAAAGGGGCACCCGGAAACCGCGGCCCAATCCGGTCATTCAGTTTTCGTTATGATCCTAGAAGCGATATCCTTATTTCGGACATTCGAACAAACCGCTGCAATTTCAACACCCTGATTGAAAGTGGCGGCCTCAACCTGTCATTCAGCACATTGGAAACCAATGTATGATTTGGGATCAAAAGCTGAAGCAAGAGGTAGTACCACGATATGATATGACCTCTGGCCTTCTCTATCCGCAGCATTCAGCCTTTTAGCCAACCTTCGAGTTTGCTCTCATCGGGCAGACCACCAGAATGAACCAGCTTACCATCGACCGAAATGCCGGGTGTCGACATTACACCAGCCATGGCAATTTCTTTCGGATCGGTGACTTTATCAATAGTGGCTTCAAGGCCGAGCTTTTCTGCTGCATCACGCATCATCTGAGCGGTTGTTTCGCACCGTTTGCAGCCGGGACCATAGACCTTTACCTGTTTCATATCAGTGTCTTTCCTTGATTTTGTGTATCTAGAATATCGCGTTGAAGAGGAACCCGACGGCCAATATGCCGCAGCTCACCACTGCAATGAAAACCGCGATTAGGCGAAGCGTCAGAACTTGCCTGAGGATCAGCATCTCGGGCATCGAAAGTGCGATCACGCTCATCATGAAAGCAAGGACGGTCCCGAGCGCAGCCCCCTTGCCCAGCAATGCCTCGACAATGGGAATGACGCCTGCCGCATTGGTGTAAAGGGGAACGCCCATCACAACGGCAACCGGGACCGACCACCAGGCATCAGCGCCCATAATGTCAATCATCAAATCCTGCGGAACATAACCGTGGATGAGAGCGCCAACACCAATACCGAGGATGATCCATAGCCAGACCTTGGCAAGAATCTCCTTCACCGCTTCAAAGCCCAATTTATAGCGGTCATGAAGGGTAAGGTTTTCTGCTGCAAAGTCAGTTGGGGCATTGGCTCCTGAATGGATTTCACGAACCCAATCCTGCAGCCATCCTTCGAGTTTGAGTTTGCCGATGATCCAACCCGCGACGATGGCGATCCCCAATCCGAAGAAGAGGTAGGTCAGAGCAACATTCCAACCCACGAGCCCGACAAGAAGGATGAGAGCGACCTCATTGACCATCGGAGCCGCAATCAGAAAGGAGAATGTGACACCGAGCGGCACGCCGGCCGAGACGAAACCGATAAACAGAGGCACGGCGGAGCAGGAGCAGAATGGTGTCAGAATACCCAGTCCCGCAGACAGTACATTGCCGACCCCCTCTCGCTTGCCGGAGAGAAGCGCTCTGGTTTTTTCCGCACTAAACCAGGACCGCACAACCCCCATGGCAAACACGATGAGGGTCAGAAGCATCAGGACCTTGGGGACATCATAGAAGAAGAAGGCAATGGCTTCGCCTGTGTGGCTATGACGCTCGATGGGAAAGAGTGAAGTGATGGCTTCAGAGAGAGGAATGAGCTGATTGTAGACTACCCACCAAAGGCCAATCGCTACGACTGTTCCCAGAATGAGCAAGACTGGTCCTTGTTTGCCAGATTTTGAAACCGAATTGCCAGTACCATCCGCCGTAGATGTAGCTTCTAACATGCTTCCTTCTCCTTCAGGCCGCAGCGAACTGGCGGCCTTTCAACTGTTTTGAGGCGCTCACAATCAACGGCATATTGAGGGTCTTGTTTAACCCCCTCAATTGCTGCGCTAATCGATTGCTTGGCCCAATCCGGAATGTCGTTGGCAATTGAATACAAAACCCACTGGGCTTCTCGGCGACTATCAACAAGATTGGCCTCATTGAGTGCGCGACAATGACGGGAAATTTTGGGCTGTGACATCTCCAACGCCTCGACCAACTCGCAGACGCAAAGCTCGGTTTCATGCGCAATCAGAGCCAAAATCCTCAGGCGGATCGGATCAGACAGAGCGCCAAATATGTTTGTTATCTTATCCATAATCATGTATATATACCAAATCGAATATACTAGTCAATGCATATTCCCCAAAGCGTATTGACAAAAAACAACCTTTCAATTATTCATGAAATATGGAAACAAATGATGCAGCAAACATTTTCGCAAGTCTGAGCCAACCAACCCGGCTGGACGTCTTTAGATTGCTTATTAAGGCGGGGCCTGAGGGCATGTCATCAGGTGACCTAGGTGAGCATTTGGGGGTAAAGCCGAACACCATGTCGGTAAACCTGAAGCAACTCCTCCATTCAGGTCTTGTCCGCAATCAAAGGCACGGAAGGCAGATTTACTATTACGCAGATATGAATGCCGTAGGTGGACTGCTGTCATACCTTCTTCAGGACTGTTGTGGAGGAAGGCCTGAGCTTTGCGATGCTGTCATCAATGAAGTTGCCTGTTCTTGCTAGAACAATCGAAACGAAGTTCTTTTGAGGAAACGACAATGAGCGAACAGATTTACAATGTGCTGTTTCTGTGTACCGGTAACTCTGCCCGGTCGATCATGGCCGAAGCCATCATGAATCGGGTTGGGCAAGGCCGGTTTCAAGCCTACTCAGCAGGTTCGACACCGACAGGGGAGGTTCATCCCCGGACATTAGCATTGCTGAAGAGAATGAATTTCGACACCGGCTTTGCTCGTTCCAAAAGTTGGGATGAGTTCGCAGTGCCGGAAGCTCCTAAGTTGGATTTTGTTTTCACGGTTTGCGACAACGCAGCCGGAGAAGTGTGCCCAATTTGGCCGGGCCAGCCGATGACAGCCCATTGGGGCGTTCCCGACCCTGCGCATATCGAAGGCACGGATACCGAAATTGCTCTGGCATTCTCAGATTCCTACAGGATGCTATTTTCAAGAATTTCGATCTTCACGGCCCTTCCTTTGGCTAGCATTGACCGCATGTCTCTTCAGACAAAACTTGATGAAATCGGAAAATCAAAAGAGAAAGCTGACGAATGTCCGTAGATGCAAATACCAGCGCCAACACTTCCGAACCTGGGGGAATTGGCTTTTTTGAGAAATGGTTGTCCATATGGGTCGCCCTGTCGATTGCGGCAGGATTGATCCTTGGCGAACTTTTCCCAAGCCTGTTTGGAACACTTGCGGCACTTGAATATGCCCATGTCAATCTTGTGGTCGCTGTGCTCATCTGGGCGATGGTCTATCCGATGATGGTGTCGGTCGATTTCTCCAGCATCAGCCATGTGGCTGATGAGCCGAAGGGACTGTTGATCACGCTCGTAGTCAACTGGCTGATCAAGCCTTTTACGATGGCCGTTCTGGGCGTTGTATTTTTCAAGTATCTGTTCGCAGGTATGATGTCCGCGGCTGATGCAGATTCCTATATAGCGGGTCTTATTCTGCTTGGAGCTGCTCCCTGTACCGCGATGGTCTTTGTGTGGTCTCAGCTTACTCGCGGTGATGCCAACTACACCCTCGTTCAGGTCAGTGTGAACGATTTAATCATGGTGGTCGCATACGCGCCTATAGTCGCTCTTCTTTTGGGCGTCACGGATATTCCTGTGCCTTGGGACACACTGATCCTAAGTGTCGTTCTGTATGTGGTTGTGCCGCTGGTTGCCGGTTACCTGACGCGCAAGGCTCTTGTATCAGGCAGCAAAACCGATGAAGCAGTCGCTCAGTTCACTTCCAAACTGAAGCCAATCTCCGTGATCGGACTCTTGGCAACCGTGGTTCTGCTCTTCGGCTTCCAAGGCGGTGTCATTCTATCCCGGCCCATCCTCATTGCGCTGATTGCGATCCCGCTATTACTGCAATCCTACGGCATTTTTGCCATTGCCTATGTTGCAGCATGGGTCATGAAAGTGCCATTCAGAATCGCGGCCCCTTGCGCACTCATTGGAACCTCTAATTTCTTTGAACTGGCCGTTGCGGTCGCTATCGGCCTTTTCGGTCTTAACTCAGGAGCCGCTTTGGCCACTGTCGTAGGTGTTCTTGTTGAAGTGCCGGTGATGCTTTCCCTCGTTGCATTCGCAAACAGGACCCGCCAGCACTTTCCGGCATAAGGAAAATGAAAGGGATCGACTATGGCACAACATAAGCACTGCTATGGAACTATGTTTCACGACAGTCTGCATTTTGAAACAAACGAGAATATGGCAGGAAAGGTCTTTTCATTCGAAGTTGAAAATGCTGGCCTCACACGCTCAGATCGCCGTGTCAAAGCCAGTATTCCAGAATGGGATGAGTGTCGATCATGTGAAGAGTTTGATCATTGCTACAAACTTTGCGTTGCCAAGCTGATGCTGGAAACCGCCATAGCGAGACGTTGATCGAAGAAAGAAACAAACAATGACCGTTGTAATTCATCACAATCCCGATTGCGGAACGTCCCGCAACGTCTTGGAGATCATCAAAATGACCGGCAACCAGCCAGTCGTCATCGAATATCTCAACGATGGTTGGACAAAGCCACAGCTAATTGCTCTTTTTGCCGCGGCAAATCTCTCACCGAGAAAGGCTCTGAGAACTTCAAAATCGCCAGCTGAGGAGTTGGGGTTGACCGATCCATCTGTTTCAGATGATGAGATTATGGAAAAAATGTTGACGCATCCGGTTCTCGTTAATCGCCCGATCGTTTGCACTCCCAAAGGCGTCAGGCTATGTCGGCCATCTGAAGCCGTGTTTGAATTGTTGGATGTTGCCTCCGGCACTGAATTCGTGAAGGAAGATGGAGAGAAAGTCGTCGTTCCATGATCTATGAGGTGGCTCGAACTAGACGTATCGAGCCACCCTTCCTGCAGTAGAAGCTAGCTCTTCGGATAGACCAAAAGAATTTTCGAAGGACCGCTTTTGCCCGCTATATTGGTGATCCAGCACTTGAGGCGAAGGACCGGTTTCCGCCCGGAACAGACCTGCGTGAAGCTGGCACAAAACCGCTCGTTGCAATTCGCGTAAATCGACCAGCGCCGAGCTACTTGGTTTGAATACATCCATTGCCGATTGAAGCGTACCGTCAGCTCCACTCAACATGAAAGAATTGAAGAAAACCGTGGAAAGGACCATAGACCTTTGCATAGGTTTGTGTAGCAAAATGTGTAGCAAATTTGGGGGATCTTGCGGGAGCACTAGCACCAAGCGATTGAATTTACTATATAAATTCCAATTTTTCGCTTGAAAAATGGCGGAGAGACAGGGATTCGAACCCTGGAGACGGTTACCCGCCTACACGCGTTCCAGGCGTGCGCCTTCGACCACTCGGCCACCTCTCCGTACCAAAGTGTGGGCGCACTATAGCCAAAAAATGAACGAACGCAAGCCACTAAACCGCGGCTGTTGACAGATTGTCATCGTTTTCCGACTTACCCTGTTTTAGCCCGCGCTCAACGGATCGAAAATTGCCGTTAGGATTTGTTTTCTCGTGCTTTTCTTTCCTCGAGACAGGATTCGTCTCAAGTCCGATTTGTTGCCCCATCTCGTGCTGTCTGTCGCAGCCACTAATGCAAGGCGGCCGATGACACGTCCCTTTGATCAGCCTTGATCACTCGATCGCACCAGATGGCATAGCATCAAGCGGTTTGGTACAGCGCTTTTGCGTGCGATTTGTCATGCTTGGCCTGCGGTGCAGCCTTCTGGAAATCCGCCAAGACTGTTGTTTCCGGAGCCCAAACAGCTTATGAAAAGTGCATGGGCGTTCTGGTCCGGCGTGTCATCAAAGGTGTGGGATCTTATGCGATTTATCCGATTTATCTTTACCTTCGTGGGGTTGTGGACCTGCGCGCTGGCGCTGCTGGCGTTGGTCCTTGACGGTGTGCGCTCGATCGCCGCCAACGAAGTGGTGATGAAATCCCTCGGCGCGACCTGGTTCGAAATCGACACAGCCAGCCTCAATCTCACGCAAGCGGTCATTCAGCGCAATGTGCATCCGTTCCTCTGGGATCCGTTGATGCAGTGGGTCCTGATGATGCCGGCGTGGCTTGTGGCCGCACTCGTGGGTCTGTTTTTCATCTGGCTTGGCCGCAAACGTCGCCCAAAAGTGATCCGGGTGTGAAAGTGATCCGGGTGTGACTGGCATTCCGCGTTGACCGACCCTATCTTGAGGACAGGTTCAACACATGCTGCCTATTTGGCAAAGGATGCTCATGTTCGGATTCATGCAGAAGAAACTCGAGATGCCCAGCGCGGAGAACGCACTTCCGGGCCGCCCGGCACCCCTTCCGACCGCTGAAACGCACTTCGTCCTTGGTACGGCCCTCAAGGGTCCCTTCCCGGACGGGCATGAAAAGGCATTGCTCGGGCTTGGCTGCTTCTGGGGTGCAGAACGGCTGTTCTGGCAGATGGACGGCGTTCATGTCACGGCGGTTGGTTATGCGGGCGGTCACACGCCCAATCCCACCTATGAAGAGGTTTGCTCTGGCGGCACCGGCCATACGGAGGCTGTTCTTGTGGTCTTTGACCCGAACGTGCTGAGTTATGAAGCGCTGCTGGCCACCTTCTGGGAAGCGCATGACCCGACCCAGGGCATGCGTCAGGGCAACGACGTGGGCACGCAATATCGTTCTGCCATCTATACCTATTCGGATGCACAGGCCGAGATCGCCCGTGCGTCACGCGCACGCTATGAAGACCAGTTGAAGGCCGAACGGTTCGGCGCAATCACCAGTGAGATCGCTCCTGCTGGCCCCTTCTATTATGCCGAAGACTATCATCAGCAGTATCTGGCCAAGAACCCCAACGGCTATTGCGGCATCGGCGGCACGGGCGTTACCTGCCCGCTGCCTGCCTGATGGACACCTGATTGATCACTGGGCCCAGCCTATCTCTGAAGCGGGCGTGATCTGGGCAATGCGGTTATCGCCCGAACGGGCTCAGGTACATAGCGCGCGCCCGCCACTTGCATGGGCTCGGCATTGAGCACAGCCGTGCAGGCCTGCGGCAAGTCAGCAAGAGTCACTTGCCGCTTTTTCTTGGGCTTCTTGTTGGGGTCTTTTTTGCTCGGCTTCTTGGGCGTCCATGGCGCATCAGACAACCACCATGCCAGCGCCTTGCCGCAGCCATCACCCGGTGGTGGCGGGGCCTGATTGGTGCAGCCGGGATTGCCCGGGGGGCATTTCATGCGCACATGGAAATGATAGTGGTGGCCATACCAGGGGCGGATCTGGCGCAGCCAATCCCGATCTGACCCGGCCCGGTCACAAAGGGCCTTTTTGATGCCCGGATGAACAAAGATCCGCGCCACGCCCGGCGTGGAAGCCGCGCGCTTGATCAGGCGGAAGTGCGCCATGGTGAATTTGTTCGGATCAACTGCACGGGTGCCCTTTTTCAGCATGGAGATGGCAGAAACCGACTCCCGCTCGGCCTTGCTAAAGCGCTGCTTGGGCATCGGGCGTAGCCAGATATCTGCATCAAGGCCAATCTGGTGGGACGCATGGCCCGTGATCATCGGCCCGCCGCGTGGTTGGGCAATATCCCCGATCAGAAGGCCGTTCCAGCCGTCGTAAGCCTTGGCGTCGACAGCCAGTTTTTCAAGAAAGGACAGCAACACCGGGTGGCCCCAGTTGCGATTGCGCGACAGGCGCATGGCCTGCCATGCCGGACCGTCGATCTCGAGCGCCCGGCCTCCGGCAAGACAGCCCTTTGCATAGGAGCCGATGGAGCGGGTTTGCAGATTGGCCGGGGCAACCTTCTTGCCAAACAACTGCTTGGCTGGTGCCTGGGCCTTTGCTGGCGAGGAAGCCCCCACGGCCAGAAGCGTGCTGAGGGCGCTGACGGCAATCATCGTTGCCATGCGGGTGCCAGAGCCCACGATGCGGCCTTTGCCGTGGCGCGATGTTCCGGTCGTCTTTGATTTGATTGGCGTCAAGGCCGACATGCAATGTCTCCATTTGTCCCGATGCCTGTGTCCCTGCAGCGCCTTGGGAAAGCTCGGGCCCGGAAACCGCGCACGCTTGAACCGAGCGTGCTTGCTAGTCGGGGTCCGAATGGGTAACCATTGGCGCTATGGCACATGCCGTTGCGAATCACCTTTTTCAAGTCTCGCACAGTTTGGGACAAAAATGCGTCTATTTCCCGCCCTTCTGATCCTCGCTCCTCTGCTGGCGGGCTGCGCCAGCCTGTCCCAAGAGGAGTGCGCGACGGGCGACTGGACCAGCATTGGCTCGGTCGATGCCAATCAGGGCCACCCGAAAAGCCGGTTGGCCGATCACCAGAAAGCCTGCAAACGCTACGACATCACGCCTGACGCTGAAAAGTATCTCGCCGGCTACAAAACAGGGCTGGGCAGCTACTGCACACCGGCGAACGGATTTCAGGTTGGGCGCAACGGCTACAGCTACCACAAGATCTGCCCGGCAGAATCAGAACCGGTTTTTCTGAAGGGCTATCTTCGGGGCGAGGTGCTGCACGAAACCGAAACCCAGATCGTCGAGCTGGACTCGCAGGTTCAAGAGATCGACGAACAGATCACGTCTTCACGCATGATCAAGAGCTCGGATGAGCGCCGTGCAGAACTATCCCGCCTGCATGGCGAGAAAGATCGGTTGGAGCGGGAGCGCTGGCGGCTGGAGCGGGAAAAGAATCGAGCCCTGCTGGACGCAGAGCTCTTTCTTCAGCGCATCAATCCGGACATCTGAGGCCGCACCATCGACCCCGGCTTCCTCAGCGATGCCGAAGTCAGTTGTCCATCTTGAGGGCAGCAATGAAGGCTTCCTGCGGGATCTCCACCTTGCCGAACTGACGCATCTTTTTCTTACCCGCCTTCTGCTTTTCCAAAAGCTTGCGCTTTCGCGTGGCGTCACCGCCATAGCATTTCGCCGTCACATCCTTGCGCATGGCCGAGATGGTCTCGCGTGCGATCACCCGCCCGCCGATGGCAGCCTGAATGGGGATCTTGAACATATGGCGCGGAATGAGATCCTTGAGCTTTTCGCACATGGATCGGCCACGCATTTCGGCCTGCGAGCGATGAACGAGGATCGAGAGGGCATCCACCGGCTCGTCATTGACGAGGATGGACATCTTGACCAGATCACCGGCGCGATAATCGGCCAACTGGTAATCAAAGCTGGCGTAGCCTTTGGAGATCGATTTGAGGCGGTCATAGAAGTCGAACACCACCTCGTTGAGCGGCAGGTCATACTGGACCATGGCGCGCGAGCCGACATAGGAAAGATCGGTCTGAACGCCGCGCCGCTCCTGACAAAGCTTGAGGATAGCGCCGAGATACTCGTCCGGGGTCATGATGTTGGCCTTAATCCAAGGCTCGCGGATTTCGCGCACCTTGACCACATCGGGCATATCGGCGGGATTGTGCAGGTTGATATGGCTGCCGTCGGTCAGCTCCATCTCATAAACCACGCTCGGTGCGGTGGCGATGAGATCGAGGTCAAACTCGCGGCTGAGACGCTCCTGAATGATTTCCAGATGCAACAGACCAAGGAAACCACAGCGGAAGCCGAAGCCGAGCGCTGCCGACGTTTCCATCTCGAAGGAGAAGCTGGCGTCATTGAGGCGTAGCTTGCCCATGGCGGCGCGCAGATCCTCAAAATCATTGGCATCGACCGGAAACAGGCCGCAGAAGACCACAGGCTGGGCCGGGCGGAAGCCAGGCAGCATGTTTTCGCAAGGGCGCTTCACATGGGTGATGGTATCCCCGACGCGGGTGTCAGCCACTTCCTTGATCGAGGCGATGAGGAAACCGATTTCACCCGGGCCGAGCACCGGAATATCGGTCATCTTGGGCCTGAAAATGCCGATGCGGTCCACATCATAGGAGGCATCGGTGCCCATCATGCGGATGCGATCGCCTTTTCTGAGTTCGCCATCCATGATGCGGACGATGACCACGACGCCAAGATAGGTGTCATAGTAGCTGTCGACCAGCAGGGCCTTGAGCGGCGCTTCCCTGTCCCCTTCCGGGGCAGGAAGGCGGGTAACGATGGCTTCGAGGGTTTCCTTGACCCCGATGCCGGACTTGGCGCTGGCCTCGATGGCTTGAGAAGCGTCGATACCGATCACATCCTCGATCTGTTCGCGCACCCGATCCGGTTCTGCGGCTGGCAGGTCGATCTTGTTGAGGATCGGCACGATCTCGTGGTCCTTGTCGATGGCCTGATAGACGTTGGCCAAGGTCTGTGCCTCGACCCCTTGTGAGGCATCGACGACCAGAATGGAGCCTTCGCAGGCAGCCAGCGACCGGCTCACCTCATAGGCAAAGTCAACATGGCCCGGCGTATCCATCAGATTGAGAATGTAGGTCTTGCCGTCGTCAGCCACATATTTGAGCGAGACGGTCTGGGCCTTGATGGTGATGCCGCGTTCCTGCTCGATATCCATGCTATCGAGCACCTGTTCACGCATTTCGCGCTCGCTCAAGCCCCCGGTGAGCTGAATCAGCCGGTCGGCGAGCGTGGACTTTCCATGATCGATATGGGCGATGATGGAAAAGTTGCGGATGTTGTTGAAAGTCTGTTTGGTCATGAAAGCGCTTATACCCTTGCTCTCTTCCTGAGAGAAGAGGCTTTTTGATGCCTATGTCATGGCTTGCGGCAAATATCCAGCGCGAAAATGAAAAACCCGACCACAAAGGCCGGGTTTATGCAATTTATCTTCGATTCGAAGACCAATTCGCGTTAGCAGGCTCGCGTCAGACCTGCTCGAGCGCCATCTTGCGGGTACGCAGGGCTTCCCACTCGGCTTTCATATGGTAGTCGTTGCAAAGCGCGCGGAAGTCGACGAAGCTCTTGTAGATTTCGCCAGCCAGCGGTGAGCTGTCAGCGATTTCCTTGACGACAACATCGGATTCCTTGGCCAGAGCCATAACAATATCATCCGGCAAGGCACGGACGGTCACGCCCTCTTTTGCTTTCAGTGGACCGAAGGAGGCAGCATTGTTGTAGGCAAAGTCGGCCATGGTTTCCATCGAGGTAGCCCGTGCGGCTTCCTTGACAATGAGCTGAATGTCTTCCGGCAACGCTTTGAGTTTTTCAGTGTTGACGATCACCTCAAGTCCGGCACCCAATTCATGGAATGCAGGCATGTAATAGTTGCCAACGACTTTATAAAGGCCAAAGGCCATATCGTTCCATGGGCCGACCCATTCAGCGGCATCAATCGTGCCGGACTGCAGCGCAGAGAAAATATCGGTCGGCGGCAGCATCACGACAGACGCACCCAGACGGCGCAGAACTTCACCGCCCAGACCGGCAATGCGCATCTTCAGACCCTTGAGGTCTTCGAGGGTTTTGATTTCCTTGGCGAACCAGCCAGCTGCCTGGGTGCCAGATGCACCGGCATAGAAGGGCGTCACACCGAACGGTGCGTAGGCCTTGTCCCAAAGCTCCTGTGCGCCACCGAAATATAGCCACGCCGCATGCTCAACCTGGGTGAGGCCGAAGGGTACACCAGTGAAGAAGTGAAAGGCGGGATCCTTGCCCTGCCAGTAATAGGACGTCGCATGGCCACATTCGGCCGCGCCGCTCGAGACGGCATCAAACACTTCAAGCGGCGGGACGAGTTCGCCTGCACCATAAACTTTAATGGTCAACCGGCCATCGGTCATCTTGGTGACCTTTTCGGCGAAACGGACGCCATTGACCCCCACTCCGGGCACCTGCTTGGGCCAGGACATGGCCATTTTCCAAGTGATGTTTTCCTGTGCCCTGACGATGGTTGGACTTGCAAGCCCTGCAGCTCCCCCCGCGGCCAATCCAGTAAGCACCGAACGGCGATCAATCGATCCTGATTTACGCATTTATATTTACCTCTGACTAAAATGAAATGGTTGTGGACGTTCGGATTTCCTCCCGTTGAGCGCATGCTTGCACGAGGCCCATTTCGGTTCAAGAGGGAGCGACATTTTGCAGCTCAACTTTTCGCAAACCATTGAGCTATTGTACACTTCCGGCAGGCAGAGGCCCCTCGTACCAGTCTTTTGAACTGTCGGCTCTGAAATTTTGTGCGCCCCTTTACCATTCTGAATTAACTTGCAAAACTTTTGATCTTCTGACAAATAACACTGAATTGCCAAATAATATTTTGCGAAATACCGCAAAGGGAGGCCTCAGCCGTGCCGCGCAAAAGCTCCAAGCTTGATCGCATCGACTTGCGAATTCTGGATGAACTGCAGAAAAATGCCCGGATTACCAACAAGGCCCTCTCGGAAAAAGTCGGGCTGTCGCCCAGCCCCTGCCTGCAGCGTGTGAAGAGGCTGGAAGATATCGGTTTGATCAGCGGGTATCTCGGCCTGATCAATCTGGAGCAGTTGTGCCGCCACGTGACCGTTATGGCGACCATCACGATCAGAGATCATGATCACTCCATCTTCTCGACGTTCGAGAAGGCTATCTCGGAGCTGCCCGATGTGGTCGAATGCCTCAAGATGAGCGGCTCCTTTGACTATCTGGTGCGCTTCGTCTGCACCGACATCCAGCGGTATCACGCCGTGACGGAAGACCTGCTCGTGCAGGTTGGCGGGAAAATGCAGATTGCCAGCCATGTCGTTCTCGACCAGACGAAACAATATTGCGGTGTCGCACTTGAAGAGTTGGTGCACGGATAAAAGTGCCCTATACGGTTTTTTACTAATTGTTCAAAACTGGAATTTCTATTCTTGTATGTTCAGGTCAAGTTTTTAACGTGATGTTGATCTGGTTCAAAGATGATCAACATCAGATCTTGTAAGTGATATTGCAAGTCATTCTCATGCACGTATTCCTCTGTTGGCGGGGCCAGCCGTCTTTGAGGGGAGTTCGCGGCGACAATCACTGCGGAGTACCTCTATGACTGCCACTTTGAGTGAAATGAATGTAGGAGATCACGGTCGTATCGTACGGCTCGAGGTCGGCAACCAATCCTACAAGCAACAATTGCTGGCCATGGGGCTGACGCGTGGTGCGGAAATCACCATCCTGCGCGTGGCTCCCCTGGGTGATCCTGTCGAGATCAGGGTGCGAGGCAGCGCGTTGTCGTTGCGTCGCTCCGATGCGATGGGTGTTCAGATCGAAGCCTGCGCTTCCTAGAGCCAAAGCCTTTTACAACACCTTTTCCTTCTGGCAATCCGACCGGTGCTGTTGTGCGCTGCGGGTTTCCCTTGTCCGATTTCTGGTTGATATCATGACCCCATTCCGTCTCGCCTTCGCAGGCAATCCCAATTGCGGCAAAACCACTCTTTTCAATGCCCTGACCGGTGAACGACACCGCGTCGGCAACTGGCCCGGTGTGACGATCGACCGGAAGGAGGGCGGCTTCAGCCATGAGGGCGCTTCCTATGTGGTTGTTGATCTGCCTGGCACCTATTCCCTCGACACCGGCTACAACAGCGGTCTGGATGAGGCTATCGCCCGGGATTATATCCTGACGGGCGAAGCTGATCTGGTCGTCAATGTGGTCGATGCAAGCAACCTCGAGCGCAATCTATACCTCACCACGCAACTGCTCGACATGCGCGTGCCCATGGTGATTGCGCTGACCAAGACCGACAGTGCCCGACGAAATGGCATGGAGATCGACACCCGGGCGCTGTCTGAACGGTTGGGCATGCCGGTGGTTGCCCTGTGTCCGAGAGATCCGTCAGGACTGAAAACGCTCAAGGATGTGATCAGCGCGGCGGTGGGCCGCAGCGACGTCAGTCAGGTTTCCATCCCCTATCCCGAAGCCATCGAAGAGGCCCTCCCGTCACTCATCAATGATGTGAGCGCCTCGGCAAAGCGGTCAGAGGTGGATGCTCACTGGCTGGCCATCAAGGCACTGGGCGGCGACAGCAAGGCGCTGTCTTTTCTTGACGAACCAGCAAGGGCAAAACTTGATGCCCTACTCGAACATCTGATCAATGAAAGCGGTGATGACGCGGATCTACTCATAGCCGATGGACGCTATGGCTTTGCCAACGGTCTTGCGCAGTCCGTTACGCACCACATCGGGCGCCTGACCAAGACATGGACCGAACGGATCGACAGTGTCATTCTCAGTCGGATTTTTGGCATTCCGTTCTTTCTGGTCATCATGTATCTGATGTTCCTTTTGACGATCAATTTTGCCAGTGCCTTCATCGATTTTTTCGATATTCTCGCCGGCACGCTGCTGGTCGATGGTCCGGCACATCTGATGGCGCTGATCGGTTTTCCCGAATGGATCATTGCGATGCTTCCCAACGGCATCGGGGTGGGCATCCAGACGGTCGCGACCTTCATCCCGGTTGTCGCCTTTCTCTTCCTGTTCCTCACCTGTCTTGAAGACAGCGGCTACATGGCGCGAGCCGCCTTTGTCGTGGACCGGGCCATGTGCTCCATAGGTCTGCCGGGCAAGAGTTTCGTTCCGATGCTTCTGGGCTTTGGCTGCACGGTGCCTGCCGTGATGGCGGCCCGAACCCTTGATAACGAACGCGACCGGATCGTGACGGCGATGATGGCCCCCTTCATGTCCTGTGGTGCGCGCCTGCCTGTCTATGCCCTGTTCGCTGCGGCCTTCTTTGCGTCTGGCGGCCAGAATCTGGTCTTCCTTCTCTATATCGTGGGGATCCTGTTTGCGATCTTCACCGGCCTTGTGCTCAAGAAAACGATCTTCGGCGGCAAGGCCCTGCCCTTCATCATGGAACTGCCACCCTATCAGTTGCCGAGCCTGCGCTCTGTGCTGATGCGGACCTTTGATCGTGTAAAAACCTTCATTATCGATGCCGGACAGGTCATCGTGGCGGTTGTCTTCTGCCTCAGCCTGCTCAATGCCATCGGCACTGACGGTAGCTTCGGGCATGAAGACAGCGATCATTCCATTCTGGCCGAGATTGGCAAAAGCCTGACGCCGGTGGTCGAACCGCTCGGCATCCACGAAGATAACTGGCCCGCAACGGTTGGCCTCTTCACCGGGATCTTCGCCAAGGAAGCAGTTGTGGGCACCCTCAACTCGCTTTACAGCCAGATCGACGTGGCCGAGGGAGACGGGGAGGAAGAAGCCTTCAACTTGCTCGATGGCATCGGGTCCGCCTTCGCCTCGATCCCGGTCAACCTGCTTGACGCGATGAGCAATCTGGCAGACCCGCTCGGCCTTAATATCGGGGATGTCTCCAGCTTTGACACCGCAGCTGCGGAGCAGGAGGTCGACAGCAAGACCTTCAGCGCCATGGTGTCACGCTTCGATGGCAAGACCGGCGCTTTTGCCTACCTGTTGTTGGTCCTGCTCTATACCCCTTGTGTCGCCGCGTCGGCTGCTCTCTTCAGGGAAGTGGGGCGCCGTTGGGGGACGTTTGCCATGGGCTGGACAACCATGCTGGGATATTGCGCCTCGGTGCTGGCCTACCAGATCGGAACCTTCGCCAGCCACCCGACCCAGTCGACGGTCTGGGTCTTCTCGATCCTTGCGTTCCTCACCGTGGTCATCGGCTTCATGCACTATCTGGGGCACCGAACCTCCAATACCTCCAAATCCGTTGTGGAGATGCCGCTATGATCCTGTCTGACGTCAATCGCTACGTGGCTGAACGCGGAGAAGTCACCGCCATCGACATTGCCCTGCATTTCGGGGTCGCCCCCGATGCCCTCAAGGGTATTCTCGACATGCTGGCCGCCAAGGGGCGCATCCGCCCCATTGCGCCGGATGCTGTGCCGACCTGCGGCAAGACCTGCTGTAGCTGTGCGGTGAGCGGCTGCGAGCCGGAACGGTGGGAAAGCGTCAAACGCGCCTAGAGGTGATCCGCAAGGGTTCCTCGCTATCCCAATCCAGCACCTTGAGTTCAGGCCAGAGGCGCAGCATGCGCTCGGCCTTTTCTCTATAGTGGGTGCGATTGGTCGGGAGCTTGCGGCAGGGACGGATGGTCAGGGAGAAAATGTCGGCCAGACCGTAGGGCGCTGCAACCGAAATTTCGCCATCCTCTTCAAGGCGCACCGCCACGGCGTGGGTGGTGCACATGTAATTCTCCAGACTCTCATCCGTGTTCTGAAGTTCGGGATAGGGGCCGCCAAAGCGCTCGGGATACCACAGATGCACGCGCGCCTGATTGCGCACCTCAATGCGGCCTTGCCATTGAGCTAGGCTCTCTTCCACACGGCGGATCACGGCATCTTCTGCCTCATAAGAGCGGTCCGATGCATCAAAATAGGCGACGTCATAATCCTTGATGCCGTGGCCCTGTGGCCGATTGGTCAGGCGGTTCCAGACAGTCTGATAGAGCGCGCCGGAGACAAGCCGCCAGTCTGGCAGCGCCAACGCCCTCAAGCCAGCCAGAAGCTCCATAAGCTGATCATCCTGACGGATGATCTGGACAAGCAGGCTGCGTCTCTGCTCTTCGTTCATCGCCTCGGAGGTTTCGCTGTTTCGAACAACAAACGGACTTTCCATGCCAGCCTCTTCTCATCAGATCATGACGTGAGCAGGGTCATCGATTCTTGCCCATTTGGCAAAGAGGAGATGCCGATATCACCAAATATTCCCCGCTTGGCATATGCCAGCAAAAAACGGGCCTTCAGCTATCGGTCGAGCACTTCAAGCAAGCGAAAGCGCTCGCACACCAGTGTCATATCTTCAGAAAACCCGCCGTTGCGGTCGAAATAGTCCCTATGCCCTTGCCGCCAATGGTCATAGGAGAGATCGCCCTCCCCTTCTGCGCGGGCAAAGGATTCATCGACCGCATCAAAACGGCAAATGGTCACATCGACGGTTTCAATGACCGCAGCGGGCCGCTGGCATCCATCGAGAAGGATATATTTGTCCCCCACATTGGGCAGTGGAATATTGTCCTTTTCCATCGATTGAAGGGACTCGCAGGACGCTGTTTTCTTGCCCTCTATTATCAGAGCAAGAAGTTGGTCGGCCAATTCGGGCGTGTCGCCCATTGCATAGGAATCAACAATGTCATGCATGCTTCACCCCGCCAAAGTCAGAAAAAGGAACCCCGCGATCTTCATGAACCGCGGGGTTTCGAGTTGTTTCGATCAGCCGCGCAGCTCACCGCCGGTTGCCTTGGTTACGGATTCGATGATCCTGTTGGAGAGCGCTTCGATGTCCTCGTCCGTCAGGGTCTTGTCCTTGGGCTGCAGCGTCACTTCAAAGGCCACGGACTTCTTGCCCTCTTCCATACGATCACCATCATAGAGGTCGAACAGATTGACGCCCGCAATCATCTTCTTGTCCGCGCTGTTGGCGGCTTTGAGGATGGTCGCGGCCGTCACATCCGTGCTGACGACAAAGGCGAAATCGCGGCGCACCGGCTGAAGATCGGAGAGCACCAGAGCGGGCCGCTTGGTGGCCTTTTTCTTGGGTGCCGGCACCGCCTCGATTGTGATTTCGAAGGCGCAGACCAGTCCGTCTACCTTGAGCTCGTCCAGCACTTTGGGATGCAGTTCACCGAACGAGCCGATGACATTTTTCGGACCCAGCTGGATCTTGCCCGAGCGACCGGGGTGATACCAGTCCGGCCCACCGGCCACGATCTGAAGCTTGGAGCTGTCAAGACCCATGGCTTCGAGCACGGCCAGCGCATCGGCGCGTATATCATAGACATCCGCGACATCAGCCGGATCGCGCCAGTGACGACCAGAGCCGATGACCTGCACAGCACCGCGACGGATCCCGGTTGCATGGGTGAACTGCTCGTCTGGCTGATCGCCAAGGAAGATCTGGCCCACCTCGAACAGCGCCAGATCATTGAAACCGCGATCGACGTTGCGCTGGGCAGCCTGCAGGAGGCCCGGCAGAAGGCTCGGACGCATGTCCGACAGATCTGACGAGATCGGGTTGGTCAACGCCAGCTCTGGCTTGCCACCGCCGAACAACTCGGCGAGGGATTTCTCGGTGAAGGACCAAGTGACCGCCTCGACCATGCCCCGCGCAGCAAGCTGACGGCGGGCATTGCGAATGCGCTTCTGGCGCTCGGTGAGCGGCGGTTTGGTGACCGAATGCAGACGTGGCAGCGGCGTGTTGGGCACCCGGTCGACGCCGACGATGCGCGCCACTTCCTCGACGATATCCGCCTTGCCATGAATGTCCGGGCGGAAAGTCGGCACAGCCACCTTGACCTCTTCGCCCTTGCCGGAGAGCCAAAAGCCGAGACGCTGGAGCACTGTCTTGATCTCGATGTCAGGGACCTCAAGACCAACGAGGCGCTTCACTTCGGACAGCGGGAAGGTGATGATCTTGTCCTCAACGGGAGCTTTGCCAGCCACAACCATTTTGGAGGGTTCGCCACCGCACAGCTCCAGAACCATTTCGACCGCGGCGTGCTGACCGGGAATGACGAAAGCCGGATCACAGGTGCGTTCGAAGCGATAGCGGGCGTCGGACTGGATGCCCAGTGCGCGACCGGCCCGGGCCGTCAGAATCGGATCGAACCAGGCGCATTCGATGAGGACGTTGGTGGTCTCGTTGCTAGAGCCGGTTTCCTCGCCGCCCATGATCCCGCCGAAGCCAACAAGGCCCTTGTCATCAGCAATGGCGCAGATATCTTCGCCGTCGGCGATTTCATAGTCCTTGCCATCGAGCGCCTTCATGGTCTCACCGGGCTTGGCGAGGCGCACATGGATGTCGCCTGTCAGCTTGTCGGCATCATAGACATGAAGCGGGCGACCCCGGTCGTATGTGATGTAGTTGGTGATATCGACGAGCGCGTTGATCGGACGCAGGCCAATGGCACGCAGGCGGGCCTGCAGCCAATCGGGGCTGGGGCCGTTCTTGACACCCTTGACATAGACGCCGGTGAAGATCGGACAGATCGGATTGTCGCCTTCTTCTTTCAGCGTCACATTGATCGGGCTGTCGAAAGAACCGGTCACGTCCTTGGGGGTCTTTTCCTTCAGCGTACCGATGCCTGCGCCGGCCAGATCGCGGGCGACGCCATAGACACCGAGCGCATCGCCACGATTGGGCGTGATGGCAATGTCGATGACCGGATCATCAAGACCAAGCAATGGGGCGAAAGGCTCGCCGATGGGGGCATCTTCGGGCAGCTCCATGATGCCGTCGTGCTCATCGGAAAGGCCCATTTCGCGCTCGGAGCACATCATGCCGTTGGATTCGACGCCGCGGATCTTGGTCGGCTTCAAAACCATGCCGTTGGTCGGAATGACAGAACCGTTCTGCGCCAGCACCACCTTGATGCCCGGGCGGGCATTGGGGGCACCACAGACGATCTGCAGCACTTCCTTGCCGGTGTTGACCTTGCAGACACGCAGGCGGTCGGCGTCGGGATGCTGTTCGGCTTCCTCGACATAGGCGACGGTGAAGTCCTTCAAGGCCGCGGCATTGTCGATGACTTCCTCGACTTCGAGGCCGATGATGGTGAGCTTGTCGAGGATTTCTTCGAGTGACGCGTCGGTGTCGAGATAATCCTTCAGCCAGGAGAGGGTGAATTTCATGAGGAGAGCCCTCCTACAAGTCCGGGAATGTCAAGGGGACGGAAGCCGTAATGGTCGAGCCAGCGCTTGTCGCCGTTGAAGAAGGCGCGCAAGTCCGGCATGCCATATTTCAGCATGGCGATGCGGTCGATGCCCATGCCCCAGGCAAAGCCGGTGTATTTGTCCGGGTCGAGGTTGCAGTTGCGCAGCACATTGGGATGCACCATGCCGCAGCCGAGAACTTCCAGCCAGTCGTCGCCTTCGCCAATGCGGATTTCATTGCCCTTGCGCTCGCAGCCGATATCCACTTCCATGGATGGTTCCGTGAAGGGGAAATGCGACGCGCGGAAGCGCATTTTCACATCATCAAGTTCGAAGAACGCCTTGAAGAATTCCGCCAGCACCCATTTGAGGTGCCCCAAGTGGGCGCCTTCCTCGATGACGAGGCCTTCGACCTGATGGAACATCGGGGTGTGGGTCTGGTCACTGTCGCAGCGATAGGTGCGGCCCGGGCAGATGACGCGGATCGGCGGTTCCTGATCGATCATGGTACGTATCTGCACAGGCGAGGTGTGCGTGCGCAGCACCATCTGGGAGCCATCTTCCTTTTCCGGCAGGAAGAAGGTGTCATGCTCCAGACGCGCAGGATGATCAGGCGGGAAGTTGAGCGCGGTGAAATTGTAGAAATCGGTCTCGATGTCCGGCCCTTCGGCCACGGCAAAGCCCATGTCGGCAAAAATCGCGGTCAATTCGTCCGTGACTTGCGCGACCGGGTGCACGCATCCGTCAAAGGTGGCACCAACGCGGGTGGGCAGGGTGACATCCACGGTCTCCGAGACGAGGCGGGCATTGAGGGCTTGTTCCTTCAACACCTCCTTGCGCTCGGCTATCGCATCCCCGACGCGCGCCTTCAGGCCATTGAGCGCAGGGCCCATTTCCTTGCGCTCTTCGGGGCTCATCTTGCCCAGTGTTTTCATCAATTCCGAAATCTTGCCCTTTTTGCCAAGGGCGGAGACGCGGACGTCTTCCAGTGCAGCCTCATCGGCAGCAGCGTTAATGCCTACCGTGATTTCCTGCTCGAGTGCATTGAGTTCCGACATAACCATTCCATATGGACATTGAGACCGGGACGCCGCCCGGACGGATTTCCGTTGACTGTTCCCAGTTGACTATTCTCAGTTAACTGGGGTTTTAACAGATTGACCGGCACAATAAAGCGGCTTTGTGAGGAAAACCTCCGATCTGGACCGATCAATCAAACTATCTGGCGGCGCGTTTCTCGATTGCGGCCCTCACAAGCTCTTTTGAGCCCTACAAAGACCAAAACAAAAACCCGCCTCGATTGCTCGACGCGGGTTTTCAAACATTGTTTATGTTCGTGCGCCGATAGAGACAATCTCGCAACTCGCCCTAACGCGAATTGCAACATTTAAAGCCTCAACACGAATCCCTCATCCCAAAGCGCAACAGCGCTTGTGTGAGCGAAGGATTTAGGCGGCAGCAGACGATTTGGCTTTTTCAACCAGGCTGGCAAATGCCTCTGGCTGATTGATTGCCATATCAGAAAGAACCTTGCGGTCAATTTCGATGCCGGCCTTGTTGAGGCCGTCGATAAATCGACCATAGGTCAGGCCGTGTTCACGAACAGCGGCGTTGATACGCTGGATCCACAACGAGCGGAAATTGCGTTTCTTGGTCTTGCGGTCGCGATAGGCGTACTGACCGGCTTTTTCTACGGCCTGCTTCGCAATGCGGATGGTGGTCCGGCGAGCGCCATAGTAGCCTTTGGCAGCCTTCAGAACTTTTTTGTGGCGGGCGTGAGCGGTTACACCGCGTTTTACACGTGACATGTTTTGATCTCCTTATAATCGGAATGCTGTTCTCAAGGTCTGCGCTTATTTGTAAGGCAGGAACTGCTTGATGGTTTTTGCATCCTGATCGCACAGAATTGTCGTGCCACGAGCTTTGCGGATAAATTTGGTGCTACGCTTGATCATACCATGCTGCTTACCAGCCTGGGCAGATACGATCTTGCCGGTTCCGGTCACCTTGAAGCGCTTCTTGGCACCGGACTTGGTTTTCAACTTGGGCATTTTGCTCTCCTGATGTCCTTCAAGTGGGACGATTCCCATCTGATTGCGAGCAACCAGCAGGTGTTCACTGTCGGACTGTTTGTTTTTGATGTCGCTCTAGATTGGCCATCTAATCCTTACGGATCAACGCGATAACCGCTCTGGAATGAGCATTCTGACGTCACCACGGCAGCCCTAACACTTGAGCCGGATGAGTCGAGACTGGCGGTTTATACCGATGGGCGGGACGAGAATCAAGGGAAAAGGCGAAGAATCTGTTGCGGGGACGGGAGTCATTGCCTAGCGCTGATGCCTAAAGGCAATTGAGGGCGCTAGATGACTGGTGGGCGGACAATGTGAGCCTTCGCTTCAACCTGCCGAATGGCTGCTTCAGATAAACGCATCGATAGGATTACTCTGACCCACGTTTCGAACGAAGCATCATAGCAATTCTTGCAGCGAGACCGTTCTTTCCCAGGGGACAGTGATCCAGGGCCACTGGCCGTATTGAGTGATTTGTACCGGAGCCACAGCTACGAGTGCCTTGATGGTCCACCTCTTCCAGCGGTTCGCATCGGCTGGCTGTCATCATGGCGCCGGCAAAGATATAAACCATTGCCTATGCTTCCGGTACGCTCTGTTGGCCCCTATTTTTTCTCAGACTTGCGAGTGTGAGACCGTAAATGCAGGCCACTATAACAATCAGGGCTGCGACTTGGAAGGGTGCGATGGCATCGCCTAGGAACGGTACCGCCAGCACCATCGTCAGAGCGGGCCAGGGGGTCGTGATCGAGCTGGCGAGTGATACGTCGATATGACGGACAGCGTAGAACCAGACGATCAGTTCCAGAAAATAGACAAGGCCCATGAGCGCCGACATTACTTGGAAGACGGCGTTGATACCGGAGCCAATCCCTGACGAGGCAGCGACAATCAGAACAAGTGCCAAGAAAAGCGTCGAGATCGCGACACGGAAGAATGTCACCTGAGCCGGGGTGATCGCTGTGTTGCTCAGTTCCTCCTTAATGATAACGTGTGCGATACTCCAAAGCAGCGGCACGCCGAGGGAGAGGAGGAACCAGGGCGACAGGCCCGACATCAGAAATGTGCCGCCCGTGCCAAGGTAATAAAGCGCGCCGATCAGAACAGCAGTCAGGGCCAGTTCGACCGGAGTTTTGCGCCGTTTCAAAAAAAGTGACTCCCAAAGGATGGCGAAGAGCGGATAGGCCTGTATCGCGATGGCCGCATTCGTCGCCCCGGCTTTTTCAACACTCAGAACGTAAAGATACGTCGAGAGACCAAAGAGCGCGCCAGTGAAGAGCGCGACGAGGATCATCCGTCGGCGTTCCTGACGGGACAGATCAATGCCGAAGATTCCCTTGGTACCGCTGCGCAGTTCCCATCCAAATACTGGCGCGGCAAATACCACCTGCCACACGGAAAGTGCGAAGGCGAAGCTGAGCGCCCCGATTTCCGAAGGGCGCAGGTTCGAGATGATCGGCATGATCCCGAGCAAGGTGAGACTGACGAGAGAAAGGGTGATGCCCTTCCCGACCGACGGGGAAAAAAGAGCCATTGCAAGAGTCCATAATTGAGTTGACGCCCCAATTAATTGCACCCATATATATTTCAGTGCAATGAAAAGATTGATCTGATGGCAATTTGGAAACCTGATCTGTCAAGCCGTGTAGGCCCCAAATACCTGCAGATTGTCGAGGCGATGGCCGAAGACATTGCAACGGGTCGCTTGCCACAAGGGGCACGCCTTCCGCCTCATCGTGAGCTGGCCTACCAACTCGATGTTTCTCCTAACACGACCAGTCGGGCGTATGCCGAGGCGGTGAAACGGGCGTTACTGAAGGGCGAGGTGGGGCGCGGAACCTTTGTGCGTCTGAGCAAATCCGATCCAGCGCAAGCGGAACCTGAAAGCCTAAAAAGGGCAGCAAGCGGACCAATTGATCTGTCCCGCAACCTTCCGATGCCGGGGTTTTCAGAACGACATATCCGTCGCGTGATGGCTGAGATTGCGAACGACGCCGGTCTGCGATCCCTGTTGGATTACCAGACAGACACCGACCTCCCGCATCATCGCGTTGCCGGTCAAACATGGCTGGATAACTGCGGTCTTGCCTCAGGCCTTGATTGCATTGTCCCAGTGGTCGGTGGTCAACACGGCATTCTGTGCGTTCTCATGGCGCTTTTGCAGTCGGGCGATCTGTTGCTGGCCGAGGCGCTGACCTACACGCCGGTCCTTGCCATGGCAGCACGCCTTAATCTGCAAACCGGTGCTGTTGCGATGGATGGCGATGGTGTGATGCCGGAAGCATTTGAGGCATGGTGCCGTGACGCGAAACCCAAAGCCTTTTACTTGACCCCGACTTTGCAGGCCCCGACGACGGTCACACTCTCCGAGGCGCGAAGGACGAGGATCGCGGAGATTGCCGCGCAATACGGCGTGCTCCTGATCGAGGACGATGTATTCGGGCCGCTCAAATCTGACAATCCTGTTCCGCTGGTGCAGATTGCACCGGAGACGACAATCTATGTGACAAGCTTGTCAAAGGCTGTCGCACCCGGATTGCGCGTAGGTTTTCTGAAGGCCCCCGCGAAGCTGGCTGCCGCGCTGCATCAGTCGGTCAATCTGAGCGTTTGGATGACGCCACCTCTGACCCTAGAGGTAGCGAGCCGGTTGATCGAGGACGGCACAGCAGCGGAATTGGCCAGCCAGCAACAGCGGGTTGCGAGACACCGGCAACGGCTTGTTCAAGACATCTTGGGCATGGCTGCTATCCCATCCCCATCGGACGGCTTTCACGTCTGGTTACCGCTACCGCAGGGCTGGCGTGCCGATGTGTTCAGTTCTGAATGCGCCCGTTTGAGTGTTCGGGTGAGTGAGGCTCGGAGCTTCGCTATGAACGCAAGTGATGCGCCCGAAGCCATTCGCCTCTGCGTTAGCCATGAGGCCAACGAAGAGCGAGTGCAACGCGGCCTGGAAATTGTTGCAGGTGTGTTGCGCCAAAAGCCAAGTGGGTCCTCGATGGTGATCTGAGCAAAGGGCGCCACAAAAAGCTGCCGTTCGTTCAACATGCAGCTGACAAAATGGGCTCCAAACAGCCATTCAGCCCAACAAAAAACCCGGCTCGATTGAACCGGGTTTTTTTCAATTCCAGCCAAGAGCCCCAGAGGACGCCAAAGTCGCGACGTCAAATCACCCGGGGTCTCAACGGCGGATTATTTTGGCGCAACAATCATGATCATCTGGCGGCCTTCGAGCCGTGGCTCCAGTTCGACCTTTGTGCGCTCGGCCAATTCGGCCTTGACCCTCTGAAGCAGCTCCATACCGAGATTCTGGTGAGCCATTTCGCGTCCTCGGAAACGCAGGGTGAATTTCACCTTGTCTCCTTCGTCAAGAAAGCGATTGGCACCGCGCATTTTCACTTCATAGTCATGGGTATCGATGTTCGGACGCATTTTCACTTCCTTGACATCGACGACCTTCTGTTTCTTGCGCGCTTCAGCTGCCTTTTTCTGAGCCTGATACTTGTACCGGCCATAATCCATGATCTTGCAGACCGGCGGTTTGGCATTTGGTGAAATTTCCACCAGATCCAGCCCTGCTTCGGTTGCCCTGCTCATGGCCTCACTGGTCGGTATGGCACCATGGTTGGTACCCTCATCGTCAATGAGCTGAACTTCGTCTACACGGATTAGGTTATTGATGCGCGGCCCCGTATCACGGGTTGGTTGCGCTCGGAATGGACGGCGAATGGTCGTATTCTCCTTGATTGTTGCACTTCTGGCGTTAGATACATATGCCGCAGCTTGGGCCTCCTTTCAAGCCCTGCAAGGGTCTCAAAGCCTGATTCAACGTCAGAAACACAAGCCTTTTTGCAAATTTGGCTATTTGTACTGAGGGCCCGGGCTGAAATGTCGCGCAAAACGAGGGCCCATTTAAAGGCTGCCATGCGCTATTTGCATGTCCGGCGATGACTAAGATCAACGATCCGGCAAGGCTGTCTGATAAAGAGCAGACACCAAACCCGCGCCCATTGGTCGCGCCCACAGCAACCTGCCCAAGGTACTCTTCTTTATGACTCAAGTCCCCTTCGACGCTTTGCTGCCTGCCGAAATGGCGAAAAAGGCCGAAGATGCAGGCGTGGCCAAGGCCACCAAGCATCCGCGCAACACGTTCATGCTGGCCATCATGGCCGGGGCCTTCATCGGCATCGCCTTTATTTTCTATACGGTCGTGACCACCGGCAACGCAAATATGGGCTGGGGAGCAAACAAGATGCTGGGCGGTCTCGCCTTCAGTCTGGGGCTGATGCTGGTGGTGATCAATGGCGGCGAGCTCTTCACCAGTACGGTGCTGACGGTGGTGGCGAAAGCCAGCAACAAGATCACATGGGGCCAACTGGCCAAGAACTGGGTGCTGGTCTATGCGGGCAATTTCGTTGGTGCCATGGCGCTGGTCGGCATCATGCAGGTCGCACGGCATTTCGAGCAGGGACCGGGCACCAGCCACGCGCTTGGCATCCAGTATATGTCGATTGCCGACCACAAGCTGCATCACGGCTTCTTTCAGGCGGTGGCTCTTGGCACCATGGCAAATGTCATGGTTTGTCTGGGCGTCTGGATGACCTTCTCGGCGCGCACGGTCACCGACAAGCTTCTGGCGGTGGTCCTGCCGGTTGCGATGTTTGTCGCTGCCGGGTTCGAGCACAGTATCGCCAATATGTTCCAGATCCCCATGGGGATCATCACCAAGGCCCGTGTCGATGACAGCTTCTGGGCGGAGGCCGGTCGCGCTGCCAGTGATTTTGATGCGCTGACCTGGTCGAACTTCCTGATCAACAACCTGATACCGGTCACCATCGGCAACATCATCGGCGGCGGCCTGCTTGTTGGCTGGTTCTACTGGTACATCTACCTGCGCCCCAGCAAGTCGGCATAAGATCAAATAACCATAACGACAGCTCTTTACCTATAAGCCTGATCCCCCGTTGGATCAGGCTTTTCCTTTTGTCATGTCGTAGATGTTTGCAAGATCGCATCCCAGCAGCTGATCATAGACCGCGAGGGTCTGGCGGCTCATGGAAGCAAGGGAGAAATGCGCCTCGATATGCGCCCGCGCTATTGGGGCCATGTCCGCAATGGCATCAGCAGGAAGAGCGAGGCCCCAAAGAATGGCCTCAGTCCATGCGGCCTCGTCTGCATGGGGCAGCGAGAGGGCAATCCACTGGTCGGTATCGACGCCTTCGGGGCAGGCCGTCACTTCCGGCTGAGCACCGAGGTCGCCGACCAATACCGGGGTTCCCAGCGCCAGACTTTCCGCGGCGGATCGCCCGAATGTCTCCGCATCCTGACTGGGCACGATCACCAAATCGGCAAGCGCATAGGCGGCTGGCATATCGCTGCAATGGCCAACCCGGCGGGCGCAGTCCTTCAGACCGTGTGCCTTGATGAGCCGGTCCAATTCGTCGATATAGGCCTTGCGCCCCTGATCATCACCGATCAGGACGAGTTGAAAAGCAACGCCGGTCTTTTTCAAGGCCCCCAGCACGGGCAAGATGAAGCTCTGGCCCTTCCAGCGGGTCAGACGCGAGGGGAGCAGAAGAACAGGGCGATCATCAAGATCCCATGCCTTGCGTAGCTGCTCGCCCCGTTCGGGCGCAATCGCGGCGAGATCAAACTGATCCATATCGACACCGCGATAGATAGAGAGTATCCGCGAGGCGGCATCAGGATTGCGTTCGGCGATCAGGCGGGCCGTATAGTCGGAATTGGCGATCACCACATCGCCCTTGGCCATCACCGAATTGTAGAAAGCCTTGAAGCGCCCCTTCTGGCTATAGGCGCCGTGATAGGTGGTCACGAAGGGAACGCCTGTGCGGCGAGCCGCGATCATAGCACTCCATGCAGGCGCACGGGACCGGGCGTGGACAAGAGAGACGTTTCGCTGCCGAATCATTTTTTCGATGGCGCGAGCATTGCTCCACAGGATCGCGAAGGGATTTTTGCTGCGCCCCTTGAGGGGCAGGAGTTCACCACCAGCCGCCTCGAGCTCGCCCTGAAGTCGGCCGGGTTCGGCAGCAACGAGCGCCTCTCCCCCTGCAGCAGAGATTGCAGCTGCGATATCCACCGTTCCGCGTTCGACCCCGCCGGAATCGAGCCAGGGAACAGCTTGCAGGATGGTTGGGGCTTTTGTCATGAAGGATGCCACGCTAAAAAGAAAAGGAACGCGCACCTTGCCGCGTTGAAACCTGATTGCCGGAGACATAACAATGACCGCCACCGAAAAGCAAACCTTCCTTGTGGGTGAGGCAGGCAAATCCCGCGAAATTGCCTTTCATCAACACCCAGCCGCTCAGCCGGATGGTATCGGGCTTTTCTGGATGGGTGGTTACAAGTCGAACATGGACGGCTCCAAGGCGCTCGCGCTTGATGCCTTTGCAGAAAGAGCCGGGCTTGGCTGCACACGCTATGACTATTCCGGCCACGGGGCCTCAGGCGGGGCCTTCACCGATGGCACCATTTCGAAATGGCTTGAAGAAAGCCTCGCCATGTTCGATCAGCAGACCAGCGGCCCGCAGATCGTGATCGGATCATCCATGGGTGGATGGCTGGCGCTCTTGTTGGTCAAGGCTCATATCGAACAGGTCGGCATCAAGAAGAGCCGCATCAAGGGCGTTGTGCTGATCGCCCCGGCGGTGGACATGACCAAAGATCTGATGTGGGACATTTTCGATCAGGCCACCCGTGCAGAACTGGCGGCCAACGGCGTGTTTCGCAAGCCAAGCGAATATGGCGAACCCTACGAGATCACCCGCGAGCTGATTGTCGATGGCGAACAACATCTGCTCGGCGACCGGCTGATCCAGACCGGCTGTCCGGTGCGCATTCTTCAGGGCGTGCAGGACGATTCGGTGCCCTGGCAGGCATCGGTGGATCTCGTCTCCCGGCTGGCGCAGGATGACGTGCGCCTCACGCTGGTCAAGGATGGTGACCACAGTCTGAGCCGCGAGCACGATCTGGCCCTTCTGGTCCGGGTTGTCGAACAGTCCGCTATGAGCTGAGTTCCCGGGTCCGTGCGGCAGAAGACTGATCCGCAGCAAGCCGGATATCAAGCATCTTGATGGCAAGAGGGTGGAACGCTTCCCTGTCCAGAGTGGCGATACGCCTCTTGCCCAGACGCTTGTCCAACATGACAAATGCCTGAATGAGCGGGTCGTCGCTCTTCAGCGCGTCCTGAAAACTGATGTCGTGGACATAGGCCCAACAGGATTCATACAAATCCTGCCGGTTGATTTCGCCATACTCGACCGGCTGATCCCGATATCGTTTGGCCTGCTCCTCGCTAACGCCCTGATCTTCCTCCTTGAGGCCATAAGCGAAGCGATTGAAATAGGCGCGCGTGCAAAAATTGGCCACGACCTCGCCATCCAGAGCAAACCACGCATGGCCACAGGTGCATCCTCCATAGCGCGTGCTATGGATCGCGACGCGGGACGCTACCGGGTCTGCAAAATTGCTTTCAACCAGTTTTTTCAGCTTCGACCAGCGCATCCGTTTTCCTAACCTGAGTGCCATTCGTCCTAAGGACAAAACCGGAGGCTACTAAAAGCAAACGAACGAGGAAAGCAACCCGCCCCTTCAACAACAATGTGATCGAGAGCCAACGGTGCAGACGGCTCTGTCCAGTCAGCACCTGTCCTTCTTTCTTAAATGTGGTATTTTGATATGGCTTCACCCATCTATCGAAAGGCACCCGATGATCAGACCCGGAAAGAATATCGCAATCAAGGTTCCGCAGTTCAAATGGGACGAAACCGTTGCTTATTATCGTGATCGCATCGGACTTAAGCCCGTGAAGGAGTTTCCCGAAAGCATCGCTTTCGCGTTTGGCGAGATCGTCCTCTGGCTTGACCGCGTCGCGACGCAAAGCCAGGTCGATGTCTGGCTCGAGTTCATAACGGACGATCCAGATCAGGCTCTTGAAACGCTTCAAAGACCCAAGCGGGATGAGCTCGAGCCGCTGGGGGACATCAAGGGCCATTGGACGTCCGATCCCGCAGGCGTGGTTCTGCTGCTGCGCTCCGAATGAGCTGATCGCCTCGAAACCACAAAATGAAACGCGCCAGCGGATGAGGCCAGCGCGCTCTTTGCTTTGGGTGCGTCTGTTGTGATCAGCCTGCAAGCGGGGCGAATTCGCAGGTGAAGTGGCGCATAAGGTTGGGCTCTTTGGTGATCTTGAAGCCCTTGAGGCTATCCTTCTCTGCCTTCAGCATTTCGAACACCTCGACGAGATAGTCCGCGTGGGACTGGGTGTAGGTGCGGCGGGGAAAGGCCAGACGCACCAGCTCCATGGCCGCTGGCTTCTCTGTTCCATCCGGTTGCCGCCCGAACATAACCGAGCCGATTTCGCATGACCGGATACCGCCGATTTCATAAAGGCGGCAGGCGACCGTATGGGCCGGAAAGTGAAGCGGGTCGATGTGCGGCAGCCAGCGCTTGGCGTCGACAAAGACCGCATGACCACCGGCGGGCTTGACCACCGGAATGCCAAGGGCATCAAGCCGCTCGATGATATATTCATTGGTCCGGATGCGGTAACGCAGGTAATCTTCGTCGGTGATCTCCTGAAGGCCTTGGGCAAGGGCTTCCAGATCCCGTCCGGCAAGACCGCCATAAGTGGGGAACCCTTCCGTCTGGATGAGACGAACGCGGGCTTGTTCCGCAACCGAATCGTCATTGAAGGCGATCCAGCCACCAATGTTGCCAAAGGCGTCCTTCTTGGCACTCATGGTCATGCCGTCAGCGATGGTGAAGCAATCGCGCACGATATCGCGGATGGAACGGGCCTGCTGGCCTTCTTCGCGCTGCTTGATGAACCAAGCATTTTCGGCAAAGCGGCAGCCATCGATGATAAAGGGTTTGCCGTGCTTTTTCGCCAACTCTGAGACGGCTCTCAGGTTTTCAAGGCTGACCGGCTGGCCACCACCTGCGTTGTTGGTGATGGTAATCATCACGATGGGAACGCTGTCGCCGTGGGTCTCCAGATAGGATTCGAGTTTTTCGAGATCCATGTTGCCCTTGAAAGGGTGGAGCGAGGTCGAATCCTTGCCCTCGGCAATCACCAGATCGGAGGCTTCGGCGCCGCTCGCCTCGATGTTACCGCGGGTGGTGTCGAAATGCGTATTCGACGGGATATGCTTGCCCTTGCCGCCAAAGATCGACATCAGGATGGCTTCGGCTGCGCGCCCCTGATGGGTTGGGATGATGTGCTTGAAGGGCATCAGGGCCTGCACCCCTTCCCTAAAGCGATCATAGGATGGCGAGCCGGCATAGCTTTCGTCGCCGCGCATGACGGCGGCCCATTGTTCCGCACTCATGGCGCCGGTGCCCGAATCGGTCAGAAGGTCGATGATTACGTCCTGCGATTTCAGCGCAAACAGATTGTAGTTTGCGGCCTTGAGCTTGGCCTCACGCTCGGCGCGCGTGGTCATGCGGATGGGCTCGACGGATTTGATGCGGAAGGGTTCGATGATGGTCTTCATAAGTCACTCCGGTCTGATCATCAGCCCGGGTGGTTCTCATGAGATATCTCAAGAAATAGACATTCCGGGCTGTGCGCCGCGGTTGCTCTCGATCCTCTCCTCAAAAGGGAAGCGAACCGATTGCCGCGCTCAGCGCCGAAAGGTTTACGAAGAGAATATTTGCAGAACGGTTTGATCCCGTCAAGAGCGGGAATGTGCGTCTTCGACACGCTCCCTTGCCCGCAGACTTTGGCGGGCGGTGCGAAGCAGATCGGCGAGCAGAAGGGCCTCCGCCTTGCGTGAAGAAGACCGGCGCCAGACGAGGGCGATCTTGCGCGGCAAAGCATCAGGCAGAGCAATCCTGTGTACCTGATGGCCCCGAGTCAGTCCGGCATCGATGGCAAGATCGGGTATGAGGGTCGTCCCAAGCCCTTCTTCGACCATGGCCATCAGGGTCGGCAGACTGGTGGCATCGAATTCCTCGTTTCTGTTAATCAAGCCCGGATAAGCGGATAAGGCATGCTGCTGAAGGCAGTGGCCCTTTTCCAGCAACATGAACTGCTGATCCCTCAGACCGTTCACATCGACCTTGCTCTTGCAGGCCAGCGCATGATCAAGAGGCACCACCAGATGGTAGCCATCCTCGAACAGCTCATGGGTGACCAGATCGCCAGTCGCGTGAGGCAGCGCGATGAGCGCCGCGTCGAGCCGTCCGCCACGCACTCCCTCGAGCAGCGCTTCGGTCAGTTCTTCTCTCAGAAACAGCCGCAAATCGGGATAGGCCTTCTTGATGATTGGCCTCAAGCGTGGCAGGAGGAACGGCCCGACGGTGGGAATGGCACCAAGATGAAGATCGCCGGACAATGGCCCGGAGGCTTCGGAGGCCATTTGCACGAGATCCTCGGCTTCGGTGAGAAGTGCGCGGGCCTTTTCCGCTATTTGCTTGCCAATCGGGGTCATGATGACGCTGCGCTTTGTGCGCTCAGCAAGGCACACCCCCAGAATGGCTTCCAGATCTTTCAGACCCGCGCTTAGGGTTGACTGGGTGACATGGCAGCGTTTGGCGGCGTTGCTAAAATGCAATTCCTCACAGAGTGCCACAAGGAAGGTCAGTTGGCGCAGGGTTGGCATCATCAATCGAATTTTCCGATTATTATTTAAGAAATAACTCGTTTCACTAATAAATACCGCACAGGTATGGTCAGGTCAATGCAAGAGACGCTTTGCCATAATGAAGCAGTTTGACCCAGTTTGACCCAAGGAGTTTTGACATGACCGACGCGCCAACCCTCAACAACCCCGCTTTTCCGCGCCTGAACGAAAGAGCACCGGACTTCAATGCCCCGACCACTGCAGGCCAGAAAAGCCTATCCGATTATGAAGGCAAGTGGCTGATCCTGTTCTCGCATCCGGCGGATTTCACCCCGGTTTGCACCACCGAATTCATGGCCTTCGCCAAGCTTCAAGACGAATTTGCCGCGCTAAACACCGAATTGCTCGGCCTTTCCATCGACAGCCATTACGCACACATTGCGTGGATCCGCTCGATCAAGGAGAATTTCGGTGTCGACATCAAGTTCCCGATCATTGCCGACCTGTCGATGGAGGTGGCCAACGCCTACGGCATGATCCAGCCGGGCGCTTCGGATACGTCTGCTGTGCGCGCGACCTTCATCATAGATCCCAAGGGCATCCTGCGGGCGATGGTTTACTATCCGCAGACCTGTGGTCGGTCAATTGCCGAGTTCCTCCGGCTGGTCACAGCGTTGCAAACGGCGGATACCCATTCCTGCGCCATGCCCGAGGCCTGGCAGCCCGGTGATAAGGTCATCGTTCCGCCGCCCGCAACAGCCGAAGCAGCAGAACAGCGCGCCTCGGAAGGCTATGAGACCGTGGACTGGTATTTCTCCAAAAAGGCCATCTGATCGTCTGATCCATACCGCACAACACGATGCGGCATGACGAACCTTAGTGATCCGGATCCATTCTGGCCGGATCACTGTCCGGCATTGAACGGCGATGATTGGCGGTGTCCGCTAGAAATCCAGCCGCAGCTCCTTGCGGTGCTTTGCTGTCAATTTACGCGCGATGATCTCGTAAGCCTTGTCGAGATGGAGTTTCAGATCTTCATCACTCATGGCATCGGGTGTCTGAAGCTGGACCCATTTGGCACGGGCCAGATAGGGTGCGGGCACGATGCCCTCCTGATCGGGCAGAAGTTCAAACGCCAGATCAGAGCATTTGAAGCTGAAGCGCGGGCCATCGTCATCGTGACCAGTTTCTGCCTTGGAGCCCCAGTTCGAACAGATCGCAAAAATCTTGCCTCCGATCTTCCAGACAGAGGCATTGCCCCATTGAATGACATTGGTCGTGCCTGTCATGGCCCCGCAATAGGCGTCGAACTCTGCGCGCGTCATGATGTTTCGGTGTCCGGCGTTCTGAGGCGATCCGTTCCGGCCCCCTTGCCCGTGGTAAGGCCGGGTTTCGTACCTTCAGGCAGTCGGATCTCGAAATGGGCACCGGGACTGCGATCAAGAAGCCGAATGGTGCCGCCATGGGCACGAACGATCTCGGCGGAGATGGCAAGGCCAAGGCCGGTTCCTCCCTTTCGCACCGATCCCTGAAAAGGCTTGAACAGCGTTTCCCGCGCGATCTCCGGCACGCCCGGCCCGGTGTCGCTCACTTCGATCACGGCTTCGTTGCCAGCCTTGCGAGCGCTGAGCTCCAGACGGCAGACAACCGCTCCCTCGACATCATTCTGCATCACCTGCACGGCATTGCGGCAGAGGTTCATCAAGACGCGAAAGAGTTGGCCCGGATCGGCATAAACCTCAAAGGTCTCTGGCACGTGGTTGAGATATTCGACCCGGCAATTCTCATTCAGATCGAGAAAATCGGCGACCTCGTCGCAGACCTGATGCAAGGTCAGCAACCGCTTTTCCGGTGGTGCTTCCTGAGCCTTGCCATAGGACATGACGGCACTGGAATAGTCGACAGCCCGATCCAGCGCTCCCATGATCTTGGGCACAACGCGCTGAACGGTGGGATCTTCCAGCATGGACAGGCGATCGGAGAACAGCTGTGCCGAGGCGAGAATGTTGCGCAAGTCGTGATTGATCTTGGAAACAGCAAGCCCCAGATCGGCAAGCCGTCTCTGTTTTTGCAAAGTCTTGGCGAGGATCATTTCCATGTTCGACAGCTGCGCCTCGGTCATGCCGATCTCGTCCTTGCGGCCTGAGGGCTGCATGACGGCATTGGCATCCTCAGGGTTCGAGGTGAAATTGGCCATGTTGCGCATCAGGCGAACGATGGGGCGAACGAGCAAGGCTCGAAGGGAGAGATAGACAAGGCCTGCGGTGATGACGGAAATCACCAGCGAGAGCAAAAGAATATTGACCGAGAAGGAGAGCATCGCTTGCCGCAAGGGGGTCTCGTCAAACACCAGCTCTATAATGCCGCCGTTCTCGCGGGTTTGATCGGTGACGCGGATTGTGCGCCCCTCGCCGAACATCAGCGTATCGAAGGCGGCAAGGATGGATTCACCGGGTGTCATGGCGCGTATGTCATCATCGCGTTCGATCTGGCCGGGCATGTCGACCATTGCCAGCAAGCGACGCTGTCCTTCGGTCCGCAAGGCAAGGGTCTGCACATCGAGGCGCTCAAGCAACTCGCTCTCAAGTTCAGCATCCATCAGGTCGGAGGAGGATCTGGTGTAGATGAGCGCTGCCACTTCTGCCAGCTCCAGCTTGCGCGTCAGCCAGTCCACCCGAAATTTGGAAATCGAGGGTACGAAGATCAGAATCTCGCTGATCATGACAAACAGGATGGTCAGCAGCAAGAGCTTCGACGACAGCCCCAGCGCGGGCGGTTGAGCGAACGGGACGGAATCGAGTTTGAGATCGGCAGCGATCAAACCGTCTTGCTGCTTGTCCTTCTGCCGTTCGTCGTCCATGCTTTCAGCCTTGGCTCTCATGCCCTGCTTGCAAGGCGTCCCGCGCACGCCTAACTATAGATAATTGTTACAGTCCCTCTATCTATGGTACGGATTGAGGGATGTTGGCAAGAGGCAAAGCTGCCTATGACAAGGCTTGCCGTTGCCGGTTCCACGAAATTGCTCCAAGACATGCTTTGTTCATAGTTTTGTGAGATTGTCCCGTTTCTTTTTCCCCTTCGAAAGGGGTCTCGTGGTGGGAAACCAACGCATAACCGAGATGAGTTTGGACGCCAGAATGCTCAACCAATTGCCCTATGGCAACAAGTCACTGCTGGAATTTACCGAGGTCGACAGCTGGATTTTCGATCTCGACAACACACTCTATCCGCGTCATGTCGATCTGTTCAAGCAGATGGAAGTGAAGATGAGTGCCTATGTCTCGCGCCTTCTGGACATTACAGAGGATGAAGCCACCGTGCTGCGCAAGAGCTACTACAAGGACCATGGCACCACCCTGCGCGGTCTGATGATCGAGCATGACATCAAGCCCGACGAATTTCTCGAATATGTGCATGACATCGACCACAGTCATGTGACTGCCGATGTGGAATTGGCGCAGGCCATCAGCGCCCTTCCGGGCAAACGCTATATCTATACCAACGGCACGCGCGAACACGCCGTCAAGGTTGCCGAGCGTCTCGGCATCACGGATTATTTCGAGGATATATTCGACATTGTCTGGGCTGATCTTGAACCCAAGCCCAACCGTGCGCCCTATGAAAGACTGCTCAAGCAGACGGGCCTCAACCCTGACCGGGCGGCAATGTTCGAGGATCTGGCGCGCAATCTTGCCGTGCCGTTCGATATGGGCATGAAAACGGTGCTGATCGTGCCGTCCAAGACCCGCGAGGTCTTCCACGACAGTTGGGAAGCGCAAGGGCAGGAATCGCCGCATGTTGATTATGTGACGGACAGTCTGGGCAGCTTCCTCAATGACGTGCTTGATGCCATCGGCCGCAAGCCCCAAACCTAAGCATCCTATCACTGGCATTATGTGCAGGAACGTTAAAGCTGAATTCCGGCGAGCGCTTCTCCGCTCGCCGGTTGTGCTGGTCTAGTCTAGGTGTTCGGTCCCGGGATTTGATGGATCGGATTCATTTTGAATCTTTCCGGATCCTCTGTCCACTTTTTGCAGATAAATTCGTATGGGGTCAGGCCCCTTAGCGTCTTCAATCGTCTAGCGAAGTTGTAGGCATCTATGAAAACAGCCAGATGCTTCTGGAGTTGCTCGTGATCGTCGTAATGGAACCGTTTGACGGTGGCATCCTTAATAGTCCGGTTCATCCTCTCGACCTGACCGTTGGTCCATGGGTGCTTCACTTTTGTCAGGCGGTGTTCAATGCCGTTTCCAGTGCAGACCCGGTCAAAGATGTGCTGGAACTCATGGAGATCGCGAGACCGATTGGTGAACTGGATGCCATTGTCGGTCAGAACAGTATGGATGGTATAGGGCACAGTGGCGACCAGATTGCGCAGGAACTGTGCAGCATTCATCTTTCCTGCCTTGGTATAGAGTTCAACGAAGGCATACTTGGAAGTCCGGTCAATAGCCACAAAGAGATAGAGCTTGCCTTCAGCTGTCTGTACCTGGGCAATATCGATATGGAAATAGCCGATCGGATAGCTCTTGAAACGCTTCTTTGGCTGCTTGTCGCCTTCGACACTCGGTAGTCGCGAAACTCCGTGTCGTTGCAGGCATCTGTGCAGTGAAGAGCGCGTCAGATGCGGGATTGTCGGCTGGAGTGCATAAAGGCAGTCGTCGAGAGGCAACAAGGTATGCCTGCGGAAGGCGACAATGGTCGCTTCTTCTTGCCGCGAAAGCACAGTCGAACGTGGCTCCTTCGGTCCGGTTCTTAAGTCCGCTTGTGAGGTGCGCGTCTTCCACTTGACGACCGTTTTCTGATTGATGCCGTATCGCTTGGAAAGCACTCTCAGGCTCTCTTGACTATTTTGTATTGCTCGACGGACTGCCTCTGTCGTCGTGGCGCTGCCGTGTAGAACTTGGCCCATAGTGCTTCCCTCCATTCAAATGAGAAAGGTGCACCATCAAAGCATGGGATCAAACATCTAGGGCAGCGCTGATCGCCTTTTCGATGTCCTTGACGGGGGAATTGGTCAGGGTCTTGTCCAATTCAAGAACAATTGCATCGGTCACTTCTTTGTGAAGCAACGGGCGCATTTCACCCAATGTCTCAGGGTCCGCAATCAGGACCAGATTTTCGATCTTGCCTGCATGCACCTTTGAAAAGAGGTCAGACGCCAGAATTTTCGAAAAGGTCGCCTCCATGGATTCCTTGCCGTCCATATCGGGAGGGATTTTTCCCGACGGGCCCTGATCAGCCAGATCTCCGGGGGTGAGATCGTGGTCGAAACGCAGCGAGACCTCGCCCACCTTGCTGTTGGCATCAAAGAATTTGGCACTTTCGCCGGTTGCGACGACGACGGTGGTTTCCTTGGGCAATCTCATCATGGCTTCCCTTTCCTTTTGATTTGACCGGGCCTTTCATTTGACCTGGTCATGAATTCCATCGAGCCTTTCATTTGAAACGGATCCCAACTGGACAGCTCGCTCTTCAGTCAACGCGAACAAAGGCGCTTTGTTCCGGCTCTCCTCCAAACCATCACTTTATCTGGCATCAAGTTGGGTCTTCCAAACAAAAGACGCCCCGTCCGGCATACGAACGGGGCGTCTTTGTCAGATCGACCTTGATCTAGGATGACCGATCCGGCCATACACTGCCAACTGAGACAGCGTAAGCCATCGGACGGATCCGATTACATTTGAGGCTGGTACTCAGGCTGCGCTTCCAGTTCCTCCTGGGTAGCATTGATATACACCCGTACCATGCCACTTTCCGAAGAGCGCAGAACGCTCAGTTCGTCCATGTTTACCGCAATGCGGTGTTCGTTGACGCCCAGAAAGCCGCCGACATCCAGAACAGCTTTGTCAATGGAGCCGTTCTTGTTCAGAACCAGTTGGTCAACTTCGCCGATATCTTCGTCGTTGGCGCTGTAAAGGCGGGCGCCGGTCAGATCATCAGCGGTCATCTGATCGCTGCTGGCCACTTCATAGCCTTCAAATTCAACTTCGGGTGCGACAAAGAAGCTACGAGTCTCGTCATAGGACTTCTTCATGGTCTCACCGGTTTGATTGAGCGCGGAGTTCAGACCCTCCTGCGTTTCATCCATGGTCTTGGAGACCTTGTCTTTGGCCGATTCGTAACCGCTCTTTACGTCATCCTTCATGGATTCGTAACTGTTCTCGGCGGTTTCCTTGCCATTCTGCATGGTTTTCTCGATGTCGGCGCCGCTCACACCCATCGCAGATACGTCATTCATTGGGCGTTCGAACTCTGGAGCATTTTCAAGGGTCGCCTTGTCGGTTTTGACAACAAGGAAGAAGGTGCCCGGATCATCCGTTTCATTGACCATCTTGATGCTGTTCATATCGACAGCGACGTCTTTCTCGCCAATGCCGAGGAACCCGCCAACGCCCAGCACGACTGCTTTCACGCTGCCATTGCGGTCGAGAACAATGTCATTGACTTCACCCAGATCGTCCCAATCCGTCTCGGCACCTGCCGCAACAGTGCTGCTTTCATCGAAGCTGTCATATTGATCCTGAGCAGAATAGATGCGCATGCCGATAAAGTTGGATGCAAAGATGTCACTCTCGGCGACGGTGTTGATCGTATTGAAGCTGCCCATCGGGGTTTCGGCCATGGCAGCGGTGGTGAGCATGAGGCCCATAGCGGTGGTTGCAAGAATGCGTTTCATTGGTCTCTCTCCTCTCTAGATTGAAGACTTGAGTTATCCTGAACACAGGCTTTCAACCGTGCGTCTCAGTTGCCTAGACAATGGGCAGGTTAGCAAAAGAGTTCCGTTTTTTTTCTCATCCTCTCCATTTCCAGCGCCCCAGCCACGCACTCCAAACTCTTGGCGGAATTCATTTATCTATTTGTTTTTAAAATGTTATTCGTATAATCAAGACCAGCCGTTTCTTCGAGATATTTCAGAGCAATTTTTTAATCATGCCGCGCCATAACGGGGGCCTCATTTTTGGCCAACGCGGTTGGTGAGGAGAAAAATCGGACTGATCTATCCAGAACTCCGCACCTTTACGGGTTGCCGTCTCTTGCAGTGCGGCATAGGTTCGTGGGACCTCAATAAACAGGGCCTGTTGCCCTGTTCTGCCACCAGGAGGACTTGATGGCTTATGAAACGATCAATGTAGAAAGTCATGACGGCGTTGGCTTGATCAGACTGAATCGCCCCAAGGCGCTCAATGCCCTGTCATCCGAACTCATTGCCGAAGTCTCCAAGGCTCTGGACGAGTTCGAAGCAGACGACAAGATTGGCGCGATTGTAATCACGGGTTCGGAAAAGGCCTTCGCGGCCGGAGCCGACATTAAGGAGATGGCCTCAAAGAACTATATGGAAGCCTATCTTGAGGATTTCATCACGCCATGGGACCGCGTTTCCAAATGCCGCAAGCCGGTGATCGCAGCCGTTGCCGGCTATGCATTGGGTGGTGGGTGCGAACTTGCCATGATGTGCGATTTCATTCTGGCGGCAGAGACAGCCAAGTTCGGCCAGCCCGAAATTACCCTCGGAGTCATGCCCGGCGCTGGTGGCTCGCAGCGGCTAACCCGCTTTGTCGGCAAGTCCAAGGCCATGGAAATGTGCCTGACCGGACGGATGATGGATGCCGAGGAAGCGGAACGCTGCGGACTTGTCTCGCGGATCGTACCGGCTGATGATCTGGTGGAAGAGGCGATGAAAACCGCCAAGAAAATCGCCGATTTCTCTCTGCCAATCGTCATGATGGCCAAGGAGAGCGTCAATCGCGCCTACGAGACGACCCTTGCTGAGGGCCTTCGCTTCGAGCGCCGGCTGTTCCATTCGATGTTTGCCACCGAGGATCAGAAGGAAGGCATGGCCGCGTTTGTCGACAAGCGCAAGGCTCAATTCCAGAACAAATAGTCGCACCAACACCGCTTGAATGCGCCCGTTTCGGGCCTTTCAGGAGTCATTTCATGTTGACGCCCGGTGAAAGTTTGACTATAAGCGCGAGCCATTGGGCGGCAATCTGTATGCCGCCTTTTGCTATCGGCGGGTCCGTCTTGTTCGGAACTCAGAGTGTTTGATCACACCGCCGTATTTCGAGAAAAGCAAAACGCAACCCCGTTTTGTCAGGATTGCTGCTCGTCCTTCCGGCCTGTACAGCTTTGAGGGCTGATGTGATGTAGCGGCGTAAGCGGGCCGATGATGGCCTGCGCAAGAGTGAATAAGGAACAGGCTCCATGGCCAATACTGTATCCGCCAAGAAGGCGACCCGTACAATCGAGCGCAAAACCGCTGTCAACAAAGCACGCCGCACCCGCGTACGCGGCCTTCTGCGTGTCGTTGAAGAAGCGATTGTAGCAGCAGACCAGGCAGCAGCGTCTGAAGCCCTTCGCAAGGCTCAGTCCGAAATGATGCGTGCCGTCTCCAAGGGCGTCTATCACAAGAACACCGCTTCTCGTAAAATCTCCCGTCTGTCCAAGCGCGTGAAAGCAATCGCAGCCTAAGATCAGACATGTCGAAAAAGGCCCGGCTTGACCGGGCTTTTTTTCCGACCGTGCGAGCCTTGCCTCTGCCGAGTGTCGTGTTTTTGTCACACTTTTTCCGGGAATCGCTTAGCAGAAACCGGTATGTTCTCCTTTTGATCGATTCTAAATTTTGCCCCTTATATCAAGAGGTTAAAAAGGACCGCGCTTGTTGTGCCCCGATGCATGCGATTCTGCGATGGTCAATATGGAACGTGACGAAAAAAAATTTAACCGACATTTTGTGAGCTAACTTGACAGTTTTCTGACAGAATCTGAAGAGTCGCAACGGGATAGCTTGGTCAAGAGCAAATGTGAAATTTTTGGCTTATTTGCTTGCCCTTTGAAGCCCTGCAGAATCTGCTTGTCGGCTGCTTGCACGGCCATCTCAGGCTGTGTATGGTCAGATGCGCCACGCGGGAAGCGCTTGCAAAGAACACAACAAATGAAGTCCTGAATACTCATTTGAAAAGCGGTTGCAGCCAGTCCCGAAGGCCTTTCGAAACACTGCCCAGTGCGAGTTTCTTTGCTGGGCGGACTTGTGGGCAGCAAGTCGAAAGAGCTGGCGTTTCATGTGACTTCTTCGCCTGTGCGGTGAAGGAGTGATTTCTGCCCAAATGCAACATGTGTTCAGTTTTGAAAGGATGGTCCTTGCGGATCATTCTCTAAGGAGTGTGTGTCTTTGCGGAATGCGGAATCGTATGCTGGCGATCTTGAGGTAAGCAAAGCCTGGGATCTGTTGTGCCAAGACCCGAACGCGGTCCTCATTGATGTGCGAACCCATGCGGAATGGTCCTATGTCGGCGTGCCTGTGCTTGAGGATGCGGCAAGGGACGTGCTTCTGATCGAGTGGATTTCCTATCCTCAAATGCAGGTGAATGCGAATTTCGCCGATCAGCTCATGGCAGAACTGCACAAACGAAGTGTAGAACAGAATTCAGCCCTGTTGTTTCTTTGCCGGTCAGGCGTTCGATCGAAAAATGCGGCAATTGAGATGACAGAGCGGTGGCAGGGACCCTGCTACAATATTGCGTCCGGCTTCGAGGGGGATTTGGACGTCAACTTGCATCGGGGACAGCAGAACGGCTGGAAGCATGCAGGGCTTCCGTGGCGGCAGTTCTGAAGAATACGAATTGTCGCTTTCGACAATTTCGTTTAAAGACGCAACCTGGTCGTGATCGAGAGAGCGGAAAATTTCGCCGAGATTGCGGCTTGTCAAGGAAAACCGCTGTTTTTTGGCGGCTATTGGGCTAGTAAATAAAAATGAAAACACAGCAGACGGCCACAAAGGAAAATGTTGATATGGAGATGGGTGCGGCTGCTCATCAAGCTTTTCCTAAGGCTGCCTCCCGACAAGAGGAGCCTTCGGTGAAAGTGGGCAAAGAAGAATGGGATCGTGTTAGACAGCGGTTGCAGGCAGAGCTCGGAGAAGATGTCTTTTCAAGCTGGTTCGCAAGCGTTGAATTGGAAGACGAACAGAACGGACTGGTTATCCTGTCGGTTTCGACCCGGTTTCTGAAATCCTGGATCCAGTCTCATTATGGCGAACTGCTGATGTCGCTCTGGCGCGAGGAATGCGAGCAGGTGCGCCGAATCGATTTGTTCGTGCGCGGCGCCGTTCGTCCCAAGCCTGCGCAGGCCAAAACTCAGGCTCCGGCTCTGGACGGTGGCGAGCATTCAAGTGCTTTTGCCCGTCAGCAGGCCAGCAGCTCCATGAGTTCCGATCATGATCATATGGGCGGCTCGCCGCTCGATCCGCGTCTGACCTTCGAAACCTTCGTTGTGGGCCAGTCCAACACCCTCGCACATGCGGCAGCAAAACAGGTCGCCATGGCTCAGCCAGGCCAGCCGGTTTCTTTTAACCCGCTGTTCATCCATGCGTCTGTCGGTCTGGGCAAGACACACCTTTTGCAGGCCATCGCTTGGGAAGCCAAAAAGTCCAATCCGTCGGCCAAGGTGCTTTATCTGACGGCTGAACGCTTCATGTATTCGTTCGTTCAGGCGCTCAAGAGCCAGTCGGCTCTCGACTTCAAGGACACATTGCGCGACATCGATATTCTCCTGATCGACGATCTGCAGTTCCTGCAGGGCAAGTCGATCCAGCAGGAATTCTGCCACACGCTCAACAGCCTCATCGACGGCGCCCGTCAGGTGGTGGTTGCGGCTGATCGCCCGCCGGTCGAGCTGGAAAGCCTCGATGAACGCGTCCGTTCGCGTCTGGCCGGTGGTCTGGTCAGCGAATTGCAGCCCCTTGAGAAGGAACTGCGGCGCTCGATCCTCACGGATCGTGCCCAGCAGGCGTCGCGCCGGGATCCGAATCTGGCCATTCCCGAGCTGGTGCTTGACCATGTGGCCGGCATCATCCGCTCGAATGGACGGGATCTTGATGGTGCTTTCAACCGCCTGATGGCACACAATCAACTGACCGGCGCTCCGATTTCGGTGGAGATGGCCGAGCAGGCACTGAAGGATCTGATCCGCTCGAAAGAGCCGCGCCGCATCCGTATCGAGGATATCCAGCGCGTTGTTTCCAAGCATTACAATGTGTCACGCTCTGACCTGTTGTCTTCTCGCCGGACCCGCACGATCGTGCGTCCGCGCCAGATCGCGATGTATCTGTCCAAGATGCTGACGCCACGCTCCCTGCCGGAAATCGGTCGGCGGTTTGGCGGTCGCGACCACACGACGGTTCTGCATGCCGTGCGCAAGATCGAGGAGCTCGCAGGATCTGACAATACCCTGCAGCAGGAAATCG